>NZ_CP041405.1:1833000-2444000 GCF_007066085.1 Paenibacillus thiaminolyticus | reverse complement strand
CAACAGGCTGAGCGTCAGGATGAGCGAGAGAAGAATGGCTGTCTTTTTCATGATGATACCCTCCATATATATGTGAAATGATGTTGTAACCTTGCGTTAGCGCTTGTCTACCTTTTTGGCCAGGAAATCGCCGGCATATTGAATGAGCTGCACGAGACAGATCAGGACGATGACGGTGGTGAACATGACCGTATTGTCATAGCGGTAATAGCCGAACCGGATCGCCAGATCGCCGATGCCGCCTCCGCCGACCGTCCCGGCCATGGCCGAGTAGGCCACGAGGCTGATCGCGGTAATATTAATCCCTTGCACGATGCCGGGCTTCGCTTCGGGAAGCAGCACATCCTGGATGATCATCCAAGGTGTGGCCCCGATCGACACGGCAGCTTCGATAACGCCCTTGTCGATCTCGCGCAGCGCGGTCTCGACGAGCCGGGCGAAGAACGGGATGGCGGCCACCGACAACGAGACAGATGCGGCTGTCGGACCAATCGTAGTGCCGGCGATCAGCTTCGTCAGCGGCAGCAGGGTCACGAGCAGGATGATGAACGGAACCGATCGGATCATGTTGACGATGAAGCCGAGGACGACGCGGGTAAGGCGATTTTCGAGAAACAGTCCTTTATCCGTTACAAATAATATTATTCCAATAGGAAGACCCAGAATTAAAGCGACAACTAATGAGATGCCCACCATATACAAGGTCTGAAAAAACGCCTTGTACAGATCGGGCAAGATCTGTATGAGGGAGTCCATCTATCTGATTACCTCCAATCGGTGCGTTCGTGATGCGATATAATCCATGGCCCGCTGCACTTCGGACGGATTGCCGTTCAGCTCCAGGATGAGGATGCCGAGAGGCGTATCATGGATGTATTCGATCTTGCCATGCAGGATATTGCCTGTGACATCGAACTGCTTCAGCATGTCGGTAATGACGGCTTCCTCCGCCTGCGGCGCGACGAAGTGAATCTTGACGACGGTTCCCGTGCTGTGCCGGAGCAGGCGGTCGGGCAGATCGAATTGGAACAGGCTGTTGATGAAGGAGCGGGTCATCGGATGCTGCGGATCGGAAAAGATATCATAGACAGGCCCCTCCTCGACGACGCGGCCGTTCTGCATGACGGCCATCCGATCGCAGATTGCCTTGACGACTTCCATCTCATGGGTAATCAGGACGATTGTCAGCTTCCATTCACGGTTGATTTTTTGCAGCAGGTCGAGAATGGACTGGGTCGTCTCCGGATCGAGCGCGGATGTCGCCTCATCGCAGAGCAGCACATGCGGATCGTTCGCGAGCGCCCTGGCGATGCCCACCCGCTGCTTCTGGCCGCCGCTCAGCTGCGAAGGATAGACATCGCGCTTGTCGGACAAGCCGACCATCTCCAATAGCTCGGTCACCCGCGCTTCGATGTCCGCCCTGGATGTCCGGTTCGCCTTGAGCGCAAAGGCGATGTTCTCATAGACCGTCTTGGATCGAATCAGGTGAAAATGTTGAAAGATCATGCCGATCTTCAACCGGGCCTGCCGCAGCTGCTCGCCCTGCAGCTTGGTCAGATCGACGCCGTCGACGAGGATGCTGCCCGATGCCGGCTGCTCCAGCAGATTGATGCAGCGGAGCAGGGAGCTTTTGCCGGCTCCGCTTCGCCCAATGATGCCGTAGATGTCGCCCTTCTCTATCTGCAGCGAGACATTATCGACACCGACGACCGTTCCCGTCTTGCTTCGGTATTCCTTGATAAGATTCCTTATCTCTATCATCTCTCTCACACTCCAACGTTCATGCTGTATTGTCTCGTCCGGCCAGCATCTATTCCAGCGAATGAAAAAAAGCCTCTTTCCATGAGAGAAAGAGGCTGCTGCATTCCATCGATAGGAACCACTTATCTCTCAGAATGCCGCGCATTCTGTAGGATTTAGCACCTTTTACCATAATGGGTAAGGTTGCTGGACGTCATAGGGCCTATTCCCTCAGTCGCTCTTGATAAGGTCAAGATAATGAAATTGTCTTGTGAGAATCATACACAGGAATGCTGCGGTTGTCAATTTAATTTTCATTGGGTTAGTCGGGAATGGACAGAGCAGCCTGTGCGGGCAAGTGCTGCACCTCCGGCGCAATCTCATACTGGGCAGGCGGTTCGGCTCCGAGCAGATGCTTCACGAAATAGTCCCATTTCCGCCGGATAAAATAGCGGTTCGACTGAATGCTATGGCCGACGTTCGGCATGATGAGCAGATCGAAGTCCTTGTTCGCCCGGATCAGTGCGTCGACGAGCTGCATCGTATGCGCCATATGAACATTGTCATCCATATCGCCGTGCGCGAGCAGCAGCTTGCCCTTCAGATTAGCCGCCAGCTGTGCGTTGTCCTGACGGCCATACCTCTCCGGATGTTCCTTGTCGGCCAGTCCCTGGAACCGATCGCCCCATGCTGCAATGTAGGCCCGCTGATCGTGATTGCCGGCCCCCGAGACGGCGACGGAATAGACGTCGGGATAGGTCAGAATGGCCCGGGCCGAGCCGTAGCCTCCCCCGGAGACACCCCAGATGCCGACGCGCTTCGGATCGATGAACGGATATCGTTCGGCGAGCTGAGGGATGGCGGCGGCATGATCCGCTAATCCGGCCGCATGCTCGAGATTGCCGTCGGACGCGTCATGGAACGCCTTGGAGCGGTAAGGAGTGCCCGTTCCGTCCATCACGATCGTTACGAATCCGAGTTGGGTGAACGATTGCGATCCGCCGGAGAAATCGATGGCGGACTCCCACAGGAACGATTTCGGCGTATTGAGAAGCTGAGGTCCCCCGTAAAAATAATCGATCAGCGGATACTTCCGCCCAGGCTCGCAGGATGCGGGAGGGATCAAAATGCCGTATAGATCCGTAACCCCATCCGCCGCCTTGACCGTGAACCGTTCCGGAAGCTGATAGCCCTGCTCCAGCAGCAGCTCGATATCGGCCCGCTCCAGCTCCCGGACGAGGCTGCCGTCGTTGTGGCGAAGCACGGATACCGGAGGCAGATCGACGCGCGAATAGGTGTCCGTGAAGCAGCTCAGATCCGGAGCGAAGGCGATCTTATGATCCGCATCCTCCGGCGTCAGCAGCGTCAAGCCCGTCCCGTCAAGACGGATGCGGTACAGGTGCTGGAAGTACGGATCGCGCCCCGGTTCGCGGCCGCTGGCCGTGAAGTATATCCATTGCTGCCGCTCATCCACGGCCGCCAGCCGCCGGACGTTCCACTCGCCGGATGTAAGCTGACGGATGAGCTGTCTCGAGCGGCTGTCGAACAGATACAGATGAGCGTATCCGTCGCGCTCGGAGAGCCAGAGGGCGGTATCGTCGGCCAGCAGGCGGAAGTTCGGATCCGGCCGTAACTGTAGGTCCAGATTGCCGAAATGATACAGATCGATGAACAGGAACGTATCGCTCCGTTCTTCGATGGCGGTGCGGGCCGCCCCCGTCTCCGCATCGGCGGCAATCAGCTTGGCCGAACGGTAATCGCGGGCCATGGACAGATAGCAGACCTGCTTGCTGTCCTTGCTCCAGCAGGCCTGGGGGGCCAGAGGATTGAAGGGGCTGTCGGAACCGAGTATGATGCGGGGCGCGTCCACGACGATGCTGTCCTGCCGCTTAATATCGCAGATGACGATGTCGGCCAGCGGGATATGGGGATCGCCCGGACAAGCATAGCGTATCGAATGCCGGACAGGCCGGAGGTCCCCGCTTGCCGCAGAGGGCACGTGTTGGAGCAGATGAAGCTCGCGGAGCGAACGCTGATCGAGCCGCATTGTCATGAGCTTCGTCGAGTCGGGCGACCACAAGGCGGCCGGGAATGACTTGCCCTCGGGGCGAAGATTCAGGTTCATCGCCTCCACACTGCCTGTATAATCATAATAAGGCTCGCCGCCGAAGGTCAACTGCCGCACTTCCCCGCTCTCCACATGGCGGGTGAACAGATTATGCTTCTCGGCGTAGGCGCCCCACTGCCCGTCGGGGGAGAGCAGCTCATACGGCTCGGGCAGCGGCCGGTCCGGGGCCGGGAGGCGGGTGCACCGATAGCTGGACAGATCGCATTCCCAGCGTGCCCCGTCCATATCGAAGCGGATGAGATGGCATGATTCGGGCAGTTCCAGCCGATCCAGCTCCAAATGATGGCGATCCAGCGTCCGGCCAACCTCCTGGCTCAGGGAAGAAGCGAGACGTTCATGATCGAAGGCCGGCTTCGAGGCGTTCGTCTCGGGATCGGCGAGGATATACTCGGTTCCCTTCTCTCTGCCCAGCCGCACGTCGCAGCGGTACCAGAACCGGTTCCCGCCGTCCAGCCAGTTCGGCACGACGCGGCCGTTGAACACATGCTGCTGCCATTCGCTACTCAACAGCTTCGCGGCGCGATCATACTGTTCGCGGGATATTATGTTGCTCATATCGGCATTCCTCCTATTAAATTCGATGTATACTGCAGCTTCAGCTTCAGCTTAAGGAAGGATTATGAACGGAGTATGAACTCGGTATGGAGAAGGGATGGCCCAGCGGAAGGCTGGCTCAAATTCGCTTTCATTTCGATATGAAACGATCGGTTTTACAAATGTTCATTTCGCAGAAAGCAAGAATCGATGAAAATCCTATGTTTTCCATACTATCTCGGCATGAAACTTTGTCTTGACCGCAGAAAAATAAACTATGTATACTATGAGTTGATAAAAAGTATTTTGTATATTTACATTTGTTCAATGATGGTCGGTATTCTATCAACAAGATGAAAGGGAGAGTGAATTATTTGAGACTCCAAATGAAAGCGGCTTCATTCCTCATGACCGGCGCATTGGGGATGCTGTTCTCGGCATCGGCCTTTGCCGCCCCGCTCCAACCGGTGGAGCACAATGAATGGATGCAGCAGAAGCATATTATTGCAGGCTATGAGCATGGGGATCTGCGGCTTGAGCGTCCCGTGTCATTGGGGGAAGCCGTCGCGCTGATTGCGAGAGGAACCGGAGCTTCGATTCCGGAGCAGAGCGGCTATTGGGCGCAGGGCTATCTTGACTGGGCGGCTGGACAGGGCGCGATTACGGAGGAGGAGAGCGCAAATGACAGACTGGCGCCTTCCGCCGAACGCCTTGCCGGGATTGCGAAGAAGCTGGGCGTTGAGCTTGAGCTGCCTGCCGGCGCCTCCGTGACCCGCGACCAATTCACGGAAGCGTTGGGAGCCGCGCTGACGGAGCATATTACGATTGCCCATACGAATGATGTCCATGGCCACATTCAGGAGGATCAGAAGGGCAAGGAATTCGGTTACGCCAAAATCGCGACGCTCGTCAAGGAATGGGAGAAGGAGAACAACAATTTCCTGTTGATGGATGCGGGAGATACGTTCCAGGGCACGATCTATACGAACCAATTCAAGGGAGAATCGATTCTTCCGATTCTCAATTCGCTCGGCTACACGGCGATGGCAGCCGGGAACCACGAATTTGATTTCGGCTACGAGCAGCTGCTGAAGCTTCGCGACCAGCTGAAGTATCCGATGATTAGCGCCAACGTCTTCAAGGCGGACGGCAGCAACTTGCTCGTGCCGACGTTCCAGACCGAGGTGGGCGGCGAGACGTTCGCCTTCATCGGCTTCGTCGCGGAAGAGACGCCGATCGTGACGCATCCGAACAATGTGAAGGGGCTGACGTTCAAGGATCCGGTAGATATCGCCAAGGAACTGGTGCCGGAGATGAAGAAGGAGGCCGATCATGTCATTATCGTCTCGCATATCGGCGTGGACAAAGACCGGGAGATCGCGAAGAACGTCTCGGGCATCGACCTCATCATCGGGGGCCATTCCCATACACCGCTTCATACGCCGGAAGTCGTGAACGGCACCTATATCGTTCAGGACTGGGAGTACGGCAAATCATTGGGCCGCGTCGATCTGTTCTATTACAATAAGGAACTGGTCGGCTTCAGCGGCGGATTGGTCGAGTATGACGAGAATGTGAAGGCCGATCCGGAGATCGAGAAGCTCGTGCAAGAGGTCGTGGTCAAGGTCGAGGAATCGATGAAGGCCGTCGTGGGCAAGACCGAGGTCGATCTGGACGGCGAGCGCACGCAGGTCCGGGCGCAGGAGACCAATCTGGGCAACTTCATCGCTGATGCGATCATTGCCAAGACGAAGACGATCACAGGCTATGAAGCCGATGTGGCGCTGGTCAACGGCGGGGGCATCCGCGCCAGCAAGCAGGCGGGAGACATGACGAAGAAGGATCTCTATTCCATTCTGCCGTTCCCGAATACGCTGACCATCGTGGAGGCGACCGGAGCCGATCTGAAGGCTGCGCTGGAAGTGTCGGTCAGAGGAGCGGAGAATACCGACGATCTGCCGGGCTCCTTCCTTCAAGTTGGCGGCATGTCTTTCGTCTATGACGTGAAGAAGCCGGCCGGCGAACGGGTCACCGAGGTGAAGGTCGGCGGACAGCCGCTTGATCCGGAGAAGACGTACAAGGTGGCGACGAATGACTTCATTACCTCCGGCGGTGACGGATACTCGATGCTGAAGAAGGATCAGGTGCTGGATACCGGCTATACTTTCTATGATATCGTAGAAGAATACTTGGTGAACAATAAGGTCATTCATCCAAAAGTAGAGAACCGTATTGTAAGAGTCAACTAATCCGGGGCGAGGCGCAGGTTATTCATCTCGATTCTGGCCTGCCGCGGGATAATGGAATAGGCTGAGCGTAATGCGGCGAGCGCTCCCCGGCGATTGTGCAGGGGGGCGCTTGTTCTCGTTATGGATGTCCGAGGGATGCCAGTTGCCATCCGGTTCCGGGGAAAGCCAAATGATAAGATGCGGCGACAATGCTATAATAGAGATTATATACGGTTTTTCCTATATTCGACATTGGATAGATGGGTGGCTTGGGATGGATCAAGAGAAAATCAAAAAAATGATTGATGCTGCGAAAATGTATTATTTCATGGATTGCAGCCAGCAGGATATCGCGGACAAGCTTGGCGTGTCCCGGCCTACCGTCTCCCGATTTTTACAGCAGGCGCGGGAGGACGGATTGGTGCAGATTCGGATTCTGGATCCGTCCGAGGATACGCACCGGCTTGCCTACCAATTGAAGGACAAATACCGCTTGAAAAAGGCGATTGTCGTCCCGGTGCCTCATTATGAAGAGGACCTGATCGGAGAATATTTAGCCGAAGATGCCTCGCGCTATCTGGATGAGCTGATTACCGATGGAGATACGATCGCATTGGCTTGGGGAGAGACAATTTATCAGGTAGCGCACAAGTTGAATCATAAGCATGTAAGCAATGTCAATGTCGTGCAGTGGCAAGGCGGCGTAAGCCAATCGGGAACGAATACGTACAGCTGCGAGATTATGCATCTCTTCGGCAGCGCTTATCATACGTCTCCCTATTTCTTGCCGCTCCCCGTTATCGTGGACCACCCGCTGGTGAAGCAGGCGATAGAGTCCGAGCGCCATATGCGCGCCGTCCTGGACATGGGGGAACAGGCGAATATCGCCCTGTACAGCGTAGGCGTCCCGGTGCCGAATTCTCCGGTTTTACCGGTGCAATACTTTACCGAAGAAGAGGTGAAGGAATTGGCAGGCAGGGCTTGCGGGGAGATTGGCGCCCGGTTCTACGATGCCGATGGCCGGATCTGTCTGCCTGAATTGGACGCGCGGACGATCGGGATCCCGCTTGATTCGCTCGCCCGGAAGGAGCATTCCATCCTTGTGGCCGGAGGCCCGGGCAAGGTGGAGGCGATATTCGGCGCGCTCCAAGGCGGGTATGCGAATGTGCTCATAACCGATCAGTTCACGGCCAAATCTCTTGCCGACAAGGAGAAGGAATATCTTCAACCGGAAGGGACATCCTCTTCCTTCCCTCTTTCCGGCATTCCTCTGTACTGAGCACGCGGTTACTTAATGATGGGGAGGATATGACAGATATGAGCGTACACATTGGTGCTCCGCAAGGGGAGATCGCAGAGTCGATCCTGCTGCCTGGCGATCCGATACGCGCCCGGTTTATTGCGGATACTTTTTTGGAAGAGGCGCATTGTTATAACGCGGTGCGCGGCATGCTCGGCTATACCGGGAAGTACAAAGGGAAGCGTGTCTCCGTGCAAGGCACGGGAATGGGAGTGCCCTCCATCTCGATCTACGCGCATGAGCTGATTCATGATTACGGCGTCAAGCACATGATCCGCGTCGGCACCTGCGGAGCAATTCAGCAAAACGTGGGGCTGCGGGACATCGTGATCGCGATGAGCGCATCCACGAGCTCGGCGATGAACCAGCGCCGGTTCCGGGGCATCGACTTCGCGCCGACGGCCGATTTCCGCTTCTTGAAGCAGGCGTATGATCTGTCCTGTGAAAAGAAGCTGCCCGTCAAGGTCGGCAATGTGATGACGACCGATACGTTCTACATGGAGGACCGCGAAGAAATTCAGCTGTGGGCCGACTATCAGATTCTGGCGTTGGAAATGGAGACGGCGGCGCTGTATACGCTCGCTGCCCGGCATCAGGTCAACGCGCTGTCGATCCTGACCGTGTCGAACCACGTGCTGACGGGCGAGATGACGACCGCCGAGGAGCGGGAGAGCACGTTCACGGAGATGATTGAGCTCGCCCTGGATCTGGCGGTGGCGCAGGCGCAGGAGTAAGCACACAGAATGATGAACGGATGAAGCTTGATCAGGAATCATCGCTAAAAACGACAGAGATGTCGTTTTTTCTTTTGGAAATGGAGGAGAGGGCATGCTGTTGGTGCTGAATGATTAGGGGGCTGCGCATCTTATGAGCATTATCCCCATTGCTCAGAGGACATCTTCCTTGAACCAGGACGCCAATTTCCCCCTAGCCGTTGCACGGTCACAATGAAGTTCGTTTGCAAGCTTGATTGGAAAGTGAGCGAGTACAGCCCGTTGATTGTGAAAATCAACAGGCTGCCCAATCGAACGACTTTGCTACCATCGTGTTACACGTACGGGCAAATAAGTTAACGTCTGCCCAGCGGCAAAAGGCGTCAGATTCGCTTCCAGTTTGAAACCGGGAACAGGCTCAATGCTTTGAAAATGATCCATGAACAAGGCAAGGCCAATGTTCGCCTCCAGCCGTGCAAGCGGAGCGCCTAGGCAGAAATGCGGACCGTTACCGAAGGTTAAATGCAGTTTGTTATTGGGACGGTGGATGTTCAGCGTAAACGGATCCTCAAACACCGTCTTATCCAGATTGGCGGCGCTCATCCAGGCAACGACGACATCGCCTTTTTTGAGCTCCACTCCAAGAACATTGTTATCCTGCTTCACCGTCCGATCCATTCTGGCTGTATGGAAACGGTAGCGGAGCATTTCTTCCACCGTATTCGGAAGCAGTTCGCGATGCGACTGTACCTCAGCATAGATCTGATCATTATCATATAAAAAAGAATAGAACGTGTTGGCTAGTAAATGACTTGTCGTCTCAATGCCGGCTCCTAGAAGGAACATGGTCATCCGGACGATCTCGTCATCTGTTAATCGCTCACCATCGACTTCCGTTCGAATCAAGTCGGAGATGATATCGTCGGTCAGATGAGTTCTTTTGGCAACCACATGCGGGTAGAGATAGTTGTAATAGTTTCTCGCTGCTTGCCGCTTCAATTCCCGGACATCCTCAATGTTATCGATCGGAAGCGGAAGGAACAGATGATCCACCCATTCCTTAAAGAGGAAGCGATCCTCCGATGGAACACCAAGCAGATCTGCAATGACGATGGTCGGCAGCGCGCTGGAAAAGCTCTTGACGATATCAATAATCGGTTCATCTCCCATATCCTTGATCAGCATACCGACCACAGCATGGATTCGAGGCTCCCACAAACTTAGGCTTTTAGGCGTAAATGCAGCGGATAACAGGCTTCGGCTTTTTCGGTGTAGCGGAGGATCCTTGCTCAAACTGATTCGTTCAGGAGTGCTTCCCACCTCATTGTCGGCTCCGACGCTGATTGTTGTTCGGACTCTCTCGCTGGAGAAATACTCGTAATCGCTAAGTACTCTTTTGACATCGCCATACCGAAAAACGTTCCAAGTATTCGTAGCTTCGTTGTAGCTAATCGGTTCATGCTCCAATTGGTGCTTGCACCATTCAAAGGGGCTAAACTCTTCGACGGCGGATCGAAACTGAGTAATTTTAGCTGCCTGGATAATTTCCTTCTGCATAATACTCCCTCCCAAATTTGAATTTTAAGGTTCATGTTTAAGTCCGGCATGGTCACCTCATGATCGTCTGCTTCCATGTTGTGAGGCCCACAATCATGATGAACAGAATTAGTTATCACTTGGCTTCAAAGTGTAAAAGAAACTGGGGATTTAGTACAATTTATTTAGAAATTGTTTATTTTTACTCTAATTCAGAAAGGAAGGAACGAAATGCCGGGCATTTCCAAACACCAAACAGACCCCAGAATACGCCGTACAAGGCAGTTGATAAAGGATGCTTTTGTTGCTCTGCTGCAAGAGATGGATATTGAGAAAATGTCTATCAGCAGTATTGCGGAGCGTGCGACCATTAGCCGTGTTACATTTTATCTGCATTATCGCGATATCCCGGACATGTTGGATAAGATGGCGGATGAGATGATTGAAGATCTTCAGCACGCCATGAACAGTAATCCAGCCCTGCCCACATCTCCTGAAGATAAAGATTGGTTGAGGTTAGTAAAGATGCTTGAACATATTGCTGAAAATGCACCATTTTACAAGGTTATTTTAGGATCGAGGCGGCCCCATATTTTTACCGAACGTCTGTTACAGATGTTTACCGAGTTAATTACGGCAAGGTTCGAGAATAGGGAGACCGCTTCATCGGGTTCTAAAGCAGTCATTCAGAAGGATATTGCCATTTGGTATGGATCCTCTGCTTTAATTGGGACCATCGTGGGCTGGCTGCGTAACGACATGCCGTACACGCCAGGTTTCCTCGCAAAACAACTTTACTTACTAACTACCCATGATCTGTAATCAAATGCAAATGTGGATTTGTTATCCGAACATAAAATATATCAGTTTAGTTTTGTATTCGGTCTGTGACGTCGAGTTAGGTGACTGTTCTGCCTCTACTAGCCTTCTGACCGGATGGGAGAGTGCTGACAAGGAGCGGGCAGGGCCTTCTGACCGGATGGGAGAGTGCTGACAAGGAGCGGGCAGGGCCTTCTGACTCGATGGGAGAGTGCTGACAAGAGCACGAGAAGGGTAGTCCCGACCGGACGGGACAAAGGCGAATGGCAGCAAGGGCGGCCAAGGATAGATCGGCCTCGCGGGATGTACGGCATCGTATTGCAAATAGCAGGGGTACAGTATAAAATAAAATTTATTATTGGAGCAAAACTTTAAAATAAAATTTCAAAAGATAGTAGGGAAAAACGATGTCAATCCACGACAATATTTTAATTAAGATTCGTGACATGAAGGACAGCCTGACGCCGGTGGAAAGGGTAGTCGCAGAGTATGTGCTGGCTAATTTGGAGGAAATTCCGCATCTCTCCATCAAGAGTCTGGCTCAGTTGACGAAGACGAGTGACGCGTCGGTTCTTCGTTTTTGCAAGACGATGGGCTATACCGGCTACCGGAGCTTTATTGTCAGTATTTCCGCTTCGCTTGGCTCAATGGAGGATGAGCAAAAGGATCAGTACACGGATATTCAGCCTGGAGATGATCTGAATACGATTATTTCGAACATTTCCCGCAATAATAGCAAGTCTATCGAGGATACGCTTTGTGTCATTGATAGAAAAGAAATCGAGCGCGCGGTGAAGGTGCTAAGGGAGAGCCGGCGGATCGTGTTTTTTGGCATCGGCGCTTCCGGTCTGGTCGGGATCGATGCAGAGCAGAAATTTTCGCGCATTAATAAGATTTGCCATGCGTACACCGACGGCCATAGCCAGCTTACCGCGGCGACGCTGCTAGAGAAGAATGACGTGGCGATCTTTATCTCGAATTCCGGCAATACGGCCGATATTCTTGATGCGCTGGACATCGCCAAAAAGAACGGCGCCTGCATCATCGCGATTACGAAGTATACGAAAAGCCCGTTGGCGGAAAACGCCCATATCGTGCTGAGCATTTCCACGCCCGAGATTACGATCCGCAGCGGCGCCATGGGCTCGCGGATTGCGATGCTGACGGTGATCGACATTTTATTCGCCGGCGTCGCCAGCGCCGAATACAAGCATGTAAAGAAATATTTGACGAAGACGCACAATATACTGGCAAGCAAGCATCGCTAATGTTGAGAGCGGCTTGACGGTCAGACATCGGCTCGCATCCGATGTCTTTTTTTGTTGAAATGAAGAAAATAAAAAACAACAATTTATTTTATAATAAAATTTTATTTCAAAAACTGTTGACCATAAATGTCTTTGGGGCTAAGATTGCAGTATAAGCAAGTTACACAAACAGGATAGGAGGATGGCTATGGATGAGTATCTAGCGGGTCTAACGACGGAAGCAATCAATTCGGAGACAGCGGCCATTGATGAGTGTACAACCGAGCAAATGCTCCGCCTCATGAACGAGCAGGATGCGAAGGTTCCACAAGCGGTTGCGGCTGAAATTCCGCAAATTGTGAAAGCGGTTAATTCACTTCATCAAGTGCTCAAACATGGTGGCAGGATGTTCTACGTCGGTGCTGGATCTTCAGGGAGAATGGGCGTCCTCGACGCTTCGGAATGTCCGCCCACGTTCGGAACAGACCCTGAGCTGGTGCAAGGACATATCGCCGGGGGAGACACTGCGCTGAGATGGGCCGTAGAAGGCTTTGAAGATAATGCGGAGGAGGGGGTTGCATTAATCGAGAGTTGCGGCGTGACAGACAAGGATGCGGTTGTCGGCATTACGGCGAGCGGAAGCGCGCGCTTTGTCATCGCAGCCTTGAAGAAGGCGCGGGACATCGGGGCCACCACCATCGGCGTAGTCAATAACAAGGAATCCTTGCTGGAGAGCGTCTGCGATATCTGCATATCACCTATTGTAGGACCGGAAGTCATTATGGGATCGACCCGATTGAAAGCGGGTACAGCGCAGAAGCTGGTTCTGAACATGCTTACCACTTGTACGATGGTGAAGCTGGGCAAGACGTATAACAACTTAATGGTCGATGTGAAGGCGAGCAACATCAAGCTGCGCGATCGGTCCGTACGGATTATACAGGCAGCTGCAGGCGTTGATGCGGGTACCGCTGCTACGTATTTAGAAAGCGCTTCCATGAACTGCAAGCTGGCCATCATGATGATTAAGACCGGTCTGGATGCGGCCGCGGCAGAGCAAGCGCTGGAGCAATGCGAGGGCAGCTTGAAGAAAGCGATCGGCACGTTTACAAAAGTGGTGTAATTCATTCGATAACCTGAGGGGGCTTATATCAATGAGGAAGTTGCGTGTATTGGCATCCATTTTGGCATTAACCTTGGCTTTGTCCTCTTTAACGGCATGCGGAAGCTCGAATAATGATGCGAAATCGCCAGATGCGGGCGCTAACGGAGGGAACAGTGCAAAAGATACGATAACCGCGTTGCTCCCGCCGGTGTCTGGCAATTTCCAAGACAACTTCAAGCAAATGGAGAAGGAATTCAATGAATTGTATCCGGATCTGACGTTGAAAATCGAGCCGGCGAGCTGGGAAGACATGACGCAGAAGCTGGATACGCAAGTGAATGCGGGCAGCCCGCCGGATATTGCGTTCATTGGCTCAGCCGGAATTCCGAAGTATATCCAACAAGGCATGCTGATGGATATTACCGATATTGCCACGCCTGACATGATTGCCGATTACGATGAAATTCCGCTGGAATATATGAAGAACGGCAACGGATTATACGGCTTCCCGGCGTACATGGAGGTTCACGCGCTTGGCGGCAACCGAGAGTTCCTGGAGCAAGCGGGCATTGATTGGAAGAAGGTGCAGAAGGAAGGCTGGACGTTCGAGCAATTCCGTGAAGACGTCAAAAAAGGCGTCGTGAAGGATGGCGACAAAACGTCCCGTTACGGCTTCGTCTTTGCGACCGCGGGCGTAGCGTCCAAGGACTACTTGGCTATTTTGCTTAAAAATGCGGGCATGCCGGCCGCGTTCGACAAAGATTTGAAATATGCGTACACGAGCAAAAACTTCCTGG
The DNA here is from genome assembly GCF_007066085.1 of Paenibacillus thiaminolyticus. Lineage (NCBI taxonomy): Bacteria > Bacillati > Bacillota > Bacilli > Caryophanales > Paenibacillaceae > Paenibacillus > Paenibacillus thiaminolyticus. Next base: position 2,429,853 of record NZ_CP041405.1, on the reverse strand, counting down.
AAGTGCTCAAAGCGATTCGCGTACTCATTGATGACGGTTCCATGCCGAAGGAGCTCAGCTCGGTCGATGCCGGGAAGCGCTGGAATATGTTCCTGACAGGTCAAACGATGATTACAGGCAAAGGTCTGGCCACTTTCGAAAATAATGCGAACCAAAATAACGAAAAAATCGAGAAAAAAGACGGCAGTGAAGTCAAAGGAAGCATCCCGGTCGATTATGTCGTATTGCCGGTTCCTACGTTCTTGGGCGAGAAGCAGCAGTCAAGCGTCGCGGTTGACGGTTATGTAACCTTCCGCGGCAAGCAGGAGCCGACACCTGAGCATAAGGCCAATGTCGTCAAAGCGGCTTACTTCTTGGCCAGCGGCAAGGTTGCAGCTACGACGAACAATGATCTGTTCGCCGCACATATTACCGAGTCCGGCAGAAAAGCGGCGGAAAGCATGCCGATTGAAAGAAGCGAGGACAATAAAGCGGCTGTAGAAACCTTGCTCAAGCAAGCGACGCCGGCACGTCCGGATATTCCGACGGATCTGGGCGCCAAGGCGATTAAGCTCGAGGACGAAGTGATTGTTCCGAAGCTGCAGGCCTTGATCGCCAACGAGATTTCGCCTGAGCAAATGTATGATGCGGTGAAATCGGCAGCCATAGCTGCATTCGGCGAAGACGGAGTTGTCACAGACTAGACAGAACAGTATTCGGATAGCCGCATGGAACCGCCCGCATGCGGCTATCCGGAAATGATTGCACCACTGCGTATTGAAAGGGGTTTCACATTATGGCCCAATTAACGAAGCCGTTGAAGAGACGGAAAATTAGAGGGGATTCAGGCTGGGGATATGCGTTTATCGCCGTAGCCCTGGTTGTGTTCGCCGTATTTACGGCCTATCCGGTTGTCAGCGCCTTTATTATCAGCTTCCAGGATTATAAGCCGCTAGGCTCTACGTTTATCGGTTTTGACAATTATATTAATTCCTTCAAGGATCCGCTGTTTTGGAAATCGATCGTCAATACGGCCGTCTATACGGTGTTGACGGTTCCCGTGGCCCTGATCATTTCCTTTGTCGTGGCCATTCTTATTTTGCCGCTGAATAAAAAGCTGCAGACGACGTTCAAGGCGGTGTACTATTTGCCTGCTGTAGCGTCCGGGGTGGCGATGTCTGTCGTATGGCTGTGGATCTTCGATCCGATGGAAGCGGGAATTTTGAACCAGCTGCTTGGCCTGTTCGGCATCAGCAATTTGAACTGGCTCGGATCAAGCTCGACGTCGATGTTCTCTCTCGTCCTGATGTCCTGGCTGGCAAGCCATGGCACGGCCATTATTATTTACTTGGCGGCCCTGCTCGGCATTGATGACAGTTATTATGAGGCAGCGGAATTGGATGGGGCATCCTTTTTGAAGAAGCTGTGGTATATCGTCATTCCTTTTTTGAAGCCAACAACGTTGTTCTTGCTTGTAACCGGCGTTATCGGTTCCTTCCAGGTGTTCCAGAACGCTTATCTGATGACGGGCGGCGGCCCGGACAATTCAACGACAATGGTTGGGTTGCTTATTTTCAACAACGCATTTAAGTACTTTGAATTCGGGAAAGCCGCGGCACAATCGTTAGTGCTGGCCGCCATTATTGCGATAATTTCGTTAATTCAGTTCAAATTTATGGGCAAAGACGTGGAATATTAAGGGGAAGGGGAGAAGCCGATAATGTCACTCTATCATTCACATAATGGCAATGTGGCAGTCAAATATATTAGAAATGCTGTCATCATTACCGTACTTTTGCTTTTTGCTTTGGCCACGATCTTCCCTATCTATTTTATGATTATTTCTTCCTTCGGGGATCCTGTCGAAGCCGGTGCGATGAGCTACTCGCTCTTTCCGTCGAAGATATCACTTGAATCCTACAAATTTTTCTTCGAATACAGCGAACATTCCTTTCGTTGGCTGTTAAATTCCTTGTTTGTGGCAAGTGTCGTGACGGTGTCGAACGTGTTTTTTGCGAGCATGGCCGGATACGCCTTCTCCAAAATTAAATTCAAGGGCAGAACGGCGCTGTTCACTCTGCTGTTAATAGCGATGATGATTCCGTATCAGGTAACGCAAGTGCCATTGTACATTTTGATCGTCAACATTTTTCAAATCCAAAATACGTACAGTGCCTTAATCATGCCTGGTCTCGTTACTGTATATAATATTTTCCTTGCGAAGCAGTTCATGGGCAGCATTCCGACCGAGGTGCTGGAATGCGCGAAGATTGAGGGCTGCAACCAGCTTCAGGTCTATTTCAAAATTATATTGCCGTTGTCGAAAACGGTCTTGGCCGTCATGGCGATTCTCACCTTCATGGATAGCTGGAACACCTTCTTCTGGCCGTTCCTGGTCACGAATACGATGGATATGCAGACGATTCAGGTAGGTCTTAAAAACTTCCGCTTCGCCAACACGACCTACTTCGCGCCGATGATGGCAGGCGCTACGATCTCTGCGCTGCCGATGTTCATTCTCTTCTTCAGCTTACAGAAGTATTTCCTGAAGGGGGTAACGGTAGGCGCGGTCAAAGGCTAATGGGAGGTGTGCTTATGATGCTCGCAACCTGGGACCGGAAGTATAGCGGCGATGTGATTGCGCTATGGAATGAAGAAGCCGTGAGAGACGGGTACAAGGAGTTGACGGAGGCAAGCTTTGAAGCGATTTTTGTATCGAATGCGTACTTCGACCCGGAAAATACGTTTGTGCTGCTGGACGCGGGCCGGGTTATCGGATTTGCGTGCGGGTGCACCGGACAGGACCTGCCTCTCGGGAAGGCGGCCGGCTATATTACCTGCATCGTGCTGTCCCGCGATCGCGGCAGCGATGAGAACTATAAGGTGATGCTGGAGGCGGTGGAGCGCCGCTTGCAAGCATTGGGGAAAAAGCAGGCGGAGGTGCTGTTCTTCAATCCGATGATGCTGCCCTGGTACATCCCGGATACGCCGAAGTATGAGCATAATAACGCGCCCGGCGTGCCGGTCGGCAGCGCGTATCATCAATTTTTGCTGCGGCAAGGGTATATCGAGCGCGCGATCGAATGCGCCATGTATATGCCGCTGGCCGGGTTCGCCATCCCCGAAGACATCCGGGCCAAAGAGGCGCGTGCCGTCTCCGAAGGCTATGCGGTCGAGCGGTTTGACCCGGCTCGGCATAGCGGTCTGAAGGAGATGCTGCGGCGATTGAACAATCCGCTCTGGGAGCGGGAGATTGCCCAAGCGGCTGCGAACGGCGTGCCGTTCGTCGTCGCGGCGCATGAAGGGAAGGCCGCCGGCTTCGCCGGTCCGGTTATTCGCCAGGAGAACGGACGCGGCTACTTCGCGGGCATCGGCGTTCATCCCGGGCATGAAGGGCATGGCTTGGGAACGGTGTTGTTTTTCAAGCTGTGCGAGGCGTTCCGAACCATCGGAACTGAGTATATGTCGCTGTATACCGGGCGCGAGAATCCCGCGATTCGCATTTATGAGAAGGCTGGCTTCCGCACGGTCAAATCATTCGCTGTGATGAGAAAGGAGCTTGTCTAATGAGGGAGCACAAGATAACGATTCTGGCTATTGGCGGTCATGTCGGGGATATGGAGCTGACCGCGGGCGGCGTATTGGCAAGCCATTCGCTGAAGGGGGATCGCATCGTCACTCTGGCGTTGACCGCAGGGGAACGCGGGGTCCCGGCAGGCAGGGATATGGCGGAGTACCGCGAGCAGAAGGTGAATGAGGCGAAGGCGTTCGCTGAGATGCTGGGCGGCGAGGCTATCGTGTTCGATACGCCGGACGGCGAGCTGCAGGACAATGAAGAGAACCGCTTCAAGGTATGCGATGTCATTCGCGAGGTGCGCCCGAATATTATCATTACGCATTTCAAGAACAGCATGCACAAGGATCATATGACGACGCACCGCATTGTCAATGACGCGCGCTTCTTCGCCGGCTTGCCGTCGTTCCAGCGGGAGCTGCCCGCCTTCTTCGCCTCCAAGCTCTATTATGCCGAGAACTGGGAGGACGCGGTGGACTACAAGCCTTACGTCTATGTCGACTTTTCGCAAGAGGCTTATGATTTGTGGGTGAAGGCGGTATCGCTGCATTGGTTCGTGACGGGCAGCACCTCGTTCCCTTATCTGGAGTATTATAAGCATCTGGCCCGGGTGCGCGGCATCGAGGCACGGAAGGAATTCGCGGAGACGTTCATGATTCCGGAAGAAAGCATGCGCCTGCGCCAGTCCGAATTGTAAGGGCGGATGCGCACATGAAGAGGAGGCTGCTATGATCCGCAACGGGATTGATTGTATCGATAAGTATGCGCATTTGTTCCAAGGGAAGCGTATCGGGCTAATTACGGCCCCGACCGGCTTGACGAAGGACTTCGTCTCGACGATTCAAATTTTGCACGAGAAATTCAATCTGGCCGCGCTGTTCTCGCCGGAGCACGGCGTGCGCGGCGATCAGGCCGCGGGGGCCCAGGTAGAGACGTATGTGGACCCGTATACGCAGGTGCCCGTGTACAGCTTGTACCGCAAAGATTCCAAGCGCTTGAACCGGGAGATGCTGGATGAGGTCGATGTGGTCGTGTACGATATTCAGGATGTCGGGGTCCGGTATTATACCTTCATTTACACGATGCTGTACGCCCTGGAAGATTGCGCGAAGGCAGGCAAGGAGTTCGTCGTGCTGGATCGGATCAATCCGCTCGACGGCGTGACGGTGGAAGGGAATCTATTGAAGCCGGGCTATCACTCCTTCGTCGGGAATTATCCGCTCTGCGTCCGCTACGGCTTGACGGCAGGCGAGGTGGCGGAGATGGCGAACGAGCAGATGAAGTGGAACGGCCGGTTGCATGTCGTGCGCTGTGAAGGCTGGGAACGGACGATGCAGTTCCCTGACGCCGGGCTCCCGTGGGTCATGCCGTCCCTGGGGCTGCCGCGCTTCGATTCGGCCTTGCTGTATTCAGGCACTTGCCTGTTCGAAGGGACCAACATTTCGGAGGGCCGCGGCACGACGGCTCCGTTCGAGATCATCGGAGCGCCGTTCATCGAAGCGGAGAAGCTGGCTGAGGAGATGAACCGGATGAAGCTGCCGGGAGTCATCTTCCGTCCGGTCTATTTCAAGCCATCGTTCTCGAAGTTCCGGGATGAGCAATGCGGCGGGGTGCAGCTTCATGTGCTCGATCGCCGCGCCCTGCAGCCGCTGGCAACGGGCGTTCAGCTACTGTATGCCATCAAGCGCAATTATGAGCAGTTTTCCTTTTTGCCCCCGGTGAAGGAGAATTCGCGGCCGTTCATTGATCTGTTAGGCGGGGACAGCATCTACCGCGCGGAGCCGGCGGACGTTCCGGCGATGTTGGAGCGGTTCCGGGAAGAAAGCCGGGAATTTGGGGACATGAAGCGGCAATATCATTTGTATTCATAGGGCCGAGTAGGGCGAATAGGGCCAAACGTCGCCGCATGCCGGAATGAGCGCTGTTCGTGCGTCAGCGCGTCGTATGTCTGCGCGGTCGTGCGTCTGGTGTCAGTGCGTCGAGCGTCTGCGCGGAGCTTAAGGCAGAAGAAGGATGTGAGCTTACGTTGAAATATGTGGCAGGGGTGGACGGCGGCGGCACGAAGACGGCCGTCACCGTTGCGGATGTGAAGGGGACGGTAGTGCATACGTTCACATCTGGTGCGATCAACTACAACGGACAGGACGAGGCGAGTGTGCGAAGCAGCCTGCGGGATATTTTCGCGATGATTGCGAAGGTATGCGGAGGGCTGGATCACTGCGTGCAGGTCTGTATCGGCGCGGCTGGGATCAGCAATCCGACGGTCGTTCCCCGCCTGGAAGCGAGCGTTCGCGAATGCGGGTATGAAGGCGGCTTGGCCATTACGGGCGATCAAGCAACGGCGCTGTGGGGCGCGCACGGCAAGGCCGTCGGCGTCATCCTCATCGCGGGCACGGGGTCGATCTGCTATGGCCAGAATGAAGCGGGCCAGTCCCATCGCGCGGGCGGCTATGGCCATCTGATCGATGATGAAGGCAGCGGCTACAGCATTGGCCGCGAACTGCTGTCGGCGGTCGTGCGCGCGCATGACGGCCGCCTCCCCGAGACGCCCATTACGGGGATGGTGTACCGTCAGCTGCAGATGGAATCGATTCAGCAGCTTATCCGCTTCGTGTATGATCAGCGCACGAACAAAAAAGATATCGCGGCCCTGGCCCCGATTTTGTCGCAGGCCTGTGCGCTCGGGGACAAGACCGCTCTCTCCATCGCGGACAAATGCGCCCGCTCCCTGTGCCAGCTCATCGTTCCAGTCGTGGAGAAGCTTGGCCTGCAAGCGGGAACGGTGGCGATGGCCGGCAGCGTGCTGCTGAAGAACAACGATGTGCGGAATGGCTTGACCGCTTTGTTGGCAGAGCGGTACCCCGGGATGCAGTGCATTAACGCCGAGAAGAATGCGGCCTATGGCGCGGTGCTGCTGGCATTAGGGAAGCTGGCCGCGGGATGAAGTTGAAGCAATGTTCGGAATTGAAGCAAACATACAGAAAGAGTGCGAATGGGGAAAGCGGTTCGCGCTCTTTTTTTGCGTTTTCGGGAAGCGGCTGGCCACGCTAGCTTGTAGAGAGGGAACATCTCTGGAGGGGAAGGCAGGAACCGTTCGTTTGTGTCGGAAAAATGAATAATCATTCCTGGATTTACAAAATTGTGAACGTTTTCGACTTTGTTAACGGTAAAGTTCGGAAATTTAGGGAATAAACCACATGGGATATATTTACAGTGATGATAGCCTGTGATTACATATCCTTATAAATAGTTTAAACGCTAAAATTTTAAATAGCTGAAAGCGATGAACCCAATCAGGGAGCGGCTTGACATCGAATCTTGCTTTTAGTTTATAGGGTAAGTTGTCGAAGAATGCCTTTTTCAGTCGAGGTTTTCATGCACTTGTACATACCTGCGGGACGGGATTGCCGTCGCGATTTCCAGATGAGGTGAACTCATGAAGCAGCGCAAGCGAATTGGAGAATTGATGGTCGAGGTCGGTCTCATCACCCCCGCGCAATTGCAGCACGCGTTGGCGGTTCAGGCGAAGCATAAAGGGCGGCTTGGCGATGTCCTGCTGTCGGAGGGCCTTATTACCGAAGAGCAATTAATCGAGGTGCTGGATTGCGCTTGCGGTGCTGGGAATGCTGAAGCTGTTCTCTGATTGGAACATCATATAGAAGGGCAGGAGGGGCGCCGTTTATGCGGACGCCTCTCTTGGTTATGCAGCTATGCGCTTATTTCCTCGGGGCATGCGAACGTGGCCTTTGTCTGACACACTCCTTCCGGGGATGGATTTCTTGGCGGAATAGGAAAAAACGATTGCTAAACTAATAATCTTAGCATAGAATTTTAACTAATCATATTAGTTTTGAATCGTGCCAAAAGGGAGGAGGCGCTCGCTAATGGGCTTGTTGACGGTACTGCAATATGCCAATCTCGGCGTTCGTTTTTTTGTTGGAGCTAGGGGTGCTCGCGATTGCCAGCTATTGGGGATTCCATACGGCGCAAGGATGGATGTGGAGAGGGATTGCAGGGATCGGTCTCCCGCTCGTCCTCGCCTTGTTGTGGAGCATGATGGGCTCGCCCAAGGCTTCGATCCGCTTGGGCGAACCTTATTATTTCCTGTTACAGCTTGCCATGTTCGGTCTTCCGGTTGTGTTCCTGGCGCTGCTTGGCCGAACGGGCGGGGCGATCGGCTATGGGGCCGTGGCTCTGCTTAACCTAATATTGATGTATGTCTGGAAGCAGTAAGAGCGAAACTGGCCGTTTCGGCCCCGGACAGTTCCAAATGGCTTATTCGCGCGCCGGTTATTGCAGCAGCTTCAAGCGGCGGCACAGCCGGAACAAATAGTAGGAGCCGCGAAGCTGTTCCTGATTAAGCCGGTTCAAATATTGCAGCGATTCATGGGCAATGTCCCAGGCGCGCTCCGCGTCGTTGTCCTTCAGCTTCCGAATGGCTTGCTTCAGCCGGACCGAATCCGCTGAGTAGAGGACGGTCCGCAGCGTGCGGAGCAGCCAGATTTTGCGAAGCTGGGGCGGGCTGAACCGGCGGTAGCCGTTCTGTTCGTCCCGGGATGAGGCGATCAGCCCTTCCTTCTCCCAGTAGCGGAGGGTGGAGCGGGGGACACCGGTCTCGGCCGCCACTTCGCCGATCGTCATCCCATCGTTGTCCGCGTCCGGCTCGGAAGGGCCGCGTTCTTCCAGCTCGAAGCGGCGAATCGCCTCTTCGGCCAGGCCGCGGTCGCGATGAAGCAGCGCTTGTGCTTCATTCACCAGCCACAGGGCGGATGCGGTATCCCTGGCTCGAAGCAGCCGCATCACATCGGAAGTCACCTCCATGCCATATCCGGCAGCCATGGCGGCAATGCACTCCAGATAGGCGAGATGCTCCTCGGTATATTTCCGGTATCCGTTCGGATCGCGCAGCGCAGGGGGAATGATGCCCTGAGCCTCGTAATTGCGGAGGGCGCTGGTGCTCAGCTTCAATCGTCTTGCTGCATCGATCGGTCTCATCGTATTCTGTCCTCCCCGGCAATTGTCTTCGTTACTAAAGATTAAAGCTGACTTATAATGTTTTGGCAAGCTGGAGCGATAATGACAGGTACTGTTGCCGCCGAAGCTTATAATTAGCTTCCATGTTGTACGATGGATTTGTAGATGGATAGCGAGAGAAGCATGGAGGAGGAGAACAGATGAGGAGACCGGATAGGAATGAATTCGATCGGCAGGTAGGCAACTTGATTCAGGCGGGCTATCCAGCATTCGTCGGGCTGGACGAAGAGGCGTTCAAGGAGCAGCTTGCGCCTCTAAGGGAGCGCGTCCAGCTGCTGCCTATGCCAGAAGAGATCGAAGCCCGGCAAGGGCATGTACCTTACATTATCGTCGTGAGGAGCGATGGCTTGTCTGGGGATAAGGCCATGGAGCAGGTCGAGCGGCAGGGCAAGCGGGGCTTCAGCATCATGGATGCCGAAGAGCTTCGCGGCTTCCAACCGATCGAGGGCGTTGAGCTTCCCGCCGGCATCGCATATGTGGCAGCCGATATCGACAGGGGAATGGAGACGCTGAACGTGACGCCGAATGAAGCGCTCAAGACGCTAGTGCAGCAGGGCCGCTCTCCCCTTACGATCGAGGAGGGAATTGCGCTTCTTACCCATTACCCGGACATTTTGCAGAAAAATAACGGCTTCTCCTTGCTTGCCTCCCGCTGCGGCGACCGCAGGGTCACCGCGCTCTGGATAAGCGGCGGCCGGCCGAAGCTGGGTTGGTGCTGGGCGGGCAATCCGCATACCTGGCTCGGCTCCGCTTCATGCGGCCGCCGAATCGGGGGATAAAGGCAAGGCGCCTCGGCCCGCCATTATCCCAGCGGCGCAAGGCGTCCCGCCTGGCAAACCCGCCCAGCCCGGAGAGCCCGGCCGGCCTGGCATGAAATGAAGGCCGCTCCGCTTCCGGGGGCGGCCTTGATCTTGCTGCGCAACATCCACAACTGTTCCGGCAGGCAATGTTCACCCGTGCGCCAGGACAGCCGCGGGCAGCCGGGCAGCTATGGCGCGGGCGGCTTGGGCAGGGACAGCCGGAACACGGTGCCGGCCTGCGAGGTGGCATGAAGGACGAGCTCCCCGCCATTGGCGCGGGCCAGCAGCCGGCTGAGCGGCAGGCCCAGTCCGAGTCCTTGCTTCTTCTTGCGCCGGCTGCTGCCGCGGTAATATCGTTCGAAGATGAACGGGACCTCGGATTCCCGGATGCCGCCGCCGTTATCCCGGACCTCGATGACGATGTCCTCTTCGACCACCGCGGCCTCCACGGCAATCTCGGTCGCCCCGGCTGCCGAGCTGTTCATAATCAAATTCGTCAAAATTTGCTTGAGTTGCCCCTGATCCCCATCGCATTCGAGTTCTTCGTCCGGCAGGACGGCATTCAACTGTATCGAGGTGAACGACGGCAAGGATCTTAGCTGCCGAATGACGCTGCGGATGAGCGGGGAGAGCGGACCCTTCTCGGGCTCGGTCTTGATGGCCCCTGCTTCCAGAGAAGAGAATTCGAGCAGATCGTCGACCATAGACTGCATCCGCTTCGCTTCCTCTAGCGAGATCTGGAGGAATTCATCGGCTTCGCTCCCCGCGACGACTCGTCCATGCACGGCCTGGACCATGCCGCGAATCGAGGTGAGCGGCGTCCGCAGCTCATGCGACACCCCGGCTAGCAGATCGGTGCGCATCTGTTCTAGCTGCTTGAGACGCGAGGTCATGTCGCCGAAGGAGGAGATAAGCTGCCTCAGCTCCTGCTCCTTGATCCCGTGGACGGCGGGCAGCGCCGGCGAATACTGCCCGTCGGCGACCTGCAGCGCGGCATGCGCCAGTTGGCGCAGCGGCAGTGTCAGCTTCCGCAGCAGCAGATAGATCGCCGCCCAGCCGGCCGCGGCGATGCCGAAGGCCATCAACGCGATCAGGACATAAAGCTGCTTCGTGTTGTCGATATCCTCCTGAATCGGCGCGCTCAAATACAGCGCCCCTGCCACACCCGACTGCTGCTTGAGCGGCACGCCGATGCGCAGCCACGTCACATCCTGCTTGATGAGGCGTTCCCGGGTCGGCTGCCCGGTGAGCACGGTCTTGTAGTCGGAAGGTGCGGCGGCGGTTCCGGATTCGTCGTTCCCGCCATCTTCCGCTGTATTAAGCACCATGCCCTTCGCATCAACAATCTGCATCGTCTCGCCATTCGCAGGTCTTGCTACTACGGTCGCTTGGGCAGATTCGAACGGAATGATAAGCCGGCCGGCCAGCTCCGACTCGAGACTGTTCGCTGAGGTCTGCGTCTCGGCCTGCAGGCTGGCCAGACTGGAGAACCGGACATAGGAATCGGCCAACTGCTCCGCCCGCGCTTGCAGCACATCATAACTGTGCCGGTATGTGTTCGCATAGATCCAGATACCGGCGAGGAGACCGATGAGGAGCAGCGCGGCGAACAGAATCAGAGCGTAGCGCCACGTCCAGACGCGCAGCATCGGGAGCGGTTGTCTAGCGGACATGGAGAGAATACCCCATTCCCCGCATGGTCCGAATAGCGCCTTCAGATTCCGGCCAATCCTTCAGGCACTGCCGCAGCCGTTTGATTGTCGTGTCTACCGCCCGATCGCCGCCTTCATAATCGATTCCCCATATGTTGTCCAGCAGCTGCTCACGGCTGAAGCATTGATTGGGATGCCGGGCAAGGAAGGCGAGCACATTCCAATCGCGCGGGATCAGCGGCACCGCCTGCTCGTTCAAGTAAGCGGCACAGGAGGTGAAGTCGATGACCAGGCCTCCCAGCCGTACAGCCTCGTGATCGGCCATATAGGTGGAGCGCCGCAGAACCGCTTGGACGCGGGCGGCAACCTCTTCCGGATCGAACGGCTTCGGAATATAGTCATCGGCCCCTTCCTGCAGTCCCCGCAGCCGATCCGGCACGGCGCCGCGCGCCGTCACAATAATGACGGGGCAGCTGCCATACTGCCTTAGCTGCTTCAGGATCTCCATCCCGTCCTGATCGGGCAAGGTTAAATCGAGAAGCACCAGATCCGGCCTCCATGACAAAAAAAGTCCCTCCAGATCTCCCTCTCCCGCATCCCAGCGCACTTCATATTGTTCACGCGCCAGATACGCCTGCAGCAAGCGGGCGATGGGCGCTTCATCTTCGATCAGCAATATTTTTTTCATGGCATGACATCCTTTCGAGCTTCATACGTACAGGTTATTGTACCAGCAGGCAGGGGAGCGTTGCCTTAAAAAAGATTAATCTGGCGGCCTCAGTTCCCCTGCCGACAGCGTACAGGATGAAGGTGTCAGGAAGATGTCAGCGCACCCGGGCACAAGCAAAAACATCCACCCCGACAGGAGGGGGGGGATGTTGATTCAAGCTTTTATTTGTTCTTCCCGTATAGGATCGTGAAGTCTGCGGTAATCTCGGCGTTCTCCATATGCAGCGCCTGACGGATCCGCTCTTCCGGCGCGCCCCAGGACAAGGGCGTCATGCGGATCACATCCTCCAGGAATGCGGGGCCAGCCGGGAGACGATACTGCACCAACTCGGTCTCTATCAGATGAAAATGACGGCCAAAGAGCGCTGCCGTACGCTCATTATCGTAGTGCTGTCTATCCGTCTGCCGATACAGCACCTCTCTGAGCTCGCGCAAATAGGCGCTTCCGGGAATAACCTTAATGACCATTCCGTCATCGGACAGCAGCCGGCGGAACTCGGCATAGTTCGAAGGTGACAACAGGTTCAGGATGAAGCTGAAGGTCCGATCGGCGAAAGGGCACTGGGCCAGATCCGCAACGCACCATATCGCCCGCGATGATTCTCTTGCCGCGATCCGGATGGCTTCCTTGGAAATGTCGACGCCTATGCCCAGCAGCTTGGCTGATGTACGTTCGTGTACTTGGTGTACAATGCGGGCTAAAGCGGAGCCTTCCCCGCAGCCTGCATCCAACAGAAGCGGCGGCTCTGCATCGAAGGCGAGCTCCCGGGAAATTCGGCCGCTGATCCGTTCCAGCAGCGGTTCAAAAAAACCGCTGGCGCATACTCTCCTGCGGGCTTCGAACATCGACTTGTCGTAAGCGGCGCGCGGAGGATGCGGAAGCAGGTTCACATACCCCTGCTTGGCGATATCGAAGCAATGCCCGCGAGAACAGCGCAAGCTGCCTGTGTTCGCCGCCTGCATCACTTGTATCGGGCCGGAGCAGATTGGGCAGGCCAGCATCGCTTCATATTCGGTTAGGAGACGGATACTCATCTGTTTTTTGCCATAGATAGACATGCAAAAACACCCCATTCATTCGGATTGGTGAATGAAAAAAGGCGCAGAAAAATAAACCCAGGCCATTACTCAAAAAAATGGCTGAGCCTTCATCCGCACCTCTCATTAACGCAACCGAATGTAATGGATCATGAACGGGAGCACCCTCTCTGAACATTCTCATAGGCAGGGCCAGCATGGCTCCTGACAAGTTTTATTATAACATAAGGTTGGCATACATATGCTCGGGCGGCCTTCCCGGACGGACGCAGGCAAGGGGTGGCTTGACACGAGGAGATGATTCGAAGATAATGATCTATGTTTAAAAATTTAAACCTACAAGGGTGAATCATATGGAATCTTCCGGATGTACGAACAAAGAGCTTGTATTGGAGAAGTTCCGTTTGGCGACGCCGATTTTTCAGGCGCTGGGGGACGAGAACCGCCAGCAGATCATTATGCTGCTGCTGGAACAGGGACGCTTGAATGTGAACCAGATTACAGAGAGAATGGAGCTGTCGCGGCCCGCCGTGTCCCATCATTTGAAAATATTGAGACAGGCCGGACTGATTGGGTTCGACAAGCAAGGAAATGAAAAATATTATGCGTTGAGCTCGAGGGAGTTCCTGAAGCAAATTAAAGATCTGTGCTTGGCGATCGAGTCGGATTGTTAATTTGTTCTTTTTTCGACTTATAGGTTTAAGGTTTTAAACATATAAACATATAGCGGAAATGAATCGGACATGGGAGATGTGAAACCAGGATGGGAAAAGAGGATGGGACGAAACCGAAAGTGATGTATTGGCTGATGCTGCTCGTACCTTTATTTTGGGGAGGCGCGTTCGCGACGGCCAAACATGTCATTACCGAAATTCCCCCGCTTGTCGCGGCGACAATCCGCTTCGGCATCGCCGGACTTCTCCTTGCGCTCGTCGTGACGGTGCGGAAGGAATGGCGTTGGTCCGAGATCGCAAGCCGCTGGAAGGGGCTGCTTTTTATCGGCGTGGTCGGCATATTCGGTTATAATGCGTTGTTCTTCACCGCGTTGAAATATACGTCTGCGACCAATGGAGCGCTCATCATTGCGGCGATGCCGGCCTTCACCCTGCTCGGTTCCGTTCTTCTGCGCAAGGAGGCGTGGAATCCGCGTGCCGGACTCGGTATGGCGCTGTCGCTCGTCGGTGTCATTGCCGTCATCGTGAACGGCTCCCTCTCGGCGCTCCTCTCGCTGCGCTTGAATTACGGGGATCTGCTGTTCGTGGCGGCCCTAGTGTGCGGGGTTCTGTATGGCCTGACAGGCAAATCGATCCTGCAAGGTGTTCCCGCATTGCCGGCAAATGCGGTCATGATGCTGTCGGGCTCCGTCCTGCTTGCGGCCGGGACGCTGTTCGAAGGAGGCTGGGAACGGGCAGCGGCGATGTCGGCCCAGAGCTGGGCGGAGATGATCTATATGATTGTCGGCGGGACGCTGATCGGATATCTTATTTTCAATAAAGGGGTAGAGTTGTTGGGCGGGAACATGGCCAGCATGTACTTGAACCTGACGCCGATCGTGGCGACGCTGATGTCCGTTGCCGTCTATGGCAGCACCGTTACCTGGGAGCAAGCCGCAGGGATGGCTGTCGTCCTGGCCGGGGTATACCTGGCCACCTCCGCTCCCCGCAGACCGGGCGGCAAGCCGTCTGCGAGGCAGGCGGATATGCAGTAAAATTCTCCACCATATGGTACAATGCCAATGAGTTATTATTTAGCGGAGAAAGCTGAGTTGAGCAGAGATGAGTCAAGCCGAGGTAAAGCTGGATTTGAGCCGGATCGTGTTTATTGGAAGGACGTTCGAAGAGTATGTGAAGATGTTCGATCTGTCGGCGGAGCAGATGGCGGAGAAGCGGATATTGGATTGTCCGTCCGGGGCATGCTCCTTCACGGCTGTCGCCAGTCGGCAGGGGGTGGATGTGACGGCAGCCGATATCGCTTACTATTATGCGGCGGAAGAACTGGAACGCAAAGGACTGCAGGATATTGAGCATGCGATGGAGCATATGGAGAAGGCGCAGGCGAACTACATCTGGGACGAATATCAATCGGTAGCCGGATTGAAGCGGACTCGGATGCAGGCGCTGCGTGATTGCGCGGCAGACATGAAGCAGGCCCCGGAGCGCTATGTGCCGGCCGTGCTGCCCGAGCTGCCGTTCCCGGACGAGGCCTTCGACATCACCTTGTCGGCCCATTTCCTGTTCATGTATGCGGATCGGCTGGATTATGATTTTCATATGCGGACGATTCGCGAGCTGATGCGGGTGACGCGTGAAGAGATTCGCATTTTCCCGCTGGCGGACTTGTCGAACCGCAAGTATGAGCATGCCGGACCGCTGCTCGAGTATATTGACAGCCAAGGTTGGGACGCGGAAGAGGTGCGCGTTCCGTATCGCTTCCAGAAGAATGCGGATACGATGCTGAAGCTGTCCCGGAGAGCATAAGCGGGCAGGGGGAGCGTCTTTGGCGGCAGGAGGAAGAGAAATGAAGAGAACGGAAATAGCTTTTGATATCGGAACGGTGCCGGGTGCCATGCGGCCGTATCTTGAACAGGCAACTATTTATGACAGCAGCTGTTCGGAAGCGGCGAAGACCTTGTTCGTAGAGGGGGCGGAGCACGCGTTCCTTAAAATATGCGCCGGCGGCAGTCTGGAACGGGAATGCCGGATGACGCGGTTCATGCACGGTCTTGGCCTCGCGCCAGACGTCATTGTGTATGAATCGGACGGGGAGCGGGATTATTTGTTGACCGAGGCCGTGGAAGGGCAGGATGGCGCCGAGGCCGTGCATCTTGAACAGCCGGACAGATTGGCGGCTGTCTTCGGTGAATCGCTGCGGATGCTGCATTCGCTTCCGGTAGGCGGCTGTCCTTATCGGCACCGGACGGCAGAGATGCTGGAGGAAGCGATCGGCAAGGGGATCGATTCCGGACTTGTGTATCGCTTGGAGAATTTCACCAGCGATGATGTCTTGATTCACGGGGATTATTGCCTGCCGAATGTGATTCTGGATCGCTTCTCATTTCGATCGTTTATCGATGTGGGAAATGGCGGAGTCGGCGACAGACATTTCGATCTGTATTGGGGATTGTGGACGCTTCGCTATAATCTGAAGACAGACCGGTATCATGAGCGGTTTCTTGACGCGTATGGAAGACAGGATGTTGATGCGGATCGTCTGGCGGATTTCACGAGTTTCATAGAGCACTCAGCGTAACAGGCGGTGCTACCACTCGGTTTCTCCGTTCGGATGAGTGCATAAGCCTATGGTTATAAAGAGAAATGATGACGTGCAAGCTGGCGACAGTTTGTGCGTTATTTTTTTTATGCATAGGAGAATAATGGGTTGTCTAAAACGAACGCATGTTCTATAGTTGGATAAAGTGGATGTTTATTCTAATCAATAAGGAGAAGTGTCTCATGGTGAAGCGAATTCCGACTCCATTTAGTTATTCATCGGCAGTAGCAGCAGGGGATTATGTATTTATCGGTTTGCATCGGGGCTTCGGCGATACTTTTACGCAACAAATTCACGATACATTCGCACATCTGACAAAGACGCTCCAACAATGTAATGCCTCGTTAGATCACGTTGTAAAAGTAAATGTATATCTCAAGAACATAAAGGATTTACCCGAGATGGAAAAGGTGTTCTTTGATTATTTTGAAGCGGATGCGTGTCCTGCAAGGATGACCTCGACAACCGAGTTCATCGATTCGGATTGCCTGCTCATGATGGATGGAGTAGCCTATCATCCGAGTTCTCATTAAATAAATACGAGACAGGACAGCGGCTGAATCGCTGTCCTGTCCTCGCCTCGCTGGAAGCTATAGGCAGAGCCTGCGTCTCGCCTACTCTCTGGCCCCGTTCCGGCGCAGGAACGGGGCTGATGCTGATGCCCTTGCGCCAGGGCAAGCGACAAGGCGGTGTCGCCGCCCTCTACTCGGGCGTTGACGTCGGCTCCGTGGTCCAGCAGCAGACGAATCACTTCTATGCCGTCGCCGTGCAGAGCCGCCACATGCAGACAAGTATGACCGTTGCTGTCGAGCAAAGCGGGGTTCGCGCCGCGATCCAGAAGCAATTGGATGACCTCCCGGTCCCGGGCTCCTGCAATCGCGGCATGCAATGCAGTGTTGGACGGGATGATGGAGATGGCGGAGCGGGATATGGCATTGACGTCGGCACCCGAGTCCAATAGCGTCCGGACCGCTTCGGTGCGGCCGCAATGGGCGGCAATTCCCAATGGAAGAAGTCCGTCGACATTCTCTTCATTGGCGAGCTGCGGATTCGCTTCCAGCAGGACGGACAGCCGCGAAGCGTCGCCGGACTGCGCCGCTTGACATACCTCTTCGATCACTTGGCATCCTCCGTTCTCTTTCGAGTGATTGAGTTATGTTCTCGTGATGCTGCGATCTTTACGTTAGCCGAATTCAAGCGGATGCGCTTCTTGAAAATCACCTTTTTATCCGCAGCCGGGATGGAGGAATGCCGAACCGCCTGGAGAACAGGCTGCTGAACGAACCGGGACTGTGAAATCCGACCTCCAGGCAAATCTCGGTTACGGACTTCTCGGTGTGAAGTAACAGCTGCTTCGCTGTTTGAAGCCTTTTTTCCATAATATATTGATGGGGAGATCTGGCGAACAGTTGCTTGTAGCTCCGGAGAAAATGGTTGGGCGACAGGCACGCTGCCCTTGCGATGTCGGTCAAGGTAATCGGGCGATCGTAATAGGCTGACATATAGTCATGGCCTATATGGACCCGCTTGTACAACTCTGAGCGCGTCGCTGATTTCCGAGCCGGAAGCTTCGATATGTCCCGCCGGACTTGAAGGTGAACCTGCAGGAGCGCCTGTGCCAGCCCATGCAGCTTATCCTCCAGCCACATCGGTTCGCCTTGTCTGGAGGCATACTCGGACCGCAACCTCCGAAGAGCGGGAGCGACCCATTGATCATGCGGGTATGTTTTCTGCACGAACTCGATGGTCCCACGCTTCGGCGAGAAGGGGTCGTCCAGCAGTTGCTTGTCCGACACCGTCAGATCATGCAAGACCGCTTCTGCCACAGAATCGGGGAAAAAGACGCAAAAGGATTCAACCGGCTGTTCGGCTTCTATCGTGATGGCATATTCCTGGCCTTGATTGAGCACAAGATAGCTGTTCTCGTCCACGGAAAAATGGCCCTGGCCCGCCTCGTAAAAAGCGCGACCGTTCCGGAACGTCTTAATGGACAAGGCGCCATGCCCCTTCCAATAATGGGTTGTGGAGATGGCGTGCAGGATAGGGGCGAATGGCCGGGCCGTTCGGTTCGCAATCGTCATTTTTTCACCTATGTCTGGAAAATGTTATCTTATAGATGTAATGTTATTAGTATATCAGCGGTTAGAAAAAGATGGAATCCTATACATAACGAAGGGAGTCAGCCTATTGAACATTCGCACGGTTAAAGAGTCGGACTATGCGGAAGTGATTGCGGTCCTTAATGATTGGTGGGGAGGCAGGCCGATGTCTGATATGCTGCCGAAGCTGTTTTTTGTCCATTTCCAGCCGACCAGCTTCATTGCGGAACAGGATGGAGCAATTATCGGGTTCCTCATCGGGTTCCCATCCCAGACTTATCCGCAAGAAGCGTACATTCATTTCATTGGCGTTCATCCCGATCACCGGAAGAACGGTGTGGCGAGAAGGTTGTATGAGACATTTATAGATAACGTAGGACAGCTCGGGTGCGATACGGTCCGCTGTATCACTTCTCCCCTCAATACCACCTCGATTGCGTTCCATACGCGAATGGGGTTCCGTATTGAGCCGGGCGACAGCGAGGCGGAGGGTGTCTCCGTTCATTCCAATTATGACAGGCGGGGAGAAAGCAGAGTCTTGTTCTTCAAAAAAATAGGTACTCCTTGTTAATGCGGACGGTCCGGTGATGGCTCGAGGCGTCGAAGCATGGTACGATATGGATATCTTAGTCGAAGGTGGAGTACGCTCATGGATAATGTCACCAAGATTATGGGGATATCGTTCCCCCAGATGACGATGGATAAGACGCTGCATACGCTTGGCGAGGTCGTCGCCGAGGAGCGTTCCGATCTGTTCCACGTCGTGACGGGGAATCCCGAAATCGTCATGTCCTGTCAGCAGGATGCGCTATTGCGCTCCATCGTGGACGAGGCGGGGCTTGTCACGGCGGACGGGATCGGCATCGTGATGGTATCCCGGCTCCGCGGCGGGCATCTTCCGGAAAGAGTGACCGGATGCGACCTGCTTCTGAAGCTGCTGGAGACCGGCAATCGGAAGGGATGGTCCTTCTATCTGCTGGGGGCCGAGGAGGAGACAAGCCGCAGGGCGGCGGAAGTTATTGCCCGCACCTACCCGAATGTGGCGATTCGGGGCAGGCATCATGGCTTTTTTCAGCCGGAGGAAGAAGCGAAGATTGTGGAAGAAATCCGCTCTTGCGCGCCTGACTTCTTAATCGTCGCGCTGGGAGCGCCTTATGCCGAGCATTGGATACATAAGCATCGGGAGATTCTGCAAGCCAAGGTCGCGATTGGCGTCGGCGGAAGCCTCGATATTATCGCCGGGACAGTGAAGCGGGCGCCGCAGCTCTGGCAAAGGCTTCACGCCGAATGGCTGTATCGGCTCATTCAACAGCCGTCGAGATGGCGAAGACAGTTAATCTTGCCTCGCTTTGCGGTGCGAGCGCTGTTTTACAGGGAAAGGTTGTAGGACCTAACTTCATTTGAGTTCGAGGCCTCTGTCTAGTGACAGGGGTTTTTTGGCGTACATCGACATGTATGTATAGGTTTGGTATAGGTTCGGTTGTTAATCTGTTAACACCGGGAATCATGTGGAAAATGCCTGGTCATGTCGCCTGTTCGGGAAACGTGAAAATCACTTGCTGTACAGGAAGGGGACCCCGATGCAAGCCTGTAGGAAAATGGACAATCTCCACCCCTTCGTAAAAAACAGGGGTTTTCCAACGGCCTGAAAACTGCACCATTTGCCTAGACACGTCTATCCGGGAGGCGAAATCCGCAAAACTGCACGATTTCTCCAGACGCGCCTATTCGGTAAGCGAAATCTTGTACAAATACAGCAATTCGATATGGACGACTTTACCAGAAAGGGAATCCTGCAAAACTGCAGGAATTTCACCCGTTTCGCTTCGACTTGAAGCAAAAGGGCCTAAAATGATGTAGATTTGCAGCAATTCCTCGGGATGTGGACTCATTGAGCCGAAATTCCTGTAAAATAGCAGCAATTCCCTCCACACGTTCAAGCCCCAGGAGGCAATGATATGCCTCCTAAAGGCAACGAAACCTCCAGAAGGCAATGATGCTTCCTGAAGGCGATGATGCCCCCAGGATCCCTCGTCTCTCAGTAGAAAAGATCGACTTAAAACGCTCTGAGTGCCAAGTTTTCTTCGGCATCCTCGGCCAGCGAAAAGGCTCTACATGCCGAAGCTGGCGTGGAACAAATCTCCCCATTGCCGCTCCTGCAGATGGCTGAACGGCATATTCCAGTCGATTCCTAGCGTTCTCGCCGGCTTGGCGAGTGCAAATGATCGAACCGAGCCATAAGGAAAGAAGAGGGGAAGCCCCTCTTCTACATTTTCCTGGCTATCGCGATCGGCTTCCTAGAGCTCCTTCCCGAAGCAGGAAGAATCTTCTGTTAGATGCCCTCTCAAGCTCTCTCGCAACTGTACGAGCCAATCCGGCTCGTTCGCCCATTCTTCGGCCATGGCTCTCCATACGCGGGCATAACCGTACACAGCGGCGAACCGCCGGCATGCCGGGAGGAGCGCCTCCATATCATCCGAGATGTCAAATTCCGTGCGGTAACCGTCTAAAAAGCATTGTTTTTTCGTGTTGAAGCTGTCCGGGGACACACAGTCCTGCAAACAGGCCAATGCTTGCTCTATGTCCATCGCATACCAATGATACATCGCGTCATCGAAGTCGATGACATGGCATGAATAAGATGCCTCATCATAGAACACGTTGTCGTATTCAAAATCATAATGAACGAGCCCAAAATTGTGCTTGGTGACGGGAAGCGAAGCGAAGTAGTTCCGAAGCAATCTCGCCTCCGCCAACGCGGCTTCCTCCTGTGGAGAATCGATGAACAGCTCCTCAATCCAAGCCAACACATCGAGGCAGGACCAGCGCTTGGCCATGACAGGAACGTACTCGCTGGATAATTGATGAAGCTTCCCTAGAGCTTTGCCATAGCAGAACATAATCTCGTCGTTGCAATCGGTCTGGCTGATCTGTACTCCGGGTACACGCTTAAAGACGGAGGCATAGTAAGTTCCCCACGGAGTGCATGCTTCGACAACTTCCTCCCCGCCTAACGATGCAACAGGTTCCAATGCTCCGTAGCCGTTGCCGCGCAAGTACGAAATAAATCCGAGCTCTGCTGCGATATTCGATTTGCATTTCTCTGACGAGGGAGCAAACCGCAAGAGACGGGTCTTTCCTTCATATCGGAACGGATAAATGGCATTGGATGAGATGCGATAGTATTGAAACATATCTAACGATTCTGAATCGTACTCCCAATTTTTCAAAAGCATTTCCGCCAAGTTCACATTATTAAATAAATATTTCAGCTTCAACATTCGGTTGCAGCTCCTTTTATGATTGGTATTTATTTTTCTTGCCTTGCATTCTTGTGTATTCTTTTTTCTTGTCTTGCAGCCGCTTCAGTTCCCTTAACTGGGCGATATACCGCTCATAACGTTCCCGTGGCAGGGTGCCGCTCTTGAGCGCTGATTGAAGAGCGCAGCCCGGCTCGCTTCGATGTGTGCAATTCGAAAATTTACATTGTGATATGACATCGATGACGTCAGCGAATACCGAATCCAGATCATCGTCATCTGCCCATAGCTGCAATTCTTTCATTCCTGGCGTATCCACGATCATACAGCCGGAAGAGTGAAAAAACATTTGTCTATGGGTCGTCGTATGCTTGCCCTTGCCGGAATAATGGCTTGTGTGGCGGGTTGTCTGAACCTCCCGTTCAAGCAGCGTATTCAGCAGGGTTGACTTTCCCACGCCGGATGAGCCAAGGAAGACAATCGTTTGGCCCGGGGCCATATAAGCTGCCAGCGGGTCGAGTCCTGTGCGGTGTGCGGCACTTATTGGCAGGACGGCTGCTCCTCCGGCAATTTCCTTTACCTGCGCTGCATAGTTGTCAGGCTGCTTGCACAGATCGATTTTATTAATAAGGATAACTGGCTCCAGCTTCTGATGTCTGGCAAGCGTCAGATACCGTTCTAATCTTGGAATGCTGAAATTGCCGTCCACCCCGCACATGATGAAAAGGGTATCCAGGTTCGAGGCAATCACTTGTTCTTCGGTGACTCCGCCTTCTATTACGCCGTTCTTCATCTTCCGTCCGCCTGAGATCGGCATTTTTCGCGAGAAACTATTTTTTCGATGCAGAACCGTATGAATCCGTGCTTGGTCTCCATTCGGTTCTATCCATACAAAATCCCCCACGACGGGGTAATCTGCAAGGCGAAGGGCCGTATACCGGAATTTCCCCGTAACCTTGGCCGTAAACTCGCCAAATTCCGAAATCACGCGGTACCTCTCATTATGTTGAGAGATAACTCTCGCCGGAATATAGCTGTGATGTGCCGAAGGCAGGCATTGATCATGAAAAAAAGAGCCCCAGCCTAATGACTGCAATGATTTTGTTACCATCTTTTCCTCCGAACCACTCTTTTTTTTGCACGCAAAAAGACCGCAAGGCTAACGCCTGCGGTCTGCATTATCCATATGAGAGGGTAAAAGACGCATAAGCAAACAGACCCTCAATGTAAACAGGAAAAATGGGCAGCGATATCCTTAAGTTGCGGCAGACCGGTTGCGTCTGCCTGTCGTATTCAGTTCAGGATCACCTTATTAGCAACAGTAGTCAATCTAGTCCGGCGTGTCATGCCGATCACTCCCTTCAAAGTAAGGTATTCCCATCATACATCAGAAGCTGGGTGGAGGCAATTGCTATAACGAAATCAATTCAATTTGCTGTGCTTCCGCGAATAAATAAAGTAAATGCCCGTACCAATCGCAATCCATATCACAAAGGAAATCCAGGTGATTAACGGCAAACTCAATGCAAGGTAAAGACAAAACAATGCGCTAATGATCGGCAGCACAGGTACGAACGGGACCCGGAAGGAAGCTTTGATGTCAGGGAACTTCTTCCGCAAGACGATGACGGCAAGAGAGATTAGGGTAAACGCGGCTAATGTGCCCATGTTCACCAAATGCGCGAGTGTCGTTAGATCAATAAAACCTGCAATGCCTGCGGCAACAAATCCGGTTACCCATGTGTTTGCGAATGGAGTTTTGGTTTTTGCATTGACTTGTGAGAACTTTTTCGGCAATAATCCATCACGACTCATGGCGTAGGATAAACGAACCTGAGCATAGATTAATGCAAGAATTACGGTGGTAATGCCAAATACCGCTCCAACTGAAATGAGACCCGCTATAGCGTTTTGCCCTACAGATTCCAGTGCTAACGCGACAGGCGCGCCAACATTCAACTTCGTATACGAGATCATTCCTGTTAATACCCCGGATACGGTCATATACAATAGAGTGCAAATAAGCAAGGACGCGATAATCCCGATCGGCATGGTTTTTTTCGGATTCTTCACTTCTTCTGATGCCGTAGCGATAACATCGAACCCGATATAGGCAAAGAACACCGTCGCTGCTCCGGTTACGATCCCCTGAAGTCCGAAGGGCGCAAAAGGCACCCAGTTATCTGGCTTTACATACCAAACCCCTACTACAATAAATAGTAAGATAACAGCTAATTTGACGAACACCATAATATTGTTGAATTTAATGCTTTCCTTAACGCCTTTGCTGACGAGTGCTGTAATTGCCAAGATGATCAGAACGGCCGGTAAATCAATGATTCCCCCTTTTCCCACACTGGGAGCGGAGGAGATAACTGCGGGAATGTGTATTTGAAAGCCTGCGAGCAAGGATTGAAAGTATGCAGACCAGCCTGTTGAAACGGCAGAAACCGCCAGTACATATTCAAGCATTAGATCCCATCCAATCAGGAAAGCAAACAGTTCGCCTAACGTGGCATACGTGTACGTATATACACTTCCTGAGACAGGTACGGCGGAGGAGAACTCGGCATAACAGAAGGCAGCGAGCGCACAGGCAATACCTGCGATAACAAAGGATAACATAATACCGGGTCCTGCGGATTCTGCCGCAACGACACCCGTCACAACAAAAATTCCGGTCCCGATCACGCAGCCCACGCCAAGAAAGATTAAATCCATCAGCGACATCGTTCGCGCTAATTCTTTTTTCTCACTGTGAGCAAGCATGAGGTTTAGTGTTTTTTTGCGGAAAAGCTGATTCAATATTATTCCTCCCATGCAAAGGGTACGCAGAAGAAGATACATAAAGACACAGATAGTATCCCAATGATTGAGAAATTCATTACTCTGCACACCACTACTATGCTGTCGTTTTAAGAATGTAGCACAGGAGGAAATAGGGGGATGGTGATATATATCACTTAGAATTTCGTTAAATTTTTGCACTAATTTGCATGTGGGAAGGGCTGGGGGCTGCGTTGATGTCAATTTCTGATATCAATCTCCAGCAATTTCAGCTTGCGTCCCGGAAAAACCGTCGATTCGGGATTGCCTTGCGAATAAGCATGCAATCTCTCCTTACGACAGCATCAGGCTCATCGTTGTGTTTCTTTCTGTGAACCCCATTTGCTTATATAGTTCAATCGCATGATTGCCTGCGAACACACCCAGACGTATCTCGCGGTATCCCTCTGCTTGCAGGTGTTCCATGGCACTTTTCATGAGGCGCTTGGAAATGCCATTGCCTCGGAACTCTTGGATTACGTATAGCTCGTATATAAAACCAATCGTCTCATCGGTGAATTGGTCTGTGGCTGATCCTATCAGAATCCACCCTGTGAGAGTATCTTGTTCTGCCGCAATTAAATAGCAGCAGCCTTTCTCCATGAGAGGTTCAACAAGCCGCTTGATCTTCTCTTCTGTTGGCCTCACCCTCCCCAATGTTCCTTCAAATAATGCCTGTGGCGACAGTTTTAAAATAGTCTCCAATTCTGCGTTGTTCGGTTTTCTAATTTCCATTGAATGATGTTCCTTTCTTAATACAACTTCGTATTCAACTCGTAGCTTTCCAGATTCCCTTTCACCCTTTGCAAAAAACGTCCGCATATGACGCCGTCGAGAATGCGGTGGTCAATGGATAAACATAGATTCACCATCGAGCGTATCGCAATCATCTCGCCGATGACGACAGGCTTCTTCACGATGGACTCTAGCGTTAAGATGGCTGCTTGCGGATAAATAATGGTTGGGCTAGAGGATACGGAACCGAACGAGCCGGTATTGTTGACCGTAAATGTCCCCCCTTGCATATCGTTAGGGGTCAGTTTGCCGGAACGGGCTTTTTTCGTTAGGGAGTCGATAGCCAGGGCGAGACCGGCTATACTTTTCTGATCGGCGTGATGGATGACAGGTGAAAGTACGGAATCCTCGTTCCTAATAAGAAGGGACAGGTTGATGCCGCGTTTGACAATAATTTTGTCGGCCGCCCACGCCGCGTTCATGATGGGATAATCTTTGATCGCGCTAACCACCGATTTGACAAAGAGGGGCAAATACGTAAGATGAATCCCTTCCTGGCGCATAAACTCATCTTTACGCTTATTCCGCAGCAATACTAAATTAGTAACATCCGCTTCTATCATCATCCCGGCATGAGGGATTTCCGTTCTGCTCAGCCTCGTACGCGAAGCGATAGTATGGCGAATCGGGGTTACATCGATAACATAATCGCCGGCCCCGGTGACCTGTGTGTCAACTTCTGTCCATGGAGTTGGCGGTTGATGATCGGGTTGATGATTATCAGTGCGACGTTGTGGAGCAGACAGGTCCTCCAAAATCATTCCTCCATTCGATACCCTGCAGACGAATAAACGGACTTAGTAATTGCTATTAGTATCAGATACTAATTATGATAGCCCAATTATTGGAATGCTTCAACTATCTATTTTGACATCCGCCAACTAGTCACTGGCACCGAACGATAGCCGGCTTAACAACAAAAAAGAGGGGTTCGCCGCCCCTCATGCCTACTTTTTCAAGATTCCCAAATACTCTATCCAAGGCCCGACATCGGTAGTGTATCTCTTAGCCATGACGCGAACGATCTGAGCCATATGCGTTAAATCATGAACCGCCCACGTCGCAATCAATTCCCTTATCTTCACGACACCAAACGCAGGGTGAAAGCCCGACAATTCAAGCTGCGCTTCCGTTTCCATAAGCTCCTTCAGTCTGGCTATATTTTGCGTTCTTATCGTTTTAAATTCGAGCAGCTTGTGTTCCATGGATCGGTCATGCTTGTCATGCAGGTGAGAATAGCGATCGAACGGGGGAAAGGGTTTGTCTTTCCCTTCCTGCAAAATAAACTCAAGCCGTGGCATCCAATTCTGCTTCTCTCCCTCAATAAGGTGCTCAATCACTTCAGAGGCATTCCAAGTTCCTTCGCCTTCATTGCCTTGCAGCCACCCCTCCGATAAACCAGACAAAAAACACTCCAATGTCTGCGGTGTGCGTTCCAGAACCTCGATGGCTTCCGTCATCTTAAAATTCATGGGCCAGCTCCTTCCCGTGATTCATGCCAAGCTCCTCTTCTCAATCCATCAATAAGATATGCCAGCTTTTGGTCTATATTTGCAGTTTACCGAATTTTCACGGATCTCTGCTACATCGAAATGGGTTTGGGTGAAGGAGAAGGCGAAGCACAGTATGAGGGTTTAAGGAGCGATTCTGTCTACAATACGTTCCATTGGAGGGAGCAGAGACAGGGGCGTATCGCCTGTAACGCGCGGATCGTGAGTATAGATAGTAACCGGCTCGCCCTTATCTACACGTTTATAAATTTCATGCGCCGGAAAGCCGTCATGGCGCCCCTTAACGGTTACCTTTCCTGTAGTGTCAACCGTTACGTCATACTCCCAGTCAAGTGGAGAAGCATCGGCGTTCAAAGGATTTGCCGCACTGCCTTGTATGAAAAACGACGCTGACGTGCTTGAGATACTCTCATTCGAGATGGTCAGTCCTGAATCAGAGGCATGGCCGAATACTTCCCGCAAAACGTTACCGCTGCTTAGTTCAACGGTTCTTTCGATTGTCGGGCCTGTCGACCGAAAATGTTTTATTTTCGTTTTCTCGAAATCCACGACAATATGCTGTGCCATTTTCGAAAGCTCGGGTTGATCTTCGGTGAAATAAGTAAAGCTTCTGTTGTTGCCATTGAATTGAATGAGCGCACTCGCGGTTCGCTTATGCTCTATCCATGCTTCAGGAATAAATGCAGCGAAGCGTATCTCAACAATGTGTGCCATAGGAACAACCTCCTTTATTGATTGATGAACACCCATGCTGTATAGGGTCATTATCGATATATATGTCGAATTGAAAAGAGAAAGTCGTGATGCTTTACAACGAATCATCACCATCAATGGAAAAAAGATTAATCAGTAGCCCTAGTACCCGAGAAAATATAATGATTTTTGCCGAAAATATAAGCCTCTTTTTCCTTGGAAAATCCGATCTTTTCAGCTACACGTATCGATGCTGCGTTTTGGGGAGCGATGATGCTAATCAATCTGCTTAATCTTAAACGGTGAAATCCATATTCCTTGCAAGCTGCGGCTGCTTCCGAAGCATAGCCTTTGCACCAATAGTTTTTGTTAATATGGTAGCCGATTTCAACCTCCGTTTTGCCGTCTACATTTTGATTAATAAGTCCGCAGTCCCCAATAACCTGCCCCGAATCCTTCAGACAAACGGCCCATAATCCATAACCGTCATTCGCATATCGGTCTTGATTTCTCATGATCCAGGCTTGGGTTTGCTTGTAGCTGAAAGGAGCCGGATAATACGCCATCGTCTCCGGGTCTGAAAAAATAGGATGGAGGGAGGCGGCATCCTCATCATCGAATGGCCTTAGGTATAACCTTGGAGTTTCCATGATAGTCATGTTTTATCACTCATTTTCATTTAGTTAAATTAAAAAGAAAACCAATTTATTTTGTAACGATGCGTTTTACATAAGCCTGCCTTCTCGGCTGTTTTTTGAGAAGCGATATTGCTCTCCATGCACTCCCACCAGGCAATAATCTGTTTTTCATTGAACTTATGTAATAATAATTTCACGAGTGAGGTCGATAATCCTTGTCGTTGGTTGTTCTCTTTTGTTGTCACCTATTCAGAAGAGTATACTTATTTTACCATAGGAGATATGGGACAGGCGTAAGGAAATAGGGACAAGGTTCGTTCGAGAGTGAAGGAAGTTCCAACCGGAAAAACATGCGTACAGCATCCGGATGGAATCATCGTTGAATATGTCGAAGTATGGGGTTGTAAGAGGTAAATTTGTTTTTAAAAATTGATGAAGGTCAAACTCTTGGGGGACTCGCCGGCGAAATATGTTGGAACTGGATGGAGATTCACTATCTTGTTATTGATGAACAGGTTCGTAAATTAGGCTATGGGAAGAAGCTTTTATTAGAGGCCGAAAAGCTCGCTAAGGAGAAAGAGTGCGATATCATTAAACTCGATACGTTCCCGTTATATGGAGAACGCCGCTACACCTCCAATTCGTATCAGCAGCGAACAACTCTCCACATGCGCCGTCTGCCGAATCCGTGGTATTGGGGTCTATCAGGTACTCCTAGACAAACGCCTTCTGCTTGTCCGTCAATGCCATGTACATCATCTCCCCTCGATAAAATAAATAGCCGCTGAATAATCAGCGACCTAAAACAAAATTAATATACTGAAATCCAGAACGTCTTTGTCTCCTTTTCTTCTTCATCCCATACCCGAATTGTTGCCGAACCCTTTTTCAGACCTGTTACTCTACCAAAGACATCAATTGATACCACACCATTATCAAACCAGACATTAGGGTGTTTATATCTGCTTGGAAAATAGAAAAAACCGCCTACCGAAATAAAAGAAGGCACATAGTCATAGCCAGCATTGGCTTTTACATTTTTAGTTTCTGGTTGTGTGCTACTTCTTTCAGCTGCAAAACCTGTTGTTGGAACCAAGACACCTGCCAGCAGTGTTGCCGCCGCACTTAATACGATAAGACCTTTTTTCACTGTAACAACCTCCACAATTTTGTTATTTTTTGTAGCAAGGTCATCGTAATCTATAATTTAACATTTCACAATATATTTAGAGCTATTGTAAGGTTATTGTAAGGTTATTGGGTTTCTGCAAAAGAAAAAACCGCTTATTCAGCGACTCAATTTGTAAAGCACGTATTGGTTTAAGGATCCGCCTTCCCGTTCTGCCTGCTCCGCCAGCTGCCGGTGAAGAATCTTCGGGGAACGTACTTGAATTTGCCGCTGTACGCATCAAGCTCGGTCGGCTCCGGAGTCCACGTTCATGAAGCTTGTGCCATATGCTTTTCGATTCTTCTCGAAGATTTCAATGATGGGCTTCGTGATGTTGTCTTCCTGCTGCTACTGTCCAATTAAGTGTAGCCGATCCAGGAGCGACCCTACCAGTCTTTTCTATTCTTCATCTTCTTTATCATATACATTGAGTAAAAGTATACTTACGATATACTGATTATCTTGAACCCATTGATTATAAATTCCACCATTCTCTTCTACAATTCTTTTCACATTTTTAATTCCTATTCCCTCGAATCGTCTATTCTTTCGAATTTTAAGCTCCACAGTATCAAATAAATTTGAAATTTCTATAAGTAGGTTATTATCAAATTGTTTGATAAGAAGTGAAATCTCTTTTTCTTTAGAATTAGATAAACGTAAGACTGCGTTTAAGGAATTATCTATTAAATTTCCTAGCACAACTGCAAAAATATCAGTATCTAAATTAATCTTTTCAGGAAGGAAAGATTTAACGTTTAAAGTTATTCCATTGCTTTCAGCAATAGATTTTTTTTCATTCAGAAGATAATTTAGCACATAGTTATTTGTAAAAAAATAATCAATGTGTTCGATTTTCTGTATCGAATTTTGAAGATATTTTTCAGCTCCAGCAGTATCTCCCTGACTTAACATCCCCATTAGAACTACGTATTGGTTTTTTAAGTCATGCTTCATTGAATATAGTTTGGATTGTGAATGCTTTAGTTGTTTAAAAAAATTCAATTCTGATTCAAATACTATTTTTTGCGTTGTAGTTTTTTCAAGCTTTTCAAAATAACTTCCGAGGGTTATATAAAGATATAGTATGCATATATTCATATAAATAATACAAGTAGCAATCAATATAAATATAGAATTAGGAGGATTAATAAAATTAATTTCAGCAGTACTTAATACAAATACCGATATCATTGGTATAGAAAGTAGTGTCATTAGGAGAAAAACATTTATTGGTCTCTTTAATTTACGCTTTTGGAGAACGATAATTTTAAGAACAGCTACAGCCATTAGTTTTAAAATTATAGCAATACCTCCTCCTCCAGCCATAAAGAGTAAATTTGAATCATAACCTTCTGATAGCGATACCGCTTTCGTAATAAAAAACGAAACGGAATCACAAATTAAAAACATTAAAAGTAAGAAAATTAACCAAAAGAACTCTTTTCTCATATCTATCTGATTCCTCTTTGCGATAACTAAAAACAATAAAGCAGTGAAGATGATATTCATAAGAATATATGATTGTTGATTAGAAAACAGATAAAATGCGGTAAGAAAAAAAGTCAAGAATGTAATAATTACGTTTTCTTTAGAAAACAGTTTATGGATGGAGTTATTTGGAAAATAATGATTAGCCAACACTAAATTAACAACAAAGTTGAATAATGCAACGATAGTATCATTCATTATATTAAGTCTCTTAATTTCATCAAAATTTGTTTTCTGGCACTATCTATAAATTTACGACTTATTGGTATTTCAACAGTTTGCTTATCACTTAAATTGGCAATAATTATATTATTGCCAATTTGTTTTACATATCTAACATTAACAATAAACGAGGTGTGTACCTGCACAAAATTATCATTAACTTTGGATAAAAGGGCTCTTGTTTGAAGAATCGTTTCATATATATCAGAGGGTGTGTGAATAAGTACTTTCCTTTTATTTTTTTCAAAGTAAATAATTTCACTAAAAGAAAGACTGTAAAAAACTTTGTTAAATGTAAACATAAATTTTGAATCATCTAAATCTAAATATTTAATAGCGCGATTCAAGGCAGGATATAGTTTGTCTTTTGTTACTGGTTTTAAAATGTAATCAAAAGTGTTAACCTTAAAAGCCTCTTCCATATATTCTCTGAAACTTGTAATAAAGATAATTGGACAAGTATAATTATTCTTTCTAATGATCTCGGCAATCTCTATTCCCGATAGATTAGGAAACTCAATATCTAAAATAAACAAATCATATGTATTTCCTTTAAGTAATTCAATTAAACGAAATGGATTGTAGAATATATCAATTTCAAATAACGAGGAGTCATATTCTAACATTAAATCTTCGATAGCTTTTGCAATAACAGGAACATCATCACAAATAGCAACTTTTATTACCATCGTTTTACTCCTTTAATAATGGTGAATTGTAGCTATGATGCACGATCGTGGTATAAACAACAATTTATGTGTAAAGAATATTATTTTACAATTAGTATATATTGCAATTAGACTAATAAGTAGACACAACGAATGGATTGAGTAGATAATAACCGGCAATTTAGAGATGAGGCTTTTGTTGGTAGCGGTAATTTACGACCTCAGGATCAAGCACAAAAAGAATTGGAAAAAAGGATAAAAGATCTTGAGGAGGAAAATGCCATCCTAAAAAAAGCCATGCACTACTTCACCAAAGATCCGAAATAAAGTTTAGCTTTATCAAGGAACACCGCTCTGTGTTTCGGAGCGAGAAGATGTGCTCAATTCTTAGCGTATCACGGAGCGGATTTTACAAGTGGCTGAATGCGAAAGAATCGGAAAGATCTAAGCGACATCAAAGAATAACTCGTCGAGTCCATTGGTACATTGAATTCTTCTACAATCGAAAGAGAATCCATAGCTCGTTGGGGTATCTTTCACCCGATCGATTTGAGTCCCAATATTACAGAAGCAAAACTGCATAGCCGTCTTATTTTGTCTACTTTATTGACAGTAAATCATATTTATGTTGCTAAAAAATTATGCTTCCTCGCTATACTGAATGGCGTAAAGTCTGAATCATAGAAAAATGGTCAATACTGCTCAATATTACGATAATAGGAGTGGATTGGGTGGGCTATTCGTCCCAACTTCCACCCATGGTAAGTTTGGCTAGAACGATTAAGCAGCATGAAGAAGGGAGCCTTCGATGGTTCCATAGTAAGATGACGAACGGCTTGTTGGAAGGCATTAATGGTCTGGTTCAAGCAGCTAAACGTCGGGCCAGAGGCCACAGGAACGTAGAGAACTTGATCGCGATGGTGTATACTTGACAGATATTTCTACATCTGAAAATCTCTTAAAGGCGGAAGGGGCTCTTAAACTAATATTCAAAACTGTACCCACCCAGTAGAGCGAAGAGCCAAAGATCCTGTTCTCTATATCCAATTATTATACTAGAATAGAAAATGATGTCAATAATGGAATCTTCGCCGCTAGCGATGCGTGGCTCCATGCTGTTGCCAATTCTTTTTTCATTTCAAGGCGAAATTGAGCTTCCCTGCCAGTACATAGACCATGGCGATGATGTTTTTCTCAGAGTGGTAACCTCTTGCCTTTCGTGTGGCGGCTTGGAAGAGACTATTCACACCTTCCAGTAAACCGTTGTTCAGCTTGGATGTAAAACCGTCGAATGACACCGTCATCATGCTTCTGCAGCATTTTTGCGACTTCAACCATCGGATCTAAACGGCAGCGCAGCCCCCACTGAGTTACGTAAATAATGTTTTTTTGCTCAGGATCCATGAAGATGGCTATGTAGTTGTGACCGCGCTTAGCCGACGTTTCATCCGTACTTATTTTAGTGACGTAGGACAAGTCCTGCGCCACGAACGCATTGTCCACGTAATGATGAAGCATACGCCACAGCCGAGTTTCATGTTCTCCGAGCAATCGACTGACGGCATTCATCGGCATATCCTTGGCCAGCTTGATGATGAGCGCATCGAAGAGCAGGGGAAAGTAATGCTTCGGTTTATCCAGTGCCCACGGAACATTGACTCGGGTGATGGAATTGCACCACTTTGCACATGGGAATAACGCCCGCTTTCGAAACTTGACGTATACGTCCAATTGCTTTGGCTTCCAGGCTGAACTCCACCTCACGAATGTACCACGGTATGAAGAAGCTCCTCTAGTTGCCCTTCCTTTAGATTGACAAACATATGAAACCTCATCTTCTACTTGTCTCTTGATTTCCAGTCTTAATAGGTATTTGTATTTTTAACGGCGAATAAGCCAATGATTACATTTAAGTTGCAGTTTGTTACATGAAAGAAAAAAAGAGTTAAAAATAGATTATTATTAAAACAAATAGAATATTAATTTCTATTTTGAATCTAATGTGTGTGGTGTGAGCATATAGTAAAGGAGGTGGAATTCAATGACAAACGTTGTTTACTCTAAACCAACAATTGAGAAAGTTGCTATTTTTAAAGAGTCTACTAAAGGGCAAAGGTTTGGTTACTACAGAGATCTTTTTGGTGGTAGATCTCAATCTTTTTGGTTGTAGAGCTCAATATTATGGATTGTAAACAACTGAGAGAAAAGTGGTCATTGGATAATTTTGAGATGTCCAGTGACCACTTTTTGTGAAAAATCGATTGTTTTAGAGACTCGTATGTAAATTTTGTTGAAAATATTTAAAATTAAGCGAGAGGGGAGACTATTATTCGCACTCAGTTAAAAGAAAAGTTAACAAAATCAAGTTCTGATAAAGTACCATTTCAAGTACATATAAAAACAGTTTCGGCAAGCATTTTGCTTATTTCTCAACATGAGTATGTTAAGCATTCTAAAGGCGACCTAGAGATATACTGTATACGATGTGAATATCCAAAAGTTGCAGACCAGATACAGGGAACTAAGGAATTTGAGATGTCAAAATTAGCGGTAATTTTTCAAAAGATTCTTTCTAAAGGGATCTTTGTTCTAGTTGATAATCACGAAGTTATTGTAGGAGGAGCATTATTTGATGTTTCTTTATCATGGAAAATGTTAAATGATATTTTAATTATTAGTGATTCGGCTAGTGATATTGCGCGATATTGTGATTTAAATATATCAAAAGCAGCAGTTGCATTGAACTTGATAAGTAGTCTACCATATTATCCTTTTCAAGACATACCTTTATGGGAAGGTGTGAATAAAATCCACCCATTTTGCGTTTTGAAATATGGGAAAAAACAACAATTTGAAGAATTCAAAGTTTGGATGCCGCCAGAACTAAGTAATGATGTAGAATTGACGCTGCACAATATAAGAGAGCGGTTTTTTGGATTACTAAGGAATCATACTAAGAGCTATGCTAATATATCTGCTGACCTCTCTGGAGGTGTTGATTCAGCCGCAATTGCATATGTTTTAAAAGCATATTATGCAGACATTAAGCTATATCATGCAAAAACAGATAGTAAATGGAACAGTGATTCGAAGTGGGCCGCTATGATTGCAAATGATATGAATGTATCGCTAAATTTATTGCCATCAATCGGTGTGTCTGGTCGTAGATTTGAAACAGACATGCCATACTCAGGATTAACTCTTCCGGATTCCCCAGTATTTTGGGCAGATACAGAGGGCTATGTTGAAAAAATAGTTAATTTCAATGAGAATTATGGAGATTCAGTTCATTTCATAGGTGTTGGTGGTGATGAATTGTTTACACCTACGCCAGCATATGCGTGGTCCGTTGTAAGGCAGAACAGAATGCGTAGTTTATCGTTTGGCTTCCAATATTGTTTACTTACGAGAACATCATTCCTACAAGGTGTATCTAATCTTATGAACAATACATCATTTAAAGAAGCACTAAAAACGGAAATAGATATTGGATTTGGCTATGCTAAATCACGGAGGAAAGAGTCTGTTTTGGATTGGTTCGGAAAAATTACGATTCCAGCATGGCTTGCAAAAGATTATCATGTTCCATGTTATCAGATTGCTATGAAAACTCTAAATGAAATTTCTGGAGGTCTTGATTCTGACCGTTCTAAACATCAAGCACTAGAGTCATTGCTTTTTCAAAGGCGTTTACTAAGCCAACTTAATGTTATTTATGGAAGTAGATTAACTTGGCTAGCTCCATTTTTAGATTCAAAGATTATTGAATCTGCATTATCTATACCAATGCGGTATCACTTAAAATCTGGGATGACGAAACCCATGTTGTATCAAGCTACAAAAGGAATTGTTCCCCGTGAAGTATTTACTCGAGGCTTTAAAGGAGATTATTCAACATTTTTATACAAAGGATATAAGGAATCTGTAAAAAAAAATATTCATTTCGTTAGAGATTTCAAAGTTGTTGAGCTAGGAATTGTTGACCCCGACATACTAGTCTCTGAATTATCTATGCCAACTGCTTTACATAATCGAATTGAAGCCTTTGAAAGACTATCTGCTGTTGAGCGATGGCTTCATAATGCAATGAGTTATCCGTCATAAATGTGACAATATTAATTAGAAAGGGGGCAATTTTATGAAAAAGATAAAAAGAGAACTTAAAATAATTGAACAAGATAATGGGGCAATGATTTTTGACAAAAGAAGAGGAATTTATTTTCAAGTAAATCACGTTGGAAGACTTTTAATTCAAGGATTAGGTGAAGGAAAAACTAGGAATGAATTAGTGGCTGAATTAGAAAAGACTTTTGGTTTAGAGAGTGCTAATGCAGAGAATGATGTTAATGAATTTCTTTCCATGCTTAGAGAGGTGGGACTAGCATAATGGACATACCACTTTTTCCAGAGCAGCCAGAACAAGTATCAAATGGAGCAAGATGGCTTGCTAGACTAGCTATACTTCTATCAGCACCTCTGAATTGGCTCTCTCCAAGTATGGTAGAAAAGATATTATCTCGTTTAACGAGAAGATATCCATCGGCTTCAAAGGAACAAGTTCAGGTTATTCGTGATGCAGTATGTACAGTAAGTAAGAGATGTCGAAGTCAAGAGGGTTGTCTGAGACGTTCACTTGCAGTTGTAGTAGCAACGTGGTTAATACGAAGATCTGTTAGTTGGTGTACTGGATACGCCCTAGAACCTTTTAGGGCACA
The DNA here is from genome assembly GCF_007066085.1 of Paenibacillus thiaminolyticus. NCBI lineage: Bacteria > Bacillati > Bacillota > Bacilli > Caryophanales > Paenibacillaceae > Paenibacillus > Paenibacillus thiaminolyticus. The sequence continues at coordinate 2,393,691 of NZ_CP041405.1, read as the reverse complement.
TGCATGGGTTGAATTAAACAGTACTCCAGTTGGAGAGCCGGATGAAGTAAGTTTATATTCTAAAGTTATAAGTGTATCTAATTATGTTGAGGAAAAAAACGGAAAATAATAATCCCAAACCTAAAGAACTTGAACAAGATGAGCGATATGAACCGATTCCAAGAGCTAGTTTACGACAATTGTTCGCTTTAACTAAGGGACATAATTTAGAATTCATCTTGGTAGTAATACTTGGTATTTTAAGTGCGATTTTAACACTTATTCAACCAAACTTAGTGGCAGATTTAGTAAAGCAATCAAGCTCAGGATTTACAGTCAATATTACTTTAGTGCTTCTTATTTTGGTTTTATCAGTTTCTATGATTTTAACTACTATACAATATTATTTGTTACAGAAAATAGGCGAAGGTGTTGTTTTTGAAGCACGAAGCAATCTGATTAGCCATTTGATACAAAAGGCAAGTTTTAGGGTCCAACAAGAACTCGGAAAACTTAGTGGACTTGTTGAACGTGATTTACAGGCGATTAGAACTATTCGTTCTACAAATGCTACTTCAATAGAGGAGAATAAAGCTAAGCTACAGGCAGAGCATTTACGAAAGTTAGGAATACGTTTAGCAAAAATACAGTCATTTATGACGCCAATTTCAAATTTGAGTTTACAAGTATGTGGTCTGATTGTCCTTGGTTTTGGCGGGTATCGTGTTTCTATGGGATATATGACGATTGCAGATTTAATTGCTTTTGCTTTACTACTATTTATAATGATTGGACCAGTGGGGCAAATTTTTGGTGCTTTTTCTGGAATAGGCGAATCACTTGGAGCTTTTGCAAGAATTAAAGAATTATTAGATCTTGCTTTAGAAACTGATTATGATACAAATTCTACAGTAACATTTTCACCCAATTCTTCTGCACAAAAAGGGATGGTACTTTTTTAAAAAGTTAGTTTTGGATATAACAAATTAGAGTTTGGAGCAGATATTGCTCAAAAAGAAGGGGAAATGATACTTAAAGAAGTTACTTTAAGTGCAGAATATGGGAAGCGCACAGCTATTGTCGGGCCTTCTGGTGCAGGAAAAAGTACTATTTTACAATTAATAGAAAGATTTTATGATCCTATCAGCGGGCAAATTTATGTAGACGGAAAGGATTATCGAAGCTATTCTCGTGAAGAACTTCGTAAACTTATTACTTATGTTGAACAAAATGCCCCTGTTGTAGCAGGGACTTTACGAGATAATCTCCTTTTAGGAAATTCTAATGTATCTGATCAAGAATGTTACGATGTTTTAAAAGAGGTAAACCTTAGCTATTTGATAGAACGTTCTCCTGACAAACTCGACATGAAAATTGGAGAATCGGGTACTACTTTATCTGGTGGAGAACGCCAGCGTTTAGCTATGGCTCGTTCTCTTTTATCAAAGGCAAAGATTGTTCTTCTTGATGAATTGACATCCAATTTAGATAGTTTAAATGAAATTGGATTGAAAAAAGCTGTTGACAAGATGAGAGAGTCTAAAACTGTCATTGTTGTAGCACATCGTCTCTCGACAATAGTTGATTCAGATATAATCTATGTTCTTGAACATGGAAGAATTGTTGGTTCAGGTAATCACAATGAGTTACTGGATAAAGTACCATTATATAGAAAATTAGCTAAAGAACAATTTCTTGTCAGGGCCATTTAAATAAATATCAAGACTAATTTATTTCGGAGGAGATATTTATATTGACGAATACTACAAACAATATTGTTATATCACAATTATGTAAGCGACATGGAGAAAAAAATATATTAAAAGATGTGTCATTTGAAGCAAAACAAGGGAGAATCACAGCTTTTCTTGGACCAAATGGTGCAGGAAAAAGCTCAACACTTCGTATTTTGTTAGGACTTGATCGTTCAACAGGAACGGCAACTTTTGGCGGAAGTAACTATGTAACATTTGATACTCCATTGAAAGTGGTAGGAGCAGCATTTGATGGTATAGGAGGTGCTCCTTCTAGAAGGGTAAAAACCCATCTGAAGATCATAGCACAAAGCAACAACATCTCTTTCCGGCGTGTGTCCGAGGTATTGGAAATAGTCGGTTTATCAGAAAAAAGCAAAGCGAGGCTGGGAACTTTATCATTGGGTGAAGGACAACGTCTTGGACTTGCAGCGGCTCTTTTGGGAGACCCTCAATATCTTGTTCTTGATGAACCAACTAATGGACTTGATCCAACAGGAATTCGCTGGTTTAGAAAATTTATTCGTCAGCAATCAGACATGGGAAAGACTATTTTGTTGTCATCACATCTTCTTTCTGAAGTGGAAGCTGTGGCGGACGATGTAGTTATTATTAATCATGGAAAAATAATAGCAGCTGGTGAACTTCGGCATGTTATGAAGAACCTAGAATCATTGGAGGATGTGTTCTTTTCTCTTACAGAAGGTGGAGCATAAGATGAAGACTTTTTCTAGAACCATAAGAATTGAACAGATAAAGATTGGTTCAAGTAGAGTGTGGTGGGTAATTTGTGCTTTAGTTATCGTTATTCAACCATTAATGGCACTTATCGCAGCAAAAAGCTTTGTTAAGATTGGTTTAGACGCGACACCAGAAACTCACCCGGAATTAGCGCAAGCATTACCCCCATTGGATTATTTGGGTTTTTCCTCTCTGACTGGGAATTTACCAATGGTTATCTTTGGAGGAATGATAGGGGCAAGTGAATATAAAAATCATCAATTACGTACAACTTTACTATGTCAAAGTAGTCGAATTAAGGTGTTTTGGGCGAAAGTACTCGCACTTTTAATATGTAGTGTATTCATATCACTATTAACAATTTATGCTACGATTTCTATCACACATGTTGGCTTGGGTGAACTAGGCTTACATCCATTTTATTTAAGTACAATAGCATGGCAGTTTATTGGATTTTCAGCGCTAAATTGGATTTTACTAACCATACTTTCTTTCGGGATAGGGATGCTCTTCAAAAATGCCCTCGTCCCTTTAGCTTTTTTAGTTCCTCAGCTATACAATCTTGGAGGTTATTTAGCACAAAGGTGGGAATGGGCGGAGTATCTCCCTGTGGCAGCAGGTAATTTTCTCATTGCAAGACCAACAGACCCTTTTGAACATGATCCATTACAAGGTGGCATCGTACTTCTGGTATGGGTGATATTAACATTAATCATCTCATATTATGCTTTTACTCGTAATGATGTAGGAGGGAAATATTGATGCATGCTGCGCTCCGTAGTGAGAAAACTAAATTTTTTTCTTATGGTTGGTGTGTTCTAGGTGCAGTTGGAGCTATTATCATTCCCTTACTCTACTTATTAACATCAGATACACCAAAGACAGGGAGAGAGCAGGAAGTTCTTTCTCTTTGCTTGCAAGCTCTCTATTTAGGCCAACATGGAGTTATTGTTGCCAGTGCAGGTTATTTTGGTCAAGAATATTCGCACTCTGCTCTAAGAACAACACTTCTCACACAACCATCTAGATTAAAACTTTTATGTGCGAAATTTGTTAACATGTCCATAATTATATTAGTTACGGGAATAGTATCAAGTGTAATTGGTTTAATCGTTCTTATGTTTCAACATGATATCGAATGGACTGGTTCTTTCATGATCCGGTTACTTGGAAGTATTTCTCTTGGGATACTTAGTTGGATTCAATTAGCTTGGATTACCTCTGCCTTATCTATTATGACAAAATCGTTTATAGCACCTGTCGCTATCATGCTCCCGCTTGTTTTGGGACTTAGCCACATGTTGTTTTCATTTTCTCAGTTAGCTAAGTTTTTACCTACTCTGGCTACAATGAATCTTTTTTCTCTACCTGCGGTAAATGTCTATTTAGATAAATGGCCCGGACTAGCGGTTCAATTTTCTTGGGTAGTATTATTATTAACTATTTCTGCTTGGTTGTTTTCATATCGTAGTGTTCGTTAATATAGTAAGCGAGTGGCTTATGCTAATGTAAAACTTATTTTATTAGCATAATTTTTTATCTAGCAGAGTGTGTTCAAAAAGCTCCTATTTTTCTTCTAAAATAAAAATGCACCTTTAGCGAAATAAAGAAACGCTGTAGCTGTGAAGATAAAGAAACTTGCAATTGCGAAAAAACATTTTCAGATCCCGACGCCAAAGTTGGTGTACAACGGAATAAAGCCAATCAGAATACATATTTTAAAAGCAAGGAAATTACATTCCAATATCAAGTGAAAAAATAGTTTTATATTTATAATTGGCGGCCTAAGGCCGCCAATACCTGTTTTTTCGGTAAAGGGTGAAATGCATGTTAAGACACAGTAAAATCCTTAAAACCGTGCTACTAGTGTTACTTCCTATATCCTTATTATTTAACTATTGCTTTTATCGGGAAGTAACTAAAACAGAGGCTACTTGATGAGGCAGCCTATTTGCAAAGGTCATTAATGCAGGTACCCAACACGTATCAAGAATTAATTCGACTATATGCAAATTTGCACGAATGGAATGGTAATCGAGTAATTGGCGTTGATCCGTTACTAGAAATGTTACAAGACTATCGGGAAGAGACTACAGGAACACTAGCAAAAGCTGAACTTTACAAGGAAAGACGAAAGATTGAAAGTGATAAGCATATTGTCATTGAGAACGCCCACCCTCCTATCATCTCAGAGGATGACTATAAAACTGTACAGGAACTCATGCAAAGGAAAGGGAAGCATAAGAGCAACGGCAAAGAAAGCCTGTTTTCTTATATCGTGAAATGCCCCGATTGCGGAAGCGGTATGCACTTCAAGCCAGATAGACGTAATGGGGCGTATGTGTGTGGCGGTTATGTGAAGTTTACATCCTCCTACTGTTCCTCCCATATCATTGAGGAGCAAGCCCTGTTGCAGACCGTCAAGAATGACCTAGGAGCATTGATACAGGACAGGGTAAAGATAGAGGATCTTTAGGGAATAGCGGAGGAAAAAGCGAACGCTTTACAGTCCTCTACCATAAAAAGAACTAAAACGAGTTGATAGAGAGTTAGCCCAACTTGACAAACGCTTTGACTGGTTGTTAAGGCTTCACGTTGAGAGGGCTATCTCAACGGAGCAATTCAAGCAACAGAATGAGCGTATCACTCAACAACAGTAAGACCTAGCGAACAAGAAAGCTGAATTGTAGAAGCAAAGAAATACCTCAACGAACAGCTACAAGCCTTTAGAAAAGAAGTAGGACCTTCGTTAACCTAGACATTGAAGGTGAACAGGTGTTGAAGCAAATCCTCCAAAGGCTAATCCACAAAATTGAAGTATTCGAGGGCGGAAAGATTAAAATTCACTACAAACTTTCCCACCCTCTCCCCTCAAATTAGGTACAGTTTACTTGGCTGTATCTATTCTTTCAAGTCTCACTGTCACCTCCACATGCGCCGTCTGCGGGAACATGTCCACCGGCTGGACGGAGGCCAGTTCGTAGCCGCCGGCCAGCAGTGCTTTGCAATCCTTCGCCAAGGTGGACGGATTGCAGGAAACGTAGACGAGCCGCTTCGGCTTGGCGGCGAGGATGGCCCGCAGCAGACGCTCGTCGCAGCCGGTGCGCGGCGGGTCGACGACGATGACGTCGGGGCGGTAGCCGTCCTTCACCCAGCGGGGAAGCAGCGCTTCGGCTTCTCCGGCATAGAAGGCGGCGTTCGTGCGGCCGCTGCGATCGGCGTTCTGGCGGGCGTTGTCGACGGCCTCCGGGATAATCTCGATCCCGCGCACCTCGGCTGCATACGGGGCCAGCCAGAGGGCGATCGTGCCCGTCCCGCAGTAGGCGTCGACGACCCGTTCCCGCCCGCTCAAGGCCGCGGCCACGCGCACCGCCTCGTACAGCTTCAGCGTCTGCTGCGGGTTGAGCTGGAAGAAGGCGCGCGGCGACAGCGAGAATTTCAAGTCGCCGAGCGAGTCCTCCATCGTCGGCTTGCCCCAGAGAATGCGCGTCTTGTCGCCGAACACGAGCGATGTCTTGCGTGTGTTGATATTGTGCGCGATTGTGGTCAGACCGGGGACCTTGCGCAGCAGCTCGCTGACGAGCTGGTCGCTCTTCGGCAGCGTCTCTGTGCCCGTGACGAGCGTCAATTGCAGGTCGTCGGACTGGAAGCCCGTCCGCACGATGATCGTGCGGACGACGCCGCTGCGGCGCTTCACGTCATACGGCGCAATGTGCAGCCGCTCCAGAATCGCCTTGACCTCCTCGACCGTCTGATTGATGCAGTCATGCTGGATCGTGCAGCCCGTAATATCGACGAGCTGATGGGACTGGGCCTCATATAGTCCGGCGACGATGCGGCCGTCCCGTCCGGCGCCGAGCTGCAGTTGGGCTTTGTTCCGGTAATGCCACGGATCGTCCATGCCTAGCATCGGCTTGAGCGGCAGTGCCTGCCCTTCGATGCCGGCATAGCGGCGGAACGCCTCCCGCACTAGCTCCTCCTTCGCCCGGAGCTGGCTCTCGTAAGCGAGATGCTGCAGCTGGCAGCCGCCGCAGCGATCATACACCGGACAAGGCGGCTGGCGCCGGTCCGGCGATTCCTTCTCGTACGCCGTCACAGCGGCGACGATATGCTTATCGTGCACGGCGCTTACCTTCGCCCGCACGACCTCGCCCGGAAGAGCGCCGTCGAGGAAGACGGCTTTTTTCCGATAATAGCCGACGCCTTCTCCGTTAATGCCGATCCGCTTGATCGTGACGACGATGCGATCACCACTCTTCACCTGCTCCGCAGAGGCATCGGTCACCCGCGGCCGCGCTCCGGACGCGCCGGGACGGGGTCCCTTTTTCCAACCTGCCCGCTCCTTAGGATTGCTTCCTCTATGACTCCGGTCCGTACCGGTTCTTCGTTCGTTCATGTCTGGTCTTCGCTCCTGCCTTCAGATTCAACTGCTCTCACTATAGCAAAAAGAACGGGTGGGCGCCAACCGCCAGCAACGGGGTCTGAACAGCGAGGACGAAGCACGCAGGCAAGCTAGGACGGGCCGATAGGGTCGATGTTGCATATGGCGTGATTCTAATGCCCAATGATTGATGCTTATGGACCGGGGATATGAATGCCCTAGGCTTCGTGTTTGTTGAATGCGGCCTTAATGCAGCAGCCAATATCAAGACCAAAGAGCGGGGCACGAATTCAACCTTGCCCCGAGAGAATCCGGCCTGGCCCTCCCAACCGGCTTCGCGTTAGGTTATACTAGAACAATAGCAGGGAGAGCGAGAAGGAGTTCGAGGATATGATATCAATGGACCAAGCACGGAGCACATTGAAGCGGGTGTTCGGCTACGATGACTTCCGCGAGGGACAGAAGCGAATAATTGAATATATATTGGAAGGTAAAAATACGGTAGGCATTATGCCGACCGGCGGCGGGAAGTCGATCTGTTACCAGATTCCGGCGCTGATGCTGCAGGGCGTGACGCTGGTCGTCTCGCCGCTCATCTCGCTGATGAAGGATCAGGTCGATGCGCTGCACAGCTTGGGCGTGGAGGCGGCGTTCATCAACAGCACCCAGGAGATGGGGGAGGCGGGACGAATTGTGCGCCGGGCGGAGGAAGGGCGGCTGAAGCTGCTCTATGTCGCGCCGGAGCGGCTGGAGAGCGAATGGTTCCGTGAGCGGGCGAAGTCGCTGCCGATCGCGTTCATTGCGGTGGACGAGGCCCACTGCGTGTCGCAGTGGGGGCATGATTTCCGCCCGAGCTACCGCGCGATCGCGCCTTTCCTGAAGGAGCTGGAGGAGGCGGGACGTCCGCGCCCGCTCATGGCGGCCTTTACGGCTACCGCGACGCCGGAGGTGACGGAGGACTTAATCCGGCTGCTCGAGCTTGGGGAGCCGGAGCTGGTGGTCACCGGCTTCAAGCGGGACAACCTGGCGTTCGCCGTGCTGCGCGGCGAGGAGCGCCGGGCATTTACACTCAATTATGTGCGGGAGCGCACGCATCAGCCCGGCATCATCTATGCCTCGACGCGGAAGGAAGTCGAGGATCTGTGCGAGATGCTGCGGAAGGCGGGTCTTGCCGCCGGCCGGTATCATGCCGGCATGTCGGACGAGGAGCGCGCGCATATGCAGGAGGCGTTCCTGTATGACGACTTGCGCGTCATCGTGGCGACGAACGCCTTCGGCATGGGCATCGACAAATCGAACGTGCGCTATGTGCTGCACTACAATATGCCGAAGCATATGGAGGCGTATGTGCAGGAGGCCGGGCGCGCGGGCCGGGACGGCGAGCCGAGCGAATGCGTGCTGCTGTTCCATCCGCAGGATATTTTGACGCAGAAGTTTTTTATTGAACAGAGTGAAGCCGCGCCAGAGCGGAAGACACATGAATATAAGAAGCTGCAGGCGATGATCGATTACTGCTACACGACTGGCTGCCTGCAGACGTACATGCTGCGCTACTTCGGCGAAATGTCGGACGAGACCTGCGGCATGTGCGGGAACTGCAAGGATGAGCGCGAATCGATCGACATTACGACGGAAGCGCAGAAAATTTTCTCCTGCATCTTCCGGATGCGGGAACGGTTCGGCGTCTCGATGGTAGCCTCTGTGCTGAAGGGATCGCGCAACAAAAAGGTGGTCCAATACGGCTTCGAAAAGTTGCCGACGCACGGAGAGATGCGGCATTTGACCGAGAAGGCGATCGCCGACCTGATTTATGTGCTGATCGCGGAAGGCTATTTGCAGTTAAGCGAAGGACAGTATCCGGTTGTCCGCCTGCTGCCGCCCGCGGCCGAGGTGCTGAAGGGGCAGCGCCAGGTGACGCAGCGGGTCGCGACCTCGCTGAAGCCGAAGGCCGCCGGCGCGGTCGACCAGACGATATTCGAGCAGCTCCGCCTGATCCGGCGCGAGCTGGCGAGCAAGGCGGGCGTGCCGCCTTATATCGTGTTCAACGACAGCACGCTGCGGGAGATGGCGGAGCGGATGCCGACGACGGAAGCCGAGATGATGCTCGTCAAAGGCATCGGGGAAGCGAAGCTAAAACAATTCGGCGAGCCGTTCATGGCCTTCTTCCGTCAACGGGAAGAAGAGTCGGCCCGGCTTGACGCACAGGAGGAATGGGCATGATGGATGCTAACAACAAGCATAGCAATGGCGCCGATACGGGCAGCGTGAATGCGGCGGAAGAAGCGCAGCCGCAAGTTGCCCAGGCGACCATCGAAGATTTCATGAAGCTGGACATCCGGATCGGCACGATCGTGGAGGCGGCCCCGTTAGAGAAGGCGCGCAAGCCCGCGATCCAGCTGCTGATCGATTTCGGTCCGCTCGGCCTGAAGCGCTCGAGCGCGCAGATTACGGTCCGCTATACGCCGGAAACGCTGATCGGACGTCAGGTTGCCGCGGTGGTCAATTTCCCGCCGCGGAAGATTGCGGGCTTCTCCTCGGAGGTGCTCGTGCTCGGCGGCGTGCCGGAAGAAGGGGATGTCGTGCTGCTGCGGACAGACGAGGCGGTGCCGAACGGAACGCCGATTGCATAGGCCATGGCGCAAGGCGAGCCGGACAGAATGCTGTCTGGCGCCCTTGCGTGACGATAGAAGGGAGTCAACATGAAAGTCGTACTATCCACATTGAACGCGAAATATATTCATACTTCGCTTGCCATCCGCTGCCTGAAGGCACACTGCGGCGACGAGTTCGACGTCGAGCTGGCGGAGTATACGATCAAGGATCCGGCGATGAATATCGTCTCCGATCTGTTCCGCCGCGAGCCGGATGTCATCGGATTCTCCTGCTATATCTGGAACATCGAGGAGACGATCCGGGTCATCGGCATGCTGCGGAAGGTTAGGCCTGAGCTGCGCATCGTCCTGGGCGGGCCGGAAGTATCCTATGACACCGTGTACTGGATGAATCGGCTGCCGGACGTGGACTTCATCGTGATGGGGGAGGGGGAGGAGACCTTCCTGCATCTGCTGCGCGAGATTCGCGACGAACAGAAGTATCACTTCGTGTTCGGCCTCGCGTACCGCAAAGGGGACGAGGTCCGCATCAATCCGGGCCGTCCGAAGCTCGACCTGAACGCGATCCCGTCTCCGCACCGGTTCGCGGAGGATTTGCCGTATCTGGGCAAGCGTGTCGTCTACTTCGAGACGAGCCGCGGCTGTCCGTTCAGCTGCCAATTCTGCCTGTCGAGTATCGAGGTCGGGGTCCGCTACTTCGATATCGAGCGAACGAAGGCGGATCTGCTGTTCCTGATCGACAACGGGGCGAAGCTGATCAAGTTCGTCGACCGCACGTTCAACATCAAGCGGGATTACGCGATGGAAATGTTCCGCTTCCTGATCGAGAACCACCGCGGCTGCGTGTTCCAGTTCGAGATTACGGCGGACATTATGCGGCCGGAGGTGCTTGATTTCCTGGCGGAGAACGCGCCGCCAGGCATTTTCCGCTTCGAGATCGGCGTCCAGTCGACCAATGATCCGACGAACGAGCTCGTGAAGCGGCGTCAGAACTTCACTAAGCTGACCCGCACCGTAACGAAGGTGAAGGACAGCGGCAAAATCGATCAGCATCTCGATCTGATCGCCGGTCTGCCGCTCGAAGACTATGGAACATTCCGCAAAACGTTCAATGATGTGTTCGAGCTGCGTCCGGAAGAGCTGCAGCTCGGCTTCCTGAAGATGCTGCGGGGCACCGGGCTGCGCAATGACGCGGACAAGTACGGATATGTATATATGGATCAAGCTCCCTACGAAATGCTGAGCAACGACGTACTGCCCTTCAGCGACGTCGTACGCCTGAAGCGGCTGGAGGATGTGCTGGAGAAATATTGGAATGCCCACCGGATGGACTATACGATGGAGCATCTGATGCAGGAGGAATTCGATTCGCCGTTCGATTTCTTCCAGGCGTTCGGTGATTTCTGGGAAGAGAACGGGTGGCAGAAGATCGGGCATCAATTGGAGGATCTGTTCGTTCGCCTGCAAGCCTTCCTGGACGCGCACGGTCTGCGGCGGCCGGACGTGGCGAACGGGCTGATGAAGCTGGACTACTTCCGCAATCACAAATACAAGCCGCGCAAGACGTGGTGGGAGACGATCGTGCCGAAGGAAGAAGCGGCCCGCGTTATGCGGCAAGCTGCCGAGCGGCCGGAGGACGTGTCTCCCTCCTTCGCGGCGCTGGGCTTGAGCGAGAAGGAGCTGCACAAGCATGCCGTCGTCGAGCGGATCCCCTTTGCATGGAAGGCGGATGCCGTCCAAGCGGCGGGGAGGCTGGATGTGGAAGACGCCCCGAGCTATCTGCTCGTCGTCTATCAGCAGACGGAAGACGAGAAGCCGCTGCTCTTTTCCATCGGGGCAGGTGCCCAGTAAGTAAAACAATTTGACAGCGCCGGAGGATTTGCGTCCCCGGCGTTTTTGTGCAATATTATGGAATTTATAAATTTTTTGGGGTAAGCAGGTCTTTCCGCCTCAGCGTGAATCGTGGCCGGCGCTGAAGAAGCAGAACGCTGAAGAGAAGCAGCACATTGAATTAGCAAAACAGTGCGCTATGTATTTTTCGGCACATCATTTGGACTCGTCTCTCAGTAGAAAAAATTGATTTTAAACGCTCTGAGTGCCAAGCTTTGGTTAGGAAAATGGATAATCTCCACGCTTTCGTAAAAAAAAGGAGTTTCCAACGGCCTGACACCTGCACACTTTCCCTAGACACGCCTATTCGGTAAGCGAATCCGCAAAACTGCATGATTTGTCCAGACACGTCTATTCGGTAGGCGAAACTGCACAATTTGTCCAGACACGTCTATTCGGTAGGCGAAACTGCATGATTTGTCCAGACACGTCTATCCGGTAGGCGAAACTGCACGATTTCTTCAGACACGTCTATCCGGTAGGCGAAATCCTGCGCAAATACAGCAATTCGATATGGACGATTTTCCCAGAAAGGGAATCCTGCATAACTGCAGGAATTTCACCCGTTTCGCTTCGACTTGAAGCAAAAGGGCCTAAAATGATGTAGATTTGCAGCAATTCCTCGGGATGTGGACTCATTGAGCCGAAATTCCTGTAAAATAGCAGCAAGTCCATCGACACGTTCAAGCCCCAGGAGGTAACGATGCCTCCAGAAGGCGATGATGCCCCCAGGAGCCAACGCTTCTCTTGGATCCCGTAAATCAGGCTGTTGAGAAAGTCCAAGGGACTTTATTCGTGCCGTGATCCGGCCTGAGGCTTGGGGATAGGGCGGTTCCTAGCGAGCGGCGAGCGGCCGCAATCGCCGCAATCGCCGCTATCTGCGCGCAATGGCCGCTATCTGCGCGCTATCTGCGGTGAAGGCCGAGGCGGATGTACCCGAATCAAAGCCCGCGAAGCCCCCTGCATATCGCAGAGGAACCTCCCGGGCTTCTTTTCCTTCAGAATCGGGCCTTGCTACAGCGAGAGCCGGCCCGTATCCTTGCTTATTTCTTCAAGTGATCGTCGAGGAACTTGATCATCGCGTTATAGAACTCGATCCGGTTCTCCTCGTTGTTGAATCCATGTCCTTCGTTGTCCTTCAGCATGTACTGGACATCGACACCGCGCTTCTTCAGTGCTTCGACAATCTGATCCGATTCCGCCTGATTGACGCGCGGATCGTTGGCGCCCTGAGCGACGAAGAGCGGCGTCTTGATGCGGTCGGCATGGAAGACCGGTGAGACGGCCTTCAGCAGCTCCTTGTCTTGCTCCGGATGTCCGACCCGTTCATAGAACATATTGCGGAACGTCTCCCAGTACGGCGGCAGCGTCTCCAGCAGCGTAAAGATATTCGAGACCCCGACATAGTCCACGGCGGCGGCATACAGATCCGGGGTGAAGGTGATGCCGGCCAAGGTCGCGTATCCGCCGAAGGATGCGCCGTAGATGCCGATGCGATCCGGATCGGCGATACCTTGCTTGATCGCCCATTGAACGCCATCGGTAATATCATTTTGAATGTTCCGTCCCCACTGCTTGTTGCCGGCATTCAGGAATTCCTTGCCATAGCCCGTAGACGAACGGAAATTCACCTGCAGCACCGCATAGCCGCGGTTCGCCAGCAGCTGCACCTCCGGATTGAAGCCCCACATGTCCCGCGCCCATGGCCCGCCATGCGGATTGACGATTAGCGGCAGATTCTCCGGCTTCTTGTTCTTCGGCAGCGTCAAATATCCGTGAATCGTCAGACCGTCCCGGCTCTGATAAGAGATCGGATGCATATCAGACATCAGCTCCGGCTTCAGCCACGGGCTCAGATTGGCCAGCTCTGTCAACTGATCGGTCGTGGAATCGTAATAGTAGTACCGGCCGTAGGTCTTGTCGTTCGATACGCTGACGATGAACTTGTTCATGTCCTGATTGTAATCGTTAATGCCGATTTCGCTTGCGCTCACCTTCAGCTTCGCCATCAGCTTGCGGTACAGCCCTTCGAATTCGCTATCGAAAAATTTCAGATTAACCTTGTCTGTCGCATAAGCCGCGTAGAGCAGCCGGTCCCGCTTCGAATCATACACCGCTTTGGCAATATCGACTTCGGGATGCTCGAAGAGCACCTTCTCGTTCGCTTGCAGATCGAAGCGGACGAGGGCTGCCTTATCCCGTCCTTGATTGGATACGGCGAGGACGGATTGATTGTCCTGCGTGAAGCCAAGCAGGTTCACTTCGTCTCCGGCTTGGAGCTTCAGGAAGGAACGGAATTCTTCCTTATCCGACTCGCGGTACATAATTTCGCCCACGACTCCGTCCGATACGACGGCCATGCGAATATTGCCGTTGCGATCCGCGAGCCAGCCCTGGACGTTGCCCGGATTTTTGGCGACGAGCTGGAGCGCGCCTGTCTTGATGTTCAGCTTGTAGACATCGAAGACGGTTTTATTCTCTTTGTTCAAGGTGACGAGAATCTCGTCCTTGACTCCCGACAGCAGGCTGACCAGACCGGCTTGCACTCCTGAATACGGCGTCAGCTCCTTCTCCTGCGCTCCGTTGAAGCTGGACGAGTAGATATGGAAGTTTTCATCTCCGCCGTTATCTTTCACATACAGAAGCGTGTCGCCCTTCCAGAAAAAGCCCGCGATATCCCGATCCTTGGAGCTGGTTACCCGCTCCGGTTCGCCGCTGCCTCCCATATTCTTCACGAATACGTTGGCCCGGTTCTCCCATGGCGCCATAAATGTCAAATAATTGCCGTCCGAAGAGATCTGGTAGGCGAGACTGCCCGGATTGCGCATGAAGTCTTCGACTGGAATCGGATCGACGCCGTTATCGCTGATCGAGGCCAAGCGCAGCTTCTTCACGTTGTCCAGCGCTGCAGCCGCTTCTCTTAACGTAACCGCCTCGTCGGCGCGGAGGCTGCCATCGCGATAACCGTGCAGCAGACCGAGCGACTTGGCCTGTTCCGCATAGGCGGTCAGGCTGCTCTCCCCGCTGTCCTGCCCGAAGGCGCGCACCAACATGCGGGCGGCCTCGCCGCGCGTAATCGCGTCATCCGGGGTTGCGAGCTCGCCTTCCCGGATCCAGCCTTCCTCCAGTGCGACCTTCATCGGATCGACGCCGTGCTTGTACGTGAGCACCGTCACCGCATAGCGGATGAACTCATTGGCCGTGACCTTGGCGGTCAGATCGGCCTTGGCGTCGACGGCTCCTGCCGTGACAAGCGAATTCACGCCATGGGCATACCAGGGCGCAGATGAGCCTGTCTCTGCTCCCATGACGGTCAACGGCATGGAGCATGCCATGACTGCGGCCAGTACAGCCGCTACGATTCTTTTCTTCAACTTGAATCTTCCCCCTTTATGCCTATGGAAGACATGCGAATATGCCGCCATCTTCTTCCATGTTCCGGCGGCTTCCATTCTTCAACGTCAGGTGAGCGCAGCTGCGATTATGTAGTACGGGCTTGACGGCCGGGATTCCGGTGTCCGCATGCGTCATTGCCCGCAATGAGTACCTTCTTTCTTCCATTATATCCATCACATCGACCTAGGCGTTGTCAGACTGGGCCGCTCTTCTTAATAATACGGGAGGTCAGGAGAAAAGTTGAGGGAAATTTTTACCTCGCCTGGAACAGCAGCACCGAGCCGACTGGCCCGGTGCCCGCTTCATTATTGCACCGCGATATAAATATCCACCTGCGCGTCCTCCGGATTGGCGCACCGTTCGTCATACCGCTCGAAATCTCCGGTGAACGTGCGCGTCATTCCCGAGGCCGCGGCCCATGTCCAGATGGCCGCCCATGCTTCCGGCACGACCTTGGCCACAGGTCCGCGTTCCGTCGTGAATACCGCGTACTTCGCCGCGGGGACGGTGACCGTCGCGATTCCTTCCGGCAGCGCCGCGTCGGTAATGATGCTTGTGCCGATCAGCATCGAATATTCGCCCGCCGCCCCATTCTCATAGTCATGGTAACAGCCGTAGACGACGCCGGGCTCGGCTGCATTTGGAATACGCTCCAGCAGGCCTTCCTTCCAGAATTGGTCCCACATCTGCGGAATGACGGCCTCCGGCGTATATTCGCGCATATTCGAGGTGCGAGCCGAGATGCCGGCCAGCATCATCTCTCCGCGCTCGATGATCTTTACCGGCTTCAGATCCGGAACAACCGTCCCTGCTTGAGCAGCCCATCGCTTTAGCGTCGGAAGATAATTGTTCAGCATCGTTCGCGCAGCTTGTTCTTCCATCCCGTTCTCGACGACGAAGGGGACGCACACCTCAATCATCTCTTCCATCGTCATATCCGGCTGCTTGAAGGCTCCGCCCTCATAGCAATAGATACAGTAATCCAGCACTCTATTGTTATCCTTGTCCGTTCCAAGCTGTTCCTCGCTGCGCAGCGGCATTCCGCAGCTTTGGCATTCGCGTTGCAGGGTTTGTTCCATGAACAATCACTCCTCATCCTATGATGGCTTTAGTATACGCCATGGAACTTGACAACCCTGTGTCAGGTTAGACAGGTAGAGTAAATTGTTTTTTGGAGTGATCCTGCTTCTTGCAGGAGTAAAGAATGAATGAACGAGGCGCCGGACACACTGGGAGACATCGGGCTAAGCCGGTTTTCTCTATTTTCGGTGATAGAACATGGTAAAATAAATAACAGGTATCTAAGCGGCGGTAAGCTGAGTACGAAGGGAAGAAGGAGGAGCCATGCTTCAGAAATTTGGATTTTCCCAATATGAAAGCAAAGTATACGAGGCGCTCGTCTCCAGCGGCGAACCGTTGGACGCGACGACCGTCGTGAAATATTCGGGCGTCCCCAAAGCGAAAATCTATGAGGTGCTGGCCCGGCTTATCGACAAGGGCGTCGCGTCCGACACGATCTCCGGCAAGAAGAAGCTGTATGCGGCGCTGCCGCTGGAGGTCGTCATCGACAAGCTGGCCCAGGAATTCGAGAACAGCATTGCCCAACTGAGACGAAGCAGCGAACGCAGGGCGTACGTCGACGATCAGGTGTGGACCATCAAATCGGACACGAGCATTCAAGCGTATGGCAAGCATCTGATCGAGGGCGCGGAGCAATCGATTCTGATCTCGATGTGGAAGGACGACTTCGCCGCCTATGTGCCGCTCTTGGAACGGAAGGAGCAGGAGGGAGTCCGGGTCGAGGCGATGGTGACCGGCTACCATGTGCCGGAGGCCCGGCTGTCGAAGCTGCATACTCTTACGCCGACGGACGAGCATCAGCGGCTGGAGCGGTTCGCGATCATCGTCGTCGATGGCGAGCGTCTGATGTTCGGCGGACTCGACCACGGGAACTGGCAGGCGATGCAGACGGGCGCGCAGCCGTTCGTCACCTTCTTCACGGAATTTTTCTACCATGATGTCGCGCTCGCGGCCATCTCGCAAAAATATTATGACGAGCTGATGCAGGACGAGGAAATGAAGGCTCTGTTGATGCAGCTTCGTTATTAGAAGGGAAAACACTCTTGCATGGCTCTGCCGCTGCGGGAGTGTTTTTTATGTTGCGTTCCTTACGAGCAATCTCCCTTCTGCTCAGAAAAGCGGATAATGATATAATGGAATTATTTGACGATAGGTAACTCAAAAATATTGATTTCAATTTTTAGGAGTACGAGAATGGGCCGATTATTGAATCTGAAATGTAATTTACGGCTGAAGATGATTTTGCTTATCAGCCTCTTGATTATTGGAATCTGTGCGATTTTCGCGGTGTTTCTGGAACGGTTTATCTGGAATATGGCCGAGGATCAGACCGGAAAACGAGCGTTGAATTTGGCGCAAAGCGTCGCAAATATACCGGAAATCCAAAGAGCCTTCCGCTCGGACACCCCCTCCGTGGTGATTCAACCGATCGTGCAGCCGATACAGCGGGAGACGGGCGCGGAGTTCATTGTTGTCGGGGATACGCAGGAAATCCGGCAATCCCATCCCAATGCTAGCATTATCGGAGCCAAAATGGTCGGAAGCGACAATGACAGGGCCTTGCTTCATGGCGAGTCGTACGTCTCGAAGAAGGAAGGAACGCTCGGGTTGTCGATTCGGGGGAAGGTGCCCATTTTCGATGAAGGGAAGATCGTGGGGGTCGTGTCGGTCGGTTTTCTCAATAATGATGTGCACCGCATCGTGGCGGACCAGAGCAAAGCCCTCTGGCTGACCTTAAGTCTCATAATTCTGTTCGGCGTCGCAGGAGCTGTCTTCATTGCCTCTTATATCAAAAGATTATTGCATAATATGGAGCCCGAGGAGATCTCTCATCTGTATCTTCAGAAGGAAGCGATTCTGCAGTCCACGCATGAAGGCATTATCGCGGTGGATAATGATGGGGCCATTACGGCGATGAATAAAGCGGCCAAGGAGATTCTGTTCACGGATATGGCGGAGCAACAAACCAATTATGCAGGCGCATCCATTCAACAGATTGTTCCTTCCTTGAACAGGCATGGCAAGCAGAGAAGCCGCTTGGTGAACCGGGAAATGGTGCTGGGCGAGGATGTCGTGCTCGTCAATCAGACTCCTATTGTAAGGGAGAATGCAGTTACGGGGAGCGTCTATACGTTCCGCGCCAAAACAGAGCTGGAAACGGTGACGGAGGAGCTGTCCCGCATTAAGCAATATGCGAATGCACAGCGGGCGCAGACGCATGAGTACTCCAATAAGCTGCATATCATCCTTGGTCTGGTGCAGAACCAGCGGTATAAGGAAGCAATCGATTTTATTAAAAAGGAAAGCAATATGCAGCAGGCCAGGTTGACATTTTTATCGGAAAAGGTAGCGGACCCTCTGCTTCAGGCATTGTTACAAGGGAAGTTCAACCAAGCCAATGAGCTGGGCATCTCCATGGTCATTCATCCGGACAGCCGGCTGGAAGGCTCATTTGCAGAGGAGAAGCAGGATGCGCTGTTAACCGCACTGGGCAACGTCATTGAAAATGCGCTGGAGTCGGTCAAGCAGAAGGAAGACGGTCAACGCAAGGTGGCCATTTTTTTTACGGATATCGGAGAGGATTGTATTTTTGAGGTTGAAGATTCTGGTCCAGGGGTGGCCGAGGCGGATATCCCCCGCATTTTTGAGCAAGGATTTTCGACGAAGCAGGGCAGCTATCGGGGAACGGGGCTTGCGCTGTCGAAGCTGATGCTGAATGGCGTTGGCGGCGAGATTTTGTTAGAAGCAGGGGAAGGGGAGCTCGGAGGAGCTTGTTTTATGATTATCATGCCGCAGGATGAAAGGGGATCGCTGTGAAGGACTTGTTGTCGGTGCTGATTATCGAGGATGACTTTCGCGTAGCGGATATTCATCGTCAATATGTTGAAAAAACAATCGGCTTTGCCGTACCACACATCGCCAAGAGCCGAAAAGAAGCGCTGGCTTATATGGAAAGCGGCGAAGCGGCTCCCGATCTCATTTTATTGGATGTATATATCCCGGATGTGGAAGGAATGAACCTGTTGTGGGAGCTTCGTCAGTCCAGTCATGACAGCGATATCATTATCGTCACGGCGGAGAAGGGAGCGAAGTCGGTTCAGGAAGCGCTTCGCGCCGGCGTGTTCGATTATATCGTCAAGCCCGTTGATGAGGAGCGTTTCACCTATACGCTGACAAAGTATAAGGAATACCGGAGCTTGCTGCGCTCTGCCAAAGAAATGGAACAGACCGAAATCGACGCTGTATTCGGACTGCATCGCGCTTCGGGCTCCTCCGCCAGGGCGGATGGGGCGCTCCCGAAGGGGATTGACTCGATCACGCTGGATAAGATTCACCGCGTCTTCACGCACAAGGAGATCGGCGGAATTACAGCTGTAGAATTAAGCTCCGAGCTCGGCATCAGCCGTTCGACGGCGCGGCGTTATTTAGAATATTTAGTGTCCTTGAAGAGGGTCAGGACGAAGCTCATCTATGGCACGGTAGGAAGGCCGGAACGAAGATATATGATCTGTGACACTTATGAACAAAATCAGTAAAATGAGCGATATTGTTTTTATGCTCACAATATTTATCCCTCGTTCTATCTGTGATAAATTTCATACTAATCTACAAAGGATTATGCTTTACACCGAATTGTAAACGCATTCATATGGTGTGGAATGAGGTTAGGTGTGGAACGCTGGCAAGCACATCACGGAAAGGGGATATCCTATTGAGCCTTAGTTTGATTGGTCTGATTACGATTTTAATTATTGTCGCCTTGCTTATCAGCGGCAAAGTGACCCCGATTGTAGCCATGGTCATACCACCGATCCTTGGCGCCTTACTCGCTGGTTACAGTTTCACGGAAATCGGCGGCTTTTTTGGCAATGGCGTCAGCTCGGTTATTAATGTCGCGATAATGTTTATTTTTGCGATTATCTTTTTCGGCATTATGCAGGACGTTGGGCTCTTTGATCCTTTAATTAATAAAATGGTCGCTGTTTCGCGCGGAAGCGTCATTACGGTAAGTGTCGGAACGGTATTGGTGGCCGCGATCGCCCATTTGGACGGATCGGGAGCTTCGACCTTTTTAATTACGATTCCTGCGCTTTTACCTGTTTACAAGCGCTTACAAATGAATCCGTATTTGCTGCTCCTGTTAGTTGGGGGAAGCGCAAGTATTATGAATATGATTCCGTGGGCCGGTCCTCTGGGACGAACGGCTACGGTCCTGGAAGCAGATGTCACGGAATTATGGCAGCCGCTCATTCCTATCCAGATCATCGGCATGGTGCTCATGATTGGACTGGCCGTACTTCTCGGCATCAGGGAGAAGCGGAGAATCATCCGCAAGTACGGCTCCTTGGAGGTTGCCGCCACGCTTGAAGCGACAGCTGCAGGGCCGGATGCTTCCGCTTCCGTCCAGACCGGACCAGCGAATGGTCTCGCTCGTCCTAGATTGCTGTGGGTCAATGCTTGCCTGGCTGTCGCGGTCGTGGGCGTGCTCGTGGCCGGAATTATCCCGGCGGGCCTAGCCTTCATGATTGGGGTAAGCATCGCCTTGCCGCTTAACTTCTTCAAGGTGAATGATCAGATGGAACGGTTGCGCGCCCATGCGCCCAATGCGCTCACGATGGCTTCGATCATTCTTGCGGCCGGCTTATTTTTGGGGATACTGAACGGAACCGGCATGCTTACGGCCATCGCGAATGATGCCGTGACGATACTTCCAGGCAGCATCGCGCCATACCTGCATATTATTGTCGGCTTGCTAGGCGTGCCGTTCGATTTAATCTTGAGCACGGATGCGTATTACTTCGCCCTGCTGCCTGTCGTCGATCAGATTGCTTCCGGCTTCGGCGTCGCTTCGCTATCCACGGCGTACGCGATGGTGATCGGCAATATCGTCGGCACGTTCGTGAGCCCGCTGTCCCCGGCCTTGTGGCTGGCGCTAGGGTTAGCGGGCCTGGAGATGGGCCGCCATATCCGCTATTCGCTGTTCTGGATATGGGGCATCAGTATTGTTCTCGTCATTACGGCTATATTTATGGGAATTATTTAAAGATGAATAGCAGGACTTAATTGTTACTTGTTCATGGACCTTGATTGGCTTTGTGCCGATCAAGGTTTTTGTTTTGGGTTCCCTCAATCCCCAACAGGCAAACCCGCGACCATTTTCGCTACGTTGCGAAAAAAATCATCCGTTGGCTTCATCCCCAGTCCCACCACGTCGAGATGATCCCAGGAATTCATGAGGCCCATATAGTTCCATTTGCCGCGCTGCGGCTTTCCGTGGTAAGCCACGATATGATCGGTTGACCCGTTTTTCGGCCCGTTCATTGAAATCGTGTTGACCAGGCCATCATTCGGCCACCATGTCCGATCGATGGTGACATGCCCCGGGGCATGATAGGTAAAGGAGCCGACAAAAAAGCTGGACGGCAATAAAAACGGATTCATGAACGTTTTCGGCACATGCCAGCCCAGTAGCGGCACCCGATAGGAGTTGTTGGCTGCGATCGAGAAGTAGTAGACGCGGGACTGGGCCTGTACCCGCTCGTTCAACTCTTTGGCCCCGTCAGGGCTTAGATCCCATTGCGAGCTGTCCTTCGATAGCGTCCAGAATTCGCTGTTTATGACGCGTTTGGAATAACGGAGCCATGATTCATCGGGCAATCGTTTCAACCCCCATTGATCCAATTTGAAATCATATAGAGGGTGTTCGAAGTTGCCGACGGCTGCGGCAACCAGGCCTATCAACTGGTGGGTATAGGGCGCGACTCCTTCAACGAAGTGCGTGAAGCTGGTGCCGTCATGCGGCGTGGCGATGGACACGAGGCTGCTTACATGCGGCAGCGGCCGATCGCTAAATAAGGGCGATAGCTCAGATGCAGCGGCAGCATCGCGCTCGGCGGCGTCTCCGTTCTCCAGCAGATGAACCAGCATCCGTGCGGTTTGTCCCCCCATGCTATGTGCGATCAGATGAATCTTCCTCGGCTGCCCCGTATCCGGGTCGATCTCTCCCCATTCCGGATACAGACCTTCATACGTCCTTCCATAGCGCGCATGACCGTACATTTCCGAGTGGGCTTTGCCGTAATCTACGGTGCCTCCCTTAATCTGCGCATATAACTCGCAGGCGCGGTCCCAATTGCTAGATACCGTTCCTACCGTGGCCGTGAAGACGGAATACCCGTCTTTACGCAGCTTCTCTTGAATATCGCCGAAGCCGCCCCAGTATTTAAATCCAAACATCTCGTCTCTTCCCCAGCCGCCAAATCCATGGACGAGAATGATGGGGTAATCATTGTTGGCATGTGTGGCCTGTGCGCGGGCAGACGGCAAGCCGACAAGAAAAATAGAGTAGAATAGAAGAAAGAAGAGCGCCACATAAAGTGACAGTTTGCGGATCATAAACAGCCTCCTTCATATTGTAATCGCTTTCAATGGGGTTGTTTGCAAATGTACGTCTCATTTTCTGCTGCACTGCTGCTGGATTCATGAAGACATCAATGGAACTCCTGATGCGAGTATGCATGGCGGGTCGGTGTAACGTGGTGTGGCGGCAAGGATATTATGTTCTATATACATATTTACCATATGAAACCATAAATTACAACTCATTGAATCCAGCTTAACGCAGCTTTCATCCTGGTGCAAGGAGGGGTGATGTGGCGCTTATCTTATACAAAGCACTTGAAATCATATATGATATTATTTATGATTATCATATGAAAACGACAAAACCAAGTGTAAATAAGAAACAGTTAGCTTATGATTACATTCGCTCGCAAATTGTGAACGGCGTGTTCGGATCCGGCTATCGCATCGTGATTGATCAGATTGCCAAAGAGCTTAAACTTAGCATTATTCCCGTCCGGGAAGCGATTCGCCAGCTCGAAGCCGATGGCTTAATCCAATACAAGCCATACAGCGGCGCGATAGTCAGTAAAATCAACGAAGAAGAATATATGGAGACATTGGCCGTGTTGGCAGTCCTTGAAGGATATGCGTCTTCACTTAGTGCCAAGCGAATGAATCCGGATGGCATTCGGCTTCTGGAACAGATTAACCACAGCATGAGCGATGCATTGTATGAATTTGAGTTTGAACAATTCAGTGAATTGAATCGTAAATTCCATGATGTCCTGATCGACAATTGCGAGAATGAGTATTTGAAGGAACAAATACGTCAATGCTGGGATCGTCTCAGTCGAGTTCGCAAATCCGGTTTTCCCTTTATGCCCAAGCGTGCCAAGGAATCGATAAAAGAGCATGAACAGATGATCGCGATGATCAAGGAACAGAACCTTGATGAACAATTCGTGCGGCAGCATAAGCTCAATACCGTCAAAGCTTTTAAGGAGCGCAAAGATTCGGATATCGTACTGGATACGTAGCCGCAGGACCTTTTGGGGTGCTTAATCAGCACTCCTTTTTTTTCTATCAGGAGAATATATTCGGATCGGTTTGGAAGGTTGCGAGATTAAGCATCACACATCAATAGATATATGATCAATCAATTATATAATATATTAAAATATAAAATAAAATATAGTATATTAGTTGAAATCATATATGATTTATTGTAGAATGAACTCATTCTAAAGTATGGGAGGTTTTGGAATGGACGATAAAGCTTTTCGAAGGGCCATGGGTAAGTTTGCCACGGGCGTCACCGTCATCACGACATGCTTGCAAGGGGAAGTTCACGGCATGACTGCAAACGCTTTCGTATCGGTATCTTTGGATCCCAGGTTGATTTTGGTGTCGATAAGCAAGAACGCCAAAATGCTTGAAACGATGAAAGAATCCGGAGCATTTGCCGTTAGTGTCCTGAGTCAGGAACAGAAAGAAATGTCGGTATATTTTGCGGGTCAGGCGAAGGAGCGGCGGGAAATTGAATTTACGTTGGTGAACGATATGCCCGTCCTGCCCAATTCTCTTGCGGCGCTTGTCTGTGACGTGTATGATGCGCATGCCGCCGGCGACCACACTTTATTTATCGGGAAGGTTAATCATATAACGACACATGAGCTTGAACCCTTATTATTTTTTGGCGGCAACTATCGAATGCTGCAAGCCTCATCGCTCTAAACTCAATGGCCGTCCCGCCTTTGTAAGTCTCCCTCATCTAGAACGACCGTCACAATTACAGTTTCGTTCAGCTTGTTACGTATCAACCGCAATCTACCAATAAGCTTATACCATCGAGTGGCTGCTAACTTCGAGAGCTATGCGCCCTGATGACGAGATGTTGATGTCGAGAAAAGTATCTGCTCGCAATTCGGAATATGGGAGGATTTCTATGAGGAAGAGTTGGTCCATATTCATCAGCTTGCTGCTTGTATTCGTTCTGTCAGGTTGCGGGGGAGGGGATGCCAACCGGATATCTTCCGCAGGCCATTCGCCATCGAATTCCTCGGCACACGGTTCAGACACGATTAAAATCGGCGGCTTGTTCTCCGTGTCGGGAGGAGCCTCCACCCTTGGCAAGCCTCAGATGGATACACTCAAAATGCTAGTTGAAGAAGCCAATGCGTCCGGAGGCATTGGCGGCAGGATGATCGAGCTGTATACGTATGACGATAAGTCGGATCAGAACGAAGCCGTTCTTACTATGAAGAAATTGCTGGAGCAGGACAACGTGTCGGTTGTGATCGGGGGCACCATATCCGGCAATGCGCTGGCCATCATTCCTCTTGCGGAAAAGGCAAAGGTTCCCCTCATCGCCGTGGCAGCGAGCAAAAACATTAATGTCCCGACGAAACCGTTTGTTTTCAAAACAGCCCAGGGTGACGATCTGGTCGTCCCGCGTGTCATTCAATATGCCACAGAACATAACCTGACCAAGATTGCCTGGCTCAATGTGGACAACTCCTTCGGTTCCAGCGCGCATGAAGAATTCAAGAATATGGCGTCTGAGGCCGGAATTACGATTGTCATCGAGGATGTGTTCGAACCTTCGGTGAACGATGCGAAGCCGATGCTGACACGTGTGAAGAATGCCAATCCGCAAGCCATCATCATCTGGGGCACGGCACAGGAGTCGGCCATCGTAACGAAGAACGTGCGCGAGCTTGGGATTGACTTGCCTCTTATTGAGTCCCACGGCATTGCGAATTCCCAATTCATTGAGCTTGCGGGCGATGCTGCAGAAGGTATCGTGTTTCCGGCAGGCAGCCTCCTCGTATCCAGTCAGCTAGCAGATGACAATGTACAGAAGAACGTGCTGGAGCAGTATAAGAAGCAATTTGAAGACAAATTCGGATATGAGACGAGCACCTTTGGCGGTCATGTCTGGGATGCATTTGAAATGATTAAGCGAGCGGCTGAGACGGCAGGCACGGACCCGGTTGCACTGCGGGATGAATTGGAAAGCGGGACGAAGGACCTTGTAGGTGTGAGCGGAATCTTTACCATGTCGGCCAATAATCATAATGGACTGAAGCCGGATGCGCTGTCGATGATCAAGATCAAAGATAAGAAATGGATATTGACACAGTAGGGGACGAACATGATTTGGGGGGAGGACATGACGAATGGGGTTCCATGAGCAAATCATTCAATTAATCATTTCGGGATTAACCATTGGCAGTATCTATGCGTTAATCGCGACAGGGTTCGTCATTACGTACAACATTACTGGTGTATTGAATTTTGCTCAAGGGGAGTTTGCCATGCTTGGGGCCATGATCGCCATTTCGCTCGTTGCTGCAGGGGTCTCCCGCATGCTGGCATTTATCATGGCCATTCTGATTGTACTGGTTAGCGGCGCGCTGTTCGAGCGGGCAGCGATTCACCCGGCCAGACATTCCACAGGCTCGGCCATGATTATTATTACGATCGGCGTTGCGATTGCCGTCCGCGGGATTGCGCTCTTCATCTGGGGGACCGATCCGAAGATGCTGCCTCCTTTTACCCCGGGTGAACCGTTCAACCTGTTCGGGGCCGTCGTTCAATTACAGAGTCTCTGGGCCATCGGGGTAGCCATGATTAGTTTAATCGCGATGTATGTTTTCTTTGAGCGCACATTTATGGGCAAAGCGGTAACCGCCTGTGTGATCAATCGCTTTGCAGCCCGGTTAATGGGTATCAAGCCGGAGAAGATGTCGCTGTTGTCGATCAGCGCAAGCGCCGCGCTCGGAGCGATCGGCGGCATTATTATCGCCCCTATCTCCGGCGCCTCTTACGAGATGGGCCTCATGCTCGGGATGAAGGCGTTCATCGCCGCTGTGATCGGCGGTCTGACGAACGCTCCGGCAGCGATTGTCGGCGCCTTGATCGTCGGTTTGCTTGAATCGTTCACGGAAGGGTTGTGGTCCAGCGGTTACAAAGACCTCGTCATTTTTGGGGTGTTGCTGCTCGTGTTGTTCATTTTGCCTAACGGCCTGTTTGCCAAAATGTCAGGTAAGCGAGTATAGGAGGCCCTCATGATCAAATCGGGAACAGGTAATGTATATAATCGGAGTTTGACGGGAATTGCCGTTGTTGCCTTGCTGTTGGCGATCATTCCGCTCTTCTCTCCGTCAGCCTATATTCTAAGCACGTTGGTCATCATCGGGCTTTATTCTTTGGTGGGCACCGGTCTTGGCATGCTAATGGGGTATGCAGGTCAAATCTCGTTGAGTCACGCCGCGTTTTATGGAGTCGGCGCCTATTCATCTGCTTTCGTTACCGTAAAGCTGGGCATGCCGCCGCTGGCAGGCATGGCGGTCGGCATATTGCTGGCAGCGCTCATTGCTTATATCGTCGGCATCCCTACCCTCCGATTAACCGGTCATTACTTGGCGCTCGCCACGCTCGGGTTCGGAATGATTATGTTTGCCTTGTTCAAGCAGCTCAAGGGGATCACCGGAGGGCTGGACGGGTTTCTAAATATACCGTCATTATCCCTATTCGGGCTAATGATTGATACGGACGTTCAATATTATTACGTCGTCTGGTGCCTGGTGCTTCTCGGTATTCTGGCTGCTCGGAACATGATTCATTCCCGTGTCGGCCGCGCACTGCGCTCGATTGAGAGCAGTGAAATCGCATCCGCTTCGATTGGCATTGATACCCAGAAATACAAATTGCAAGTATTTGTGATGAGTTCCGTTTTTGCCTCGATTGCCGGAAGCGTATATGCCCATTATATTTCGTTTATTAACCCGATGCTCTTTCATTCCAACGCATCTATTCAATTTCTAATCATGTCGGTTCTGGGCGGAGGGACAAGTATATGGGGCGGGTTCGTTGGCGCTCTCGCTTATGTAACGCTCGGCGAAGCGTTGAAGGATATCGTCCCGTTCTTCCTGCCGAATGTCAGCGATGAATTCAACATTATTTTTTTCGGGATGCTGCTTGTTGCGATATTAATCTACATGCCTGGCGGGTTGGCGCCTATTATTGGGAAGATGATGAGGAAGCTGAGACCGGCAGCGAAGAAGCAAGCCGCACGAGACCATCTGGCGGGTTCTTCGGGAGGTGAGAGTGGACATGGCAGCGCGAGCGCCCCTTCTTCGGATGTGTAAGGTAACGAAATGGTTCGGTGGAGTCGCCGCGGTCGAAGCGGTTTCCTTTGACGTGTATCCAGGGCAAATCACGGCAGTCATTGGCCCGAACGGTGCGGGCAAGACGACTCTGTTCAATTTGATCACGGCTATTCTCCCGCTGACAAGCGGCCGCATCTTTTTGGAGAATACCGAGATTACCGGGATGAAAGCTCCGCAAATTGCGAGGTTAGGCATAACGAGAACATTTCAGAACCTGCAAATCTTCGGGAATATGTCCGTTGTGGAGAATGTGATGACAGGCGCGCATACGCAGCTCAAGACGGGGATGATACGGTCGGCATTCCGGCCGCCTACGGTAAGCCGCGAGGAAAGAAGGACTCACGAGAACGCTCTGAAGCTGCTGGAGAATGTAGGATTGCTTGAATATGCCTATGAAGAAGCAGACAAGCTCCCTTACGGCAATCAACGGCTTCTTGAAATCGCCCGGGCTGCGGCATCGGCCCCCAAGCTGATCTTGCTTGATGAGCCGATGGCTGGCTTAAATCCGCAAGAATCCAAGAAGCTGGTAACGACAATCGAACGAATGCGGGCAGAAGGGTTGACATTTCTGTTTGTTGAGCATGACATGGAAACCGTGATGTCGATGGCGGATCATATCGTTGTGCTTGATTTTGGCAAGAACATTGGAGAAGGCACGCCGGAAGAAATCTACAATAACCCTGCGGTTATAGCCGCTTATTTGGGAGATGAGGAGATCGCGCTCTAATGCTGGAAGTAACGGGCTTGCATACGTATTACGGCCATTTACATGCTCTTAAAGGAATTTCATTCACAGTCAGGAAGGGAGAACTGCTAGCCATCGTCGGATCGAATGGAGCCGGTAAGAGCACGCTGTTGGGAACCTTGGCAGGATTGCTCCAACCAAGGGCAGGAAGGATTATGTTCGAAGGCGCTGATATTACGCGGCTCTCTGTGGAGCAGGTTGTCGCGAAGGGGATTTGTCTCGTGCCTGAACGGCGGCAGATCTTTGACTCCCTGTCGGTAAAGGACAATCTGTTGCTGGGCGCGTACCACCGCAGAAGGAAGGACAAGCGCCGAATCCAGCAAGACTTTGATCGGGTGCTTGAGTTGTTCCCGAAGCTGAAGACGATGCTTTCGCGTCCGGGAGGCCTGTTGAGCGGCGGTGAACAGCAGATGCTGGCGATTGGCCGCGGCTTGATGTCCCGCCCCGCTCTAATGCTGCTGGACGAACCCTCGCTTGGACTTGCGCCGCTGATCGTCACTGACATGATGAACATTTTTGTACAGCTCAAGCAAGACATCGGGACGACGATCATTCTCGTCGAACAGAATGTGAAGGCAGCGCTAGGCGTTGCCGATTATGCGTGCGTCATTGAGCGGGGAGAGATCGCATTGCATGGAGCAGCGGCGGAGATCATGGATCACCCCGATGTTCGAAGCGCGTATTTCGGCAAAAGCAGGGCAGCGGAAGCGGAATCAATCCCAATACAGAACGAAAGGATGTTGGCAAAATGATCAACGCGAAAGAAATGAAACAACGATTGAGAGGTTCGATCTCGCCGATTGTAACTCCGTTTGACAGCAATAATCAAGTGGATTTGCAGACGATGAGCGGCTTGATTGAATGGCATCTTGAATCCGGCTCTCACGGAATTTCGGTTACCGGAACGACCGGAGAGCCAAGCTCGCTCACGCTTGCGGAACGCGAGATGATTATGGAGCATGTCATTCGTACGGTCAATCAACGCGTTCCTGTTGCTCCGGGCACGGGATCAACGAATCATGAGGAAGCGCTGCACTTGACGAAGCTTGCCCAAGAGATGGGGGCAGATGCGGCGCTTGTCATCGTGCCGTATTATAATCGTCCGAACCAGCAAGCATTATATCAACATTTCAGAACGATTGCCGATTCCGTGGATATTCCGATCATTCTGTATAATATCCCGGGCCGAACAGGCGTGAATTTGGAGGTAAGCACACTGGCTCGTCTGGTAGAAGATTGCGATAACATTGTCGGAATCAAAGAGTCCAACAAAGATTTCGAACATGTGAACCGGGTTCTTCATCGCTGTGGAAGGGATTTCCTGCTGTATTCAGGGATTGAGTTGTTGTGTTACCCGATGCTGGCGATCGGCGGGGCAGGCCATGTTGCAGCCACAGCGAACGTAGCGCCGAAGGAAGTCGCCGAGCTGTATAATCGCTGGACTGCGGGGGATGTCGAAGGCGCGGCAGAACTTCATTACCATTTGCTGACGCTGAATGACGTTCTATTCAAGGATACGAATCCGGTACCTGTCAAGACGGCATTGGGCATGATGGGGAAAATCAATCCGGCAGTAAGGCTCCCGCTTGGCCCCCCATCCGAAGCTCTTCGTCAGGAAATCGAGGAGACGCTCGTTCAGTACGGGATCTTAACCAAGCAAATGAATGCGTCTTCGTGATGACATACTCGGAGAGGAAGGAGAGAAGACATGAAGAAGTCACAGAGTCATATCGGCAACGTATTGCATTATATTAACGGCCAATTCGTAGAGAGCGTGTCTGGCCGCGCATTCAGCAACCTCAATCCGTTCAACAATGTGCCGATCAATGAAGTGGCAGAAGGATTCGCCGAGGATATCGGCCTTGCTGTGGCGGCAGCGCGCCGAGCGTTCGATGAAGGGCCTTGGCGGACGATGCGCGTTAACGAACGAATGAAATATATCATCAGAATTGCCGAGCTGATAGAGAAATATGCGGAAGATATCTCGTACCTGGAATCGCTGGATAGCGGGTTGCCGATTGCCCAGACGAAGAAGCAGGCCGAACGCGCGGCTGCCAATTTCCGCTTCTATGCAGAGATGGTCAAGACGCGTCTTGTCGGCGAATCGTATCAAGTGGACAACTCGTTTATCAACTATACGATTCATAAGCCGGTCGGTGTTGCGGGCTTGATTACACCGTGGAATGCGCCGTTCATGCTGGCCACCTGGAAAGTGGCTCCAACCCTCGCGACCGGAAATACTTGTGTATTGAAGCCGGCCGAGTGGTCTCCGCTTACGGCGAACAAGCTGGCCGAGATTATTCATGAAGCCGGGTTGCCTCCAGGCGTATTCAATGTCGTCCATGGATATGGCGAGACTTGCGGCGCGCCGTTAGTCGCTCACCCTGACGTGCAGCTGATTTCTTTCACGGGGGAGACGACGACCGGGTCGGCAATTATTAAGAACGGTTCAGATACGCTG
This sequence comes from Paenibacillus thiaminolyticus, assembly GCF_007066085.1. Classification (NCBI taxonomy): domain Bacteria; kingdom Bacillati; phylum Bacillota; class Bacilli; order Caryophanales; family Paenibacillaceae; genus Paenibacillus; species Paenibacillus thiaminolyticus. The sequence continues at coordinate 2,363,133 of NZ_CP041405.1, read as the reverse complement.
AAGCGCGTCTCGATGGAATTGGGTGGCAAGTCACCGGCCATCGTATTTGAGGATGCTGATCTGGATACGGCATTGGACGCGGTCGTATGGCAGATTTTCTCCTTCAACGGAGAGCGGTGCACTGCCAATTCGAGACTGCTTATTCACGAATCCATCCATGATCCGTTTGTTGACAGGCTGAAGGACAGATTGCGGAATATTATCGTCGGCGATCCGCAAGATCCGGCTACGGAAGTGGGCCCGCTGATTCACCGCGAACATTATAACCATGTCAACCGCTATATCGGCACAGCGCGGAATGAGGGCGCAGAAGTCATCTCCGCTTCGATCCCTGACGGACTGAGCGCAGGCAATTATGTAGCGCCCACCCTTATTCTGAACGCCAACAATCAAATGACGGTGGCCCAAGAGGAAATATTCGGCCCCGTGCTCACCGTCATTCCCTTCTCCACCGAGGAGGAAGCGCTTAGAATGGCCAATGATTCCAAATACGGGCTGGCCGGTTATGTCTGGACGAACGATATGAAGCGCGGGCACCGGATGGCACAGCAGCTGGAGTGCGGGATGGTCTGGGTTAACTCCCAAAATGTGCGGGATTTGCGCACGCCGTTCGGCGGGACCAAAGCAAGCGGAATCGGCAGAGAAGGGGGCCATTACGGGTTCGACTTCTATACGGAAACCCAGATTATCCACGTCGCGCTTGATGAACAACATATTCCTGCTTTCGGCAAGAAGGCAGCCAGATAGTTATCTGACAGGCAGATTGCCTGATCCGAATGAAGCCAAGGAGGTCATTCTATGCCAGCCAAGACAGGTCAACAATATATTGACCGCATTGATGCAGCGAAATCCAATGTCTGGATTGACGGACAGCAAGTCCAAGGAAAAGTGTCCGAGCATCCGGCGTTCCGGGGGGTGATGAGAAGTCAGGCCGCTCTGTATGATATGCAATTCGACCCTGACAAGATCGAGATCATGACCTGCGTATCTCCAACAACAGGGGAGCGGGTAGGAACATCCTTCCTCCAGCCAAGCACCAGAGAAGATCTGGAGAAACGAAGAAACATGATACAGGAGTGGGCCAAGTTCAATGGCGGAATGATGGGACGCTCTCCTGACTACATCAATTCGGGGATGATGGCCTATGGCGCGGCAGCAGATATATTCGGTGCACAAGATACGATGTATGCCGACAATATGCGGCAATATATTGAATACATTCGTGAAAACGATCTGTCGCTTACCCATACGTTAATTCAGCCGCAAGTGAATCGGGGAGTCCAGACTCATCAGTTGTCCGATCCTTATATCGCGGCTCGAATCGTAAGGAAGAATGACGATGGCTTGGTGATTCGCGGCGCCCGCCTGCTTGCGACCCAGGGCGGGATTACGGATGAAATTATGGTATTTCCCTCAACGGTATTGAAGCAATCGGAAGAGGAGAATCCGTATGCATTTGCATTCTCGATTCCGAACAACACGCCTGGATTGAAATTTATATGCCGGGAATCGTTCGATTACGGCAAATCTCCTTTTGATCACCCGCTCGGTTCCCGTTTTGAAGAAATGGACGCGATCGTTGTCTTCGATGATGTGACGGTGCCATGGAATCGAATCTTTGCCCTGGGCAATACCGATATTTGCAACCGCGCATATGCGGACAGCAACGCCGCGGTTCATATGACACACCAGGTCGTCTCGAAGAACGTAGCGAAAACCGAATTCATTCTTGGCATCCTTCAGCTGATGGTGGAGACCATTAATATCGGCCAATACCAGCATGTGCAGGAGAAAATGGCGGAAGTCATCATTGCCTTGGAAACATTGAAAGCGTTCTTAACCGCTTCGGAGGCCAACGCCAAGCTCGATCGTTGGGGCGTGATGACCCCTGATTTTGGGCCTCTGAATGCCGCGCGGAACTATTTCCCGAAGATGTACCCCCGTTTTTCAGAGATTATGCAGCTCCTTGGCGCAAGCGGGCTCATGGCGCTTCCGAACGAGGCGGATTTTCAATCCGTGCTTCGGCCAGATCTGGACAAATATTTGCAGGCTGCGAATCAGGACGCATACCATCGCGTCAAGCTGTACCGGCTGGCATGGGATGTGTGCATGAGCGCCTTTGGAAGCCGCCAAACCTTGTATGAACGGTACTTCTTCGGCGATCCGGTAAGAATGGCCGGAGCGTTATACAATGGCTACGATAAGCAGGAATATGTCGATCGGGTCAAGGAGTTTCTGGAGCGTTCCGAGCAACTTGTTACTCATTAATCCATTGAGGTGAGGAGGCGATAGATTTGGATTTCTCCATTATTCGAATCGGAAATGTCATTATGAATGTTACGGATCTGGAACAGTCGCGGAAATTTTATGTGGATGCCTTGGGCTTCATTGAAACGGAAAGCGACGAAAACAATTTATATCTCCGCGGTCTGGAAGAGCATAACCATCACTGCTTGCATCTGGTCAAAGCGGACAAGCCGGGAATCGTCGCTCTAGGCTACAAAGTCATGCGGGAAAGCGACCTGGAAGCACTGGAACGGCTCTTTGCGTCCCGGGGCCTTCCGACCCGGTGGATACCGCCAGGGACGCTGCATGCGATGGGCCGGGCTTTGCATGTGCAGGATGTCAGCGGACTTCCGTTGCAGTTCTACGCGGAGATGGATAAGGTGGAAAGATTGCTGCAGCGGTATGATTTATATACGGGTGCGCGCATCCAGCGCATTGACCATGTCAATTGCTTTGTTTCCGATGTGGCCCGGGCCTATGATTTTTTCGTCAATGAACTGGGCTTCGCCTGCTCCGAGTATACGGCGCTCGAAGATGACAGTTTGTACGCAGCTTGGCTGCATCGCAAGCATAACGTACATGATCAAGCCTTCATGAATGGACCGGGTCCAAGACTGCATCATGTTGGCTTCTGGCTTCCGGATCCGTTGGCGCTGATTCATGCGTGCGACGTGCTGGCATCGCTTGGTTATCAGGGCAGCATTGAACGCGGACCCGGCAGACATGGGTTGTCTAATGCCTTCTTCCTCTATTTGAGAGATCCCGATGGCATTCGGATTGAACTGTATAATGGAGATTATTTAACAAGCGATCCTGATCTTGGACCGATTAAATGGGACATCCACGATCCGAGACGGCAGACGTTCTGGGGAAGCGCGACACCGGAATCCTGGTTCAATGAAGGGACGCCATTCGTCGATATCGAGACCGGCGAGCATGCTGAGCTGCTGACGGCGGCGCTGCCTTCCCGGCAGCCGCAGCACTTGATCTAAGGATATTCAGGTGACGAAGATGAAGAGAAGACTGTTCATTAACGGTGCATGGGTGGACACGCAGCATTACAGTATGCTGCGTTCTCCCTATTCAGGCGAAGTGATTGCGGAGATTCCCGCCGCCGGGGAAGAAGACATCGAGCAGGCTATCCAAGCTGCTTATGAAGCTAGAATCGTCATGGCCAGGATGCCCGCACATCAGCGCGCGGCAATCCTTGACCGCTTGTCCAGCTTGCTCGAAGCACGCGCGGGCGAGGCAGCTCGGCTTCTCGCGCTCGAGGTGGCCAAGCCGATCAGGACGGCCATGCTTGAAGTGGAGCGTACGATTGAGACGTATCGGTTCGCGGCGGAAGAAGCGAAGCGGATACACGGGGAAACACTGCCGCTGGACGCATCGAGGAGCGGCGAGGGGAGATTGGCCTATACGCTGCGAGAACCTCTTGGAGTGATAGGGGCGATTACCCCGTTCAACTTCCCCATGAATCTGGTCGCTCATAAAGTAGGCCCGGCGATCGCAGCGGGCAATGCGATGGTGCTCAAGCCTGCCTCGCAATCGCCCCTGTCGAGCCTGTTCATCGCCGAATTGCTGCAGGAGGCCGGACTGCCGGCCGGTGCTTTGAACGTCGTGACCGGCAGCGGCCGCCTCATTGGCGAGCGAATCGTGACAGACGACAGGATTCGGATGATTACGTTCACCGGCAGTCCGGCGGTTGGCATCGGGATTCGCAATCAGGCCGGTCTCAAGCGCGTAACCCTGGAGCTTGGCTCCAATTCGGCGCTTATTGTGGACAAAGGCGTTCGGTTAGACGATATGATCGAGCGTTCCGTCACAGGCGCTTTTGCTTATCAGGGCCAAGTATGTATTTCGTTGCAGCGTGTGTATGTCCATGAAGAGGCATATGATGAATTTGTGGACAAATTCATTCAGCGAACGCGGCAGCTGCAGATTGGCGATCCGCTTGACCCTGCTACGGATGTATCGGCCGTGATCTCGCCTGAAGATGTCCGGCGATTGCTGGATTGGATTGAAGAAGCAAGGCAGTCCGGAGCGACGATTGCAGCTGGCGGCTATGCCGACGGCAATGTGCTGCATCCGACGGTGATTCTGGAGGCGGGGTCTAAGCTGAAGGTCTCTTGCCAGGAAGTGTTCGGACCGATTGTCGTGATTAATCAGGTGAAGTCGGTTGACGAGGCGATTCAACAGGTGAATGAATCCCGCTTCGGCCTGCAAGCCGGCATTTATACGGAGCATGTGCATACAGCGCTGCATGCTGCCGACCAACTGCATGTCGGCGGCGTCATGATTAACGACATCCCGAGCTTCCGTGTTGATCATATGCCGTATGGCGGCGTGAAGGAGAGCGGGATCGGGCGTGAAGGAATTAAATATGCCATAGAAGAGATGACAGAAATGAAGCTTGTCGTCTGGAAAAAGTAAAGTGAGCTTCACTCATCAGGGGACGGATTCAACAGGGTAAGCCGAAGGAAAGTCTCCCAAGCCGAAGGAGATTCTCCAAATTCGAACGAGAGTCTCCAAATCCGAAGTAGAATCTCCAAAGACGAAGCAGAGTCTCCAAATCAGAACGAGAAAGGGGGTGTCCCGCAAGTAGTATTTCACTACAGTGAGACAGCCCCCTGAATCTCGACGCTCGATTCGCCGAAAAACTGCAATAATGCACCTTTCCTTTTTGACGTGTACTCCGTTCCAGGGAATCCTGCAAAACGGCATCAATTTCAGACTTTCAAATAGATAAAACACAAAAATCGATGTAAATAATGTACTATTGCAGTAATTTTATCAAATGTCGCCTCAAATGACGAAAATTGCTGCACTGACGCAGCATTTCACTGCCTCATCCCTCCTCCACCGCTTTGCCTCATACCGTTTTATACCACCCCTGTTCTCTATTGACCCGATACCCCCCAATCATGATGCAATGCCTATGAGACACCCTCTTTTGACTGGCCGATGCAGGCTAAGTTGCATATCTTGCGTGAATATTATTATGCTTGTAGGTGCCGCCTTCGCTAAATTCCGCCAGCTCCAGCGACAGCGCCAAATATCGTTGGTCGAACAACGGGGAAAAATGGGCCTTGACCGCATCGAACAGCGCGTCGCATGTATTTCGCTTGACTTGTTCCGAACGGCCGGAGCCAATTTTTAAGGTGATGTGAACGAAAGCGTCATCTTCCGCGCCATCGGCAACGAGGTAATCATGCAGCTCGATCGCCCGCGAACGAATCCCTCCGATAGGGAAACTATCGCGCCGTGCGAGGAGCACATGGTGGATCGTTTGTAATAGGGATGGAATATTGGCTTCCTCTTTAATATTACTCGTATATTCCACGATAATATGCGGCATACACTTCCTCCTTCAATCGTTGTCCACAGGGAATCAGACCTGTATATGAAAAACATCATCGCCCGCTATCGTATTCACTAGCCGGCCAATGCCTTCGATTTCGGTAACCACTTCATCCCCGATCTCGGTGTTAACCAATCCCTCGGGCGTGCCGGTCAGGATGATATCGCCTTGCTTCAGCGTCATGAAGCTGCTCAAATATTCGATAAGTGCAGGAATACTGAAGATCATGTCGGTGGTAGAGCCTTCCTGGGTCAAGACGCCGTTCACGCAGGTACGAAGAGTCAAATTCATCGGATCGGGCACATCGCCGGCATCTACGAGCCAAGGGCCAATTGGAGTGCATGCATCGCGGTTCTTGACCCTCAGATTCGGCCGATAATAGTTCTCCAGATAATCGCGGATGGCATAATCATTCGCTACCGTATATCCAGCTACATAATCGTAAGCCTCTTCTTGCTTCACGGCGCGTGCAGTACGGCCGATCACGACGGCAAGTTCGCACTCATAATGCATATAAGCGGCGTCAGCGGGACGGCGAGTATGCCCGCGATGACCGATTAATGTGTTGGGTCCCTTCAGGAACACAAGCGGTTCAGCCGGAGCAGCAAAGGATAGTTCTCTGGCATGATCAGCATAATTCAAGCCTAGCGCGAATATCGTACGGGGCTGCAGCGGCGGAAGCCATACGACGTCCGATTCGCTAACTTCTCGTCCGTCATCAAGCTTCAACCGTCCGCCCAAGTCTATCGCGTGATGAATCGATCCTGAATAAGCGACGCGTGCGTGTCTCATATTGCTTCTCCTCCTTCGGCTCTCCCCTGCTTACGTACAACGGGATTGTCCAGGCAGCCGATGCCATCGATTGCAATCCGAACAACATCTCCCGCTGCAGCGAGCGGCGCGTTCTCGGGAATGCCGACGTGCAGCATATCCCCTGCGTTCAACGTCATAAAATCCGTAATCTCCACAAGCAAGCGGGGGATAGTGCGAATCAGACGGGCCGTCGTCTGTTCTTGCTTCAGTACCCCATTCACATATACGCGGATCTTCAGATTATGCGGGTCGCCGATCGCTTCCGGCTTCATTACCCAAGGACCTGCGGGACAGAAGCCATCCCGCGACAGGTGGCGGATAGCGGGCCGGAACAGTTGCTGATGCGGGATCTGGACATCATTCACGATCGTGTAGCCTGCCACATAATCAAGCGCTTCGGATTCGCTTACCCGGGTTGCGGTGCGGCCGATGACGACGCCTAACGCGGCGCCGATGGCTACCTGTTCGGCATCTGCGGGAAGAGGAATGGCCGAGCCGTACCCGATGTGAGTATTCGCGGGCTTGATATACAGGACCGGGCCGACAGGGGGGGCGTTGTAAGGCGGTTCATTCACCGCATTCCCCAGTGCTTCAAGCACTCCCTTGTAATTGAGCAGCGTTCCGTACATCATGCCGGTTACGGGAGTAGCCAACGCCAGCTTGGAGGAATGAATGCGCTTACCATTTTGTTCGACCGTATTATTCTCCGGATATACCATTGCCTCCGCCCACTGCTGCATGCCGCATAGCTTAATCATTGCATTGCCCATGTGCTTCGCCTCAGTTTCTATTTGTAATAGTTTTCATATATCATATCATATATGATTTGAAGAGGGCAATATGGTTTCATTGTTCTGCAGTGAATATGCCTCCTGATCATAACACCGCCCCGAGGCTCACTGCCCCGGGGCGGCTTCTGGTTACGATTCAGCTAATGGCGCGGAAGCGCCGGCGCTTGCTTGATGAGCTGCCGCCGCCTTGCCGCGGAACGGGCGGGTCAAGGAATAGACTGCCACGGCCAGCGCTATCAGAACGATGGAGCAGCCGACCCAGGCGTTGTAGGTGACGGCGCTCTTCTCGATCACAGCCCCGCCGACGACCGAGCCGGTCGCGATGCCCATATGCAGCACCGAGGAGCTGAGGCTCAGCTGGATGTCTGCGGTATCGGGCGCGCACTGCATCAGGTAGCTCTGCTGTCCCGGAGTTAGCGCCCAGCTCAGCGCGCTCCACATCATGACCACCGCCATGAACAGGTAGAACGGCAGATGGGCCGCGAAGGGCAGGATGAACATGATGCAGGCGAAGCTGGCTACGACGGTCAGGATGGAGCGCTTCGTGCCCCATTTGTCCGCAATCCAGCCCCCGATTCCCCCGCCGGCGACGGCGGCGATGCCGAACAGGAAGTAGGCGACGCTCGTCATCTCCGGACTTAATTGATAGGTTGCCTGGAGATATGGCGTCAAGTACGCATACAAGGTCAGGTGGCCGGTCAGCATGAAATAGGCCAGCAGATGCCCGCTTACCAGCTTGGCGTTCTTCAGCGAGGCGAACTGGGCGCGAAGCGGCGCCGCCGGCGACGGCGCGACAGGCTGCAGCGAGAAGAAAATCGCAATCATGGCGACGACCGTAAGCAGCGCGACGAACAAGAATGGCGCTCTCCAGCCATAAGCATGACCGATAACCATGCCGATCGGGACGCCGAGCACGAGCGAGCCGCTGACGCCCATATAGATAATTCCAATGGCCCGGCCCTTATACTCGGGCTTCACCAGCTTCGACGCGATCGTGACCGACAGGACGATAATGAGCGATCCGCTGGCGGCGGACAGCGCCCGCGCGGCCATCAACGCCCCGTAATCGGAGCTGAAGGCGACAATCAGATTGGACAGCATAAAGACGAGCAAAAAGAATAAGTACAGCTTCTTCCGTTCGAACCGCGCGGTCACGTTCATCAATATCGGCGCGGATATGGCGAAGGCGACGGAGAAGATCGTGATTAACTGGCCTGCAGCACTGACCGTAATGCCGAGGTCGGTTGCGATCTGGTCAAGCAGCCCTCCGATAATCAGCTCCACCGTGCCGACGACGAAGGCGGCGACCGCCAGCATATATACCCGGAAATTCAAAGGAAACAACTCCAATCTGCAGGATTAAAAAAGTTACTACCATTATAGTAACCTAGGTGAAAGAACACAACAATTAATTTTTTCCCACAGGCGAACTTATGTGCCTGCCGCCGGTTATCCGCGCGCGGGCACGCCTGATCCTCGGCATTTTACGCTAGGGGACAAAGCCTAATTTTCTCTTACTGGGTCCAAGCCAAGTCAAAACTCGGCTCATTTCATATCATATGAGTACCTAGGAGAGAGGAGGTTGGCTTATGAGCGGTGTTGTTGGAGGTGTTGGAGGCTTCTCATGTGGATTCGGAGGCTTTACTTCTATTGGTGTAATCTTGGTTCTGTTTATCTTGCTTGTCATTATTTCTCGTGGATTTATCTACTAGTAAGATCATTGGCAAGACCTGCGTCTATACCCATGGAGCAGCTTCATTACATGCCCTGCTGAAGAGGCAGGGCTATTTTATTTGGTATACTGTACACAGATCCGGAGGAACCGGTGAAAAGGAGCTCTGCTGGCATTGTGCTGATGGGGCTCCTTTTTTATTTGGTTGCATGAAATAACTGGAATTATTTTGAGCGTATCTATGATCTTCATTAGCATGCCTACTAAAACAGAGGCGGCAAAGTGTTACCCGAAAATCATTTATAAGACGGAAAGGTTCTGTCTTGAAGGAGTAACCTCTACCCATAGCGGAAGCTTTTTTTGAAGGCAGACTCCTATTCGGCGGTTGACCAACATGTATATACATGATATTATTTCCCTGTAATTTGTATATACAAGTTATGTGAAGAAAGGAGATTGTAAGCGTTACTAGATGGATAGATGACATGATGTATGTGAAAAATGGAAGACAGAGCGAGGCAAGGGAAGTGAAATGATTCACGATAAGATCGCGGAATGCGATCACCATGAAAAACGATGCTCCGATTGGACAGTTGGATATTTTTGTAGCAATATATATACCGCATCATAGAGTTTTGGAGGAGCTAGCGATGGCAATAAAGAGAAAGTCCGTGGAACAGATTATTGAGGCTGTTGGAGGCTCGGACAATATTTCAGATGTTATACACTGTATTACCAGACTGCGATTTTCCTTGAAGGATGAGGGGAAAGTCAATAAAGAAGCGCTCGACCAGAATGACTTAGTGAAAGGCAGCTTTTCCACGAATGGTCAGTTCCAAGTTGTCATTGGCCAGGGAATCGTGGATAGAGTGCATAAGGAATTGGTGCAAATCGCAGGAATGGCAGGGACTTCCGCACCCGCTCCGGCACAGGGGACAGCGCCAGCCGGGGAAGCGAGAAAAATAAATCCGCTGCAACGATTCGTAAAGGTGCTGGGGGATATTTTTATTCCGCTCCTTCCCGCCATTGTCACATCCGGTTTGCTGCTTGGACTCAATAATTTACTGGTGGGACCGGGCATTTTTTACGCAGAAAAGTCGTTGATTGAAGTTTATCCGGCCTGGGAAGGATTTGCCGACATTGTCAGCTTGATTGCGAGCACGGCATTTACCTTCTTGCCGGGACTGATTGGATGGTCTGCAGTGAAGCGCTTCGGCGGAAGCCCGCTGCTCGGCATTGTGCTAGGGTTGATGCTCATTCACCCGAGTCTCGCCCCTGCCAGCGATGCGTTAAGCAGCGGAGACATTCCTCGCTGGGATCTGTTTGGATTGTCTATCAATAAAATCGGTTATCAGGGTCAAGTCATTCCTGTCTTGCTCTCATCCTATTTGCTTGCCCGAATTGAACTCTTGTTAAGAAAACGCATTCCTGATTCGATTCAATTGCTGCTGGTGGCGCCCATCGCGCTGCTGGTTACCGGTTTTATTACATTTGCGGTTATCGGGCCGGTTACGTTTCAGATCGGCAACGCCATTAGCGATGCCGTCGTCGCGATGTTCCATCACTTCGGCTGGCTGGCAGGGTTTATCTATGCTGGAATCGGCGCATTGCTTGTCATGACGGGGATGCACCATACGTTCCTGGCGCTTGATTTGCAGTTGATATCGAGTATCGGCACAACCTACCTGTGGCCGGTGATTGTCATGTCCAATATCGCACAAGGAGCGGCGGCGCTTGCGATGATGTTCGCCAGCAAAGACGATAAATTGCGAGGGACGGCGCTCACCTCGGGCATTTCCGCCTTCCTGGGCGTGACGGAACCTGCGATGTTCGGCGTGAATATACGCTTTAAGTTTCCTTTTATCAGCGCTATGATCGGCGCGGCTTGTGCGGGCATGCTGGTCGCCTGGAAGCATGTCACGGCTTCTTCGATCGGAATTGGCGGTATTCCGGCATTTTTGTCTATCTTCACTGACTTTTGGGGCATTTACTTTATAGCTATGGGCATCGCCGTTGCCGTCCCGTTTGTGCTGACCCTTCTGTTTGCCAAAGTAAAAGGAACCGAAAAGTAAGAGTCAGACAAGAATGGGCGAGTGCGCAGGCATTCATGCAGGCATTTGAGCGGATTACAGTAGAGGAGTGTAACGATGCAAGAACCTTGGTGGAAAAGAGCGGCCGTCTATCAAATCTATCCGAAAAGTTTTCTGGATACGACAGGCAACGGTCTTGGAGATATTAACGGGATTATCGCCAAATTGGATTATCTTCACGAACTGGGCGTGGATGTGATCTGGCTAACCCCGATTTATGTGTCGCCTGAAAAAGACAATGGCTATGATATCAGCGATTATTACGCGATTAATCCGCAATATGGAACGATGGAGGACTTCGACAAGCTATTAGACGAAGCTCACCGCAGGGAAATAAAGGTGATCATGGACATTGTAGTGAACCATACCTCGACGGAGCATTCGTGGTTTCAACAGTCAGGCACTTCCCTCGATAATCCATACCGGGATTACTATATATGGAGAGAACCGGCTAACGGGCAGGAACCGCCGAACAATTGGCAGTCGAAATTCGGCGGAAGCGCGTGGAAATACGATGACAAGACGAAGCAGTATTATTTGCATCTTTTTGACGTCACTCAGGCGGATCTCAACTGGGAAAACACGGACGTGCGTCAGGAAGTGTATCAAATGATGAATTTTTGGCTCGCCAAAGGAGTCGACGGCTTCCGTCTGGATGTCGTTAATCTGCTTTCGAAAGATCAGAATTTCCCGAATGACACTGGCGAGCATGCGCAGGCGGACGGCCGCAAATATTACACGGACGGACCTCGTATTCATGAATATTTGCATGAAATGAATCTTGAAGTGTTTGCCCGGCATGACACGATGACGGTCGGGGAGATGTCTTCCACCTCGATCGAGGAATGCATTAAGTATACGAATCCCGAGCGGCAGGAATTAAATATGACCTTTAACTTCCACCATCTCAAGGTCGATTATCCGGGAGGCGAGAAATGGGCGAAATCCGATTTTGATTTTATCAAATTGAAGCAAATCTTGTCGGAATGGCAAATTCGCATGCATGCCGGCGGAGGCTGGAACGCGTTGTTCTGGTGCAACCATGATCAGCCGCGCATTGTATCGCGATTCGGCGACAGCGGCGAGTATCGGGTGGAAGCCGCCAAAATGCTGGGAACAACGATTCATATGATGCAAGGGACGCCTTTTATATATCAGGGCGAAGAAATCGGGATGACGAATCCGGAATTCCATCATCTGGCGGATTATCGTGATGTCGAATCGCTAAATATGTATAACATGCTGCGGGAACAGGGAAAAAGCCATGACACGATCATGGACATATTAAAGCAGAAATCTCGCGATAATTCGAGAACGCCGATGCAATGGAATTGCAGCGCCCACGGGGGATTCACGAAAGGCATGCCTTGGATTCAAGCGGCTCCCAATTATCCGGAGATCAACGTGGAGGCTGCGTTACAAGATCGGGAATCGATTTTTTATCATTATCAAAAACTAATACAACTGCGCAAACAATATGACATTCTCACCTATGGAGATTATCGGCTGCTGCTTGCGGAACATGAACAGGTATTTGCTTATGCGCGACAATGGCAAAATGAAACGCTTCTCGTCGTCAATAACTTTTACCGCGAACCGGTTACGCTCACAGCCGACGAGATTGGAATGTCACCTGAGCACGGGAAAGGCAGCATTTTACTATCCAATTATGCCGGCTCGCCGGAAGATTTCCGGGCGCTGCAACTGCGGCCTTACGAGTCCGTCGTTTATTATTGGAGGGGAGAGTAAGAATAAGGCCAACCCGAAGCAAGCTTTAGCTTAGACAGGACGTCAACCGCTCGTCCAAGCGTGTCATCCGTTGCTTAATGGAATAAAAGGATATATGCTTATAATGATGATTATGCTATTGGAGAAATGGTGAGAAATGGAATGAGAAACAATAAATTTTCAGGGATTTATTATGATCTCGCCAAAAAAATTCAAACCGGCGAATTGAAATCCAATAGTTTGCTGCCTTCGGAGCATGAATTAGCCAAGATGTACGATGCTTCTCGCGAGACGATTCGCAAGGCGTTGAACCAATTGTCGCAGAACGGCTATATCCACAAGGTAAGAGGAAAAGGCTCTGTCGTCTTGGATATCGAGAAATTCAATTTTCCCATCTCGGGGTTGGTCAGCTTCAAGGAAATCGCTAACCGGTCAAGGAAGGAATGGCGAACGATTGTCCATGAGTTGGTCCTTGCCAAGCCGGATAGCTTTATTCAGAAGGAGCTTAAAATCAACAGTAAAGCGGAAGTATGGAAAATTGTCCGATCCAGAGAAATCGCCGGCGAGAGGATTATTTTAGATATCGATTACGTCAATAAAGAATTTGTCCCCACGATTACGAAAGATATTGTGGAGCATTCGCTTTACGCGTATTTCGAGTCGCAGCTGGGACTTGTCATTAGCTTCGCCAAAAAAGAAATCACGGTGGAGCAGGCGACCGAGGCCGATCGCGAATACATGGATTTAGGCGAACACACGTATGTCGTCGTCGTCAGGAACCATGTCTATTTGAATGATACCGCCTTGTTGCAGTATACTGAGTCGCGGCATCGGCCCGATAAATTCAGGTTTGTCGATTTCGCCAGACGCGAACATATCGGTTTGCCGTTCAAGTGATCGGCAGCCAGCTCCAGGCATGCAGGGGTTGTCCAATGGCAGTGTTTAGCTGCACTGAGACAACCCCGCTTGCTTCTCACAGCTCGATTTGCCAAAAAAACTGCGAAATTACAGTTTTCCCTGGTGAAGGTCCCTCCGTTAAAGGAATTCCTGCAATACCCAGGCTGGTGAAAACCCCTGTTTTTTACGAAGGGTGGAGATGTCCATTTACCTAAGCAAAACTCGCCACCCATAGCGTTTTAAATCGATTTTTTCTTCTGAGAGACGAGATGGAGGCATCGTTGCCTCCTGGGGCTTGAATGTGTGGAGGGAATTGCTGCTATTTTACAGGAATTTCGGCTCAATGAGTCCACATCCCGAGGAATTGCTGCAAATCTACATCATTTTAGGCCCTTGTGCTTCAAGCTGAGGCGAAACGGGTGAAATTGCTGCGGTTTTGCAGGATTCCCTTTCTGGGAAAGTCGCCCATATCGAATTGCTGTATTTGCGCAGGATTTCGCTTACCGAATAGGCGTGTCTGGAGAAATCGTGCAGTTTTGCGGATTTCGCCTGCCGGATAGACGTATCTAGGGAAATGGTGCAGTTTTTTTGCAGGAATGGCATCAGATCGCTGTTGAAATCGCGTAAATTCCTGCACATATGCAGGACTCGCTGCCTCCCCCTCTTCTGCCGCTCGTCCCGCGTCCGTCTCCACACCCCGCATTCGTCACATCTCCCCGTTGTCCCGCCTCCGCAATCGCCGCTGTCCCGTCTTGCCCCTCCTCATTTTTCATCCCTTTTATTGGTTCGATAACGAAGCTGGCAACAGGTATTCGGAACAGATTATAAGGTCAGCCCGATTTTCTGACAGGGAGGAAATTGGTCATGCGCAAATGGTTCAACCATATTCCTGCGAAATTCCCGGAGTTCCAGCGCCGGTATGAAGCCGAATTGACGAGCGCAGCGATGCAGGACGATATCCGGCAATTGATCTCCTGGGTGCGGGAGAGCGATGTGACGCTGCTGTATGCCGCCAAAGACGAGCAGTATAATCAGGCTCTAATCCTGCATCGGTTTTTGACGAACCGATCGCGGATGATGCACTAAAGCTGTTGTACCCGGAAGTCCGCTCACCGCCTGCGCACTGTCTTCGGCCCTTTTTTCTATAGTTACATCGTTAGCCGCTGCCGGTTCAGCCTCCGATCCGTATACAGCACCTTGATCATCAGCCCCATCGAGGCGGCGATGAGCAGCGACGGAATCCAGAATATCGCTGGCGACACTCCTTCGATCAGGAGCGGCAGGAAATATCCGATCAAGGAAGCGGTCTGCGAGATGAACACATAGAGACTGGCTCCGAAGCCCGCACGATGGATGAACATGCGCTGCACATAGCCCATTCCGACGCCGTACAGCACCGAGACGAAGAAGGAATAGAGCGGCTGCACCAGGAAAAAGACAGGCAGCGATCCGATCATGCTGTACGTCAAATACGTCATCAGGGCGAAGGCGCTGCCGAGCAGCAGAATCCGCTTGCTGCCGTATTTGGCGGCCCAGTAGCCGGCCATCGTCATGAACAGCAGCTCGAAGACGGCCTGCGTGCTCCAGATATAGGACATGAGCCGGGGATCGCCGAACAGTTCGTGCACGACGAGCGGGAGATACAAGCCCCGGATCGCGTCCGCGCAGGAGAGCAGCAGGATGGCGAACAGCATGATGAGCGAGAACGGCTCCCCCGTGCTGGATTGCTTCGCCGTCAGCGGCGAGGCAGTAATCTCCCGGTAGAACGTCAGCAGCAGGAATAAGGCGGCATAGCCGGCCAGATTGCCCCATAGGACGCCATGGAACGTAGCGGCCAGATACAGATTGGCGCCGAGCAGCAGGCCGGTGAAGAAGCCGACGCTGTATGTGGCGCGGAGCCAGATCTGCGCAATCTCCACGACGTCGGGGGCGAGGCGCGTGAAGTGATTGCGCGCCATGGCGAACAATTGCCCCATAATCATGCCCGAAGGCGCGGTAGCGAGCGCCATCCCGGCGAGGGCCGTGGCGTAGCCGTCCGCATTCATATAGATGAGCAGGCCGCCGATGCACAGCAGGGACGCGATCATCGGAATCGTCTTCTTCCGCTTGATGCGGTCGCTTAGGATGCCGACCGTAATCGTGAGCACCATATTCAGGAAGAGCGAGATGGCGAAGATCGAGACGATTTCGATCTTGCCCAGCTGCACTGATTCCTGCAGATAGACAGCGTTCATCGGAGCGAGAATCCCGGTTCCGATTCCGTACAAGAAGAGGGTGAGCACGAGCAGCCAAGCCCCCGGAATTTTGACAAATACATTGAAATCTTGCCATATACGCATGGGAGAGAAACTCCTTCCTGGAAGCGCTTTTAGGGTAGTTCAACATCTATTGAGCGAAACTTTACCTACCATTATGCGGCCGATCTTGGGCGAACGACAAGGATATATTTTACAGGTCTATACATGCTTTCGGTATTACTGGGATTCGCCACAGCACCTAATATGTGATATACTGGAAATATAAACCGATTAAGATACCGGCTTTTGAATTAAACATTATAGCTGAACGATAACCGCGAAGCACGCGTTGTCTGCATCTCCTTTAACCAGGAGCTGTGGATAGCGCGTGCTTTTTACATGTTTGGATTCGTATGGAAAGGGCAGTCAAATATGATACAATGAGGAGGAAATCTGGTGATATCCGCTAATATACAGCAGACGGAAAGACTTAACCCAAAAAATGATTTTTTGTTCAAGCGCCTTTTTGGCGAGGAGGAAGGTAAAAAACTCCTCATTAGCTTACTCAATGCCATTCTTAAACGTGAAGGCGCCCGGCAGATCACCGATGTGGCGATTCTGGAGGATACGAAGCTCGCCCGCGAGCTAGTGGAAGATAAGGAAGCCGTTCTCGATATTTTATGTGAAATCGATGGCCGCGAAAAAGTGAATGTTGAAATGCAAGTGCGCCGCTTTGTACGGATGGATTACCGGAGCCTGTTCTATGTGGGCAAGCTGCTGACCGAGTCGCTTCACTATGGCGAACCTTATGATCGCATGCAGCGCTCCATTGGAATCAATATTCTCGACCACTACTATCTTCCGCTAGAAAAATATCACAGCACCTTTCATTTATATGAAGACGATGATCGCCACTATATGCTGACAGATATTTTGGAGATCCATTTTATCGAATGCCCGAAATTCCGGCAGCTGCCCTTTGACCTCCATGATCCGCTGCATCGCTGGCTGCGGTTTTTGGAACAGAAAGCCACTGCCGAACAATTGGAGGAGTTGATGATGTTGGATAAGGTATTCAAGGAAGCCGAGGACCGTCTAGCCCGCTTGGCTAGCGACGCAGAGACGCGCCGGCGCTATGCCCTGCGGGAAAAGGCCTTGCATGATCGCGCCAGCCTCCTGCAGGATGCGCGTACGGCCGGGTTCCAGGAAGGGATCGAGCAAGGGATTGAGCGGGGTATTGAGCAAGGTTTTGAACAAGGTATATATCAAACGGCACTAAACATGCTGAGGGAAGGGCTGGAGACGACCTTCATTAGCCGCATCACAGGGCTTGATGGCGCACAGCTTGAACGTGTGAGGGAAACGATGCTGCTTGAGCCTAAGTCGAACGGAACATCGGTGAATTGAGCATCAGGCAGCTTGGAGATTTTCAATGGCAGCGCATACCTTTTTACGATATGATAGGAATGCCGCATGTCGGCGGGAATATGAAGGAACAGGAGACTGGGTGATAACGTGGTATCAATTAAAGATGTGGCAAGGTATGCGAACGTATCGGTAACCGTCGTATCGAAAACATTGAACGGATATTCCGACGTGAGCGAGGAAACGAAGAAGAAAGTGATGAAGGCCGTGGAGGAATTGAACTATTCCCCGAATATGGTGGCCAAAAATTTAAAGCAAAAGGTAACGAAATCGATTGCGCTGATCTTCTCCAACTTCGAGCGCTCCAGTGGCAAGGACGGCGTCATTTTTCAAATTATGAGCGGCATCTACGAAGCAGCGATGAACTATAAGTATGAGGTCGTTATCTATACGCGCAGTCTATCGGAGCAGCAGGATAAGTCATATTGGCAATTTTGCAAGGAGCATAAGCTGTCCGGCGCGATCATTACCGGTCTGAAGACGACGGACCCCTATTTCCTCGAAATTGTGGACAGCAATTTCCCTTGTGTCGTCATCGATGCGGATATCGTGGGAGAGTATACGGGCTCGATAATGACGGACAACGTGAAGGCGGCCCGGCATGCGGTACAGCATTTGATCGATAGCGGGCACCGGCGGATCGGCATGATCAATGGGCACGACTTCGCTGTCGTCAGCAAGCAGCGGCACGAAGGATACGGCCTGGCGCTGGAGGCCAACGGGATTCCGTATGATCCGGCGTTGGTTGTCCATGCGGACTATTCGGAGAGTATCGCTTACGACATTGCCGACAGGTACGTGAAGGATAACCCGGAGATGACGGCGGTTTTCTGTGCGAGCGACTTGATGGCTATCGGATTCATGAAGCGCTGCCGCGAATTGGGCATCCGCATACCGGAAGATCTGTCCGTAATCGGCTTCGATGATATTGTGCTGTCGGACTATACGACACCGCGGCTGACGACGATCCGCCAGAATTTCAAAGGCAGTGCGATGGCGGCCTTCGATCATGCCGTGCAAATTATCGAACACAAGGAGCAAGGAAAGCATATCACGATTTCATTTGAGCGAATTGACAGAGAATCGGTAAGGATGCTATAATCGACCCGAAAGCGCTTTCTGCAAGCCTTATTATTTTCCCCGAAATCGAAAACGATTTCGATTTTTTTATCTGCTATCGAAAACGATTTCGGTTCTGGTCTGACATCGAGATAAATAGAGATCACAACGAGGAGAGAGGACAATGCTTGCGTACGACAACACATCGCGACCGGACTTGACGCAATGGAGCTTCACTGAGACAGAATTCAACCCGCTGGCTCAAGGCAAGTGCGAATCGATTATGTCGCTGGGGAATGGATATATGGGGCTTCGTTCCGCGACGGAGGAAGCATACATCGGCCAGACCCGCAATCTGTTCGTCAACGGAACGTTCAACCGGTTCGACGAGTTCGAGGTGACTGAGCTGCCGAATGCGGCGGATGTCACCGGGATGGACATTTATATCGATGGCGAGCGCTTTAGCCTCGATACAGGCAAGACGGCGGAATATGCCCGCAGTCTAAATATGCGCGATGCTGAGCTGACCCGATCGTTCGTATGGGAGAACCGGGCAGGCAAGAGGGTGCGCTTTGCCTTTCGCCGCTTCGTCTCGCTCGGTAATTTGCATCTTATCGGCATGAAGGCGGAGGTGACGCCGCTTGATGCGGATATTTCGCTCCGCGCCGTATCCGGCATCGATGCCCAGCTTGGCAATTCGGGGAGCCAGCATTTCCATGAAGGGGAGAAACGCATCTTCGATAAGACGGTGATGCAGTTGATCCAGACGACGACAGAATCCAAGGTGGACTTCGTCATCCATGCCGCCCACCGCTTCAGCCTGGATGGGCAGCCGCTCTCTATCGAGCCCAAGATGGAGATCGAACGCCGCAAAATGGCGATGCAGTACGGATGCGATATCAAGGCCGGCCAGACCTTCGAGCTGCAGAAGCTGGCGAGCGTGCATACGAGCAGAGATGCCGAGCATGCTACGGATTATGATTTGGCCGTCATGCGTGAGCAAGCCCGCGAAGAGATCCGGCTGGCGCTTGACGCAGGGTATGACGCCTTGTTCGAGCGCCATCGGCAAGCCTGGGCGGAGGTGTGGGACAAGTACCTCTTCCGGATTGAATCGAAGCATGACTTCGACCTGCTGGCGCTCCGCTTTGCCGTCTATCATCTCGTTGTCATGACACCGGCTCATGACAACCGGATGGGAATCGGAGCGAAGGGGCTGAGCGGCGAAGGGTATAAGGGGCACTCGTTCTGGGACACGGAGATCTTCATTTTGCCGTTCTACATTTACAGCGGTCCGGACGTGGCGCGCAGGCTGCTGGAATATCGCTATCAAGGGCTGGAAGGCGCCCGGCGCAAAGCGAAGGAGAATGGCTACGAAGGCGCAATGTATCCATGGGAGGCCGCTTGGCCGACCGACGGGGAGGTGACGCCGGTATGGGGCGCCGTGGACATCGTGACCGGGAAGCAGACGAAGATATGGTCCGGCTTCATCGAGCAGCATATCACCTCGGATATCGCGTATGCCGTCTGGCATTATGTTCAGGCGACCGGCGATCGGGACTTCATGGATCGCTGCGGCTACGAGATGATTTTGGACACGGCGAAGTTCTGGGCCAGCCGTCTGGAGTGGAATGAAGCGCTCGCCCGCTACGAGATTAATGAAGTGATCGGGCCGGATGAGTACAAGGAGCATGTCGATAACAACGCCTTTACGAACTATATGGCTCACTTCAATATGGAACTGGCGATACAATATTACGAGCTTTTGCGGCGGGAGCAGCCTGAATTATTCCGGCGTCTGAATGAGCAACTCGATCTGGAACGCGCCTATGCGGACTGGAAGCAGAAGCTTGGGCGAATGTATTTGCCGCAGCCGAACGAAGACGGCGTCATTCCGCAGGACGATACGTATTTGCAGAAGCAATTGATCGATTTGACGAAGTATAAGGCGCAGCAGAAGGTCGGGACGCTGTTCGAAGATTACAATCTGGATCAGGTCAACGGGATTCAGGTCTCGAAGCAAGCGGACATCATGATGCTCTTTTACTTGCTGGAAAATAGATTTTCTGCCCATTTGAAGCATACCAATTACAATTATTATGAGCCGAAAACACTGCACGACTCTTCGCTGTCGTATTCCACGCACTGCATTCTGGCTAACGACTTCGATGACAGCCAGCTTGCCTATGAGCTGTTCCGCAAGGCGGCCGAGATTGACCTGGGCACCCATATGCATTCCTCCGATGCGGGCATTCATTCCGCTTCGCTGGGCGGGGTATGGCAATGCGTCGTTATGGGCTTCGCCGGCATTCGGATGCTGGACGGCGCGCTGCATCTGAACCCGAAGCTGCCGCAGGAGTGGGAGCGCTTAACCTTCCCGCTGTATTGGAAAAGTGCGCGCCTGGAGGTGGACATAACGCATGATGCGCTGCGGATCTCCACCGACGCGAATGAGGAATTGACCCTGATTATCCGCGGTACAGCAACGAGCTTCGTGAACCAGCTTGAACTTCATTTCTAAGGTAGCATCATCAACATATTCCTTGTCATGACTAGGGAGGTCACAGAAAATGAAAAAATGGTCTGCAGCTCTCGTACTTACTTTGATTGTCAGCCTGTTGGCAAGCGCCTGCTCGTCAGGCGGGGGCAGCTCCACCCAGGGAGCGGACGGAGGCAAGGCCGCGGATGTCGTTGAGCTGAAGTTCACGACCTGGGGCGAACTGAACAGCGATTCGGTGGAAGCGAAGCTGGCCGAGGAATTCAACAACACCCATCCGAACATCAAGGTTACGTTCGAGCCGGTGCCGGGTGACGGCTATGCCACTAAGCTAACGACCTCGCTGGCTTCGGGGCAAGCGCCGGACGTATTCCTGATTGGGGAAGGCGATTACTTTAAATATGTGGATAAAGGCGTCATTGAACCGCTGGACGAGTACATTCAGGCTGACAGCGCATTCAATACGGATATTTTTCAGCCGGATTTGTTGAATATGGGGAACATCAACGGCAAGCTCTATTATTTGCCGAAGGATTTCAACCCGCTCGCGCTCTGGTACAACAAGCGCATGTTCGATGAAGCGAACATCCCTTATCCGACGAACGACTGGACATGGGATGACATGATCAACACCGCGAAGCAATTAACGAAGCAAGACGATAAAGGCAAAATCAAAGAATTCGGCTTCAATGCGACGAAATGGGAGTATCCGATTTACATCTATCTGTGGCTGCATGGGGCAGATATCGGCAGCGAGGATGGAACGAAGGCGGAAGGCTACATGAACAGCGACAGGACGATCGCCGCGATGGAGAGCTATATCGCCCTATCCAAGGGCGATGACCGCGTGTCGCCGACGCCGCAGGATACCGAGACGATGGGCGGAGACTCCTCTATGTTCATGACGGACAAGCTGGCGATGATGATTACCGGCCGCTGGGTCAAGTCCGATCTGGACAAATCCGATGTGCAGTATGGCTCGGCCTTGATTCCGACAGGTCCTGACGGGGAGCGGGCAAGCATCATTGCTGCGGCGGGCTGGGCGATGAATGCCAACGGCAAGCATAAGAAGGAAGCGTATGAGCTGATGAAATGGCTGTCCGGAACGGAAGCGCAACAGGCGCGATCGGAAGGCGGCAAGGTTCTTCCGGCGACCGTCAAGGAATTGGATGAAGTGAAGACAACAGAAGTGGTGGACAAGCCGGTCATTGAAATGATGGATTTCGCCAAAAAGCCTATCTCGATGCGATCGGCCAATGCGCCTGTCTTCACGGAGCAGTTCAACAAAGCTGTCGAACGCATTTTGCTCGGCGACGCGACAGTTAAGGATGCGCTGGATCAGGCCGCCAAGGAAGTGGACAGCAAAATCAGCAAATAATCAACGCGGGTGGGGCTTGGAACGATGCCTCACCTTCCCTTTCGTGAGTAAGCAATGACAACGAACATTCATGAAAAGACTGCGCTTATTCATTAACGGAAATGGCCACTCCTGGCAGCGCGTCCATTTCTGATCGCCAAGGAGGTCCCTATGCGCAATTTACGCTCGGAGAAGGCAGGGTACTTATTCATTCTTCCCTGGTTTTTAGGTTTGCTCCTGTTTACATTGGGGCCGATGCTATTTTCATTCGTCCTCTCGTTCAGCAAGTGGGATATCATAACCGGGATTCAATCGATCGAATTTGTCGGGCTTGATAATTTCAAAGCCATCTTCCAGGATGAGCTGTTCTATCAGTCCTTAAAAGTCACCTTTATCTTTGCGCTCGTCTCGGTGCCGTTATATCAGATCATGTCGCTGCTGATTGCGATGCTGCTCAATATGAGAGCGCGCGGGATGAAGTTTTTCCGCTTGATCTTTTTCATGCCGTCGGTCATTCCGGCGGTAGCGGTATCGATGATGTGGATAATGATCTTCAACCCCGAATACGGGATTTTGAACCGCGCGCTGGGCTGGTTCGGCATCGAGGGGCCAGCCTGGCTGCAGGATCCGAAGTATGCCCTCGGCGCCCTGATCGTGATGGGCATCTGGGGAATCGGCAATACGATCATCATTTATTTGTCCGGCTTGCAGGGGGTCCCCGAGGAATTGTATGAAGCGGCCGAACTGGATGGGGCCGGGCGGCTCCGCCGGTTCGCCAGCGTCACGATTCCGATGATTTCTCCGACGATCTTCTTCAACCTGATTATGGGCATCATCGGCGGGTTCCAATACTTTACCCAGGCCTTCGTGATGACGAACGGCGGACCGCTGAACTCGACGCTGTTCTATAACTTGTATCTGTATAACAAAGCATTCGTCAGCTACGAGATGGGATACGCCTCCGCCTTGTCGTGGATCTTGTTTGCCATCATTCTCATATTTACATTGATTGTTATCCGAAGCTCTTCCATGTGGGTGTACTACCATGGCGACGACGAGCGGGATTAAGGAGGGGAATAAGAATATGCAAGCCTTACGCCACAAAACCGACATCTCACGTCTTCTATCCTTAGTTCTGCTCATCGTCGGGGCGGCAATCGTACTGGTGCCGCTTCTTTGGACGATATCTACTTCCTTGAAGACGCCTGCCGAAGTGTTTATGGATTCGTTTTTGCCGAAGCAATGGAAATGGGACAATTATGCAAGCGCGGTCAGCGCCATTCCCTTTTTCCTGTTCTTGAAAAACACGCTAATCATTTTGATTCCCGTCATGATCGGAACGGTTTTTTCCGCGGCGTTATGTGCCTATGGGTTCGCCCGCTTCCGGTTCAAGGGGAAGAAGATTCTCTTCCTCATCCTGCTGGCGACGATGATGCTGCCGGGTCAAGTAACGATGATCCCGATGTTCATCCTGTTCAAAGAGCTGGGCTGGGTCGATACCTTTCTGCCGCTCATCATCCCGGCCTTTTTCGGCGGGGGCGCCTTCAACATCTTCTTAATCCGCCAGTTCATGCGCGGCATCCCGCGGGATTTGGATGAGGCTGCTTTTGTGGATGGGGCCAATCGCTGGACAATCTTCACGCGCGTGATGCTGCCGCTGTGCAAGCCGCCGCTGATTGCCGTCTCCATTTTCACCTTTATGGGCGTATGGAACGACTTTCAGGGGCCGCTGATTTACTTGAATACGACGGAAAAATATACGTTGGCGCTAGGCTTGTCCATGTTCAAGGGCATGTATAACGTCGAGTGGAATATGCTGATGGCCGCGACCGTGCTCATTATGCTGCCGGCCCTAATCGTATTTTTCTTCGCGCAGAAATATTTCATCGAAGGCATCTCCCTCTCTTCTGCGATGAAGGGATGATGCTCCATCCTATGGAGAACCGAGGCGAGCGAATATGATAAAAAGCGTGGGCAACCAGCGTCCTTTTCCGATCTACGTGACCGCTGGCGAATATATGAAAGCGATCGGAACGCAGGACGGGCATTTTCCTGACTTCGGCCATCATGTCGCGAATGAAATGGGCGGCGTCTGGCTGCATCCGATCAAGCTGCTGGACGGCTTCTGGCTGCGCGTGACGGACGCACGGCGCGGCATTGCCGTATGGACCAAGGCGGATGAATTCATCACCCATCCGTGGGGGAACGAGTTCCGCTACGATCACGGCCTCGGCCATATTCCGGTATCGATTCGCCGGGTCCAGTTCGCGCCGGAGCAGGAAAAAGGCCTCGTCGTCAGCTATGAAATCTGCAATTACGCCAGTGAGGACACCGCCCTGGAACTGGAGTTGGTCGCGCGTTCCGATCTGCGGCCGGTCTGGTTCTCGGACGAGATCGGCATTCATGACGGGGAACGGGACGAATGGCAGCAAGTATCGGCATCCGCCTGTCTGGCCAAGGACTGCGATCATGACTGGTACGTCATGGTCGGCACCGATTGGACGAAGCCGGAGATCCGCTTTGAACGCGGACTTATCGGTCCGGAATGGACGAGCGGGAACGGCGCAGGCGTGTCGATGAAGACCGATGTCGTCCTCAAGCCGGACGAGCGGCTGCGCTTCCAGGTATATGTTGCGGGCTCATACGCATCGCGGGCGGAGTGCGAGGCGACGTACGAGCGATTGGTATCGTCGCACGCGGAGCTGCTGGCGGCCAAGCAGCGCCTGTACGCGCGTATCGAGGGACAGGCGCAGCTGCAGATTGAGGGCGAGTCCCGCCTCAATGATATTTTTGCGTGGACAAAATGGAATAATCAATGGCTCGTGCAGCGCGTCGACGGCATCGGCAGAGGGTTGACGGCGGGATCGCCCCATTATCCGTGGTGGTTCGGCTGCGACAACTCCTACGCTCTGCAGGGCGTCGCCGCGATCGGAGACTTCGAGCTGGTGCGGGACACGCTGAAGCTGATCCGCGACACTTCGCTGCAGACGAACGGGAACGGGCGGATTATCCATGAGGTGACGACGATGGGGGCGGTGTCCAATCCGGGCAATACGCAGGAGACCGCGCATTATATCGCGCTCATCTGGGACGTGTTCCGCTGGATGGGCGACAAGCAATGGCTAGCGGAGCATTATGCGTTATGCGCGCTGGGGATGGAATGGCTGCTTGGCGAGATGGATCCGGACGGCGACGGGTTCCCGTCCGGCTACGGCATCATCGAGATCGCCGGATTGAATATGGAACTGATCGATTCGGCCGTCTATACGGCGCAGGCGGCAGCGGCCTTGGCCGCGATGAGCCGGGTGCTCGGCTACGAAGCGGAAGCGGATCGCTATGCGGCCAAGGCGGAGCAATTGGCAGAAGCGATCAACCGGGTCTATTGGTGCGAGCAGGAAGGACTGTACGCCGATGCGGTGGCGCCGAAGAAGGATGTCAAGCCGAAGGCCGACTTCATGGTGGCGATGGCGGCCAAGCACGGTGTCGAACATTACCGGGACTATGTGGACAAGCTGCTTCAGGCGGCCGGGGATGACCAGGAAGATCGAGGCTGGCTGCTGAATAAGAACTGGGTCATCGTGACGCCGATGGAAGCAGGCATAGCCGACCGGGAGAAGGGGAAGCTGGCCCTTGAGCGCATGCGAACCCCTGAATTTATCGGAACTTATGGCACCTACTTGTCCGGCATGTTCCGGCAGGGCACGATGACGATCTCGACCGGAGCGCATGCCGTGGCGGAAGCGGCGTACGGCAATCCCGACGCGGCGCTCGATCTGTTAGAGCGCATGATGAACACGTTTTCGCTGGCCCTGCCGGGCTCGATGAGCGAGATGTCGCCGGATTACGGCTGTGCGGTGCAGGCATGGACCATTTATGCGCTGGCCGTGCCGATAGTGAAGCATCTGATCGGCATTCAGCCGGATGCTCACCGGAGCGAGGTGCGGATCGCGCCAGATCTGCCCCAGGCTTGGCAGGGCAAGCGTGTCGCCTTGAAGCGAATCCGCATCGGCGCGGCGTGGCTCGATGTGGAGCTGCGCCAAGAGGCGGGCGAGCTGCAGGCCAGCGTGAATAATGAGCAAGGACTGCGCGTGACCGTGGAATGGAATGGCAAAGCGATCACGTCTACGGAGCGCATGATTCGCGTTACGCTCTAACGGGACGCCCCTGTAGTCGGGCAGCTATGTTTGCGCTTACGCAACGAAGTTACGCGGCAGGCTGTTTGTGCAAATATTTCGGAAGATAATTATAGTACCGATCCGAATCATTTGTTATGGTAGAGATACTTCAACCGAAGTTCCATACCAATTGACAACGCAGATAGCCTGCAAAGAGGTGTTGACGCAATGAGTATTAAGGCAATCTTGCTCGGGGCAGGTATCCGGGGCGCGGAAGTATATGCCAAGCATGCGCTGCAGTACCCGGAAGAACTGGAATTCGTCGCCGTCGCGGAGCCGGATGTGGAGAAACGAGAGGCGTTTGCGGGCTTGCATCATATCGATGCCGGGCAAACGTATGAAGATTGGCGGGAAGTGTTCGAACGGCCGCGGTTTGCCGATGCGGTGTTGATCTGCATGCAGGATCGGATGCACTACGAAGCCGCAATGGCAGCTCTGGAGCGAGGTTACCATGTGCTGCTGGAGAAGCCGATGTCGCCTTCTCCGACCGAATGCATTGAGATTGAAGCTGCCGCCCGCCGCAATCAGCGGGTGCTGACCATATGCTATGTTCTCCGCTATACGCCGTTCTGGTCCGGAATACGTCAAGTCATCGAGCAGGGCGGTATCGGGAAAGTCGTGAATATCCAGCTGCGCGAAAATATCGGCTTCGGCCATATGGCGCACAGCTATGTGCGGGGCCCATGGCGCAGTACGGCGGAGTCGAGCCCGCTTGTGCTGGCGAAGTCATGCCACGATCTTGACATCATCCTGTGGCTGATGAACCAGGATTGCAGACGGCTGACGTCATTCGGTTCCCTCTTTCATTTCAAAAAGGAGAATATGCCGGAGGGCGCGACCGAATATTGTACGGACGGCTGCATTCACGCGGACAATTGCTGCTATGCCGATTTGCGTTTCTATTTGGGAGAAGGACGCCGCCGCGCGCTGCACTTTACGCAGGACGGATCGGACGAGAGCATCCGGGAGACGATCCGGAGCACGCCTTTTGGCCGCTGTGTCTACCAATGCGACAACGACGTTGTCGACCATCAAGTCATCAACATGGAGTTCGCCAACGGAGCGACCGCTTCGTTCACGCTGTCGGCCTTCACGCATGACAGCACGCGCACCGTCCATATCTCGGGAACGCGCGGGGAGATTCGGGGCAATATGACCGATCAGGCGTTCACCGTCTACGACTTTGTCAGCGGGACGGCGCGGGAAGTTCGGGTTCATGATGAAGGCAGCGAAGGCTGCACTCAGATGATGCGGGAATTCTGCCGGCTTGCCGCCGAACCGGACAACCCCCATGCGGCAGCATCACTGCGCGGCTCCCTGCAGAGCCATATGATGGCGTTCGCGGCGGAGGAGTCCCGGTTGAGCCAAGGCATGCCGATCGAGATTCAGGAGATGATCATGCGTTATCGGTTAACCTCCGCCAAAGCATTGGCTTCCGCAGGAGTATAACGGCAGAACCATATGCGGCCTGCACGGGCCGCAGCACGGAAGAAGGAATGGACTGCGGCAGCACTGTTGCGCTTGCTCCGTCCGATTCCTTCTTCTCTTTTTACTCATACAGCCCCAGTTCCTCATAGACTCGAATGGTTACGACTCCGTCCTCCGGCAATTGCCGGTCGCGCTGGAACCGCTTGACCGCATAGGTTGTATCGGCGCGGAATTTCCCGTTGCACACGCCCTTGAAGTAGCCGGCGCTTTTCAGCCGGGACTGGACCAGCTGCACCTCTCCGCCCACGTCGCCTTCGGCTACGACTCTCGGATCATGCCTCAACCCGCCCAATACATGCCCGTGAATCGTCACCTTCGTACCGACCGGAACGAGCTCGAACAGCTCGATGACATCCCGATTGCGCATCCGGACACAGCCATGACTCAGATGCTGCCCGATGGAATAAGGCTTGTTCGTCCCATGAATGCCGTAATATCCCCAAGGGACATTTAATCCGAGCCAGCGGGGACCGAAGGAAGGGCCCCAATCCTTGCCTTTATATATGATTTTGTATTCTCCGACGGGAGTAGGGGTTGACGGGTTGCCGACGGCGACGGTATAGGTCTTGAATTTTTCACCCTGTGCCCGTACGATCAGCTTATGACGATCTGGATAAATATCTATCGAATACAAGCCTTGGTCGGCGACGATCGGAAGCGGATCCTCCGGGTGGGAGGAATCCGCGTAAGCAGAGATATGATGTATCCCCGGAGTCAGACTCAGCAGGAAGACCGCCATGGCAATCATATGGGCACGGTATGGATAGATTCGAATAGAATGCATCATTTCTACCTCCACCACCTCAACGGATCCAAGTAGTTGGAGGTAGTGTATCCAGATGCTTTATTTTCATTCAACGGTGAGCCATTCCATAGGCAGGAGGTCTACTATGAACCCGAATCCAATTGCTGCACCGACGGATCCAAGCCTGTTCCTGATTACAGGCATTATGGCATCCGGCAAATCTACGGTCGCACAGATGCTCGCCGAACGATTCGAGCGGGGCGTTCATGTACGCGGCGACGCCTTCCGCCGCATGATTGTGAGCGGGCGGGAGGAGATGCTTCCCGAGCCGTCGGACGAAGCGGTTCGTCAGCTTCATATTCGCTACCGCATGGCGGCTGCAGCTGCCGATGGTTACGTCGAGGCGGGATTCAGCACGGTAGTGCAGGATGTCATCGTCGGTCCCGAATTAGGCACATTCATTGAATTGGTCAATACGCGGCCGTTATATGCCGTCGTGCTCTGCCCGCGGGCGGAAGTCGTGGCGGCGAGGGAGTCGTCCCGCTCCAAGCAAGGCTATGGCATATGGACCGTGGACGAGCTCGATCGCATTCTGCGCCAGGATTCGCCTCGGGTCGGCATGTGGCTCGACACGTCCGATCTGACGCCGGAAGAGACGGTCCGTGAGATTGAGCGGCGGGCATGGACAGAAGCGATCGTCCGGACGTAAGATACAATGGAGTAGATTGCTAGCCGCAAGGAGGATACATTATGGAACAATGGGAATACAAGACGCTTAAACTCAAAACCGGAGGTTTTCTGGGAGGAAAGGTTAACGAACAGGAGTTCGAGGAGGAACTGAACCGGCTCGGACTGGACGGATGGGAGCTGGTATCCTGCTTCGATACGAGTATCCAGGGCCAATCCCGGGATGTGATCGCGGTCTGCAAGCGGAGAAAGGGGAGATAAGCTGTGTTCAAGAGCGGTAAGCTCGCGGTTCGGAGGCTCCGGGCTGCCGATGCTCCCTTGCTCGTCCGTTGGCTGTCCGATCCGGAGGTGCTTCGCTATTACGAAGGCCGGGATCGTCCGCATGACATGGAGATGGTAAGAAAGCATTTCTATGAGGACCGGGAGGAGATAACACCATGCATCATTCTGTACGATGGACAGGCAATCGGATATCTCCAGTTCTACCCGCTGTCGCATGAGGATCAAGCCCAATACGGGATCAAGCCCACGATGAACCGTGTGTTCGGCATGGATCAATTTATCGGGGAGACCGCCTATTGGGGCAAGGGCATCGGCACGAAGCTGATTAAGACGATGGTGAATTACTTGATCGCGCAGCATCAAGCGGTACGGATCGTGATGGATCCGCAGACGTGGAATGAGCGCGCGCTCCATGTGTATGAGAAATGCGGCTTCCGCAAGTTGGCCCTGCTGCCGAAGCATGAATACCATGAGGGCGAGATGCGCGATTGCTGGCTTATTGCATATGATATGCAGGACGGCGCGCGGCCCCCAATGCAGAAGAGCAACCCGGAAGACATCGAGTATATCGACACGTTTACGGACGCCATGAAGCCGGCCGGCGTGCGAACAAGACATGAGGTGCATACCGAGGGGCTATGGCATCAGACGTTCCACTGCTGGCTATGGATGCAGGAGCAGGGTACGGCCTATCTTCTGTTGCAGCGCAGACATATACATAAGAAGGATTACCCTAATATGCTTGATATTACGGCGGCAGGCCATCTGGAAGCGGGGGAGACGCCGCAGGACGGCGTGCGAGAGCTGCGCGAGGAGCTGGGCATCGAACCGGAACCGGGGAAGCTGGTCTATGCCGGCGTCATTGCCGACTCCATCATGCAGCCGGACATGACCGATAATGAGTTCTGCCATGTCTTTTTCTATCGGCATGCTGGAGCAATCTCCGATTTTCGCCTGCAGGAAGATGAGGTCGACTCCATCGTCCGGGTCGAAGCGGAAGCATTCCGCAAGCTTTGCCTCGGCGAAGCGGATTCCGCTGCCGCGGAGGAGTTCAGTCGGGGACATGGCGAACGCGGCACGGGGATAAAGCTGACATTGACGGATATCGTCCCCCATGAGCCGGCTTATTTTACGTTTGTTCTGCATCATTTGCAGAGCCTTATCGACCAGAATCGTCATCTATAACTGACGCAGCGGGAAGAGGCTCGCTGCTCACATGGCAGACCGTTCATATGGCGGTCTGTTTTTTTCGATCTATAAATGTTATTTTCCGTTCCCCAGCTACAGGACAGAAGCGCCATAGGGGAGGGAGGAGAACATTCAATGTAAATAATTACATATATTTACAAGTAGAAAAAATATGTTATGGTTAGAGTGTATTTACCTAAAAAAGGGGATGATTGGAGTAATGAAGAGGTTGGTAACGATGTTATCCGTAGTTGCTTTATGCATTGCCTCGCTCTCCACGATTGCTTCCGCTAACAGTAAATACACCTGGCCCGTACCCGACTCCACGCGAATTACCCAAGGCTTCAAAGGCAACACACACAAAGGAATCGACATTGGGGCGAAGACGGCCGGCGTAGCCGGCAATCGGATCGTCGCCTACTATGACGGTACCGTCTCCCGATCAGGCTGGTCCGACAGCTATGGCTGGGTCGTCTATGTTCATCATGTCATCAACAGCGCCAACTATCAATCCCGCTACGCTCATATGAATAAGACGCCTGCCGTGTCTACCAACCAGAAGGTAGGAAAAGGGGCCACCCTCGGGTATATGGGCAAGACGGGAGATGCAACAGGAGTCCATCTTCATTTCGAGACAAGAAAATGCACGGGCGCCTGCAAGACAGACAATTCCTCCAATCCGGTCAATCCCATCACGAATTTCTTTCCTGAACATGCGGGCAAAGTTCCAAAATCAATTGAACTTGGAGAAACAGACCCGGAGAAGATCGATGATGTACTGGATGACATCTTCTACAGCGTGGAGGAGATTCTGAACATGACCGCGGATGAGCGGTTATCGAAGGGAATTCCGTTAGACTAGCGCTACTCTAGAGGAACCTATTACAGACAGAGGAGTTAACCGATGAAAAAAACTGTGCTGGCACTCATCTCCGTCATCTTGTTATTAACAGCATGCACGTCGCCTTCTTCTCCGGGGAAAGAAGGCAAGAAGGTAACGGTTCAGACGGTCCTGCAGGTGATGGAGGAGACCGCGCCTCCGCCGTTGACGAAGGAGACGATGGAACACAATTCCGCAATCCCGCTCTTTCTATGGCTGCGCGATGCGGAGACGTGGACGAACGGAGTGCTTCGCTACTCGCAGCGCCTGACCCTGAGTGAAGAGGACAAAACAGCTTTTCTGACTGCCCTGGGACGCTATTACAGTGAAGAGCAGGCCAAGCGCTTGTTCGATTCGTACTTTGAAGCGGGCCCTGGAGGAAACTATTCCTTCAAAGAGCAGGAATCGTTCGGCGTTCTGTCCTCGATTCATTTCGGCTTGAAGTTGAGCAAGACAGAGGCGGACAGACGCTATCGGATTCACATCTCCGGACAGTATAGCGACAGCCTGGAAGAACTGATAGAGGTGCAGGTTGAGGAAACGGTAACGATTTTGGCGGATAAGCTGCTAATCGATCAAGTGGAAGCCGTCCGTCCCTGACGAGTGAATGAACGGGCTGACCCAGTGCCATGCGGCGCTGGGTTTGTTGTCTTTGGACACAGCTACTATAATAATAGACATAATCTAGCAGTTGAGGAAGGAGACATGTTGCTAATGAAGGAGGACATCGATTTCATCACAAGGCAGTTGGACATTCATCTCGCCCATGTGCATCCGGTGTTGTTCCATTCGGTAGCTGAAGGGGTTCCCGTGGAGATGAGAGACGGCGCCATTGACGAGGACGGCTGGGTATGCTGGAAATGCATCCCTTCGACCATTACCGAAGAGGAGATCAAGGAACTGGAGAACGAATTCTCCATCTCCTTTCCGCCATTGATGAAAGCTCTGT
Source organism: Paenibacillus thiaminolyticus (assembly GCF_007066085.1). Taxonomy (NCBI): domain Bacteria; kingdom Bacillati; phylum Bacillota; class Bacilli; order Caryophanales; family Paenibacillaceae; genus Paenibacillus; species Paenibacillus thiaminolyticus. Next base: position 2,330,532 of record NZ_CP041405.1, on the reverse strand, counting down.
TCCGTACATATCATTATATGGATTTGCATTTTAACAACATCGAGGATGAGACGGGGCACAGGGGAGATTGCCAGTTCATTGAGCTGCCTCCGATGTCCTCTCAGGACAGGCTGACCCGCTACCGGGATATTATCCAGGCATGGGAACCGCTGCTCGCGGCCGGTTACCTTCCCTTCACGGAAGCGGAAGACAGTCAGGGGCCGGTCTGCTTCGATATGACCCGGATCGATGACAGCGGGGATTACCCTGTCGTCTGGTTTTTGCACGACCATTTGCATGAACTGGGAGAGGAACAAAGCCGGATCCGGGAACGGGTGCAGCCTTGGGAGAGAGAACTGTTCAGTTCCTTCCGGGAGATGATGGAGACGCTGTGCGGCCTGCAGCCGGCTAGGGAGTAAGGAAGCTCCATCGAGGGAGTATAACGAGGATATGGATTAGGAGTTGAGAGTGTCACCCGATAATCTGGAGACATCGGATGATGATCAATTCCAACAGCGTCAGGACGTGCTTCCTGCGCTCCCGATGCTTATCGCGAGCCTGCGGGATAGCGATTCATCAACTCTTCAAGCGGCTACGTCCACCGTGATCCGCTGCTTCGGCGCGATGACACCGCAGATGAAGGCAGAAGCCCGAACGTCGCGGAACAACTGGCACAGCATAGCAACCACAACGTGCGCCAAGAGGCGGAGAGCGAGCTTCGCATCTATATGCAGCCATAACAGAAGAACATTGATTTCAACGAGAAGCACCGCTGTATCGGATTATGGGACAGCGCTGTTTTTTGAACATACGGGTGGGGCGGGTTGCCGCCCCATTTTTTGTTGGGATGATGGATGGAGCTGTATGTGAGCCCCTTACAGGCAATATCCCCGCTAGTCAGGGAATGAGCAAATGTCCTGCCTCTTACAGGCAATATCCCCACTGTTCAGGAATGGGTAAATGTCCTGCGTCCTTACAGACGATATCCCCATTGTTCAGAAATGAGCATATGTTATCCTCCTTACAAGCATTCTCCCAACCACTCAGTAATTAGATACAGGGCGAGATCTTCATTGTTGAAATGTTGCCTCTCGCGAAGTCAGTAGGGCAAGGGAGCTTGAACAACGCTAGGGAGGAGAAAGATGTGGCTAAAAATAAAAAGGATCGGTCCTGACTCAAGGGGAGAGTGGTGCAAAGGGCAGACGAGGGTATCTTGGCTCGGAGGGGGAATGAAGGTCCCCAAAGTGGAAATACGAACCTGAGCCAACGGGAGATTGTCGTAAAGAAGGGAGGCATGGACTGCCTGTCCCTTTTCCCTCAAGAAAAATCGCTTCTTTTTATATCATTGGTTCCAAAGTCTTGGTTATATAGTCATTGTTTATCCAGAAATTGTGCTGCATCACCTGCGTCAATAGGAACAATTTGCGAACAGAGGATATCCAAGGTGTATGCAATCCTGTATAGTATGTATTTGGAAAAATACATACTACCATGTTCTGGGAGGTAAGTAAGTTGAAACGATGGATTCATAAAGGCGCGGCAGCCCTGATTGCTCTCGTGTTGCTGGTCGGCGGAGCCATGCCTGCGGCAGCGGAGGAAGAAGTCCAATGGGTTGATGGTGAGGGACAGCAAGTTCAGCTTGATACCGGTATCGCTTCATTTAAGCTGGATGAGGGCTTGATTTTCTTGGACGGCAATAATACGAGGGCTTGGAAAAAGCAGATCCAGTCGGTGCCAAGCGGAGAAGAAATAGGCACAGTCATTCCGGATGACGAGGACTCGACCTGGATTGCGATCTTCGAATATACGGATTCCGGATATATCGAAGACAGCGAGAAAGACAACATTGACGCGGATGCTCTTCTTGACAGTTATAAGGAAGGCACGGAAGAAGATAATAAGGAAAAGGATCCGAGCATGCATCTGTTCGTCGATGATTGGGATGTCAAGCCAACGTATGATGCGGACAGCAACAGACTCGTCTGGTCCCTGCTAGCGCATAATGCGCAGAATGAGAAAATTATTAACTATAATATGCGGGTATTGACGCGGACCGGTTATATTTCGATTATCCTTGTATCCGATCCGGAGCATCTGCAGGCCGATCGGAAGGAACTGGAGCAGCGGGTGCTGTCTACCTTCCAGGTTACGGCAGGCAAGCGGTATGAGGACTTCGACAAATCAACGGACAAAAAAGCGGAGTACGGATTGACCGGACTCGTGCTGGGCGGAGCCGGATTGGCGGTGGCCAAGAAGCTTGGATTTTTGGCCTTGCTGAAGAAGTTCTGGATCGTCATTGTCGCGGCGATAGTCGGCGTATGGCGTCTTATTACAGGCAAGAAGAAGAAACAGGAAGAACCGGCCGAGGCGCAGAACGAGATGCAGAACGAGTCGGTGCGGGACAACAATACGCCGCCTCCGCCGGCAACGTAATCGAATCAGGATAAAGCATGTCAATCATGACAACTTAAATAGAAGAAGGAGCAATGTCCATGACCTCCATGATGAACTACCCGGCGCAAACCGATCTGGACCTCCATGAGCAAAGCGCAAAGCAATTATTCAACAAGGTATGGGAATGGATGGAGAAGACGGATCGCACGCCGGAGGAGACGGATATGATGATCCATGCGGCGCATGCATCGCGGTATCATTGGGGCGTCGTTGGTCGCGAGCTCCAGTTCGCCCGCGGGGAGTGGCAGATCTCCCGCGTCTATGCCGTCGCGGGGATGGCGGAAGCGTCCATGTATCATGCCAGACGCTGCATGGATATTTGCCGCAAGTTCACCTTGGGGGCGTTCGACACCGCCTATGCGTATGAAGCGCTGGCACGAGCCTCCAGTCTGATGAACAAGGCCGAAGACTCCGCCGGATACAAAATGAGGGCAGAGGAGCTGGCCCGTCATGTAGACGACGAAGAGGGGCTGAAGCACCTTCTCTCTGATTTGCAGACGATCTAAAATATCGTAAAGAAATACAGCGCCCCTGCGTCCGGGCGGCCGGAGAACATCTCCAGTCCGCCTGACGCAGGGGCGCTGTGCGTGAAATCGCGCGAAATTCACGGGCGATTAGATGGCCCAGTTCCCTTTGCGGAACACCGGAACAACGGTGCCATCCTTGAGGATGCCGTCGATGTCCATCTCGGCGGAGCCGATCATGAAGTCAACATGTGTAATGCTGTTGTTGACGCCGTTCGCATCCAGCTCTTCGCGGGACATTTTTTTGCCGCCTTCGATGTTGAAGGCATAGCCGCTGCCGATGGCCAGGTGGTTGGAGGCATTTTCGTCGAACAGCGTATTGTAGAACAAAATATTAGACTCCGAGATCGGCGAATGATGCGGCACAAGCGCCACCTCGCCCAAATAATGCGAGCCTTCGTCCGTATCGACCAGATGCTGCAAAATTTCCTGGCCTTGCTCGGCCTCGACTTTGACGATGCGTCCGTTCTCGAACGTGATCTTGAAGTTGTCGATCAGATTGCCGCCGTAGCTGAGCGGCTTCGTGCTGGACACATATCCGTTGACGCCTTCCTTCTGCGGCACGGTGAACACTTCCTCCGTCGGCATGTTCGCCATGAACGGGGTCTCCTGCTCGTTCGTGCTGCCTGCGCCTACCCACAGATGCTTTTCCGGAAGCTCGATAGTCAGATCGGTTCCCGGAGCGCGGTAATGCAGCTTGTGGAAATGATGGCCGTTCAAAATATCGACCTTTTTATGTAAGGTGGCATTATGCTCTTCCCAGGCTTGCACCGGATCGTCCGCATGGAGACGCACGGAAGCGAATATCGCGTCCCACAGCTTCTCTACCGCTTCTTCGCGGCCTGCATCCGGGAATACTTTGGCTGCCCAGTCTGCGCTGGCTGCACCGACGACCGTCCAGCTGACCTTGTCCGACTGCACGGCCTTGCGGTAATGGTCCAGCGCCTGACCGGAAGCCTTCTGGAAGCTGCCGATGCGCTTCGGATCGATTCCTTTGAGCAGATCCGGGTTGGATGAGACGATAGCGACGAAGGCGGCGCGCTTGTCGACGAACGTATTCCGCTTCAAAGCCTCGTATTCCGGGTACTCCGTGAACATCTCGTCAGCGGCCTTTTCATATTTCAAGCGGGACAGTTCTTCGTCGATCCAATCGACATGGACGTTGGAAGCGCCAGCTTCATACGCTTCGCGTGCTACCAGGCGGGCCAGCGGCGCGACTTCGGTAGTGGCCGACACATACACTTCCTGTCCCGGCTGCACGTTGACGCCGACCTTGACGATGAGGTTGGCATATTTCTTCAAATTCTGTTCGAATGTTGCTGCAGTCATCGGAATCCTCCTCGATTTGAAAATGGACCTATGTTTCCAATATAACTCATTTCCGCAATGCAATCAAAAGCCGGCGGGATGATAAGCTTCGATTAATTGAGCCATTTGAAAATATCATCTTCCGCCACCGTCTTCACGCCATACAGGAACAGAATGTGATCGAAGTTATGCCTGGTCAGATAGTCGTCTACCGATTCATGGAAAAAACGCAGGTCAATCATATGGATGCTGGAATAGTGCGGCGCGAGCAGCGGAACGAACGCGTTGGCATACGAATCCTTGAATATGACGATGCTGCGGCCAGTCCCGGCTCCCGTCTCTATCGTCGTCCATGCGCGGTTGCCGTTGAAGAACACCTTATACTGATCGCGGACGGACAGCGCCTCCATATGATAGAAGGAATCCGAGCATGCGGAGGCATCGGAATAGCAGACCTTATAGGGCGGGAGGGACTGTTCCAGCAGCTCCAGCTTGTCTGGGAGCAGATGGCGGTTGTTCGCCTTTGTGTAATAGGTCCCGTAAAAGCTGCTGCTGATGACGCGTGATGGCACGCTCTCCAGCGGAATCGGCTCGAAGCCGGCGGCGCGGGCGAATTCCGCATACCCATAATAAGCGCCGCGCATCGTCCAATGATGGTCGGTTCGGAAGAAGACCGAATCGGACTTGTGCCGCTTCAGTGCATCCAACACAGACACGGACGTCACGGCGCTGCCCAGCGTATCATACGTGCCGCGAATGAATTCCGCGGTATCATAGCTCGTCGCCTCGGCGTATGCCGGAAGCTTGTCGGCGTATACGGCTTGCGAATAAGGGACGAGCAGCATATGCATCGGGGTGACGGCATGCCGGGCAGCGAACCGGCGGATCTCGTTCAAGTTCGCTTCGTACTGTGCCCCGGGCGTCTGGAAGCGCTCGAATAAATAATTGTCTTTGCCGAAAAAGACTTGGCGATTCTCCGTCTTGCCGCTCATGCGCTCCAGATCCGACTTGATGCCGACCCAAGCGTCGCGGGCAGCGAATTGATCAGCGAAATAATTCCCTAACTGCTCCGTATAACGCCCATCCCAGAGCTTCGCGGCGGAGAAGGAAGGGAACTGCTGCAGGGCCCGGTTCTCGAACTCGGATAGCTTGCGGTCCGGCTGCGCGATGCTCCACAGGCTCAGCGCGGCGAGATAGGCGACAAAGCCGGCCGTTAGCCAGGCGGCGCGTCTGTTGGTCATGTTCCATTCTCCTTCCTGAAATGATCGGGGTACGTCTCGCTGTTAGAAGCGGAAATAGAGAAAGGGATTATACGTTCCGTCAATCAAATAAGCGGTACTGGCGAACAGCATTCCGGCTAGCAGCGCGTAATCGGCAACCGAGACGGCGGCTTGGAGGGCAGGCCGGCGCTGCAGCAGGGCGCCTACCCGGGCGGCGAGAGGCGTCGCGCTGATGACAAGGATGACCAGCAGCAAGCCGTAATTCCGCAGATTGTACATATCCGTTCCGCTGAGGAGAACGCTGTCCCCGAGTCCGAGCATCGTCCCTATATAGTTCGCGATCGAAGCGATGTCGTCGAGTCCGAACAGCACCCAGCCGAACAGGGCCGCCGCGATCAGGTAGGCATGCCGGACGGGCCGCCACAGCCGTTCCAGCCATGGACCGAGGAACAGCTTTTCCAATCCGATCAGCAGGCCGAAATAGAGTCCCCACAAGATAAAATTCCAGCTCGCGCCATGCCATAATCCGGTCAGGAACCAGACGACGAACAGATTCAATACGAGCCTCGGCTTGCTGGTGCGGCTTCCGCCCAACGGGAAATAAACATAGTCCCGGAACCAGGCGCCAAGCGTCATATGCCAGCGGCGCCAAAATTCCGAAGCGCTCGCGGAAATGTACGGATAGTTGAAGTTCTCCGGAAAGCGGAAGCCGAGCATGCTTCCCAGCCCAATGGCCATATCGGAATACCCGCTGAAGTCGAAATAAATTTGGAACGCGAAAGCGATAATGCCTATCCATGCGCCCGCCGTCGTGAGATCATCGATTCCGCTGCGGCTCATATCCCACAGCATGCCGATATTGTTGGCAAGCAGCACCTTTTTGCCAAGCCCGATAATAAAGCGCCTTACCCCGTATCCGATCTGCTCCAGCGAGATGCTTCGTTCGGACAGTTGCTTCTCCACCTCGTCGTAGCGCACGATAGGCCCAGCGACAAGCTGGGGGAACATTGACACGAAGGCGGCAAAATCGATAAAGCTGCGCTGCGCCTTGCAGCGGCCGCGGTAGACGTCAATCGTGTAGGACATTGTCTGGAACGTATAGAATGAGATGCCGATCGGAAGCGGCAGGTCAAGCGGAGCGATGGATGTCCCGAATGCGCCGTTCAGCGAATCAATCAGGAAATCGGCATATTTGAAAAAGCAAAGCACGCCCACATTCACCGCGAGGGAGAAGATGAGCGTGAGGCGCTGCAGCGCTGTTCTGCCCCGGAACCGTTCGATCAGCAGTCCGTTCACGTAGTCGGTGACCGCAGAGAACAGCAGCAGCACAATATATACCGGCTCGCCCCACGCATAGAACAGGAGGCTGATCAGCAATAGCGCCGCGTTCTTCCCCCGCCGGGGAGATGCATAGTAAAGCAGCAGCGCTGCGGGGAGAAACGTAAACAGAAAGACGACTGAGCTAAATACCACTAGCTGTTCCTCCCCTCAAGTCTGCCGATACGCGCAAGGCGGTAACATTACTTGCCGTCCGGCTTCAGCGCTGCCATGAATGCTTTCTCGACATCTTCCGCTTTTTCCGAAATGATCAGCGCCAGATAAGCGCCTTCCTGCTTGATGATCCGGTTTTTGACAATCTCGTATTGATCGGGAAGGTAGGTGCTCCATAGATTTTCCTGCGTCGCACCTTCTTCTTCCAGCGCTTTTTTCAGGTCTGCGATATATTTCTCGTCTGCTGCTTTGAGCACGATAATTTCGTCCGCTTTGACGTTGAGCATCGCCTTCAGCATCCGTCCCTCGGCCAATTGGGCAGGATCGATATGAAGCTTTCCGGCCATATCCGCATCGGCTTTCAGATCAATCTCCTCAGCCATTGGAGGGAACTCCGCGCTTTCCTTTAATTTCGCCATAATATCGGCCACAGGCACTTGAACGGCCTCTTCTTTTTTCGTGGTGCATCCGGCGACAGCAATCGCCAGTATGATCATAACCGCCAACCATTTTCTCATCTTGATCCCCTCTTTCTTCTAAGGTCTTATTCATGTTTTCATATTTGCAAAATTGTAGACGGGCAAAGCAGAGAATAGGTTGCAGCATCCACAAATTGGATCGCGCCGGTCAACGGTCGACGGATTGGGAGGTTCGTGCCGTCCCGGTGCGGGCCCATACGAACAGACTTATCATTCCATAACAGAGCGTAATCATGATACTGTTGTCCCCGCTAATGTAGTAGACAAGCGGCGAGCTGGCAGCCGTCAGGCCGGACAGCACATTCCAGGACAGATTATGCGCCGTATGCAGCACAGAGGCCGGCCAGACGCTGTCCGTGCGCAGCCGCAAGCTGCCGATAACCGGAGCGAGGGCCAAGCAGCTTAGCACAATCATGAGGGAAGCGTACCAGGGTGCTTGCTCCGAATGATACAGCCCAGTCAGCCAAATAATCGGCAGATGCCATACCCCATGGATGAAGCCGTTGATAAGATAAGCTCGCCGCTCCCCGCATGCCCGGACGAGCAGCGGAAGCCAATAGCCGCGCCAGCCCAATTCTTCTCCCAGCGAGGTGGTCACGATATTTCCGAGGAACGTGGCGAAGAGAATGAGCGGGAAGCCGCTCCATGGATATCCGCCGAACTGGTCGGGGATATGGATGTCCGCGAGGCCGGCCAGCCATACGGTGCCATAGCTCAGGAGCATGATGGCGAGCGGGATTACCAGGGCCGGAAGCATTCCCCTCCAGCCGAAGCGGAACAGGCCAAGACTTGTCCAGCCGGGCTTGCGCCAGCCCTCTCCGGTAACGAGGAACATCATAAGAAGTGCGGCGATAGCCGGTGTCATCATATAGAGCAGCGTATTGACCTGCGGCAGGAAGGCGAAGCCGATGCCGAGCAGCAGCACGATTGCAGCATAGGTAAGTGCTTTTATTGTGTCATTCATTCGTGGAAACATGTGCATTCCTCCAAAGTTTTTACTTTTGTTCGCAGGAACAGCATATTACAATGGGAAATGCAGTCATAGTGAGGAATATCGTGTCTGTGACCATACGAATATATGATAGTGAAGAAGGAGCAATTCATGGATAGACAACGATTGTCACTGCCTGATCGGATTGCAGCCGATCGTCCGTGGCAGTGGATAGATTGGTCATTATTTGGACTGTACTTATTCTGGATCGCGACGAGCGCCATCTATGTGGCTGGCTTCTCTGAGGTGGCGGGAGATCCGAAGTGGCCCGCGGTAACGCTGTTCCTCATCTCCAGCCTCGTTCCGCTGCTGTTCTGGCGGCCGTCGCATATTTGGGCGGAATGGTTTATTGCCTCGGAAATCATCGGCCTCGGCAGCATCAATCTGATCATGCATTTCTCTGCCGGGGAGTATGTCGATAATATGGTGCTGGCGACGCTGCTGGCGGGGTATCTGGCAACGGCGCGCTCCGTCCGCTGGTCGGCTCCCATTCTGATCTTGTTCCCGCTTATCGGACTGTTCAGCGGCAAATTGTCCGTACCCCAAGCCGTCGATCAGAGCGTAAATCATTTTGTGCTGTACGGGATCGGCATCGGATTCAATCTCCTTATTCATACACAATCGCGATTGAAGCAGCTGCTTCAGGACAATGAGCGGCAGTACCGCGTCATCCGGCAGTATGCCGAGCAGGTGGAACGTCTTACGCTCCAGGAGGAACGCTCCCGGGTGGCGGCTGAGCTGCATGACGCGATCGGACATGCCCATGTCTCGCTTGTCATGGGGCTGGAGACGGTGCAATCGGCTATCGCGCGCGACCCCGGACAGGCGCAGCAGCGGTTGGCTTCGCTGCTGGAGCATGCGAGAGCCAGCTTCGGGTCAATCCGCAGCCATATTCACGGTCTGGCGCCGGCAGAAGGGGAGGAGCTGGCGGAGTCGCTGAGCAGGATTACGGAGCAGCTGCAGGAGAATACCGGGATCGCAGGCACATTCGCGGTGGAGGGGGAACGGCTGACCGTCCCTTCCTCCCATCGGCTGCTGCTGATCCGCTGCGCCCAGGAAGCGATCACCAATGCAGTCAAGCATGGTCATGCGAGGCAGGTGGACTGCCTGCTCACCTATACGAAGGATGAGGTTGCGGTGCTTGTCCGGGATGACGGACAGGGAGCGGAGCAGTTGGAGCCGGGCTTCGGCTTATCCTCGATGCGCGAGCGGCTGCAGGCCTATGGCGGCTCATTGGACATTTGTTCAGAGCGGGAGGCCGGCACCTCCGTGCGCTGCGCGCTGCCGCTGTCGAATATGCCTCTCGACAAAGGGGAGCGCCCGATTCGCCTTCTGATCGCCGATGATGAGCAGTTGGTGAGAGAGAGCCTTCATTTCCTGTTCGGCCAAGAAGACGGCATTGAGGTGATAGGGACGGCATCTCATGGCAAAGAGGTTCTCGCCTTGCTGGAGCGGGAGCCTCCCGATGTGCTGCTGATGGATGTGCGCATGCCCGAGATGGACGGTCTTGCCTGTACGAAGAAGGTGAAGGCCTGCTATCCGCAGGTGAAGGTGATTCTGATTACGACGGTGGACGAGGTCGATCTGGCGATGGCCGCGATCGAAGCCGGCGCGGAAGGATATTTGCTCAAATCGATTCATCCCCGGGAGCTGCTGGCGAGCGTGCGCATGCTGTATCAAGGAGGAACCTTGGTCGATCAGGCGATGGCGCGCACGCTTATCGCTCAGATGAAGCGGCTGCGGGAGCGGGAAGCGCGGGACATTCCGCCTCAAGCCGATGCGGCCGCGGATCCGTTCGGGTTGACCGAGCGGGAGCGCGAGGTGCTGGACGGTTTGGCCCAAGGCTTGAAGTACCGGCAGCAAATTGCCGAGCGGTTGTATTTGTCGGAGGGGACCGTGCGCAATTACATATCCACGCTGTACGCGAAGCTCGGCGTCCGCGATCGCCAGTCGGCCGCGAACGTCGGGCGCGAGGCCGGGCTACTGAGGGACGGCACGGGAGGGAGTGCCATCCCGGCGGCGAGTTCCAAGCCGTGAATAGGACAAGAAGCCGGGGATTCCCCGGCTTCTTGCTGCATGTCCATCTATTATCCGCTCTGCTCGCAAGAGAAGAGCGGGACGGTTCCTATCGCATTAAGGGGCAACGGAACGGAGCACCGTGCAGCCGCCTTCCAGCGTGTACGCGCCGAGGTTCGCCGGGAGAAGGAAGCATTCTCCGGCCGCCAGCGTCAGCTCTTGATCGGCCCAGCGCAGTGTGCCCTTGCCTTCGCATACGACGAGGATGACGAAGCTGTCCGCCGTCGTGGACAGGCTCCACGGCTGCGTGACGATGCCTTTTTCTACCCGGAAGTATGGCGATTCCGCCAGCGTCAGCCATTCATTCGGCTCCGCGTTGTCGGTCTTCATCCGGGTCGCGCCAGCGCCTTCATAGGCGATGACATTCAAGGAATCCTCGATGTGCAGCTCGCGCGGCTTGCCGTCGAGGCCCGGACGGTTATAGTCATACAGGCGGTATGTCGTGTCGGAGTTCTGCTGCACCTCGGCGACGACGACGCCGGCGCACAGCGCATGCACCGTGCCGGCCGGAATGTAGAAGGAATCGCCGGCTTGGACTGGAACCTCCTGCAGCGCCTCCATGATGCGGCCTTCCGCGATTGCTGCCGCCAGTGCCTCGCGGTCGACTCCATCCTTCAAGCCATAGATGATCTTGGCTCCTGGCTTGGCATCGAGCACATACCACATCTCGGTCTTGCCCAGCTCGCCTGTCGGCAGCCCTTCATAATCGTCGGTCGGATGCACCTGCACCGACAGATCATCGTTGCAATCGAGCAGCTTGATCAGCAGCGGGAAGCGGCCGTTTTTCTCGGAGAAGCCCTTCAAGCCGAACCATTCCTTGCCGTATTGCTCGCGCACTTGATCGAGGCCTTGGCCGGCCAGCTCGCCGTTGATAACCTTCGTCGTTCCGTTCGGATGGTCTCCGATCATCCAGCCTTCGCCGATATGCCCTTCCGGCAGATCCAGGCCGAATTGGGTCAGCGCGCGGCCGCCCCAGACACGTTCCTTGAACTCAGGTTGAAACTTCAGTGGGTATGGTGTTGTCATGATGTCTCTCACTCCCGTTATCTCTATTTGGTGGTCGTATGGAAAATTCAAGCCACTCGCCGTCCGGCACCTTGAAAAAAAGTAGCGGCTGCCGTTCGGCAAAGTGACGATTTCCTGATCAATAAGCTCGACGGAGCCGAGCGACTGAATGCGGGCCAATTCGGCATCGATATCGTCAACGGTGAAGGCGATATGATGAACGAGTCCTTCGGCCGGGAGCGCCTCGCGGCAGCCTTCGATTAACTCGATCCCGGATTCATCCGTTCCCGGGAAGCCGAGAAAGGCGAGGCGAAGTACGCCATTCGTATGGGTCAGCGTCCGCGTCGCCGCGCCTGAACCGCCCTGTCTTCTATGGTTATTGCTCCGCGCTTCGGGAGCGTGCCTTCTCGACCGCGATGACGTAAGGCGCCTCCGGCCGCTGGAGCATGCGGTAGACGACTGCCTGGCCTCTGGCGGCGGGCAGCGTCTCCGCCCAGGCGCGGACGGCGTCCGCTTCACGGTCGCCCCCGGCATGGCCCGGGTACACGACGGCGGTCAGCACCCCGCCCGGACGCAGCAGCGTCAGGGCGTCCTCCAGCGCCGCCAGCGTCGTGGACGGCTCCGTCATGACGCGCTTGTCCGCGTCCACCGCCGGCAGATAGCCGAGGTTGAACATGACGGCTGCCGTCGTTCCGTGCCATGCCGGGGGCAGCGCACAGGTCATCGCTGCATGGCTGTGCTGCAGCAGCTCGACCTGCGCGCCGCCGTCCGCGCCGAAGGCATCCTCCAGGCGGCGGCGGGTCAGCTCGAGCGCCGCCGCCTGGATATCGAAGGCCGCGACCGACCCGCGCGGCCCGACGAGCCGGGCAAGGAAGAGCGTGTCCACGCCGGTGCCCATCGTCGCGTCCACGGCGCGGTCGCCCGGCTGCACGCGCTCCTTCACGGCCTGCTGCGCGAAGCTGAGTACGGAGAGGAAGCCCATGTTAGCTCTCCCTCCACAGCTTGCCCTGCCACGTATCGCGGCGGCGCAGCTCGGCGTCGATCGCGTTCAGCACTTCCCACTTGCGCAGGCTCCACGTGGGCCCGATCAAGAGGTCGCGCGGGGCATCGCCCGTCACGCGGTGCACGATCATCTCGGGCGGCAGAATCTCCAGCGTGTCGACGATGAGCTTCACGTATTCGTCCATCTCCAGGAAGCGGAGCAGGCCCGCTTCATACTGCTTCACCATCGGCGTCTTGCGCATGAGATGGAGCAGATGGAGCTTGATGCCCTGCACGTCCATGCGGGCGACCGCTGCGGCCGTCTCCATCATCATCTCATGCGTCTCCTGCGGCAGTCCATATATGATATGGGTGCAGATACGGATATTGTGCTTGCGCAGCTTCGCGACCGCCTCCTCATAGCAGGCGGTGTCATGCGCCCGGTTGATGAGCGTAGAGGTCGATTCGTGAATCGTCTGCAGGCCCATCTCCAGCCAGAGGTACGTGCGCTCGTTCAGCTCGGCCAAATACTCGACGACATCGTCCGGCAAGCAGTCGGGACGGGTGGCGATCGACAGGCCGACCACCCCCGGCTGCTCCAGGATGACCTCGAAATACTCGCGCAGCGTGTCGACCGGCGCATACGTATTCGTGTAGGCCTGGAAGTAGCCGATATAGCTTGCATTCGGCCATTTCTCATGCTGGCGGTCGCGAATCGTGTTGAATTGGGTAACGAGATCGTTGCGGCGGGAGCCCGCGAAATCGCCGGAGCCCCGTGAACTGCAGAAGGTGCAGCCCCCGATGGCGATGCGTCCGTCCCGGTTCGGGCAGGTGAAGCCGGCATCCAGCATCACCTTGAAGACTTTGCCCCCGAACTGGCGGCGCATCTCGGCGTTCCATGTATGGAACCGCTTGTCTCCCCAATCGAGGGGGACAGGCGGCCGTTCGAGCTTCGGATATTTCAATGATGACAAGCCCTTTCCTCATCTAAGTCGGCCTCGGAGGGAAGCAGCGGCTTCCGGCAGTCTGTGGCGTCCGGTTGCGCCTGCAACCCGCCGCCAGCCTGCCGCAGCGCGCTTGGCGAGCGGCAGGCGGCCGTGGTTTTATTGTAGCAGATCTCGCTTGAAAAGCGAAGATACGGCACCGTCCGCGGGGGGAACCGGAAGAGGGACGGAGGGGAGCCGAGAGGCTGATAATTTCGTGTTCATGTTTGAACTAGACGGCGTCTTGCTGATGTGCAGGGAAGCGCAAGGCAGGGCGATGGCAGGCGGCTCTTTACAATTGCGTGCCGGTCATGCAGAATAGAGGATTAGAGCATACTGAGGTTGGAGGAAAACAGATGCGTTTACGAGGCAAAAAAGGGGCTCCTGAGCTGCTGGAGCAATCGAAGATTGCGATCCTGGACCCTCAATCGGCACGGGGCCGCTGGCATGATATTTTCGGCAACGGCCGCCCGATCCATGTGGAGCTGGGCATGGGCAAAGGCCAGTTCATCAGCGCAATGAGCCGTCGGCACCCGGATGTGAACTTCATCGGCATCGATATGTACGATGAATTAATCGCGCGCGCCTGCGAGAAGGCCGAGACGATCCGCGGCGAGCTGGGTGTGGACACCGATGCGAACTTGAGGCTGGTGCGGGCGAACATTGAATACTTGGAATCGATGTTTGCGGAGGGCGAGATCGAGCGACTTTTTCTGAATTTCAGCGATCCGTGGCCGAAGAAGCGCCATGCGCGCCGGCGCTTGACTCATCCCCGTTTTATCGAGAAATATAAGCATGTTCTGAATGAACGCGGAGAGATCCATCAGAAGACTGACTCGGTGACACTGTTCGAATACTCCTTGAATTCCTACGCCGAGGTCGGTCTTCAGATGCGGAATATCTCGCTTGACCTGCACCGGGACGGTCCTCATCCGGATCATGTCATGACGGAATATGAAGAGAAGTTCTCGAGCAGAGGCATGAACATTCACCGTGTGGAAGTTCTGGTGGGGCGCGAGGCTTACGAGCAATACCGGGCTTCACTGCCGTTTGGCAAGGGAGGACAGCCTGTCCCGCAGCAATAAGGCGTCAGGTTAGCCGCCGGCTTGGGCGATGCCCGGAAGCCGGCGGCTTTGTCATGTCCGGCCGCAACACAAAGCCCGGTCCTGGATGCGAGTCCAGACCCGGGCGGGGAATAGGCGTATTAACTTAAGAAATGACAAGTCAGGCAGAGGAGCTGCCGGTGGGCGGCTGCTCGTATAGCATGCTCAATATGGCGTCGGCGCACGCCTTCGGATGATACCGCGAGGCGTTCAGCTCGAATTCGCGCCGGCGCGAGGCGACCTCCTCATAGTGATAGGCCAGCTTGTTCATCCAGCTCGTTATCGTATGGGAGCTCCCGATCGGTTCGCCGTATCCTTTTTCTGCAAAATAATGCAAATTCTCTTCTTCTTGGCCCGGCAACGGTTCGTAGAACAGCATCGGAATGCCTTTCGCCATCGCTTCGGTGCAGGTCATTCCGCCCGGCTTCGTGATCAGCAGATCGGATACGTCCATCAGTTGATCGATTTGTTGCGTGTAGCCAATGAGACGGATGTTCTCATGGCGGAATCTCGGGGTGTCCAGCAGGCGCTGGCGGAGCTTCTCATTGTCACCGATGCAGAACAAGAACTGGATGTCATTGCGCCAACGGGTCAGCAGTTCGCTGGAGCAGCTCGGGTCCATGAGTCCCCAGCCGCCGCCCATGACGAGGACGGTCGGGATCTCCTTCAGGCCGAAGCGCCGGCGGATGGCCGCCTTCGTATTCCGGTCATGCGTCTCCCAGAACTTCGGATGAACGGGGATGCCGGTCACCTGGATGCGTTCGGCCGGCACCCCATGCGATTCCAGCTTCGCCTGCACTTCGGGCGTCGGCACGAGATAACGGCTTACCCCGGGACTGACCCAGGTAGCATGCGCATCATAATCGGTAATGACCGTGCAGAGCGGCACATTCAGGCCCAGCCGGCGCAGCCGCGAGATGACGGCATTCGGAATCGGATGGGTGCATACAATCATATCTGGCCTCAGCTGGCGCATGACCGTCATCGCCTGCGTATAGAAGACGCGATGAAGCGCCATCGTGGTCAGCCGGTTCAATGATTTGTTATATTGAGTCCTGTACATGAAGCCGACCAATCTAGGCTGCACGGTGACGGTCTTGCGGTAAGCCTCGATAATGAGCGGAGCCGTCCGCGGATTCAAAAAGCTGCCCAACTCAATCACGCGCGTCTGCACATGCGGGGACAGCTTCCGAAGACTGACGGCCAGGGCGTGCGCGGCCTGAGTGTGTCCGGCTCCGAAGCGCTCCGACAGGACGAGAATCCGCTTCTTGCCTTCGTTATCGTGTATAAAAGCGAAGCCTGCCGGCACGGACCATGTGACAGGTTCCTCCATGTTGGTCACCCTTCTATTCTAATTAGTGTTACTGCTTGGTTGTCCGAACCCGCCTCCATTATGTCCAGAAAGAGACCGTGCCTACGGCCGCCCCGGTTCCGATCAAGGCCCCGGCCAAGCAATCGGAAGGATAATGAAGGCCAAGATACATCCGGGACAACGCCACGATCAAGGCGACGGGAAGCAGTGCCCAGGTTAGAATCGGAAAAGCCATCATAATCGGCATAACGATCGAAAAGATGGCCGTCGTATGTCCCGACGGGAAAGAATGGTCGATGAGCGGCTTGCGAAATGTTCGTATATCGGGCAGCGCCAGGTGGGGGCGAACCCGCGGGTAGCATTTTTTTATAAGGAAAACAGGAATATGGCTTACAGCCAGCGCAACCAGACACTGCCAGCCAATCCGGCTCCAAGGGTCAGGCGCGAACAGGCCAAGGATAAGCGAGAATGCGATCGTGAATGTCGCTCCCCCGAGATGAGTCATTGTATAGAGCACCAAGTTCATCCAGTGATGATGAAGACGCTGATTAATCCACAGAAACAACTGCCGTTCACGGTATCCAAGCCACGCGATAACACGGGTCAACATGTCACCCCTCCGTTATGCGATAGATTTTGATGCAATCGTAACAACTTTACATTAACAGAAGATAAGGAATTTGTGAATTTTTGATGTACCCCTTCCTGGGAGCGGCAAACATACTTAATCATATTTATATTTGCTCATGATTTCAATCTAATTTGGGAAGAGCGTACAGACCAACGGCGAAGCTTGACGAAAGCTGTTCCATCCTCCCGTTCGGTCTCTTCTGTCCGTAGGACGTTTCTCCTGATTGCGGCGGCAGCGCCTGACGGATGTTTCACTTTCGAACGCTAGGGGTAACATGGTGATAGCTGCAAGTCAGCCTTGGGAGGTTGATTTTGGACAGCAACCTTTGCGCGAGCGGTTACGTTATTATATGATGTAGGCGTATGCCCATGCGGTCCAAGGGAAGGCGGAATGCCTCTATAGTCGGGTTCGTTATCTTTTTTTGACGAAATGGGGGTCCAAAGCCATAATTTCTTAGCATTTGGACGAAAATAAAGAAAATACCCCGTCAGAGCCCGAACGCCTGCCACTTCATGATCATTTTTGCATGAAAATGAAGCAAATAACGAATGAAAGCCAATATTAGGCTTTTGACAAACGGATGCAAACGTTAGAAAATCGGGATCGACCGTTTTCTGCCGGGGTAAACATGACCGAGGCATGCCATGAAAAACAAAGAAAAGGCGTGCTTACAGAAAAAGTGAAATATCATCAGGGGTTAAAAGGGGGACACCAACATGGTGGATAAGTTATTTATCGGCTTGCAGGTGTTGTTGGCCGCGCTCGGGGTGTATCAATTCACCTTGTCGCTGTTCGGCATTTACCGTGAAAAGAAACGACAAGCCTACGACCCGCAGAAATCGTTCGCCGTCATTGTGGCCGCACATAACGAGGAAGCGGTAATTGGAGCGCTTGTCGAGAACTTGAAGCAGCTTGACTATCCGAAGGAAATGTATGACATCTTTGTCATTTGCGATAACTGTACCGACAACACGGCGGGCATCGTAAGAGAGCATGGCGTGACGGCATGCGAGCGCCACAATCCTCATCAGCGAGGCAAAGGCTATGCCATTGAATGGATGCTGAAGAATCTGTGGGAGATGCCGCGCCAATACGATGCGATCGTCATGCTCGACGCGGACAATCTGGTCAGCATGGATTTCCTGCGTGAAATGAACAATGATCTGTGCTCCGGCGCGCGCGTCATCCAGGGCTATATCGATACCAAGAACCCGCATGACTCGTGGATTACGGCCGCTTACGGGGTCACTTACTGGTACTGCAACCGGCTGTGGCAGCTGTCCCGCAAAAATCTGAAGCTGGCGAACTTCCTCGGCGGAACCGGTATGTGCTTCGAGAGCCAACTGCTGAAGGATATGGGCTGGGGCGCGACAAGCCTGGTCGAGGATCTGGAATTCACGGCGCGCTGCGTCATGAACGGCATCAATCCGGTGCTCAATTACAATGCGCGCGTATACGACGAGAAGCCGTTGACGTTCAAGGCGTCGGCACGCCAGCGTCTTCGCTGGATGCAGGGCCACTTTACGGTGGCGCGCCGCTATTTCTTCCCGCTGCTGTGGAAGAGCATCAAGGAGCGCAATATGGCGAAGTTCGATATGGCGCTCTATACGATTACGGTATACACCGTCCTGCTGACGTTTCTTATGACCGCCTTCTTGTGGGTGGACGCGGCGATTTTCAACGGGCCGAATGTAGCTACGTTCTTTGAATATTTGCCGTCATGGGTGACGGTGGTGTCGTTTGTGCTGACGTGCAGCGTGTTCGTGCTGGCGCTCGTATTGGAGGGCGTCAAGTCATGGCGCATCTACGCGTCGCTCATCACGTTCCCAATTTATCTGCTGTCCTGGTGGCCGATTACGTTCTATGCATTCTTCACGCAGAACAACAAAGTATGGAGCCATACCGAGCATACGCGGGTCGTGCGCTTGGAGGAAATGCAGGGCAAGCAGGTATCCTGATTCGGGATTATCCTGGAGCGGAAAGAATGTCTTGACAATGAATCCGCAAGAGTGATATAGTAATTGAGTGTTCAAATTGCATATGATTTTGATTAAGCAGGAGCGCCCGCTTCTCACCTGTCCGACGTAGGTTGGCTGGTTCTGACGATTTGCCGCGTTGGCGGTGTTTCACATGATGATAATTAGTCGATGTGAGGGATGTGGGCTCTTGAGCCCGCATCCCTTTTTGCATACAATAGAAGTTTGCAAGAGCGAAGTGGGAATTCGATTATGGAGGTGGCACACCATTAGCAAAGATCATTTGGTTAACGAGGAGATTCGTGCGAAGGAAGTTCGACTAGTCGGCCCGGAAGGCGAGCAGATCGGCATCAAGCCGTACCGCGAAGCGCTGCAGATGGCTTACGATGCGAACATGGACCTAGTGAATGTGGCTCCGCAGGCGAAGCCGCCCGTATGCCGGATTATGGACTACGGCAAGTTCCGCTATGAGCAGCAGAAGAAAGAGAAAGAAGCGCGCAAGAATCAGAAGACGGTCGATATCAAGGAAGTCTGGTTCCGCGCGAACATTGACGAGCATGATTTCCAGACGAAGCTGCGCAACGTCTTGAAGTTCCTGCGTGAAGGCGATAAGGTTAAATGCTCGGTCCGCTTCCGCGGCCGTGAGATTGCTCACGCCGCTATCGGTAAGAAGGTTCTTGACCGTGTTCTCGTCGAAGCGAACGAACTGTGCATCGTAGAACGCGTTCCGAAGCTGGAAGGCCGCAGCATGATTATGATTTTGGCGCCGAAGAGCACCTAAACGACCTGCCGCGCTGGAGAAGGCGGCGGGATGGATGAACACCGAACTTGAGGAGGATAATTGATTATGCCTAAGATGAAAACGCATAGCAGCTTGAAGGGCCGCTTCAAAATTACGGGTACTGGTAAAGTGCGTCGCTACAAAGCGTACCGCAACCATTTGCTTTCCCATAAATCGCAACGCCAAAAGCGCAACCTGGCAACGAGCCCAGTGATGGCAGCAGGCGACGTTAACCGCATGAAGCAGCAATTGAAAAACTTGAAATAAGCAATTCGGAGACATCGAATCGGGAGGTTAATACGAAATGGCACGAGTAAAAGGCGGATTTACGACACGTCGTCGTCATAAGAAAGTATTGAAACTGGCAAAGGGATACTTCGGTTCCAAACACCGCATCTTCAAAACAGCGAACGAGCAAGTGATGAAATCGTTGCTGTATGCATACCGCGATCGCCGTCAACGGAAGCGTGACTTCCGCAAGCTGTGGATCGCCCGCATCAACGCGGCAGCTCGCATGAACGGACTGTCCTACAGCAAACTGATGCACGGCTTGAAGCTGGCAGGCGTGGACATCAACCGCAAAATGCTGGCTGACATGGCAGTTAACGATGCCAATGCATTCAGCTCTCTTGCAGCGGTAGCCAAAGAAAAAGTAAACGCGTAAGCTGGATTCATATAGAGCGCCGCATCGCCGGGAACGGCAGTGCGGCGTTCGTTATAATACAACAGGCATGTATAATATTGGGGTGCTTCAAAACTTATTGATCCCTTCTTTTTGCAGCTTGACGCGACTGCAACTCAACTATGTATGAATCCAGTTGTTGGCTGATCCGAACCACTTCTTCATCCGTAAATTTCCCTTTAGTTCCCACCGCCTCAACTAACTTTTTCCTTAATTCGTTTATTTTATCCTCAATAGACTTAATGGCTGTTCACCTCACATGCATCTAACTCTATTGAGTGTAATGTACGTTTCAGTCAAAAATGTATAATTGTGTTACTTGCACATTTTGTCGGAAAATGAAAAAGCACCCTTTAGGTGCTTTTTCGACTACCACGGATGTATGCTGCCATGATCTCCTGAGAATGCCGCTGCCGTTGTTACAAGGATGACTGCGCAGAGAATGGATTTAACGTACCATTTTTTGAAAAAAAACTGCTTCATGCTGAAACCTCCGTTTCTTTAATGCTATGAGCATAATATGCGCTTAACTTTTGCTTCTTCGCTGTGAAATATTCAACTTAAAAAATGCTTAACGCTGCGCTTACCAAGGGAAAATTCCTCCTTGGTCGTTTCCTGATACTGCTGTTATCGTCAAGATCGTGATTGCATAAAGGGAATAGCGGGTATACATTTTTTTTATGAACTGTTTCATGCCAAATCCTCCGTTTCTCGAACACTTTGAGTAAAGTATGAGCTTAACTTTTCAACTGTCTGAATGTGCATAGGGACATTTTTTTCTAAATGGATACGCATAACCATATTCAAACATTGTTTCTCCTCAACTGTGTCGTTAACCTTTGAATAGTTCAGTGCTGCCTCTAATAAGTGATTGATACAAGTCTCATAATCACCTATAGTTAAATAATATTCTCCATTGATTTGAAGATAATCAGCGTATCTTGAACAGATTAAGGGATTGTTCTTGTTAATAACGGATGGATCTATTTTGATAGTGCTTAGTAGGTTTTTAATGCCTTCGAAGTTGTCTTGTTGTAAATACAGGCGAAGCAGTTGATTGGTAGCAGGAACGACATAATCATTACTGCATGATTTCAAGAATAAAAGGAGCTGATCGATGGATTGTTCGATTTTCCCCTTTTTAGCACTTAATAATGCTTCCATAAGTACAACGTTTTCTCGGGTGTAAGGATAGTCGAATTGTTTATATTGTAATGCATATAGTTCAGTCTGTTCATAATCTTCTAGACAATAGTACGAATTTCGAAGGATACCAAGTGCATGTACCCTATATGGATTTGAACCAGCATCTTCCGTAAGAATTTTCTTGCAGTGTGCAATGCTATCGTTATAGAGTCTCAGATTGTATGCATGAATTCCTAACTTGTAGTAAAGTTCTACCCGTTCTTGTTGGGGTAAGAAATCAGCATAATGAAGAATATACTTTCCGCTATAATACGTTTCCTTCAGTTTGCTGAAATCATTTCGTTCAATCAGGTATCGTTGATACATCCCTTTGGCGATGTAAGGCATAATTCCATGTGATCGCGAGTAGTCAATGATGAGGTTGTATAATGATAATTTAACGGAGGTATTATCAACGGAGTCAATGGATTGATAAAGCTTCTGTGTTAAGTCAAAGCTGTCTTCATTTGGAGATTCAAGAAATTTGGTTGCGACTTTTCGAATCAGTTCAATAGAACTTTCTTGCTGAATCGTTGATTGCAGAATATGTAGCAATGAATCCGATCTTTTCTCAACCTCTACGTAATAAGCAATCAATGTCTCACAGGGGATATCCAATGTCATTGCCAATGGATGAACACTCGAAAATTCTGGACGCTTTACTTCGCCATTCTCAATTCTTGATATCGTCCCTCTAGGAACACCTGATAATTCTGATAACTGAGTGAGCGTCATATCTAACGCTCGCCTTGTATCTTGGATTAGCTCCCCGATTGTTCTGACGACTGCGGCTTCCAATATCAGCCCTCCTTGCTTCATGATTTGGTTATCTATATTTTGCCATAAGAAGAATCGTATGTAAATAAGAGGTGTAGAGGGCGAGCTACATAAAAAGGAGCTGGAATTCGCTCACTGCTTATAGTGTACAGATTGCCAGCAAAACGATCGTGGGTATGAAATTCAATTGAGGCATTACCAAACTCAGGACTGCTCGGATTGCTCTCTCAAAGCAGCCTGCACCAAGGCAAAAGGAAGCGGCCATCCTACAGGCAGTAGAAACTACTTATGGGACAGCCCCTTTTTACTGTGCAAATTATTCCCAATATTTGCGGGTCGACAGCTCGCTGGCGAGCTGCTTGCTTCCCGCCCGTCTCTTCTTCCGCAGTTCTGCCCGCTCCTGCGCCGATTCGTGAAGCAGCTTCTCTTCCTCGGAGTCAGGGATGACAGGCGGCACAATCATCGGCGTGCCGTGCTCATCCACCGCTACGAATGTCAGGAAGGAAGTCGCCGCGATGGCGCGCTCGCCGGAGAACAGATTCTCCGAGACGACCTTGACGAATACCTCCATGCTCGTTCGTCCCGTCCAGGTGACATACGATTCCAGACAGACAGAATCGGACTGCAGTATCGGACGCAGAAAATCTACCGAATCGGTCGAAGCGGTTATGACGTTGTACCGGCAATGCCGCACGGCCGAGATGGAGGCCAATTCGTCGATGGCGCTCATCAGCTTGCCGCCGAACAGGGAATCATGGTTATTGACATCGTTCGGAAATACGCGGCTCGTCTTGAACACGCGGGATTCGCGGCATAGCTTGGGGGCAAGCACGGATTGATGAACATCCGTATCAGCTTTCTTCACACTCAATCGTCCTTTCCATGCATCAGCTCTTCCGCACGAATGCGGGGCAGCCTGAACGGCTGCGCTTCTCATCCTTCTATTGTACTCCAGAGCAGGGGATAAGCCAACTCAATGCCAAGGCAGACTCCCGGACCCCCGGGGCGAAGCAGAGCCTTTTCTGGTCTGGATCGACAGGGGAAAATACGGCGGCATGCCATGGAGGATTGCCTTCGGTTTCCGTTTCCATTGGCGCGTATTTTCGATACAATAGAGAGATGCGACTTCGAGAAAAGAGGGAATGTTATGATCGATTTATCCAAAGCGGAAATCCAGCAAATGGTTGTCCATCAGGTCGGAAGCAAGGCCCGCGAAGAGGGGGTTCGCGTCTCTCACGCGCTGTATGACGTGCCGAGCGACGAAGTGAAGGCGACGCTGATGAAGTACTTCATTTCCGGCTTCAAATTCGACGCCTTCTACCGCTTCCATCATGAGGCCGAGCTGCCGTTGAATGAGGTATACACCTACGTGAGCCGCATGTTTCAGCAGGCGAACTCCTTTCACGAGCAGTCCGTTCATTTGTTGAATCATCTGTACGAGCAATCCTCCCATCCGCAGATTAAGCCTGGGGAGCTGTATGTCGTTCATCTGAACAACATTTTGTACAACAACTTCAGCATCGACGCCATCGGCATCATGAAATCCGAGCATAAGGATGTCTTTCTGCAGGTGCAGGAGCGCAATCCGGAGGAGCTTCAGGTCAGCATCCAGGAAGGAACGAACATCCGCAAGCTGGACAAGGGCTGTCTCATCCTCAACGTGCGCGCGGAAGCGGGCTATTCGGTCGGCATCGTCGATACTTCGGCAGGCAAGAACAACGAAGCGGCCCGCTATTGGCAGGAAGATTTTTTGAATGTGCGGCTGCTGGAGGACGAGCATTATTTGACGGATAAATATATCGAAATGTGTACGCATTTCTACGAGGATGTCATCGCCGCCTCGGCGGAGGAACCGCCGGAGAAGAAAGAAAAGCTGGAGTTCATTCACCATACGATGGAGTACTTCGCCAAGCATGAGCAGTTCGAGGAGGAGGCCTTTGCCGAGGAGGTTATCGTGCAGCCGGAGATTGTGCCGATCTTCAAAGCATACAAGGAGACCTATGAGGAAGCGAATGAGCTGCCTCCGCTGAATGAATTTCCGATCTCCCAGGCTGCCTTGAAAAAGGCGAAACGAACGTATAAAAATAATATCCGGACCGATACGGGGGTCGAGCTGAAGCTGAAGAGCGAGAGCTTCGCTTACGTGGAGAAGGGCTTCGATGAAGAGCGGGGCATGCATTACTATAAAGTTTTCTATAACGAGGAAGAATAGATTCGCGGCTGGTGACAGCGCAGGATGAAGAGCAGATTAAGAGCTTGCGAGACCCAGATTTGAGATGGAAGGGCCATCATACAGACGGGAAGAGGCTGGTAAGAATACCTTGTATGGAATTAACCGTGAAGGAGGGATTCGCATGCATGGTGTTACGAAGGCTCAGGCTTCCAAGCTTGTCGGGAAACGGATATATGCGCTGCACAAAAACGGCTCTGTCGTGTCCGGCAAGCTGATTCGCATTTCCGGCAACCGTCTTATCATGGCGCAATCGAAGGGCAAGAAAGTAAGAACGAAAGCAATCATTCCGTTAGTTCTGTTCGACCTTTTGGCTATTGGCACGGCCCCATTCGCTTTCGGGGGATTCCCTTACGGGGGATACGGAGGATACGGAGGTCACGGGTTTGGAGGCTATCCGTACGGTCGTTTCTGGTAATCGAATCCGGCCAACCATCACATCCAAGACGAGCGGGCCACATGAGGATATGGGAGCGGAGAGCCTGGGGGGGACCCCAGGCTTTCATGCTGCCGCCGGACGGATTGGAAGGGTGTCAGCGCCTGTCCAGCGGCTTCTCCATCTCGTGGCAGGCGATCAGCTGAATATACCGCTTGAATCTGTAGCCATGCCGTTCATAGAAGCGCTGTGCTGCGTCGTTGCCTTGATCTACATAGACGCGGGAGAGGAGGCAGCGCTGCGTGCGCCCGTACCGTTCCGCCCGTTCCAGAAGCGCGGATCCGCATCCTTTGCCTTGGGCGGCGCTGCTGACGGCGAGCAGATCAATCAGCAGGATGTCGTTCTTGGCTTGGACCAGCGCGAAGCCGACGGCCTGATTTCTGCGGTTCGCTGCGACATAGGTGACGCCCTTCCGAAGCCGAACCGGAATATCCTTCATCACCTGGCTCTCTTCCCAGACGAGATTGGAATGGGGAAGCAATTCCTCCAAAATAAGGCGGCGAATGATGCGGTCATCGGAAGCGGGGCGCCGAAGCCGGATGTTCATGCCCGATTCCTCCTTTGCTGCATCGCGAATGATGTATTATATGTGCCGCCTTCGTCTCCCGTGCCGATTTCGAGTTCCTTCCGAGCCCTAGCAGAACTACGAATGAAGCAACGGTTCAAAAACGTTATAGTACGGAAAAAAGCGGAGGTTTCTGCCGATTTCGGGCATTTTATCAAGCTATCCGGCCATTTTGCCGGATGACCGGTTTACAAAATTTTTTAACACTGCCTCTTGACTCCTGCATATCGTAGGAATATAATGTTTCTAAACATTTGAAAGACATTGACCATATTTTACAACGGCAATGAAGAGGACGAAGCATAAGGGCCCTTATGAACAGAGAGCGCATGGAAGTCTTGCTGAGACCGGCGCCATAATCCCTTATAGGCGAGCTCACCTCGGAGCTGTTCTCCTGAACGGATATCAGGCTATAGCCGGATATGTCAGTAGGGGGAATCGTCAGGCGCGCGTTAGGCGTCCAGAGTATGCACTGACCGTACCCGTCATGGACACGGTATCGGCGTATACTTGCAGAGATTTCACATCGCGAGATGTGGAATGAACATGGGTGGTACCACGGAAGCACAACCTTTCGTCCCTTAGGCAGCTGGCAAGCTGCGGGGGCGGAAGGTTTTTTTGTTGTATTACAAGCCTGGCCAGGCACAACACACCATGACAACCAAGCCCGAGTGGAAATCGACAAGGATGCGTAAGGAGGATGGCAAAATGAGCACACATCAAGCGACAATGCGCTCAACCGATGAATTAAAAGAAAAATGGATGAAGCCTGAAGTGATTACAGGCTCCGAAATTTTGCTTCGCAGCTTGTTGTTGGAAGGTGTGGAGTGCGTGTTCGGCTATCCGGGCGGCGCCGTGCTCTACATCTACGACGCGATGCACGGCCGCGAGGATTTCCATCATGTCCTGACCCGGCATGAGCAAGGCGCGATTCATGCTGCCGACGGTTATGCGCGGGCAAGCGGCAAGGTCGGCGTCTGCATCGCGACATCGGGTCCCGGTGCAACGAACCTGGTCACAGGCATCGCTACGGCATATATGGATTCGGTTCCGCTCGTCGTCATTACCGGCAACGTAGCGACGACGTTTATCGGAACAGACGCCTTCCAGGAGGCGGATATTACCGGCATCACGATGCCGATTACGAAGCACAGCTATCTGGTGCGGAACGTGGAGGACCTGCCGCGGGTCATTCATGAAGCGTTCCACATCGCGAATACGGGCCGCAAGGGGCCGGTGCTCATCGATATTCCGAAGGATGTATCCGCAGCAACGACCTTGTTCCAGCCGGTGACGGAAGTGAATATTCGCGGGTATCACCCGACCGTCCAGCCGAACAAGTATCAGGTCGATAAGATGCTGAAGGCCATCGCGGAAGCGGAGTCGCCCGTCATTCTGGCCGGAGCCGGCGTCATCCATTCCGGCGCTCATGAGGAATTGCTTGAGTTCGTAACCAAGACGAAGATTCCGGTGACGACGACCTTGCTCGGACTCGGCGGCTTCCCGAGCGGGAATGAATTGTGGATGGGCATGCCCGGCATGCATGGAACGTACACGTCGAACATGGCGATACAGCAAGCGGACCTGCTAATCAACATCGGCGCCCGCTTCGATGACCGCGTAACGATGAAGCTGGATGGTTTCGCCCCGAAGGCGAAGATTGTGCATATTGACATAGACCCGGCCGAGATTGGCAAAAATGTGCCGACAGACATTCCGATTGTGGGCGATATTAAGTCGACACTTCAATTGGCTAATGCTACGGCGGTTCACAACGATAAAGCAGATGCGTGGCGCGAGCAGGTGCAGAAGTGGAAGGCGGAGAAGCCGCTGGCGTTCATCGACTCCGATGCGGAGCTGAAGCCGCAATGGGTCATCCAGATGATCAATGACACGACCCAAGGCAATGCGATCGTGACGACGGACGTCGGCCAGCATCAGATGTGGGCGGCTCAATACTATCGCTTCAATCACCCGCGCTCTTGGATTACATCCGGCGGCCTCGGCACGATGGGCTTCGGCTTCCCGTCCGCGATCGGCGCGCAGATGGCGTTCCCCGATCGGACCGTCGTCTCGATCAATGGCGACGGCGGGATGCAGATGTGCGCGCAGGAACTCGCCATCTGCGCCATCCACAACATTCCGGTCAAGGTGGCCATCATCAACAACCGGGTGCTCGGCATGGTGCGCCAATGGCAGGAGCTCATCTACGATAACCGGTACAGTCATATCGATTTGGCAGGCAGTCCGGATTTCGTCAAGCTGGCGGAAGCATACGGCGTGCGCGGCTTCCGGGCGACGACGAAGGAAGAAGCGGAACAAGCTTGGACGGAGGCCTTGAATACGCCTGGACCGGCCGTCGTCGAGTTCGTCGTACGCAGGTACGAGAACGTCTACCCGATGGTAACCCAGGGCTGCACCATTGACCAAATGATAATGGGGGATTGCGAATGAAACCGATGAAGCACACCATCGCCGTCATCGTCAACGATCAGCCTGGCGTATTGCAGCGCGTGTCTGGCTTGTTCGGCCGCCGCGGATTCAACATTGACAGCATTACGGTAGGAGCCTCGGAGGAAGAAGGCCTCTCCCGCATGGTCATCGTGACGACGGGCGACGAGCATACGCTGGAGCAAATAGAGAAGCAGTTGTATAAGATTATCGATGTTATCAAGGTTATCGATTTGAGCTCTCAACCGATGGTATCCCGCGAACTGGCCTTGATCAAGGTCAAGGCGGAGCCGCGGGAGCGTCCGGAGATTCTCGGTGTCGTCGAGACGTTCCGCGCGACGGTGGTCGATATCGGACCGGGCACGATCATCGTCCAAGTCGTGGGCGAGTCCCAGAAAATCGAAGCGATGGTCGAGCTGCTCAAGCCTTACGGCATCCGCGAGATCAGCCGCACCGGCGTGACGGCGATGGTTCGCGGGCAGACGACAGACGGGAAGTAACCGGTACCGCTGTGCAGTATCCGGCCGGACTTGCGCCGGCCGCGGACATTCCCCGAATGAGGGGGTCTCTCAGGGGATAAGTCAGGCAGAACCGGAACGAGCAATTGTCCCTTGAAATACCCTCATTCATTCGGGGTTGATTATTATCTCACTTTATTTATAGGAAGAAAGAGGAGGACTCATACTAATGGCAGTTACTATGTATTACGAAAAAGATGCAGATCAAAGTGTATTGCAGGGCAAGACGATTGCAGTTATCGGCTACGGCAGCCAAGGGCATGCTCAAGCGCAAAACCTGCGCGACAGCGGACTTCAGGTTGTCATCGGGCTTCGCGAAGGCAAATCGGCTGACAAAGCGCGCAACGACGGCTTCGAAGTATTGAGCGTCGGCGAGGCGACCAGCCGCGCGGATGTCGTGCAAATCCTCATGCCGGACGAGACACAGGCGGCCGTATACCATGCGGAAATCGCGCCGAATCTGAAAAAAGGCGCTGCCTTGCTGTTCTCCCACGGCTTCAACGTACACTTTGGCCAAATCGTCGCGCCGAAGGAGAATGACGTGCTCCTCGTGGCTCCGAAGTCGCCGGGACATCTCGTTCGCCGCACGTATGTCGAAGGCTTCGGCGTACCGGGCCTCATCGCGATCGAGCAAGATGCGACAGGCAATGCGAAGGCTATCGGTCTGGCCTATGCCAAAGGCATTGGCTGCACGCGCGCAGGCGTAATCGAGACTTCCTTCAAGGAAGAGACCGAGACGGACTTGTTCGGCGAGCAAGCGGTATTGTGCGGCGGCGTTAGCGCGCTGATCAAAGCCGGCTTCGAGACGCTTGTTGAAGCGGGCTATTCCCCGGAAATGGCGTACTTCGAGTGCTTGCATGAAATGAAGCTCATCGTCGACCTGATCTATGAAGGAGGTCTTGCGACGATGCGCGATTCCATCAGCAACACGGCGGAGTACGGTGACTATGTAACCGGACCCCGCATCGTGACCGACGAGACGAAGAAAGCGATGAAGGAAGTATTGTCCGATATTCAGCAGGGCAAATTCGCGCGCGACTTCATCCTGGAGAATAAAGCGGATCGTCCGTTCCTGACAGCAACCCGCCGCAACGAAGCGAATCATCCGATCGAAGTGGTCGGCGGCCAGCTTCGCGAGATGATGCATTGGATCAAGAAGTAGTGATGTGAGTTGCGCCAGCCGGACCGGACATGCGGCAGGCTGCGGACTCATAGGCCGGAAGGCGAAATCGCACAGCGCCCGCCCGTCGTCAAGGCGGGATGGCGCTGTTCTTTTATGTGCATACACTGGAATAGTAATATGGCGAGAGACTAACGGAGGTGCAGCGATGCGTAAAATTTATATTTTTGACACGACGTTAAGAGACGGGGAGCAATCTCCGGGCGTGAACTTGAATACGAAGGAGAAGCTCGAGATCGCCTACCAATTGGAGCGCCTCGGTGTCGACCGCATCGAAGCGGGGTTTCCTGCGGCATCTCCGGGTGATTCGGCCGCCGTGGGAGCTGTCGCCGCCGCAGTGAAGAATGCGACGATCATCGGGCTGTCGCGGGCGCGGACGAAGGACATCGATGCAGCTTACGAAGCCTTGAAGAACGCGCAGGATCCATGCCTCCATCTCTTCCTCGCATCTTCGCCGATCCATCGCAAGCATAAGCTGCGCATGGAGAAGGAGCAGGTGCTGGAGACGGCCGAAGCGGCGATTCGTTACGCGAAGAAATATTTCTCGAAGGTGGAGTTCTCCCCGGAGGACGCCGGGCGGACCGAGCTCGACTTCCTCTGCCAAGTGACCGAGATGGCGATTCGCGCCGGCGCGACGGTCGTCAACATTCCGGATACGGTTGGTTATTTGACGCCGTATGAGTATGGCAACATCTTCAAGACGCTGAAGGAGAATGTTCCGGGCATCGAGAAGATTCAGCTTAGCGCGCATTGCCATGACGATCTCGGGATGGCGACGGCGAATGCGCTTGCGGCGGTGCTGAACGGGGCCGATCAGATTGAAGGCACGATCAACGGCATCGGCGAGCGTGCGGGCAACACGGCTCTGGAAGAGGTGGCCTTGGCGCTGGAGACGCGGCAAGACTTCTATCAGGCGAAGACGTCGCTTGTCCTGAGCGAGATTGCGCGCACGAGCCGCCTGGTCAGCAAGCTGACGGGGATGGTCGTGCCGGGGAACAAGGCGATTGTCGGCGCCAATGCGTTCGCCCATGAATCGGGCATTCACCAGGATGGCATGCTGAAGGAGAAGACGACGTACGAGATTATTTCTCCGGAGACCATCGGTCTCAAGGAGAGCAAGCTCGTGCTCGGCAAGCACTCGGGCCGCCATGCCTTCCGCGAGAAGCTGATCGATCTCGGCTACATGCTCAGCGAAGAGCAGGTCAATGCCGCCTTCGTCAAGTTCAAGGAGGTCGCAGACAAGAAGAAAGAAGTGTCGGATGAAGACATTCGCGCCATGATCGAGGAGAAGCTGATTGACACGCCGGAAATGTTCAAGCTGGAGACCGTCTATGTGGAGTACGGCAACCAATCTGTTCCATCGGCGAAGGTCCGCCTCGTTACGATCGACGGGAAGGTGCTGGAAGAGGAAGCGAGCGGCAACGGCTCCGTCGACGCCATCTATATGGCGATTGACAAGGCGTCACGGGAAGACGTCGAACTTACCGATTATTCCATCAAATCGGTTACGCACGGCAAGGACGCTCTCGGCGAAGTCCATGTCGTCCTGACGCAGGACGGCCTGCCCGCACTGGGACGCGGCGTCAGCACCGATATTCTCGAGGCAAGCGCCCGCGCTTACGTGGATGCGCTCAACCGCCTCATCGAGAAGCGCAAGCTCGGCGGCAGCAGCCGCCGCGACAAGATCGGACTGATCTAGGCGGCTTTCGCTTGGTGGCAGAATCCGACTCGGCCCATTCGGCCTTGCAGATGACCTCCGAACAGGGGTCATCTTTTTTTTCGAAAATTGAACCCTTTCACGTCCATTTTATATGGACAATTATTCTTTTTTTCCACTCATGAAGTACAGTTGTTCTTCGTCGGCCATTTTGAACAATCCACTGATTTTACCCGTTATCCGGTTTTCACCGCCATTGAACTAATTGGAAGGAGAATGAAGCTGCATTACCGAATATTGTAAAGTTAAAATATAAAATAAGGAGACTCAATCGTGCAAGGATATAACGTTCTTCTCATCTACAATAAAGATATGGACCGATTGCTCATGTGCAAACGAGTAAAAGACCCCTATAAAGGTTTAAGCAATCTGGTGGGCGGCAAAATAGAGCGAGGAGAAACCGGGATGGAAGCTGCCTACAGAGAACTGCTGGAAGAAACAAGCATTTCACAAGAACATGTTACTTTGCATCATCTTATGGATTTTACCTACTATGTACATGATTGCTATGTTGAAGTTTATGTGGGCAAATTGAAGTGTGATGTTGTGATTTCGGGAGATGAGAATGAATTATACTGGTCTGATTTACATCAAGATTTTTTTGACATGACCTTATTTGCAGGTGAGGGGAATATTGGACATATGATTGAACAAGTGAAGATGAGCAAAGATAAATTATTAGCGGATGAAACACTTCAAGTTTAAAGATGGATAACGCCTTTCCTGAAGGGTGGTTCATTCTGCTAACGTCTGATGTTCCCCTGAACGGGCCGGAGGGTTGCATACTTGCGGGAGTTCGATAGGAGGGGCATGTGCTATTTTTGCTCATCTTATGAAATTGTCCTTCTACAGTGGAAAACAAAAAGAGAATGTCTTTCAAATAGGAGACACTTTTCTGTGAAGAAGATAGTCCGCGATTAGTTGAAATGATACTATATATAGCGTTTTTTTGTCATAGTATATCTACATATAGAAGTTTGCCTTGCTAGAAGAAGAATCCCTTCATGTCCACCTTTATATGGACAATTGTGCTTTCTTTCTACTATGGAAATACAAAACCATTGCGTTACCCCGTGGTCATCTCAAGTGGCGGGATAGCCCAATTCGTCCCGATGGTGTATATTGGAATACAATATGTTTTTCCAATACTGGGTGAAAGGTCATACGCAATGAAATATATGTTTGAGACGAAGCCAAGCGGCTATGAAGATTTTGCCAGCGGAAGGGTGCTGTATAATGCGCGGGGGACGACGGCTTTTCCGGTAAGGCTCGCCAGCGAGATTATGCAGAGATGCTTCCTGCATCTGCAGGGCAAAGGGCATGATGAGCCGTATACTGTCTATGATCCGTGCTGCGGCGGCGCGTATATGCTTACGGTCATCGGATTGCTGCACGGACATCGAATGAAGCGGATCGTCGCCTCCGATGTGAACTCGGAGGTGCTGGGCATCGCGGAGAAGAATCTGTCTCTGCTGTCCGCGGAAGGGATGAAGCGGCGCAAGAAGGAACTGGCGCAGCTGCTGGAGCAATACAATAAGCCCTCTCATCGCGAGGCGCTGGACAGTGTCGAGAAGCTGGCCTCGCTCATAGCGCAATCCTACATAGAAGAAACGTGCTCATTTCATCATGATATTACGGCAACTGGAGACGCGGATATGGAGCCGCAAGCAGGCGGATTCGATATTGTTCTTACCGATCTCCCCTATGGGGAACTTGTTCATTGGCACAGTGAGAGCGGCAACCCGTTGGACCGTTTTTTTGACAATATGCATGGACGGATGGAGCCGGAGCGTTCCGTCATGGCCGTCATTGCGGACAAACGCCAGAAGCTGCGGCATGATAAGTTCAGAAGAATAGAAGCTTTCAAAGCAGGAAAGCGGCAGGTCGCCATTTTTGAACCGATAGGAGAATAATGCAATGTTAGAGGGCAGCCTAGCTGTCCTTTTTTGGTTTCGTCGCCCGAGAAAATGCCTCCTTGGGAACGTGATCATATTTCCGCTATCGCAATTGGGACCCGCAGGTATGCGCATTGAAGGGCATAATCCGGGTACGGCTGGGCACAGCAGGATGAAGTTGAAGCCATTCTAGACGCCAAAATATATTTTTTCGCAGGACAATTTTCTAGGCGGATGCCTCTGAATAGGATAAAGCAATATGAGATTCTGGAGGTATGGCTATGACAGAACGGTCAGTTCCTTTCATTGGGGAACGCTTTCCTGAAGTGACGGTTCAGACTACGTTCGGGGAGTTATCGCTGCCAGGTGCTTTTCAGCGACGATGGTTTATTCTGTTCAGCCATCCCGGGGACTTCACGCCGGTGTGCACGACGGAATTTATTGCTTTTGAACAGCTGCATCCGGAGTTCCGCAAATTAAATACCGAGCTGATCGGCTTGTCGGTGGAGCAAGTATTTTCTCATATCAAATGGATCGAATGGATTCGTCAGTGCTTCGGCGTGCACATTACGTTCCCGATTATCGCGGATGGACTGGGAACCTTAGCGAAGCAATTAGGGATGATTCATCCTACCCTAGGCACACGAACGGTACGCAGTGTATATATTGTCGACCCTAAGGGCATCATCCGGCTGATGCTGACTTACCCTGAGACGGTAGGGCGTAATATTTATGAAATCTTACGGGCCGTGCAAGCCTTGCAAGTCGTGGATGCCAATCAAGCAGCCACACCTGCGAACTGGCCGAATAATGAGATTATCGGCAATCAGTTGATCCTGCCTGCGGCACGAACCGTGCAGGAAGCCGCCGAGCGAATGAAAATGTCACAAGCCGGCCAATTGAAATGTTATGATTGGTGGTTCTGTATGAAGCAGGGATAGCCGCATCCGGCTTCGAACGGACCGATTAGCAAGATTCTAACCTATAACCCAAACGCTCTCCAGAGGGCGGGGATTGATTTTCGGGAGGAAAGTCTATTTGGCTATTTGGGCAGAGAAAGTTTCCAGATTAACTTCAACTGAGGTGTCAGGGGGAGAGCCGGAGCCCGGGGCGATCTCGCTTCCGGGTTTTGTTGCGCCCGTTTGCCCGTTTGCTGGAGTATGATGAGAGAGGAATCCTGCAAAAAACAGGCTGTTGAGAAAATCCAAGGATTTTGTGGCACTTCATTTTTTATGTGGTGGATCTCGTCTCTCAGTAGAAAAAATCGATTTAAAACGCTGTGGGTGCCAAATTTTGAGTAGGAAAATGGACAATCTCCAACCATTCTTAAAAAACAGGGGTTTTCTAGCGGCCTGAAAACCGCACCATTTCCCTAGCCACGTCTATCCGGTAGGCGAAATCCGCAAAACTGCACGATTTCTCCAGACGCGCCTATTCGGTGAGCGAAATCTGCAAAACTGCACGATTTCTACGCCTATTCGGTTAACTTGAAAACCTGCTCAAATACAGCAATTCGATAGGGACGACTTCACCAGAAAGGGAATCCTGTAAAACTGCAGGAATTTCACCCGTTTCTCTTCGACTTAGCTCAAAAGGGCCTAAAATGATGTAGCTGTGCAGCAATTCCTCGGGATGTGGACTCATTGAGCCGAAATTCCTGTAAAATAGCAGCAATTCCCTCCACACGTTCAAGCCCCAGGAGGCAACGATGTCTCCAGAAGGCGATGACGCTCTGAATGCCAAGTTTCGATTAGGTAATCACCCCTCCGAAAAAAAACCGGGTTTTCCAACAGCCTGATTATTGCAGGATTTCCTTTTTAGCCAACAGATCCCGACAAAAAACTGCACGCATGCAGCAATTTTGTGTTCCACGTGAACGGGCTCATTCGGCGCTTTTCTAATTCCGAACCATCATTAAGCCCCTGCCCATTTCTCGAAAAAATTAATCGTTTTCACGTTTCTTAACACCAAATTAACAGGTTTCCTTGTAAGATGACGTTAAACCGGGAGGGATCGTCATGGCCAATATATTGTTCAACCATGTGTACAAACGTTACGGCAAGTACAAAGAGGTTGCTGTAAGCGATTTCAACCTGAGTGTCGACGATACAGAGTTCATCGTGCTGGTCGGGCCGTCCGGGTGCGGGAAGTCGACGACACTTCGCATGCTGGCGGGATTGGAGGACGTGTCGGAGGGCGATATTTACATCGGCGATACGATGGTGAACGACATACCTCCGAAGAATAGGGACATCTCGATGGTGTTCCAGAACTATGCCCTGTATCCCAATATGAGCGTCTATGAAAATATCGCCTTCGGCCTGCGCCTCCGCAAGCAGCCGAAGCATGAAATTGATCTGGCGGTGAAGCGGGCGGCCCGGGTGCTCGAGATCGAGAACTTCCTGGAGCGCAAGCCGCGTGAGCTGTCCGGGGGCCAGCGCCAGCGCGTGGCGCTCGGCCGCGCGATTGTCCGGACGCCGCAGGTGTTCCTGATGGACGAACCGCTGTCCAACCTTGATGCGAAGCTGCGCGTGCAGATGCGTTCCGAGATCATCAGCCTGCACAAAAAGATCGAAGTAACGACCATCTACGTCACTCACGATCAGATTGAGGCGATGACGATGGGAGATCGGGTCGTCGTCATGAATCGGGGTGTGGTGCAGCAGGTCGATACGCCCGAGATGATCTACAACCGTCCGGTCAACATGTTCGTGGCGAACTTCATTGGCAACCCGCCGATGAACTTCATCGAAGGGCGGCTTCATCATCATGACGGGCATGTGGAGTTCCATTCGCGCAGGTTCATTATCCGCCTTGCCCCACAACATGAAAGCGCTATCAGGAAACAGCGGCTGGTCGACCGAACCGTCATCATGGGAATCCGGCCGGAGCATATCAGCTTCGAAGCCCACCGGATGGAGGCATCGTCGCATTCCATTGTGACGGGGACGCTGCAGTTCAATGAGTTCGTCGGCTCGGACCGCTATTACCATATCGACATCAAGCAGGAGCGCCCGCTTGTTATTCGAGCCAGCGAAGGGCTGCACTGTGATGAGGGCACGCAAGTGTCGGCTGCGATCAATATGGAAAAGGCGCTTTTTTTCAATAAAGATACGGAAATGCTCCTTACGGATTGAGGGGTGATGAAGCATGGAGAAGCGTAAATATCGCCGGCTGTTGGCTTGTATCTGGCTTGCCATCGCCATTCTGTTCGCTGGCGGGCTCGGGTATGGTCTGCTCCCTTCGGATGACGGAGCCGTGTATGGAGCAGGCACTTCCGCGAAGCCGGCCGGCTCGGAACCGCTATTCGGCGAGTCGGAGGACAGCCGAATTGAGCCGTATTATCAGGAAGTGCTCGGGCAATGGCAGCAGGAAGGCGTTCCGGCTGGAACGGAGACGATCATCATTCCGGCTTCGCGGTATGCGGCGGCCTCGGAGGATGCCGGCATCCGCACAGGCCTCTATGAAGGCGAGCGCGATGCGTTGATCTGGTTCACTCAGCGGGGCTGGATTGAATACGACGTGGAAGTGAGCCAAGCCGGCCTTTATCAGATCAAGGCGGACTATTATCCGCTGCCCGGAGCCGAAGGAGGCGGCCGCCAGCCGGTGATGCTATCGGCCCGCGTCAATGGCGGCTATCCGTTCAACGAGGCGCGCTCGATCGTGTTCGAGCGTGAGTACCGCGACATCCAGCCGCCCCGCTTCGATGACCGGGGCAATCAGATTCGGGCTCAGGTGGAAGAGCTCAAGGGCTGGAAGGAGAAAATAGTGACGGAATCGAACGGAGCCTACTCGACGCCGTTGCTATGGCATTTGCAGCAGGGGAAGAACAAGATTCGGCTGGAAATGCAGCAGCAGCCCGTCGCGTTCCGCCAGTTCACGCTGCTGCCGCCCGACACGACGCCGACATATGCCGAAGTGAAGGCGCAATATCCGCCAGCCGCGCTGCGGGACGGGGCTGTGCTGACGATTGAAGCGGAGCAGTACAGCGCCAAGAATTCCACCTCGATTCAGAATGTGTATGACCGCGATCCATTTTCCTACCCTGCGTCAATGAATGCCATCGTGTACAACACGCTCGGCGGAGCCCGATGGACGAAAGGGGGGCAGGCGGTCACCTGGACCCTCGACGTGCCGCAGGATGGGCTCTACAAGCTGGCTCTGCGAGCCAATCAGAATACGGTCAAAAATATGTCCGTCTTCCGCACGGTTACGATTGACGGCACGCTTCCGTTCCGCGAGATGGAACAGGTGCAGTTCCCGTATGATTCCGGCTGGCAAGGAATCACGCTGTCGGATTCGGATGGGGAGCCTTACGCCTTCTATCTCACGAAGGGGCAGCACACGCTCACGATGGAGGCGACGTATGCGCCGTATATGTCCATCATCATCCGCATGGATCATATCTCGCGCGAGCTGCGCGCGATACTGCTGGAGCTGCGGATGGTGACCGGTAACCGCGAAGACAAATACCGGGTGTGGAATGTAGAGAAAGATATTCCGGGCCTGACCGAGCGGCTGGAGCGGATTCGGGAGCAGTTCGTTCAGCTCCAGACCGATATGAAGCAGATTAACCCGCGTACCGACGATGTGGCGCAAATGCTGAAGAACGGGGCCGAAGACATCAACAGCATTTTGAAGAAGCCGAATCAAATCCCTTATTCCCAGGAACGGATTGCCTCGGTGCAGGAATCGCTCGAATCGAACCGCGCGACGCTGATGAACAGCCCGCTGCAGCTCGACCAGATCTACCTGGCGCCGCTCGATGCGGAGCTGCCGCGCATGACCTCGAACTTCTGGGAGAAGACCGGAGGCATGTTCCAATCGCTCGCCTACTCGTTCGAGGACCGGACCGGATTCAGCGATAAGGACGACAGTGTGCTGAATGTGTGGATGATCTGGGGCCGGGATTACGTCGATGAGCTCCAGCATCTGGTCAATGACCGCTTTACTCCGGAGACCGGAATCAAGGTGCATATCAACCTGATTCAGAATGCGCAGATGCTGACGCTGGCCAACGCGTCGGGCATGATGCCCGATGTCGCCCTGGGTGTCCCGTCGAACGTGCCGTTCGATATGGCGCTGCGGAATGCGGCCTTGAATCTGAGCGGGCTTCCGGGAGCGGATGACTTCTTCTCCCGTTACAGTCCGGGAATGCTGCAGCCGCTGTATTATGACGGCGGTTACTACGGCGTGCCGGAGACTGTCAGCTTCAAGGTGATGTTCTACCGCAAAGATATTTTGCAGCAGCTGGGACTGAGCGTGCCTGACACATGGGATGACGTCTATCAGATGCTGCCTACGCTGCTGCAGAACCAGTACAACTTCTATATGGATCCGGCGGACTATACGCCGATTCTGTTCCAGAACGGGGTCGAGATGTATGCGCGGACCGGATTGACGACCGGCCTCGATACGCCGGAAGCGTTCAAGGCTTATAAAATGTGGACCGATTTCTACAATGTGCAAGGGCTGGAGCGGGTCGTGCAGAGCTTCTACAACCAGTTCAGGCGAGGCGATATCCCGATCGGGATCTCCGATTTCAACATGTACATGCAGTTGCTGGTCGCGGCTCCGGAGATCGCCAATGATTGGGCGATCGCGCCGATTCCGGGCACGAAGCAGCCGGATGGCCGCATCGTGAGATGGTCCGGCGGGTCCAACCCGTCGAACGCCATGCTGTTCAAGAGCTCCGCTCCGGAGAAGCAGCAGCAGGCATGGAAATTCCTGCAATGGTATACGTCGACCGAGACGCAGACCGAGTTCGGCCTCAATCTGGAGCAGTATCACGGGGAGACGTTCCGCTGGAATACGGCCAATGTGCAGGCCTTCGCCCAGATGCCGTGGAAGCCGGACGATCTCGGCATCATCCTCCGGCAGTGGGCATGGACGAAGGAGGTCCCTCAGGTGCCGGGCGGTTATATGACGGATCGCGAGATCGGCTTCGCCTGGAACCGCACCGTGGTCGACGCGGAGAATTCGCGCATCTCGCTGGAAAAGGCAATTAAGGAGATCAAGCGCGAGTTGAGAAGAAAGCAGCAGGAATTCGATATTATCGGACCGAACGGCGAGGTGCGGAAGACGCTCGATCTGCCGGTCATCCAACAACCGTGGAAAGGGGTCGATCAACTTGTCGAATGAAGCACAGCCGGCCATTCCGCAGCCGCTTGCCGCCACTCGTCCGCGGATAGGGAGCCGATTCGGGCGCAAGCTCCGCCACCTGCGCAAGGAAATGTGGAGATACCGTCTTTCCTATCTGTTTATTGCGCCGTTCCTCATCGTGTTTACCTTGTTCCTCATCGTTCCGGTCCTGACGGGCATCGGGCTCAGCTTCACCTATTTCAATTCGATTGAGTTCCCGAAGTGGGCCGGATGGATGAACTACCAAAATTTATTTTCACAGGACGTTATTTTTCTGAAGCATGTCATCCCGAACTCATTCCAGTTCGCGCTGTTCGTCGGCCCGATTGGCTATGTACTGGCGTTCGTCCTGGCCTGGCTGATCGCCCAGCTGCCGGCGATGATTCGCGTCTGGTACGCGTTGGCGATGTACGCGCCGTCCTTGACCGGCGGCATCGCGATGGTCGTCGTCTGGCAGGTCATGTTCACGGGCGACCGGACCGGCTACATCAACAGCTTCCTCTTGAAATGGGGGCTGATCAATCAGCCGATTCTGTTCACGATCGACAAGGATTACTTGATGATCATCATGATTATTGTCTCCATCTGGTCCAGTATGGGACTTGGATTTCTGGCTATCCTGGCAGGGATTCTGAATGTGGATCGGACGCTGTACGAAGCGGCCCGCATCGACGGAATCCGCAGCCGCCTGCAGGAAATCTGGTATATCACGATTCCGATGATGAAGCCGCAGATGCTGTTCGCCGCGGTCATGGCCATCGTCGGCACGCTGAAGGCCGGCGGGATCGGCACGCAGCTGTCGGGCATGAACCCGACGCCGGATTATTCCGGGCAGCTCTTCATGAACCATATCGAAGACTTCGGGTTCACCCGCCTGGAGCTTGGATATGCGAGCGCCATATCGATCGCGCTCCTGATCGTCACGATACTGCTCAGCCGATTCCTATGGATGCTGCTTGGGCCGAAGGAGGATGAGTAGCATGACCTTGTTCCGGCGCATGAGAAGCGCGATATCACGCACATGGTCGCTGTACCGCAACGACTTCCGCAATCTGGACGGCACGCAGATCGCCTTGCTCATTCTGCTGTCGCTGCTCGCGGTATTTATGCTGCTGCCGCTTGTCTTTATTTTCAACCATGCCTTCAAGCCGCTGCATGAGCTGTTCCTGTTCCCGCCGACCTTCTTCGTGAAGCAGGCGACGATGCAGAACTTCATCGATTTGCTCCATGCGTCGCAGGATACGTTCCTGCCGGTAACCCGGTTCATTCTGAACAGCGTCATCGTAACCGTATTGTCGACCGTGG
Organism: Paenibacillus thiaminolyticus; assembly: GCF_007066085.1. Taxonomy (NCBI): domain Bacteria; kingdom Bacillati; phylum Bacillota; class Bacilli; order Caryophanales; family Paenibacillaceae; genus Paenibacillus; species Paenibacillus thiaminolyticus. Next base: position 2,290,156 of record NZ_CP041405.1, on the reverse strand, counting down.
GCATGGTCGTGCTCGGCGCCCTGTGCGCGTACCCGCTGTCGAAGCACCCGTTCCCGGGGCGGAAGCTGGTGTTCGGCACGATACTGCTGTCGATTATGATCGCCGTCGAGACGATGGGCATTCCGCGCTATATCGTCGTGAAGTACCTTGGGATTATGAATACGTACTGGGGGCATGTGCTGCCCATCCTGGCGCTTCCGGTCGGCGTGTTCCTGATGAAGCAGTTCATGGATCAGGTGCCGAATGAGCTGATGGAGGCGGCCAAGCTGGACGGGGCTTCCGAGTGGAAAATCTTCACGCGCATCATGATTCCGATAGTGTCGCCGGCGATGGCCACCATTACGATCCTGTCCTTCCAGACCGCGTGGGGCAATGCGGAGACATCCGCCCTGTTCATGCAGAATGATGCGATGAAGACGCTGCCGTTCTATGTGGAGTCGCTCACGTCCAATCTGGCGAACAGCGTAGCCAGACAAGGCGTGGCCGCCGCGGCATCTCTCATCATGTTTATTCCTAACCTGATTATCTTCCTGCTGTCGCAGCGCAAAGTGATTCAGACGATGGCGCACTCGGGAATCAAGTAGGGTTATTACGGAGGTCATACGATGAACAAGAGAGGGAAGACCTTACGGCTGCAACTGCTGGGCATCGCACTGACACTGGCGGCTGCCGTCTTATTTCCTTACACTGCCGCAGCGCAACCGCCCTACGTCACGTTCAGCAAGGACGGCTACAACCGCACCATACCAAGCCAGGCCGCTTATTATCCGGCTGCCGTCATCGGCAACAACCTGTATATCGAGAAGACGGCCAAGGGGGAGACCGTCTTGGAGTATTCTCCGCTGAAGCGGCCTCAGGATCTGTTCATTGACGCCAAGGATGAGATCTATATCGCGGACACGGATAACAACCGGATTGTCCATCTCGATCGCGAAGGTGAATTCATCCGCGAGCTGCGCGCCGAGGGCTTGCAGTCGCCGCAGGGCGTGTTCGTCACGAAGGATGGAACCATCTATATTGCGGATACCGGCAACAAGCGCATCGTCAAGCTGGACGCGAACGGTGCGGTGCTGGCGAAGTACGAGCGGCCGAAGTCGCGATTCATTGACGACTCCTTCCACTATGAACCGACCAATCTGGTCGTCGACAGCAGGGGCTTCATGTACGTCATCTCGAACGGAAGCTACCAGGGGGTCATTCAGCTCGACCCGGACGGCAACTTCTACGGCTTCTACGGCACGAACCTGACCGAAGTCTCCTTGATGGATCTCGTGCGCAAAATGTTCTACACCGAAGAGCAATTAAGCCGGCAGGTCCGGACGCTGCCGTCGACGATCCGCAACATTCATATTGACGAGCAAGGCTTCATCTATACGGTATCCGCCACGGACAAGGAACAGGTGAAGAAGCTGAACATCCGCGGCGAGAACCAGTGGAAGGACCAAAAATTCGGGCTGGAAGCGAGATTCCGCAACCGCGCCTTCAATCAGCCCGCTGCGCAGAACGGGGAAGAGCAGAAGTCGGGCTTGACCGATATTACGGTCGATCGGAACGGCAATCTGGTCGCCATTGACAAGCTGTCCAATGCCGTTACCCAATACAACCCGAGCGGGGACATGCAGTTCTTCTGGACCGGGCCGGTGACGTTCGGCACGCCGCAGCTCGGCATCAGCCAGAGTCCGGTCTCCGTGGCGGCCAATTCCCGCAATGCGCTCTACATCCTGGACGATTCGCAAAATTTGATTCATGTGCTCGAGCCGACCGAATTCGGCATGCTGCTTCAGCAGGCGATGGCACTGTCCCAGGAGGGCAAATATGAGGAGAGCGAAGCTCATTGGCAAGAAGTGCTGCGGCTGAACGCCCTGTACTCGCCGGCTTATCGCGGACTCGCTCAAGCCGCATATCACCGGGAGGATTATGAGCAGGCCCTGCGGCTATTCAAGCTCGCCGGAGACGAATCCGGGTATTCCGACACGTTCTGGCAGCTCCGCCTGCAATGGTTCCAGCACAATTTCGCCTACGTAGCGAATGGGCTCTTCGTCCTTATGGTGCTGCTGCTGATCGCGGGCAGCCGCAAGAAGAAGCGGCGGCTTCGGCGCAAGGAGAAGCCGGGCAGCAGCGTCTCCTGGCTGCGCAAGCCGCTGGTGCAGCAGCTGAAGCAAGCCTTCGTCATCCTGCGGCACCCGATCGACGGCTTCAGCGATTTGCGCTATGCGCAGAAGGGCAGCTATGTCAGCGCCGGCATCATTTTGGCGCTCGTGGCGGGCGTCTTGCTGACGAAGGAGTATTTCACGAGCTTCGTGTTCATGCCGGTGCCGAGCAATGAGCGCAGCAACACCTTCCTGCTCGTATTTGCGGTTACGTGGCTGACCTGGGTCATCTGCAATTATTTGATCGGCAGCATCCGCCAGGGCGAGGCCCGTTTCAAGGATGTGTTCGTCGGCAGCGCGTACGCCTTGTTCCCGATTGTGCTGCTTGGGCTTCCCCTCGCCGCGCTGTCGAACATCATGACCCACAGCGAGCAGTCGATCTACAGCTTCTTCGAGACGGGCATGTTCATCTGGTGCGGGCTGCTCTTCTATTGGAAGATTCAGTCGCTGCAAAATTACGGCGTAGGCGAGACGTTCTCCAATGTGTCGCTGACGGCCTTCGCCATGCTCATCGCCTGGGTGCTCATTTCCATCATGATCGGCCTGTCATCGGAGTTGCAGAACTTCATCTATACGATCTATCAGGAGGTGTCGATGTGAAGCAGCCGTTAAGCAGAGCACACCGAGGAAGACGAATATTCGCCATCGCCCTTCTCGTGACACTGACCAGCTTCATCCTCGTCTCTTATCCGGGCAAGGCCGAGAACAAGCCGGAGCCGTCCGCTTCCGGGAATGCGGCCTCCGCTGACGGGGGAGCTGCGGATGAGAGCGGCAGTCCAGCTGCAAGGGACTCCAGTAGCGGTCACTCCAGTGGCAGTCAGACCCCGGACAGCCTACCGGAGGCAGGCGCGGGGCCGCAAGCCGCTCAGGATGGAACGAAGCCCGCAGCGGCGGGCGCCGGAGATAACGGCGCGGCGAAGGCAACAGCGACACCAGCGACAGGGAAGACCGCGGCCTCGGAGACGGGGACGGCAGGTGCCAAGACGGAACCCAAGAACAGCTATGCGACTCTCTTCCCGGCCGACAGTCAGTTCATTCCGGCGGCGGAGAACGACAAGCTGCAGCTGCTGGTCCACCGGGACACCGGCCATTTCATCGTGAAGGATAAGCGGAATGGGAGCGTCTGGAGGTCGTTCCCCGATGCGGAGGGATGGAATGACCGAGAGAACACCGACATGTGGAAAAAGCATATGCAGTCGCCGGTATTTATCCGCTATGTCGAATTCAATGTCCGCAAGGACCAGATCAAGGAGACCAACCTCATCGACCAGAAGGGCGTCATCGAGCAGTTCCAATTGACGGACGACGGTTTTCGCCTTACCTTTTCGATGCCGAAGATCGGGTTCATCGTTCCGGTTCAGGTTGCGCTCCGGGATGACTACGTCGAGACGCGGGTGCTGGAGGAAGGCTTCAAGGACGGCAAGACGGCCGAAGAGATGAAGCAGTTCGAAGCGGACAACAAGAAGAAAAAGGACAATGACGCCCGCATGACGGGACTCCGGCTGTATCCGTTCCTTGGCGCCTACACCTCGGAGCGGGAGAACGGCTACCTGCTCATTCCGGATGGGCCCGGGACGCTGGTCCAGTTCCAGAAGGATCGCCCGCCGAACAACAATTTTTATTTCGAGCGGTCCTATGGAGAGGATCTGGCCTTCAGCAACAACAACAATTCCTTCTCGACCCGCCAGCCGATCCGCATGCCGGTGTTCGGCATCAAGTCGGGAGAGCAATCGCTGCTGGCCGTGCTCCAGGACGGGGCGGAATACGGCAACGTGCTGGCGGCGCCGTCCAAATCGATGAACCAGTACAACTGGGCGACGGCGGAGTTCACGTACCGGCAGCGGTTCTTCCAGCCGACCGACAAGCGGAAGCTGAACGGCTTCCAGACGTTCAGCAAGGATCGCACGGAAGGCGACCGGTCGGTCCGCTATTATTTCCTGGACGGGGCGAAGACGGATTACGTCGGCATGGCGGAGCGCTACCGCCGCTACTTAATGGAGGAGATCGGAATGCAGCCGCTCACGGCCGAAGACCACAACATCCCGTTGCAGGTAAATATGCTGGGCGCCGATTCCCGCAAAGGCTTCCTGTGGGATACGTATGAGCCGTTGACGACGACGGCGCAGGCGGAGGAGATCGTGAACGAGCTGACTTCCGTCGGCGTGAAAAGGATGTCGATTACGTATCAGGGATGGCAGCGTGGGGGATTCAGCGAATACGGCGGCCGCTTCCCGGTCGATTCGCGCCTGGGAGGCATGGACGGGATGCGCCATCTGGCGGAATTCGCCCATGCGAAGGGGCATCGCGTCATGCTTGACGCCACTTCCTACACGTTCAATAACAACGGGCGCGACGGCTTCCGCGGCACCCGGGACGGCTTGCAGGATCTCGGCTCCGTCGTCATCAAGTACTCGGAGCGGAACGGCGCCGTCCAGACCTTGGTCAGCCCGCGCTTCCTGGAGAAGACCCTGCTCGCCGATCTGGAGAAGGCGAAGCAGCTCGGGGTCGACGGCCTGTCCTACGGCGGGGGGCTGGGAGAATTGTTGAACAGCGACTTCAACACGCGGTATGCGGCGACCCGCGAGGAATCCCGCCAAGTGCAAGAGAACCTGTTCGCGAAGACGAAGGAGCTGATCGGCGCGGCGGATGTGACCAACGGCAACGATTATACCTGGAAGTACGTTGACCACGTGAACGGCCTGCCGATTGAGAATTCCTTCGATCTGTTCGTCGACGAGACGGTTCCGTTCGCGCAGATTGCGCTGCACGGACTGGTGACGTATTCCTCCTGGTATGCGAATGTGGCAGATAACTACGGGACGTACCTGCTTAAAAATATCGAGTACGGCTCGATCCCGGCCTTCATGCTCACGTATGCGCCATCGGAGGAGCTGATGGGAACCCGATCACTGTATGCCTTTTACAGCACCTGCTACAAAGACTGGGCGGAGGAGATCGCGAAGCAATACAGCCGCTTCAACGAGGCGCTGGGCGATGTTCAGGATCAGTTCATCGTCGGCCACCGCGCCTTGGCGAAGGGCGTCGCCGAGACCGAGTATGCGAGCGGCAAGCGGATTGTCGTGAACTATAACGATGTGCCGTACGACCGGGACGGCATCCGGGTCGGGGCCAAAGACTTCGCCGTCGTGCCGGGGAGGGGATGAACATGGGCAAAAGAATGCTGAAAGCAAAAACATCCCGCAACCTGGAGGCGCTCTTGTTCGTCGGTCCGTGGATTATCGGATTTCTCCTGTTCATGGCCTTCCCGCTCGGGTTCTCGCTCTATATGAGCTTCCATAAGGTCACGGTGCTCCCGACCGGCTTGAAATATGATTTTCAGAGCTTCAAATATTACAGCGAAATTTTGTTCGGCAGCTCCGCCTTATACGATAACCTGATTCCGTTCTTCCAGGAGATCGTCATCATGGTGCCGATTATACTGGTGTTCTCCTTGTTCATCGCTATCATGCTGAATCAGGATTTTCCCGGCCGGATGCTGTTCAGGGTCGTCTTCTTCCTCCCGATCATCTTCACTTCGGGCTATATTTTGACGGAGTTCGTCAATCAGGGGGAAGGCACGCTCGGCTTTCTCGATCGCTTCTCGATCGGAGAATATTTGGACGAAATTCTGAACGGAAGCTCCTGGGCGAAGCCGGTCAAGGACGTATTGAACCGCTTCGTGCTCGTGCTCTGGTATTCCGGCGTCCAGATCCTGATCTTCCTGGCCGGAAGACAGACGATATCGAAGTCTTCCTACGAGTCGGCCCGCATTGACGGCGCGACGCCGTGGGAGGTGTTCTGGAAGATTACGCTGCCTGCGATGTCGCCGTTTATTTTGCTGAATCTGATTTATACCGTCGTTGACATGTTCACTTTCCCGTACAATCCGGTCATTGAGCTGATCAATACCGGCAATTACGGATACAACAGCGCGTTGGCTTGGATATATTTCGTCATCATCGTCGTATTCCTGTCTCTTGTCCTGCTCCTGTTCCTGCGCATCAACCGAAGCGGGCGCAGGCGCGGATAGCGGGCGGCAGCGAATGAATCCGGCGGGACGACGGGAGGAGGATTGGGATGATAGGAAAAGTGAATGCCAACGTGAGAGTCAAAGCGGCGCAGCTCAAAAAACGGTGGGCGCGGGACGGCCTGAACACGGTCCGCTATGCCGTGCTTGGCCGGGAAGTGAACCGCGGCCTGCTGTTCAAGCTGTTCATATATTGGATTCTGCTCGTCACCTCGTATATCTATTTGAATCCGATCTTCAAGATGCTGGTCAAGATGGTGATGAACGAGAAGGACCTGAACGACCCGACGGTGACCTGGATTCCGCATGAGTTGTATTTCGGGCACCTGGAGAAGGCGTGGACGGCGCTCAAATATTCGCACTCGCTGTTCGTCAGCATCGGGATCTCGATCCTGGTCGCCATGTTCCATATCATCGCCTGCGGCTTGATGGGATACGCGCTGGCGAGAATGCAGTTCCCGTTCAAAAAGCTGCTGACGTTCCTGCTGGTGCTCGCCTTCATCATACCGCCGCAGGTCATCGTGCTCCCGATGATCATGATGTACACGAAGCTGGGCCTGCAGGGCAAGCTGTTCTCGCTCATCATCCCGTCCATCTTCGGCTTCGGCATTAAGGGCGCGCTGTTCGTAATCATCTTCCGGCAGTTCTATACGACCCAGCCGAAGGAATTGGAGGAGGCGGCGAAGATCGACGGGGCGAGTACCTTCAAGTTCTATTGGAAAGTGATGTTCCCGCTTGCGAAGCCGGCGATTCTGGTCGTGTCGCTGTTCTCCTTCGTCTGGACGTGGAACGACACCTATTACCCGCGGATGTTCCTGGGGCAGTCCTCGCTCGTGCCGCTGGCGACGCAGATGTCGCGGGTGGACGCCAGCATCAGCAGCATGCTGGCCAGCGAAGAAGCGCCGCTCGTGCTGGTGGAGGCGATCAAGATGTCGGCCAGCTTCCTGGCCTTGCTGCCTCCGCTGCTCATCTTCTTCTTCGCGCAGCGTTACTTCGTGGAGAGTGTGGAACGTACCGGGTTAGTAGAGTAAGAGGAAGAGCAAGAGTAATCCGCAATCTGAATACAGGCAAAGGGGTTGATGAAATGAAGCGGGTGCGGGATCAAGCGCTTGCGCGGGACATCAAGCTGTTGTATGAGGGCGTGGCCGCTATCCCGGTGAATCACAAGCTGTACGGCGGGGTCGTCTCCGCCATCTCGGAGCAGGCGTTCACGGCCGCGGCCGATGCGGCGGGCCGTCCGGTCATCGCGGCCGCGAGATACGGCCGGGGACGCATCCTCGTCTCCGGCGTCGAGACCGGATTCAACCGCGCGGGCAGCGCCGTGCCCGGGAGCGGGTCATTCATCGCTAACATGCTGCATTGGCTGACAGAGGAGAGCGCGGCCTACCGGCAAGCGCTCGCCGGTCAAGGGTCGCTGCAGATCGCGACGGCGGCCTCTCCGGAAGCGTTCGACGCCGCAAGCGGGCTGCCGGTGGAGGTTGTGCGCCTTGCTGGCTGGTCCGCTGCTGAAGGAGGCCTCTCGGGCTATGCCGCAGCTTACGCGGACCGCTCGGTGACGGACGAGGATGCGGCTTGCCTGGACGCCTATATCCAGAGAGGCGGCAGCCTGCTCGTGCATGCGAAGGGCTGGGAGCTGGAATGGGAGCCGGAGGAGGAACTGCAGCAGCGCATCGGCGACCGCCCGATCAAGGTAAGGGACTATCCGCTGCAGCGGCTGCTGAACCGGGCCGGCATCGCCCTGGGCAACAGCGTGATCTGGTCTCTTCCTCCGTCTCTGCCGGCCTTGGCGCCGGATCGGGCAGCCGCCTCCCATCTGCTGCGGCTGATTGAGCAGGTGAAGGCGGTCGAAGAAGGCACGCTTAGGGCGGCCGATATTCCGTTCGGCGCGGAGATCGCGGACGGGAAGAAGAAATGGCGGACGCTGCTGGAGGTGGTGGACGGCACCATTGCTGCGCTGACGGACGATTGTGGACTGTATCATGAAATTGTTACCGCTGCCAACAACGCCGGAATCGAGATGACGCTTCCGTTCGACAAGGAGAGCCGGCCGTACACCGGCGTGCTGCTGCAGTATGCCTGCGAGCAGGTGACCCTTGACCCGGACGGCGGGGCATCGCCGCATGCCGAAGTGTTCCCGGGCCTCGTCGGCGCCAATGCCCCGGCCGTGCACGGGCACGCTGTCGAGGTGGATTTCGGCTATGCGGACCTCAGCTATCTCCGCATGCTCGTCCCTCCCGGGAACTGGATCGGCACCGGACTGTACGCCCCGCCGGGACAGGTCGTCACGATCGATGTGCCGGAGGATGTGCGGCATCTCGATGTGCAGGTCGGCGCGCATACCGATGAGATCGGGCATCTGCTCCGGTGGGAGCGGGCCCCGATCGTCGCGCTGCGGAAGCCGCTGCAGCCGGGAACGAACAGGCTGAGCAGCCCGTACGGCGGCTTGCTCTATCTCATTCCGGCGAAGCCGCGGGCCGGCTTCCGGACGCAGGTGACGGTTAGCGGCGCCGTGCGGGCCCCGTACTTCGAGCTCGGGAAGACGGAGGGAGCGGAATGGAAGGAGAAGATTCGCCATTACGAGACGCCGTATGCCGAGCTGTGCGGACGGAAGGTGATCCTGACGCTGCCGTCTGCGGTTGTTCGGGAGGTGGAGGATCCGGAGGACCTGATGCTCCAATGGGACGATATGATTGATCAGTACGACAGCTTCGTCGGCCTGGGGCCGGATCGTCCACTGCCGCATCGCACGCCGGATCGTCCGCACCGAATCTGCGCCGATGTGCAGATTAGCGCCGGCTACATGCATTCCGGGTATCCGATTATGATCCCGAACGTCCCGGCTGCGGAGGACGCGGTCACCATCAGCAAGTTCAGCTCGCTGGCGCACGGCTGGGGATTCTGGCATGAGATGGGGCACGAGTACCAGCAGCTGGCCTGGTTCTGGGAGGACATTGTCGAGGTGTCAGTCAACATCTATTCGCTGCTCATTCAGGACTATTACGGCAATCCTTCCCGCTTGGCCGTGGAGAAGGACAAGGAAGGCCGGTCCTATTTCGACAAAGCGAAGGCATTCCTAAGCCGGAGCGAGAGCGATCCGGAGCAGAAGTTCGCCGATATCGGCCTGTTCGAGCGGCTGGCGATGATGCGGCAGCTGCAATTCGCGTATGGATGGGATATGTTCACCTGGCTGCATATCGCATACCGCGAGCTGCCGAAGGAACGGCTGCCGCGGACCGAGCAGCAGAAAATCGATATGTTCGTTGAGATGGTGTCGCGCGCCTGCGGCAGCGATATGTGCGAGTTTTTCGATCGGTGGGGCTGGGATTACTCCGATCAAGCCCGCGCGGCGGTCGCCGGTCTGAAGCTGCCGCAGCCGAGCGTCTCGCTGTGGAGATTGAGCGAATGAATTTCATTGAATTACATCTGAGGGGGATGGTTGAAGATGAACAAACGCAGAATCGGCATTCTTCTTATTTTTACACTCGTATTCACATTGATGCTGTCGGCTTGCGGCTCCAGCGGCGGCGAGTCCGGGCAGGCTGCGCCGGAGACGGAAGCAGCGAAGCAGAACAAAGGCACTGCAGGGCAAGGCGGGCAAGCGGCAGAGCCAGCAGAGAGCGGCGATCCGGTCAAGCTCATCTTCATGGCGCCGTGGAGCAAGGAGCAAGTGGAGATGCGCTTCCTGGAAGGCACGAGGGAGAAATTCCCCAACATTACCATCGAAGCTACGGGCAAATTCGCCAACGCGGAAGAATTCGACGAGCTGTTCGCGCAGGGAGTCGTTCCGGACATCATCTTGACGACGGACGGGTTCGACGTGCTGAAGGAGAAGGATATGCTCCTCCCGCTTGATGATCTGCTGAAGGAGCGCGACTTCGATTTCAGCAAGATCCGGCCGGGCATCATGGAGGCGCTGCGCGCCCGCGACCCGGAAGGACAGGGACGCCTGCTGGGCATTCCGATTGAGGATGTGGCCGTAGCGCTCCATTATAATAAGGCGGTATTCGACAAGTTCGGCGCATCTTACCCGACCGATGGGATGACCTGGGATGAAGTGATCGATCTCGCCGCCACAGTTACCGGGGAGCGGGACGGCATCAAGTATCGCGGACTCGCGATGAGCTTCATGTCCCAGGCGATGACCCAGCTCTCCGCCCACGGAACGGATCCGGAGACCGGGGAACCGCGCTTCTCGAAGGATCCGGCGTTCGCCCGGTTTTTCGAGATGGTGAAGCGGGTAGCCGACATCCCGGGCAACTGGGAGCCGGATATCACCTATGAGTTCACCAAGGGTGAAGTCGCAATGAGTCTCGGGCTGATCGCGAATACGATCCCGTACTATTCGGAAGATGTGGACTATGATGTCGTCAGCTTCCCGACCTGGGCGGATCTGCCGGGCGTCGGGCCGTCGACGCTGCCGTTGACCGTGGCCATCAGCAAGCAGAGCAAGCATATCGACGAAGCGCTCGATATTCTTCAATATTTGCTTACGGATGAGCAGCAGTTGCGGCTGACCCGCAAGGATGTGCCGTCCGTCTCTTCCGATCAGAGCATTCTCGAGCAGTTCGCCGCCGATGTGATGACCCGGGACATGAACGTTGAAGGCATCTATTCGCTTCAACAGGCGAAGCCGGCCTTGTACAGTCCGTTCGGCCCGGATATTTTGCTGTACGGCACGAATTATGTCGGTTCCCAGGTGACGCCGTTCCTGAAGTCGGGGGACGACGTGCCTACGTTCCTCCGCAAGATGGATGAAGATTACGCCACAATTGTGAAGGAAAAGAAAAACAAAAATTAAGACAAAGCGACAATCTGTCTCCTGAATGTACAGAAGCAACAGTGGTTACGGTATCCGCGGCCATCGCGTCATCTCTCATACCGGGAGAGGCCCTGAACCAATACGGAACTCCTGCTGAGCCGCCAGCACGCTGTTCGGCGGATACCGCCACTGCTGCGCCAGCAGCGTATCTCACCCCCTCCTGCTTCTCGCTACTTCTCGCAGAACAATTCCATTCCGCACCATGCTGTCCGGCTTCGGCCTTCGTTGACTCAAGCCGGATTACTGGCATAATCCATTATGTTCGATGATTTCGGTTCATGAAGGGAGCCTTCCGAATGATGAAAAAGACCGTATCCATTCTGCTTATCGCCATCCTCATGATGGCCGCGTTGCTTGCCGGCTGCAGCGGTTCGCCGGCGGAAGAAGCGGCAGCCTCCTCCGGGCAGGCGGCAACCGATGATCCGTCCTCCGTGCCTGCGGGAGAGGAAGGCACTGAGCCGGAACAGAAGGAAGGGCCGGCGAAGACGACAGAGGCCGCCTATGACGGCGAACCGGTCACCCTCAAGTTCATCATCGCCGTGGACGATGAGACGTTCCGCATTCGCTTCAAGGAACAGATCGAAGCGACATTCCAGAAGATTACGCTGGAACTGGCCGAAGCTTCGCTGGATGCGGCAGGATTGCAGGAATTGAATGCGCGCGGCGACATCCCGGATCTGTATGTGATGCATTCCGGCTATCAGGATATGAAGGAGCTCGACATGCTGGAGCCGCTCGATCCTTACATTGAGCGCAGCGGCTTCGATATGTCTATTTTCAGGGAGGGCGTCGCCGGCGTCATTCGCGCCCTTGATCCGGACGGAGCGGGCGCTTTGTATGGGATGCCGATTGAAGACAACCGCAAGGCTCTGTTCTACAACAAAGCGATCTTCGACAAGCTCGGCGTCGATTATCCGCAGGACGGGATGACCTATGACGAGATTCTCGACTTGGCGCATAAGCTGACGACAGAGCGCGACGGGGTCAAATACAAAGGCTTTTCCTTCGGCTACTATTCCCATGCCTTTTCCCAGCTTGGGGTGAACGGCACCGATCCGGAGACGGGGGAAGTGCGGTTTACGAAGGAATCGGCGTTTCAGCAATTTTTTGAGCTGTTGGACAAATACCGCCACATTCCCGGGATGATAGATACGAGCGACTATACGTACAGCTTCAGCAACGAGCAGAATGTGGCGATGTATATCGGTCAGCTGCAGCATCTGCCGCTCAATAACGCGGTGGAGGGCCTGGACTTCGACATCGTGTCCGTCCCGGAATGGCCGGATCACAGGGGAATTGGACCGACGGCTCCGGCTGTGTCCGTCAGTATGAACAAGCACAGCCAGCACAAGGATGCGGCCTGGGCCGTCATCGCCCATCTGGCGTCGGAGGCGGGCCAGATGGTGCTGTCCCGCGCAGGCAGTCCGCCGACCATCAACAGTGAGGAGGCAGTGAGCCAATACGCCGCGTTGCATATCGAAGAGAGCGGCAAGACGTACAACATCGCTCCGATCTTCGGGCAGAAGCCGGCCCCGATTGCGGTCTATTCGCCATACGGCCCGCTTATCACCTTCAACTATGACGACTTCATCAACTTGAAAGCGAAGGATTTTGTCAAGATGCCGGGCAAGGATACAGCCACCTTTTTGCGGGAAATGGAGGAAGAGTACGCGGGACTCGTCAAAGAAATGAAGGTCAAAAAGTAGGGCGGCTGCTCCCGGCATGTGGCCGCCTGCCGGCCCGATAAGAACAACCGCACCTTGTCAGGGAGGTTCCTTGACAGGGTGCGGTGCCGGTCCGGAGTACCGTCATCCTTCGCTCCACCGCTTCGCCTCGTGGAGCGTGAGCATCAACGCGGTCTGGAGAAGGGACATCATCAGGCTGTAGAGCATGATGATCAGGATGACCGCGGCCGGGGCCGCGAACCAGTTGGCCGCCAAGCTGGCCACGCCGGAAGCCGCGAGCAGAAGCACGGCCATCGCGAGCGCTGACGGCCAGTTCCGCTTGAAATAATGCGCGCTGCGGCGAAAGGCGGCATCGAAATTGATTCTGTCGGTAACGATCGTGAATTCGAGATAGATGAAGACGATCCGCAGCACCGCAAAGGCGAGCAAGGAAGCCCCGGCGCCAATGGAGCCGAACTGCATAATCAGCACCGAAGAGACGGCGGCCTTCGCAAGCAGCACCGTTATATTCAGACCAAGAAACGGCACCCAGAAGGCGAGACTGTTCCGTACCATCTGATCCGCGTCGACGCTTCCGCCTTCACAGGCCGTAGCCAGCGCCTTGATGTACCCGCCCTGGGCGAAGGACCACAGTGCGATGAGAAGCAGCTGTGCCCAGGTGAACGGCAGATTGTACAAATGCATGATCGAAGGCAATCCCATTTCCAGCACGATGCGGTAGCTCCATTGGGACGTCAGCTGCCAGCCGGACCAAGCGACACTTAGCGCGAGAATGGCGAGATCGAGCAGCATCGGCACGAATGCGATGATCAGATTGCGGCGTAAGCAGCGAATAGCTTGAGTAAGCGGCATGGATTTCCTCCTCTATCGTGGTCCCGGCAGCATCCGGGCGCGGAGATGCAGGTGCGCGTTCCGCGTCCTGCTTCAACACTGGCTATCAAGTTGACTTCGGTTCCGGAAGCCGTATCCAGAAGGTAGAGCCCTTCCCCGGCGCGCTCTCGGCCCAGATCGTGCCCCGGTGCGCCTCGACGAGCGCTTTGGCGATGCTTAAGCCGACGCCCAATCCGCCGCTGTCCCGGGAGCGTGATTTGTCCGCGCGGTAGAAGCGGTCGAAGATACGCGGCAGATCCTCCTCGGAGATGCCGACCCCGTCGTCGCGGCAGTACAGGAGCATATGCCCGTTCTCGCGCTCCATCCCGAGGATAACCGTTCCGCCGCGGGGCGTATATTTAATGGCATTATAGATGACATTGGACAAAATTTGCGCGAACCGATCGGGATCGATGTCGAGGTAGAAGGGAGTCAGCGGCTTGTCGAATACGAACCGCATATCTTTTTCCTTCGACAGGAACAAGAACCCTTCATACACGCCCTTCACCATTTGCGGCATATTGATTCGCTTCAAGTTCAGTTCGAAGCGGGCTCCCTCTGCTTCCGACAGCTTCTCCATATCTTCGATGAGCCGGTACAGCCGTTCGATATCAGCCAGAATGCTCAGCATATTTTCCGTGGTTAACGGATAAATCCCGTCAATTATCGCATCTAAGCGCGAAAGCACCGCGGTAAGCGGAGTCCTCAGCTCATGAGTCAAATCTTGCATTAACTGGTTGCGCCAAGCCTCATGGCGCTCGAAATCGTCAAGCAGGCTGTTGATGGTATGAATCAGGCCGGCAATCTCTCTCGTACCGCACGACGGGATGACCATATTTCTGTTACCGGTAACTACAGCTTCCGACAACTGTCCCGCCCGGCGAATTCCGCGGCTCCAACGATAAGCGGCATAGACAGACAGCAGCAGCGCGGCGAGGCCGCAGGCGAGCAGAACATACAGGCTCCGGCTCTGAAGCTGCCGTTCCAATTGCATGATCGCCGGCGAGTGCAAGCCCTGATCCATGTCATAATAGGCTGTCAAATAACCGTCAATGCGGCCGTCGATGATGACCGGCGCCTGAACCGTATATGCGCGTTGCGCCATATGTTGGGGGACGAGGTCCACCCGGATCGTCTCGCCGTCCGGACCGTAATAACGGATCGGAATGGTGAAGGCTTGGGCCGCTTCCTGCATGGCAGTTCTCCATTCGGCATCGTTCGAGCGCAAGGCCGTCTGCTGCCGGATGGCATATAGCAAATGATAGGTGTATTCGGCGGCAGCCTGCCGCTTATACGAAGCGAGCTGCTGCTTCCAGTCATGCATCAGGGCCAGGTATAGGCCGGTTAGGGCCGCGAAGGAGAGGCAAATGAGCACAAGGAACACCAACGTGCGTGTGCGAAGCCGGAATCCATTCCAACGCACCATCAATCATCATCCAGCGGGAAATTGAATTTATAGCCGGAGCCTATTTTGGTCACAATGTACTGCGGGTTTTTTGGATCTTCTTCGATTTTTTTGCGGATGTTGCGGATATGGACGTCCATGACGCGCCCGTCCCCGATAAACCGGTAGCCCTGCACTTCATAGGATAAGTCATGCCTGCTGAACACTTTGCCCGGTTTGCGCACGAGGATGCTCAAGGTTCTGAACTCGGTAGCCGTCAGATTGGCGGGCTTACCGTCAAGAAAGACATCCTCCAGCTCGAAATTGACCATAAATCGGCGGCGGTTGAAATAGATGATGTTGCGGCTCGAGTTGTTCATGATGTTGATTCTGCGTTGAAGGGCATGAATGCGAGCGATAACCTCCTTTGCCCGGAACGGCTTCGTAATATAGTCGTCCGCGCCGAGATTGAGGCCGTTGATCATATCGGCCTCCCGCGCCTTGGAGGTGATCATGATAAGAGGCACATTGGACATTCGCCTAATATTGCGGCATACTTCCTCTCCCGGCATGCCGGGGATCATCAAATCCAGCACGATCAAATCCATCTTGTAGAGCTGGACCTTCTTCAGCGCTTCCTGTCCATCGCTCGAGAGGTGCACTTTCCACCCTTCGTTCACGAAATACGATCTGAGAATATCCCGGACGGAAGCTTCATCCTCGACAATCATAATGTCCATCCCTTTCCCCCCTTGAACTTATAGAGGCTGTTCAAAAAGTCCGCCTTCCCGGTGCTGAAAACCGATCCTTTTGAACACATACCCATATATATATAGACATTCAATAAGGAGGCAATAAGAAGATACTCCTTATCGAAATCCATGATACGCAAATGAAGAGAAGGTAGTTTCAATGTAAAGGGAAGCGCTTACATACATGTGTGCGCATGTATATGTGTATATTTTCATTAATATATGATATATCAATGAATTGATTGTTTGTCAAAGAAAAAAATAAAGTATACCGAATGCGTGCCGTGCCGGGCCAGGCTTGTGCAGCGGCCGTCTATGGCTCTGCGTCACGCCCGAAATATTGTGGTAAAATAATGACATATCATGCACGCCATATTGAGGAGATGAAGTGAGATGGAACAACAATCTCAAGTCCGTTTGACGGCCTTATCGAGCAAAGGAGGCTGCGGCTGCAAAATCGGTCCGGCCGATCTGTCCCAAGTGCTGCGCCAGCTGCCGAAGACAGAGAAGCACCCGGATCTTCTGGTCGGATTGGATACGAGCGATGACGCCGGCGTCTTCCGGCTGAACGACGATCTGGCACTCGTGCAGACCGTCGATTTTTTCACGCCGATTGTCGATGATCCGTATTCGTTCGGCCAGGTGGCTGCGGCCAATGCGCTTAGCGACATCTATGCGATGGGCGGCAAGCCGCTGACGGCGCTTAATATTGTCGCCTTCCCGATCGCGACGCTGGACAAATCGGTGCTTGCCGATATTTTACGGGGGGCTGGAGACAAGGTTGCCGAGGCGGGAGCGACGCTCGTGGGCGGCCACTCGATCGATGATCCCGAGCCGAAGTTCGGTATGGCGGTCACCGGCACCATCCATCCGGACCGGGTATTGACCAATGCCGGGGCTCGCCCGGGCGACAAGCTGATCTTGACGAAGCCGATCGGCGTTGGCATTATGACGACGTCGCTGAAGCGGGATCTGCTCCGGCCGGAGGAGATCGAGGTCGTGACCCGCACGATGACGACGTTGAACAAGACCGCCGCCGAGGTGATGGCGGATTTCCGCGTCCATGCCTGTACGGATGTGACCGGCTTCGGTCTGATGGGACACAGTCTGGAGATGGCCAAGGGCAGCGGCGCCGGGCTTCATATCTACGCGGAGCAGGTGCCTGTCCTGCCGCGCGTCCGCGAGCTCGCGGAGAGCGGAGCGGTTCCCGGCGGAACGAAGAACAACTTCCGCCATGTGCAGGACAGCGTCCGGTTCGATGAGCGGCTTGACGAGATCGCGCAATGGATTCTGTGCGATGCCGTCACCTCCGGAGGGCTGCTGCTCTCTGTCGATGCAGAGGATGCGGAACCGCTCGTGGCCGCTATGCGGGAGCGGGGCGTCGCAGCGGCATGTATCGGCGAAGTCGTCGCCGAGCACGCGAATGAGATTCGCGTCACCGGCGCGGAAGCCGGCTCAGCGCGTTAAGGCTGGCCATACAGCATCGCGGCCCGGCACAGCTGCTGCGAATTGATCTGCTGATGCCCGGCATGCCAGACGGCCCGCCCTTGGCGGACGAGCAGAATCTGGGGAGACACATGCGGAATTCCGAGCTCTCGCGCCACGCGATCGGACAAATGCTTCTCCTCCACGACACGGATGACGCCGATCGCGAAGCGGGAGGCAATCTGCGGATAGCGGTTCACGAAATGATTGATCCCGACATGCGCGACCTTGCTCGACCCGCACTGGGAGCTGTGCTTATATAATAGCAGCGGCTTCTCAGCGGATCGCTGCAGCATGCGGGTAAGCTGCTCATCGGATTGAATGATCGGGAGTCCTGACATCGGGGCTTCTCCTCCTTATTCCGGTCTTCGGATGACATACGGGCCATTGCTCCGGACTGGCTTGGTTCTGGTTCTAGCCCGAACGGAAGCGCCATACAATGGAACTGATCCGCGAAGCGTTGCATCCGAGGGGGTAGTCTGATTCGTGTGGGACATATCATGGATGACACTGATATTGCTCATCTTGGCGAGTTACCGCTTGACCCGTCTGATTGTGTTCGATGAGATTTTGTCCTTCGTGCGCCGTCCCTTCGTCGAGGAACGGTTCGAGACGGATGAATCCGGCATGATGTACGCCGTCGTCGATGAGAAGGGCGGCCGCTTCCATGCGTTCATGCGCAAGCTGCTAACGTGCTACTGGTGCGTCGGCATTTGGTCGGCGGCCTTTTTGGTTGCCGCTTATTTGCTCATTCCGAATCTTATGTTTCCGCTTGTGCTTCTACTGGCTATTGCCGGAGCGGCGGGTATCATTGAATCTTATGTCAAAGGGTGAGTCTTCGGCTCGCCCTTTTGCCTATTGTTCTATGCAGCGCCCGACCGGAATCAAGTCGACCGGATCAGCGAGAGCATCGCATCCAGGCGATCGGCGAAGGTATGCCCGGCTAGCGTCCGCTGATAGGCTCGATAGGCAATCTCGTCCCGCGCAGGGCGGTCGTGCAGATAGCGGTGGATGAGATCGGCGCATTCCTTGGGCGAATCGAAGCAGACGATCTCCTCTTCCGGCCGATAGAACAAGGGCAGGTCAGGCCGATAATCGGTCAACTGAAAGGCCCGGCAGGCCGCAATGTCGAAGGTCCGGTTATTGATGCTGTGTCCGGGCGCGCCGCTCCGGTTCTTGTCGAGGAGCGGGTCGTCCTCGCTCCGGTGAAGGTTGAGCATGATGCTCGCGCCATTGAAATAGCGGGGCGTCTCCGAGAAGTTCACCCATTTCCCCCGTATGCTCGGCACACAGCCGGAAGACCAATCCACCGAATCCCAGAAATGGCCGATCAACTGCACTCGCACGTTCCGCTCGACATAGCGGAGCATCTCCTTCATAAATGCGAGCCGGTTCTCGTACCCTGTACCCAAAAAGCATACATCATGATGATACGTCGGATGCACCGCATACGGGCGGAAAATATCCGTATCGGTCCCAAGCGGCAGGTGATGCACCTGAGCACAGCCGCTGCGCGCATAGTAAGGAACGCAGCCCGAATCGATCGTGAATACATCATCGTATTCCCGGGCAACGGGCAGGGCATTATCAATGGCATACGGATCATCCACGAACCATGCTCCCGTCCGGATTCCCATTGACCGCACCGAACGGATTAGCTCGGTTGGAAGGAACGATTTCGGTCCGACCATCGTCAGCACATAATCCGGCGCGGCGCGGCGGATGTCGGGAAGCAACTGCGAATACGGCGTCCGGTTGGACAGGAAAAAAGAGACCTTCTGAAAACGCTGCGTCAAGGCCTTGATAAGCGCATTATCCAATATATCGATCGGCCTCCGATAGCCGGATGCGATGTAATACAGCTTCATGGGCCCTCCTTGCTTAGCGGCATGGAAGCCGGAAAATGTGAGTAAAAAAGGGGGTGGTTGAGCCCACCACCCCAAGCGAACGGCATTCGATTATTAAGGGAACGGATAAGGTGCACCTGGGAAGACGTCAGGGCATTGTTGAGGGAAAGTGACAACGCAAGGACTTTCAGGAATCGGGATTTCGGCGCGCGGCTGGCACAATTCGGCTTCTACCATCATTTTGACCGTCGCCTTCACTTGAATGCTCTGGCAAATGACGATATCCACGTTCACGAACTTGTTATTGACGATATCCAGCACGTCGATCGTCGTCGCTTCCGGAACGATATGGCAGTCGATGGTGGTTCCAGGCGGGGCGCACAGCAGAACCTTTTCGAAGCGGATGAAGTCCTTCGTGAACCGGCAATGGACGACGTTAGGCGTTACCCCCGTGTTGATAATTGTCACTTCATACGTGCCGAACTTCCGCAGCACTACCCGCTGCAGCGTAACCGGTCTGCCGCCTATCGTAACCACCACATTTTCACGGGTGGATCCGACTTTTTCTTCGCAATTCACGTTAAGAACTCTGGCCTCAATACGAAACGAAAGGGGCAGAGGCAAGCAACTAGAATCTACCGTGGATTCATCAACAATTTGGGTCGTTTTCAGTACCCAGTCGAATATTTTGGGAACCTCTATACATTCCAGAGAGGGTAAAGGCAAATATTCGGGGGGCGTCTGTTGCCCTTGAACCAACTTGCTCTCCATGTATGTTCCAGGCCTCCTTTTTAGATTTCAAATTCAATTACAGTCTATGGAGGCACCTATAAAAAGGTGACGAAACCCTAGTGTTTTTTTTGGAGGAATGCGGATGGAGAATACGCACTATTTCCATGATCAGAGCGGCTCGCATTGGGTTGGCATTACAAGCGGCGGAGGGTTGGAGCACATCCTGTACCCGGTGGAAGGGAAGCCGCTCCACAACCTCATGTCCGCCCCTTACCCGGTTCGCCGCTTAAGCTTGCTTCTCTCGGACGATCATTACGATATGCTGGCAGAGACGGAAAGAGGACTGTACTATGCCAAGTACCATCCGCTAACCGGAATGCGCCGGGAAGTCCGTGTCGACAGCCGGGCCGTCAGTTCCTTTCCATATCTGTTCCGGCATCGTTCCGCCCTCCGCATGGTTAGTGTCGTTACGGGAGAGGATCAGAACCGGTGCCTTATCCGGATTCGGGCGGAGGGAGCAGGGGAGGACATCGAGATTCCTTTCCCGGATTGTGGTTCACTGGCCATGCATGTGAGGGACGCGGCTTATGCCGTCAACGGGGAAGGCCGGCTCTATGGTCTGTATCATCTGCTGCAGGACGAGGGAGGATTGCATACGCTGGATCTTCTTGAGATGGAGCCGGATTCGGAAAAGGCGGTGTGGCGGAGGCTCTTCGCTTCCCGCCAGCCGGATCAACGATGGCGCATCTGCCTGTCGCTCGATCCAGGCAGCCGCCCTCATGCGGCTTGGTCCATCCGGAGCGGTACTGCGGCCAAGTGCTATTACGCCAATGATCGGACCGACGTTCAATCCTGCTCCCCGTTGAAGATTTATTTTGAGGGAAATGTGCCGCAGCCTTATTTTCTGTGGACGGGAGAGCAGGTTTTCCTTCTCTATATTATGGAAGGCAATCGACTCAGTTGCGCCCGCTCGCCAAATATGGGGAAGGATTGGTCCGGCTTCACCGAGATCCGACTGGCGCCGGAGGCGAGGCTGCGCCTCGTGCAAGGAATGGAGCGGGGACAGAGCCATGCCGCTCTGCGGCCGGTATTGGGAACGGGATACCCTCATCTTCGTCCCGTTGCCTTCTTCGATTTATTTCCGCTGCTGCAGCGGGAACTTCTGCAGACAGACGGGGAGTCATTGTCCTGGATGCCCTTGCATTTGAGGGAGATGTTCGATTGGATCATGCTCCGGGCAGACAGTGCCGCGCACTCGGTACGCCGTGTGGAGACGGATGTCGCGAAGCAGCGGCTTCGTCTGGAGGAACTGGCCGCTTGTTACGAACGGTTGCAGGAGAAGGAGCGGTCCATGCTGGCCGAAATTAATGAGCTGCAAAACTGGGCAGGAGCGGAACCGATCTCGCTGACTTTCATATGATAAAAGGACCAGTGTGCCCGGAAAGCGAGGAGGACGATATGGACATTCAGATTAATGCGAAGCCGCTGTGCACGATAGCCGACGAGTTTCTGCCCGATGTGTATCAACTGCTGGGGAAGCATTCTTTTACCTTCCATCTGGATAAAAGCAAGCAAATCTTGAATGTGATCAATCCGCTGCACCACTATCAGATCGTGCTGGAAAACAAGGGAGGGAGCGGGATTATCCCGCTGATGCAGACGATGAGCACCTCGTTGAAGTATGCCGGATTCTTTGTGTGGAGTATCGAATCGGAGCAAGCTCGCGATAGCTGCTTCAAGGAATGGGACAGCGGCAAGCAGAGCATATGGCTGACGCTGCAGCCGGCCGACGGGGAGAGACAAGAAATAACCGTCTATTATTTCCTGCATCAGATGAAGGCAAGCCGGCAGCTTGCCAACCTGCTCCTCCAAAACATTGCCAAATATAGTGATCTGCCGATTCAGGGAGTCAGCTTTCATTGGAAGAGAGGCCTGAGTTACATCCTGCCCCAGCCCGGCCAGGAGCTCAATTACGCAGG
This sequence comes from Paenibacillus thiaminolyticus, assembly GCF_007066085.1. Taxonomy (NCBI): domain Bacteria; kingdom Bacillati; phylum Bacillota; class Bacilli; order Caryophanales; family Paenibacillaceae; genus Paenibacillus; species Paenibacillus thiaminolyticus. Next base: position 2,268,426 of record NZ_CP041405.1, on the reverse strand, counting down.
GCTTGCTTACGACGGCTTCGATGGCATGAGCGAAGAGGAGCGGCAGCAATTGGCCGACGGCGTTGTCGGGGCGGCAACGATTTTTTTCGGCAAGAAGCCGCTTATGGAACTGATTAAGCAACTGCGGCTGTTGGAAGAGCGCCAGATAGAGGCAGGATATCATCTGCCTCGGCCCGCGGCTTCCGTGGTGGAAGCGGGCTCTCAGATGCCCGGGTCAACGGGTGAAGCTCCGGCGATGAACGGGAAGGCGGGAGCCGAAGGAGCAGAGCCTGTCCTCCCTGAACCGGCAGAGGAACGGTTGGAGGAGCCGACGCAGCCGGAATCGAGCTTGGCGGAACCGGCAGAAGCGGTGAAGCTGGAGACAACACAGCTGGAGCCGATCCGGGTCCAGCTCGCGGAAGCGGCGAAGGCGCAGGAGAACGGACGGGAGCCGCTCCGGAAGGAACGGGCAGAGGAGCAGAAGCCGCTGGGAACGGAGTGCAGTCGAGTAAATCTGGCGGAAGCGCAGCAGGCGGAAGCGGAGGAGCCCAAGACGGTTCATCAGGAACCTGCGGACACGCTGAAGCTGGCAGCGGCAGTGCCGGACAAGGAGCCGGCTGAAGGAGCAGAGCCTGTGACGGCCGCCCTGCTCGCCGCGGACGGTACCCCGGCGAACGAGGGGGCGCAAGTGCGGGAAGCGACGCCGGCGGGAGCTTCTATTCCGGCAGAAGTGGCTCAATCCGAACAAGAGGAGGCGCCGGGTTCTCTAGAGGAGGATGCAGTGAGCGGGGAGCGTGACCCGGCTGCGGATCAGGAAGCGAAGCCCCGCACGACCAATTACTCCATGTTCTTATGGCTGCAGTCGCATGCCGGCAACCGGGTGCACCGCGATCCGGAGCGACAACAGCCGCCCCAGCCGTCTTTTTTCACCTATGTAAGCCAATTGAACCAAGCGCAGCAGTCCACAGACAAGCGGACCAAGCCGGAGCCATTTCATATACTCGCGATGGACAGGGAAAGGAGCCGTAAGCCGTAACATGGATGCGATGTACATGACGGCGCAGGCCTATCGCGATATGGTGGGCCATTGCATCAAGGAAAAGCCCCTGGAAGCCTGTGGGCTGTTATCCGGCCGCGATGGCATCGCCGCCCGATGCTGGCGAATCCGCAATGCGGAGCGGAGCCCGGTCGCATTCACGATGGACGGAGAGGAGTTGACGAGGGCCCTGCACGGTATGAAGAGCCTTGGCGAACAGCTGCTGGGCATGTATCATTCCCATCCGAGCGGCTCTCCCTACCCGTCTCCCTTCGATGTAGAGCATGCAGCCTTTTCTTGCTCGTACCTCATCATCTCGTTGAGGCGGATGCGTCCGCGCGTCCGCAGCTTCCGCCTTGCAGAAGGGACAATCAGGGAAGAGCAGATTTTGCTTATCAACCTATAAGAGGTGGCTGCCAAAGTCCGTGTTGGCTCGCGACCGGGCAACGGGCAGTCCGGCAACGAAGCTTTTAGTCCTATTCCGGTGGGGGATCGGTTACCGTTATTGCAGAAATGAATGATGGTTGCGCCGTGCATAAATTCGGCACGGCTATTTGCCCTGCACGGATTGATAGACCTCGGCTGCGAAGGCGAACCCGCTCATATGAGGCTCGCTTGAGGGAGAAGAGCCAGCTTGCTCGAAGGAGAAGAGAAACTGGACATCAAGGCCGTTGAAAGCCGGATCGAACTGGATTGGGATGCTGTAGCAGCGTATGAGCTGCGTTGCTTTGCCGCTGCGGCGGTCGGCGGTCCGGGAGCAGAACAGGGACGTGGACGGCTGACCCCCGATCATGAGGGGAACGGGAGCCTCCAGCATATTGAGCTTCTCGATGTTACAGAGATCGATCCGGAGATGGGTGCGGGCCGGATCGTATATACAGAAGCGGATAAAAACAGGATCTGGAACTTCCAGCCGGATCGGATAGGTCTGGGCCGCGAAGCCTCTGCTTTCATTCCGCTTGGGACCGGCAGGCGGCGCGATTAGTTCGGGCATCGGCCCCGGCAGGAACTCGCTGTATTTATCGATGAGCGAGGCGAGAATGCTTTCTTGCCAAGCCAGCTTGGCCGTATGGACGACGTTGGGGGCGCCCCCCGACAAGAGTTGTGCCGCCGCTGCGGCTCTATCGGCGGCTGATATCACGCTGCGCTCATGGCTGACGATCCGTTGAATCGGAATCAAAGGCATGACGGCCTCCTCCTTTACCACAGGTTGCCATGCCCGCAAGCGCGAGCATGGCGGAAAACATGCGGCCAACCATTGGTTGGAAAATGAGCAGTTGACTTGCTTAGATAACGTTCTGGTAAATATCGGCGGCAAAGGCGAGCCCGGCTGTATTGATAGCGCCATTCGTCAAGTAGTTCGTCACCTGGAACGAGAAGACGAAGCGAAGGCCGATATTGATAGAGATCAGTCCAAGAGAAGCCGGAATCGAATAGAAGCGGACATTTTGCCAGTTGTACGGATTGGCGACATCTGTCGTAATTCCGGTTACCGGATTGAGCGAACCCGCATTCAAATCGACGTCCAGCCCTGGTACCGGGAATAGGTTGATGCCGAGAGAGGAGAAGGCTTGAATACGCGCCGTAACCGCATTGTCGGCAAAAACAGTCAACGCAAGCAAGAAGTCGTTGACAACTCCGATCTGTAACGGGATCGTAACGGACGCGGCCGCGAAGCCATGCGTCTCGCCTGGAATAAAGGTTGGCTGGGTCCAGACAAATTGCGGATTGGGCACGGCTGCGAACGACGTATTGTCATTATCGAATTTGGCGAGCTGAGGCCATATAAGCGGTGCGTTCCCAACATTGACGACATTGGGTGCCGCTCCTGACAAGAGACTGTTCACGGCCGTGACCCGATCTGCAGCGGACACGACATTCGCCGTGCTGCTTGTAAGCCGTTGGATAGGAATGAGTGGCATAGGGAAAACCTCCTTCATCATGTGTTCGAAGGACGGTGGGATGTCCTCCTACTTTACTAATTTATGAAGGAGGGAAAAGCTTGGCTTGGATGAATTTACTAGATTCATTCACACAATCTTGCAGGGCGCGGCGGGTTCGAGAGATGGAAAATGCCGCGGTGACACCGGATTAGGCGTCCATAATGTTGGCGTTTTATACCAGTATGTAAGCGTGGTTTGATCCCGAAGAAATATCCAGCAGCAGAGTGTCAGCGATGGCCTTGGCCGTCAACTGACCCAGTCCCGGATCGACGACATGCAGCAAAAGCGCACGGTCGACAGCTTGGGCTCGGAGATTGAAGCAGCTAGGGGACAAAGCCTAATTTTCTCTAAATGGGTCCAAGCCAAGTCAAAACCCGGCTTATTTCATATCATGTGAGTACCGAGAAGAGAGGAGGTTGGCTTATGAGCGGTGTTGTTGGAGGTGTTGGAGGCTTCTCATGTGGATTCGGAGGCTTTACTTCTATTGGTGTAATCTTGGTTCTGTTTATCTTGCTTGTCATTATTTCTCGTGGATTTATCTACTAATGATTAACATGGATTAACATGGTTGTATCCTGCGCTCATGATTCACGTTCATCGCATGCCCTGCCACTTCAGCAGGGCTTTTTCTGTAAATCAAACATATACGGCAAAGGCCTCGGATTAGTCCGAGGCTGTTTTCTTACGAGTATACACGGGGCGGAGCATGGTTCGACGGGTGCTCCACAAAACGGGTAATTACCAAAAATGCCCTTAACAACAATGTCTTTTACGTTTTTTGCACTCCACCAATACTCTTTGACCACGGTGCAGAACAACTGTGATTATTTTTTTTCGATGACGTCTCATTCAACCCACCCCCTTCCTTAAAATACAATATGAGAAAGTACTTCAAATGATTGGACTTAAGATACGGGGAAAGTAACATGAAAGATTCGCCGCGCTGAAAAGGAGCTCTGCTAGCAATGTACTGGCGGGTCTGTGCTGCAAATCAAACATATACGGCAAAAGCCCCGGAATTAGTCCGAGGCTTTTTTCTTACGGATATACAGGGAGTGGGGCAAGGTTCGACGCTTCATAAAATGAATAATTAGCGTCTTCTACGGCGTCTGCACTCTACCAATACTTTTTGACCCCGGTGAAGAATAATAGTGATTGCTCTACGACGACGTCTCATTCAAGCCACCTCCTTTCTTAATACTACAATATGAGAGAGTTCTTTAAATGCTTGTACTAAAGCTGTAGGGAAACTATCATGAAAATTTCCCAATTTAATCACAATGGAGGCGGCGGGGACCAAATGGGGGCCGAATATGTATCCAGCAGTAACGTCTTGAGCGCAGGCCAATGATCCGCAGACGATATGTAGTCTGCGGATCATGGCATCATCGCTATGTCCGGGCGCTATAGGCCAGAGGCGGCAACGATATGATGAATGGCATCGTTCAATTGATGGTCTTCCACCGATTCGTCAGGAACGATGATTCCGAGGCCGAATTGACTGCGGGCCCGGTGGAGCCGGAGGCGAAGCTTCGTATCGTGAAGGAAGTCCTCTACGGCAGTCAAGACGCCATTTCTCTCCCCGTACTCGTACTCGGCATTATGCACGGATGAGTTATGGCCGCCTTCGACCAATTCATTCACCCCCGGCAGTATGCCTTTGCGGGCGCTCGGCTTCCGGTAAGCTTCGGGTATCGACTCCGGAAAATAATACATGTCTCTTCTTCCGTAAGGCCATTCCAAATCATGCAAAAACACGATTGGGTACCGCCCGCGTCCTTCCAGTGCCTTCAGTTCATGGTAGACGGTGTACCAATTATGATCCCCGTCCAGCAGCGCCGCATCGCAAGCGCCCACCTGCGGCAGCACGTTCAGACTGAGATCGGGGAGCATGACGAAGATGTCCCCGAACTGCTGCTGCAGAGCGGCGACATCGAACAGAGGCGAAGGATCGATGGCGATGAGCCGGCCTTGCGGAACCGACTGGACGTAGCTGAGAAGATTCAACGTATTCCACCCTTGGGCGCAGCCGACCTCGACGACAGTCGCGGGCCGGGCAAGCTCCAGAACCGGGCGTATAATCGCATTCCAAAAATGGATCAATGTCGCTCTCCCTCCATCGTTATCGGGCTGAATAAAGCTGGACAAACTCTTCTACTCGATTCGAGAGCATCAGCGGCCAACAGGCTCGAATCTGCTCCAGCGGCCAGTCCCACCAGGCGATGCTCAGCAGGCCCTCAATGATATGCGGCGGGAACCGGTACCGGATGACGCGCGCCGGGTTGCCGCCGGCAATCGCATACGGCGGAATATCTTTGGAGACGGTGCTGCGGGCCGCAATGACGGCCCCATGGCCGATCGTTACGCCCGATAGCACGTAGGAATCCATTCCAATCCAGACGTCATGGCCGATGACAACATTGCCCTTGGTCTTCGGATGCCCCGTAAAAGGCGAGGCCTCGGGAAAAATCGGATTAAACGGGTAGGTCGTGACCCAGTCAACATTATGCTCCCCTCCCAGCAGAATCGTGATCCGCCCGGCAAAGGAGCAGAACTTGCCGATGGTCAGGGTAGCTCCCTCCCCCCAGGAAAAGACATCGGGGTGACCGTAGCTCCAATCCCCGATGGAGTAGGCGGAATAGGCCGGGTTTTGGTTCATAAAAACGCTCATATCTTCTTCATTCCTCCCTCCTTCCGGCCTGAAATCGCGTGAACCGCCAATTCAGTGTCATGCGGGTCTGCTTCGCCTACGCAGCTTAATGCTGGTGGAAGCTGTTCTCTCTCCATTGGGCCAAGGCAGCGCGGAGCTGCGCCAGGACCGGCTCCGGGACGTCGCTTCCCTTGATGCCGATGCCGATGACCGTATGCGGGAACAAGGCTTCCCCGGCGTAATCCGTAATGACGGTATCGAACGGCTTCAAAATGCTGGCGAAGGCTTGTGGGGTGAACCGCCAATAATCCGCAGGGTAATCATGTATCGGGAAATTCATCACCGAACTGATGACGACGATGCCGTTCGGCTTCAGGATACGGTGAATCTCAGATAACGCAAGGCGCGGATCCTCGACATGCTCCAGCGTATCGAGCGAGAGCACCATCCCGGCCGTCTCGTCAGGGAGCGCGATGTGATGGAGATCGAGGATGAGATCGACACCGGTACCCGGCCGCATATCGCAGCCCACATACGTTTTCCCCGGGAAAAATGGACGCAAGTCTGCAAATCCAACCTGTCCTTCCACCTGATAGGAACCGAATTCATAAATCGGCTCTTCGCACGGCAAAATCTGCGTACAGATGGCTACCAAATTTTTGATGATATGTCTCATGATGCCCTCCTTATCGGCGAGCCCGAAGTGACAGATCACCCCGGGACAACAGCTGCTTCATTACTCTATTCAAGCGCGGAGGCAAGTTCTCTAGTCGTTCGCACAAAAATAACAGACCGTCTTAGAAGCTGCAGTGGATATGAATCGGGTTAAGCACCGGAAAACGCGCTTCCCCGGCTTCCAATAGCCCATGGATGGCAAGCGGGCCGTCCCGCAGGCTGTCTATGGCGCAGGAGATATGGAAGTCCGGCATTTCCAGCCAGACGCCGGGGGGCACCGTCAACGGTTCAATCGATTGAATGACATATTCCCCGGTGGCCTTGCCGTTGGCGAACCATTCATCCTCGGTGAAGGACCAGCCCGATTTCCGGCCGTCCTTCCCGTAGATACTGAAGGCGGGAATGAGCTGAGGAGACAGAATTTTGCCGCTGATGTCGCAGGAACGGGACGGGGTGACGGACAGGATAATACGAGGCTGTTCGATCGGCTCGGAGCCGGCGTTGCGGAAGAGCATCGTGACGAAGACGGACACGCGCTCCGCCTCCGTGTCGAAATCGACCACAGATTGGAACAGGCATTCTGCCGCCTGGACGGCAGCTTGCGGTTCGGTCATGTGAAGCACCTCACTTTATGCGTAATCTCCTGAAGAGGCATGAGGCGGCGGGTGCGCCTAGTTCGACGGCGGCTTGCCGGCCGCCGGCTGCAAAGACGGCTCGGCAGCGGCGTTGCGGCGTTGCGGCGTCTGAAAGGGCGGGCGTGAATGGGCGGCATACAGAGTAGAATGGAAGGAAGCTTCGACGGGGGCCTCCCCCCTCTGTCCATGGTGCCCCTCCTCAGATATCCGCCGATTGTTGGGCCGAAGACGGTTAGCTTGCCGGATGGAACGGCGAATCCGAAGTTCCTCCTCCAAGATGGAGAGGCGACGTTCCAGATCGGCAATCCGGGATTGAACCATTAACTGACACTGCTCTAACTCCTTTCGCTCCTCCTCCAAGGGCGTGATGCGGCCGGAGAGCCGCTCGACGGCGGCGAGGGCCTGCTTCGCGAAATGAATGCTGGATCGGAAGTCGCGATCGGCCCGGTAGAGGTCGAGCTCCATTCCGCTCCAGCGGATCGCCTCCCGAATGGAGGGGCCATCGGTAATCCATTGCGGTTCCGGCCCGCCGGAGCTTGCTCCGGTGACCGCGCACCAGAGGACCGGATGGGCAGAGGCGCTGGAATACAGCGGTCCCCAGATATTCCCGGCAAGCTCGTAATCAATGCGGCAGATCATCCCCTCTGCTGCCCAACTGAAGCGGAGCCGTTCGGGATCGGCGGCGCAGGCGATGACAGAAGCCGGAGAGGCAGGAATGGCTATCGCTTCTTCGGCGATCGCTTGCCAGCTTCCGTCCGCTTCGGATTCATAGATGGCGAACGCGAGCTGACCGGCTAGGAGCCGGACCAGGAGACAACGGGCACGCTCCGGTGCGGGAACGGCGCCGGCAGGAAGACGAACGAGGCGCGAGGGGATGCCGGCGTCTGTCGGAGGAAGATTCATTCCTTCTCCCGCCGCACTCCACGTACCGGACGAGGAGTCGTAATTCCAGCGGCACAGAAGATGCCTGCCCTGTCTCATTAGCAGGCCGCAGGCTGACAGGGAGCGTTCGCTCGTCAGCCACTGCATGGCAATGACGCGGTCCGCTTCCGCCATCACGGCAGGCTCGTGCCAGTGGATCCCCGTGAGCGCCGTATGCTCGACGTGTGAAGCATACTGCAGCAAGAGGTGGAGCCGGTTCGCGCAGCATGCCAGCTTCAAGCCGGCAAGCCCGGCGTATTCCCCCGGCAGCTTGCTTGTCTGAGGCTCCTCCTGATCGGGATGAATCCGGGCGTGCACCAACTGCTGATGGCGGTTGAGATATACAAGATGGACGTAGTCCTGATCGTCCTGACATACATCATACATGCCAGCAGCCTCGGTCAGCCGCAGCTCCGCCGTCCGGACGGACCGGCTGTGCTCCAGCACTTGAATGACCAGTCCGTCTCCGTCCTGACGAATGACGGACATATGGCTGCCGTTCGCTACCCAATAGCGAAGCTCCATTCGAGTTCCCCTCCCTGTTCTGACCGTGCTGCCTTCTCTTCATCCTATTCAGCGGAAGAGGGAATTAGCTCACCGGGCCGTAAGGCGGACTTGGCTCCTCAGGATCCTTCAGGTGATGCGTGAGCCAAGGTCATACGCACAGGCAAAGGGGAGATTGTGCTAATACACTAATCCCAGTATGATCCGCAAGTGCTGGAGGGATTTTTATTGATACTGATCCAAAGGCTCTACTTGTTGTTCCGATTGGAAGGCGAGCAATTCATCGCAGAATTATATAGCCAGCTTCTGAATAAGGAACCGGAACCGAACGGCATCAGGCACTTCACCCGGCTGCTTCAAGCCGGCCATAGCAAGCTGTCGATCGTGGTCAGCTTCCTTCGCAGCAACGAGATGAAGAAGAAAATAGCGCAGCGAGGAGCGGGCTGCAATGAACGTGCGGCCCTGTGTCACACTATCTCCAGCTTGATCTTGAACAGGGGAGAGGCCGAATTCATCCGCGATCTGTACGTGGAACTGCTCTGCCGTGACGTCGAAGACCAAGCGCTCATTCACTACCAACATATGCTGCGGACCGGAAGAAGCCGCATATCGATCCTGCTAGCAATACTTACGTCGCCAGAGTGCCAAGCCCTGATCGTGCAACCGGATCTCCCGCGCTTGAACGGGACAATTGAGCTCGGCAGCTTCCAATTGGTTCCCGAGGAAGTGACCGGGACGAAGCCCCCGGCGCAGCCGGCTCCGCCTCTGCAGCGCAAGGTATCGATTGTCATCTTGACGTGGAACGGATTGGAGCATACGAAGAGGTGCCTCGATTCTCTGGAGGAGACGGCCCGTCACGAACGAATTGAGATCGTGGTGTTCGATAATGGCAGCACCGATGGCACGCTTCCTTATCTGCAGAGCATCCCCTGGATTCGAGTGATTGAGCATGGCGCGAACATCGGATTTACGGCAGGCAACAACCTGGCCATGGCTCATTGCGATCCCGGCAGCGATATTCTGATGCTGAACAACGATATCGTGGCGGAGGAGCCACAGTGGGTGGAACGGCTGCAGGAGACGGCCTATTCGGATCCGAATATTGGCATCGTCGGCTGCCGGCTGCGCGGCGACGACGGACTGGTGCAGCACGCAGGCACCTTTATTTTCGCGGAGACCTGCTGGGGGCAGCAGATCGGCGGGCAGGAGACGGATATCCGCCAATATCCGTCTGCGCGGGATGTGCAAGGGGTCGTTTTTGCCTGCGCTTACGTGAAGCGGAGTATCATAGAGGAGCTGGGCGGTCTAGATACCGATTATTTCGCTTATTTTGAGGATACCGATTATTGTCTTCGGGTACTGGAGCAGGGCTACCGGGTCGTCTGCGACGGCCGGGTAACGTTGACCCACTCCCAGAATACGACGACAAAGGTGAATCAAGTCGATTTCTCCGGGCTGTTCGAGCAATCGCGCATGATCTTTCGGGACAAATGGCAGGCTCGGCTCGAAGGAAGCTATGAGAGAAGGCTGAATTGGCATTCGATCGTGAATGCGCCAACCGGCTATGCGACATCATCCAAAAATTTGATGATCGCGCTCGACGAGCAACGGATTAAGATGCATTACCGTTATGTGTACGGCCTGGGCACTCCGCATGCCGCGGAAGAGCCCCCGATGAGCGACGATTACCGGATCAATATTTTTCGCATGCGCCATGCCGATCCCAATGCGCCGGAAGTCGTCTATGGACAAGGGGATGTCTTTTACAAAAATGAGGGCAAGTACAAAATTGGCTACACGATGCTGGAGGTGGATGGTGTTCCAGGGGAATGGATCCATCAATGCAATTGCATGGATGAGATATGGGTGCCGTCCCGGTTCAATGCCGATACGTTCCGCCACAGCGGGGTAAGGGTGCCGATCCGCATTATGCCGCTCGGCGTGGACCCGAACTATTTCCATCCCGGCATCCGTTCGGCCCGCTTCTCGGATCGGTTCACGTTTCTATCGGTATTCGAGTGGGGCGAACGCAAAAATCCGGAGGATATGCTCCGCACCTTCGCCAACGTTTTCGCTCATGACGATGTCCTGCTCGTATGCAAAATCATGAACGCCGACCCGACGATCAACGTGTTGGCCGAAATCCGCAAGCTGAATCTCAAGCATGTCGAATCGAAGATAATGATTTTGTACAATCAGAAGCTCCCGTCGTATTTGCTGGGGAGCCTGTACCGGTCCGCGGATTGCTTCCTATTGCCGACCCGGGGGGAAGGATGGGGCATGCCGATACTGGAGGCGATGGCATGCGGCCTGCCAGTCATTGCCACGGACTGGAGCGCGCAGCGCGACTTCCTGAACGAGCGGACGGGATATCCGATCAAGGTCAAACAGCTTGTACCGGCGGTTGCCAAATGCCCGTACTATACCAATTTCCGCTGGGCCGACCCGGACTATGAGCATTTGGCGTATTTGATGAGACATGTCTACGAGAACCGGGAAGCGGCCCGGGAGCGCGGACGGAACGCCGCGCAGGAAGTGATGTCCCGCTGGACGTGGTCGCATGCCGCGCAGCATATTGCCGACCGCATACAATTGATATGAATGGAGAGTGACGGCAATGCGTTACATCGTTGGCATCCCGTATGTCAACCGTCTTGATCTGCTGCACCAGGCGGTTGCCAGCATTCGCCCCTATTGGCCGCATACGTACGTGCTGGATAATTCGGCAGATTCCGAGCTGAAGGGCCATGCCGGCTTGAACGAGCTGGTGAACATCATCCATCCGCCCGTCCCGCTGACCTTCACCCAGTCCATGAACTGGTTCCAGCGAATTGCCGCTGAGCAGGAGGCGGATGCGGTCATGTATATGCATACGGATGCAGAGGCGCATCCGGGAACCCCTGAAGCCTTCCTTCGCGTCTTGACGGCGCTGAAGCAGAGCGGACGGAAGTGGGGGCTGGCCTTGACGAATTTCGATGCGCTGGCGGCCTACAATATGGATGCGGTCCGCGCGGCGGGGCCGTGGGATACGGTGTTCAGCAGTTATTTTGCGGACATCGACTATCATCGCAGGCTCCGCCTGGCAGGATATGAAGAGATTTTCACAGGGCTGCCGGTAGATCATCATGAGAGCTCTTCACGCAAGTCGGATCCCCGCCTCAATTTCCTTATCGATTCGACCTGGCCGCTCTATGAGCGATATTACGAGCTGAAATGGGGAGGACGGATGGCGCAGGAGACCTACTCGGTTCCATTCAATCTGGCTACGTAACATCCGCATTTGCGTATGCTTCCGAGAATTTTTGAACACATACGAAAAGGAGGCAAGAGCAATGCGCCTGACTGACATCAAGCGAACGTATCAGGCGGTATACAGCCTGGGCTCGAACTGTTATCCGGCGCAGCGGCTGGAGCGGTATGGCCTGCGGCCCTACAGCGGGGTCATCGACTGGATGTACTCCAATTCGATCCCCGGGCTCTGTCTGCTGCTGCGCAACCGGTTCGCCGGATTCATGTACTCCGACCATATCGAAGTGGACGGAACGGAGTTCAACGGACATAACTATTCCTTGCTGGATCGCGTCTACGGGGTGCAGTCGGTTCACGATTTTCTCGTCGCGGATCAGTTGGAGGGCATTGTCCGGAAATATCCGGAATTCCAGGAGAGGCTGCAGCGGAGAATTGCCCGCTTCCTCCGCAATATCGAGCAGGCTGAGTGGGTTTTCTTTTTCCGGCTGCATGCCTCCCATGAGGAGGCGGCGGCATTGGAAGCGGCGCTGGCTTCGATCGTCCGGCACCAATTCCGCCTGCTCGTCGTCAATCCGGGGGCTGATCACCGAATCGTGGAGCTCGATTGGCCATTGGCGCATACCTGTGCGGTGGAGGCGCCGATCGCTTGGGATGCGGACAGCGATCGGGCGTGGAACGAATTATTCGCCGGTATCCGCTATGAGGCCATGCCGGGATGAGAACTGTTGCAGGTCTGGCTGTCATGCTGGCCTCATCAACGTTAACATGCGGAGCAAGCGCAACAATCGCCAGCTTACAGGGAAGCTGGCGATTTTGCATGCTGCCGCAAGCATCATACCTGCTGCGGCAGTCTGGCGTGGAACGCGTTCAACAGATTGTTCATTACGCGGGGCCAATTGTAATGCTTGGCGGTCTCGAACCCGTTGGCGACGAGGAATTGGGACAATTCCGGATCGGACAGCACCCTGACGATGCCCTGGGCCACTCCATCGGCGTCGCCCTTGTTGACGAGGATGCAGTTCCATCCGTCCTTGCAAAATTCCTCATTGCCCTCCGCTCTCGTCGTGACAACGGGCGCTCCGCAGGCCATCGCCTCCAAAATCGGGAGCCCGAAGCCTTCGTGGTAGGAGGTCTGTACGAATACGCCGCAGTTGGCATACAGGTAGGCCAACTGTTGATCCTGAGGGTTCGGGAAATGATGATGCGGTATGCCTGAAATGCCGGGAGGCTCGACGCCGAACGTGACGAAGGAAGCATGGGGCAGCTGGCGGCATGCCGACGTCACGGCCTGCACGGTGATATCGAAGCCCTTCAAATGCTGGCTGCGGCGGCTGCAGGCAAGAATGCGCCGCGGATCGTAGTCGTGGGTCCGGTTCGGCTTGTAGATGTTGGAATCAACGGCTATCGAGATGTTGGTTGCCTGTTGATGGAACCGTTCCAGCAGCTGTCGGGTCGTCCAATCGGCAATCGTCAGCATATGAACCGGGACTCGGTACGTTTGGCGGACCCGTTCCTGCATATCCGGCCAATTCGGATAATAGCTTTCTTCGATATCCTGGACGAGATAGAACGGGACGCCTCGTCCGCCTCGGCGCCGATCGCAGCTGTGCCAGACGACGGCCAGCGTTTTCCACCAGGTTGCCACCTTGATGCAATCCATCCATTTCAGGGTATGGAGCATCATCCGATAGTTCGGGAAGCGGCGCACCGGGATTTGCAGCGGGAACCAGGAAGGCTGGTCATCCAGCGCGAACAGATGAACCTTCAGACCCATCTCATGCAGCCGGTTCACCTGCTCCAGCACATTGCGAATGCCGCCGGACAATCCGGTTAGCTCCAGTACATAGACAACTTCTAGCGGCGCACTCATTGGATGTGATAACCTCCCCATTTGACCCAGAATTTTTTGCGGGCCTCCAATTCTTTGACTCGCCAATACCAGTTTTTATTCGCCCGCGTCGTCCCGCGCGTAAATCCTTCATAATGCAGGGCGCAGGCCGCGCCGCAGTAAACGACGCGGAAGCCGTGCTGTCTGGCGCGGTAGCAGAAGTCGACATCTTCATAGGCGATGAAGAATTCCTCTGAGAAGAGGCCGATCCGGTCGAATACGTCCCGCCGGATCAGCATCAGGGCGCCTGTGACGGAAGCCGCGTCCTCCACTGCTTGGGCGGGAGGGTGATCGGCGGGCTGGAAGCGGTAACGGTGATCGAAATTTCCTTTTGGCCCCTGGATGACGCCGCCATGCTGAATCGTCATATTCGGATACAGCAGCCGCGCGCCGACGATGCCGACGTCCGGCGATAGCTGCATCGCCGCCATCATATGCTGCAGCCAGCCCGGCTCGTGGAAGATGATGTCGTTGTTCGCGACTAGCGCATAGGTCCCGCCGGCGTGCTGCAAGCCCAGATTCACGGTCCGGCTGAAGCCTTCGTTGGTCTGCTTGGGGATGAAGCGAACGTTCATCGAGGCGGCCCAGGCGGCCAGATCCTGCTGGATGGGAGGCGGGCTGCCGTCATCGACGACAATGATTTCGTATGCTTCATGGGCCGTGTTGATGAAGCTGTTAACGCAATGCTTGACCAGATCCGTATGATGGATCGTCGGAATAATGAGACTTATCATACAGGTGGATTCTCCTTTTACCGGCTGTCTATTTCCTGCAGCCGCTGCAGCATGCGCAGGGCGCTGGCCTCCCATGTAAACCTTCCGATGACGGTATGGCGGCCAAGGGCGGCCTTGGCTGCGGCTTCTGGCCGGTGGGTATAGACGTGGCGCATCAGCTGGCGAAGGTGGGCGATGCTGGGCAAGGCCCACAATAGCCGGGATTGCGACGGCAGGAACGGAGTGAACCGCTCCACATCGATCAAATAGCCATTCTGATCGTTGACGAAGTCGAGGTGTGCCGACCAGCGGGTCGTGATGACGGGCAGGCCGGCGGCCATCGCTTCCATCACGGTCATGCTCCAGCCCTCTCCCCGCGTCGGCAGGACGTAGCTGTCCGCGCAAGTATACAGCCGGGCCAGATCTTCCTCGGACCAGGAGTGGACCGCGGACAACAGGATGACCGATTCGTTCGCCCGCCCCGTCAATTGCGAGGCGAGGTTATTGACATAGGCGTGCTGCCGGCCGATCTCCTCAGCCGTCGAGGCGCGCGTCTTCATGATCAGGCAGACGTCCTCGGACGGGGAGAACTCCGCCAGGAACGCGCGCAGTAGCAAATCAATGCCCTTCCGCTCGTCGAAGGAACAGACCGACAGGAAAGCATACTCCCGTCTGCCGGGAACCGGGAGCGGAGGCGCGCCCGGGTGATATACATCCGGATCGGTGCCGTAAGGCATGACTCTCAGCTTATGTGCCGGGACGCCTGATTGAATGAAGGTGTCGCGATTGAAGGTGGACGGTACCCATACTTCATCCATCATGGAGCAGCGGCGCGCCCAGGTGAAGGACAGGCGGTTGCATTCGAACATCGTCATGCCGATGGAATACGGGGCGGGATCCCGGAAAAAGGCATGAGCCGGATAATGGAACAGCACCGTATGGCGCGGCGCCAACGGTCGATGCATCAATGCCGTCAATTCAGCTGCGGTATTAGGTGACATAGGCGTACGGACCACTTCGGGATGGATGGGGGAGAATTTGGGATATACCCCCCGGCGGATGAATTGAAGCAGCAGTTGCCGGTTTGCTTTAGCATATCCCGTCGGCTCGAATAGGGTGCCTATATTGTGGATGGCAGTCTCTCCACTCATCTGCTTCCCTCCTTGGAATGGAGAATGGAATTTAGAGATAGCGCTGGAGGTCCTGCTCCTCCAGACGGGCGACCAACGCCTTGATATCCTGAGTCCGGTCCTTGCGGCAGACGAGGACAACATCATCGGTCGCGACAATGATCAGATTTTCGGCCCCGATGGTCGTTATCAGCTGTCCCGGCTTGCCGTGAATAATGCAGCCGCTCGTATCGATGCCATGGTGAAGGCCATGAACGATGTTCCGGGACCAATCTCGCGGCTCGGCCCGCTCCAGCGCGTTCCAATTGCCCAGATCGTCCCATCCGTATTGGACGGGAATCATATAAATGGAATTGCATTTCTCGATGACTCCGTAATCGATGGACTGGTTTTCGATCTGGCTGTAGAGCGAATGGAGCGCGCATTCATCCGGCGAAGGCTCCATCAGCACCTCCTTCATTCTCAGCAAAATATGGTACAGCTTCGGCAGATGCTGCTCCAGCAGGTGCATGACGGTGGAGGCCTTCCAGATGAAAATGCCAGTGTTCCAATAGTGTCTGCCGTCGGCAAAGATGCGCCCGGCCAGCGGCAGCGGCGGCTTCTCGATGAATTGCTCCACTGCCGTCACCTGCGTGCCGGACATCGTCGGCTTAGCATCTTCCCCGGGCGCTACCCGGATATAGCCATAGCCCGTCTCCGGGCGGGTTGGCCGCACGCCGAGCGTGACAACGCAAGCTGCATCCGCAGCGCGTTCGACTCCCGTCTGAAGCGCGGCATGGAACGCTTCCGTATCCGATACATAATGATCCGACGGCAGTGTGATGAGGACGGGGTCCTCGTCTTGCAGCAGCATATGGAGCGCGGCCAGGCCGATGCAGGCAGCAGTGTCTTTGGCCATCGGCTCCTCGATAATATGCTCCGGCGGAAAGTCAGGAAGCTGTTCCCGAATCAGAGGAACATATTCCGCGAGCGACACGATATGGATATGTTCAAGCCGCACACGGTGCAGCATGCGCTGCAATGTATCGGCCAGCATGGAGTGCGGGTGAAGGATGGGCAAAAATTGCTTCGGGCGGGTAGAACGGCTAAAGGGCCAGAAGCGGGTGCCTTTCCCTCCTGCCATAATCAAGGCTTTTACCGTTGTAATGAGAACCACCTCCTGGGAACGGACATGAGATTGACCTGATATCAAGAGAGAATTATTACTACATATGTCCCGGGAGCGGAAAAGGGCACGGCGAACGTCCGGCGGATAGCGGCTCCCTATCTCGTATGAGATCAGGCATGGCTGTCTATGATAAAATAAGGTAGAGTAGATTCAGAGCATCCTTACGGTTGCAGACGAAGTACGAGACAGTCAACTAGAGGTGAAATCATGCAAGATATATCATTGGAGCAATGTCTGGAGAAGCGCGCCGCGGGAGCGATGCTGGTTGATGTTCGTTCTCCGGGAGAGTATGCGGAATTCACCATACCGGGGAGCATCAATATTCCGTTGTTCACGGATGAGGAGCGGGCCGAGATCGGCACGATTTATAAACAGGTAAGCGTAGAAGCCGCTAAGGAACGCGGCCTGGCCATCGCTTCGGCCAAGCTGCCCGCGCTATACGCGCAGTTCCGCGAATTGAAGGGCCCGGTCGTCATTTATTGCTGGCGCGGCGGAATGCGGAGCCGCACGATGGCTACCGTCATGTCGCTGATGGGGCTGAAGACATTCCGGCTTCTCGGCGGCATCCGTTCTTACCGCCGCTGGGTGCAGTCGGCGCTTGCCGAGTACCGGCTGCAGGCCCCGTGCATCGTGCTCGCCGGCCATACCGGGACAGGCAAGACGCAGCTGCTGCAGCGGCTGCGGGAGGACGGATACCCCGTGCTGGACCTCGAGGGCTTGGCGGGGCACCGCGGTTCGATCTTCGGACATATCGGACTGGAGCCGAGCAACCAGAAAAAATTCGAGGCGCTGCTGCTCGATGAACTGCTGAAGCTGGAAGCGAAGAAGCGGCCTTATCTGCTAATCGAAGGGGAGAGCCGCCGAATCGGCAAGGTGGTGCTGCCGGAATTCCTGGTGCAAGCGAAGCGCGCCGGCACTGTATTCACCGTGCGCATGCCGGTCCAGGAGCGCGTCCGCAATCTGATGGCCGACTATCAGCCGGAGCAGCATGCGGAGAAGGTGAAGGAATCGTTCGAGCAGATTCGCCGCCGCATGCATACGCCTGCTGCGCGCGAGGTGGAGTCCGCGCTGGAAGACGGCCGCTATGACGACGTAGCGGCGCTGCTGCTGGAGTATTATTATGATCCGCGCTATGAGCATGCGGCGCTCCAGTACGACCGGGAGCCTATCGTCATCGATGCGGCGGATGTCAATGAAGCCTATGCGAAGGTGGTGCCGCTGCTGCGCGGATGGAATGTTCCGCAGGCACGATCCGTCTAAGCGGAAGCTGGCAGGACAGGCCCGGCGGTGAGGAATGCGGACTAGCAACTTCTTCCGCCGGGTATGTTCTGATCGCGGGAGATGCACCTCGCTTATAGGTTTCTCCTATCAAAACAATAGATTTTATATCTTGGTCAATCTCCGGGCTTTGTGTTACAACTAAAGAAATGATGATGACACGAGGAGTGACTGGCATGGCGGAAGTGAAGAAAATCGCGGTAATCGCCGGGGACGGCATCGGTCCGGAAGTCGTCCGCGAAGCGGAGAAAGTATTGAAGCGTACGGAGGAGCTGTTCGGCTATGCCTTCGAGACAAGCCACGGCTTGTTCGGCGGCATTGCTATTGACGAGAAGGGAACCCCGCTTCCGGAGGAGACGCTTCAAATGTGCCAAGCGGCGGATGCGGTGCTGCTCGGGGCGGTCGGCGGTCCGAAATGGGACAGCAATCCAAAGGAGCTTCGTCCGGAGACCGGGCTGCTCGGCATTCGCAAGGCGCTTGGTTTGTTCTCGAATATCCGTCCCGCAGTCATCTTCGACTGCTTGAAGGACGCTTCCACCTTGAAGCCGGAAGTGCTGGAGGGAACGGATCTCATCGTGGTGCGCGAGCTGACCGGCGGCATCTATTTTGGCGAGAAGCTGCGCCGCGAGGGCGAGCACGGGCAAGAGGCGGTCGATACCTGCGTCTATAATGTGCAGGAAGTGGAGCGTATCGTGCGCCAGGCGTTCGAGATTGCGCAGAAGCGCCGCAAGAAGCTCGCCTCGGTTGACAAGGCGAATGTGCTGGAGACATCCCGCCTCTGGCGCGAGACGGTGAACCGCATCGCTCCGGATTATCCGGATGTCGAGCTGGAGCATGTGCTCGTCGATAACTGCGCGATGCAATTGCTGCGCCGGCCGTCGAGCTTCGATGTCATCGTGACGGAAAATATGTTCGGAGATATTTTGAGTGATGAAGCCGCCATGCTGACGGGATCCATCGGCATGCTGTCCTCCGCTTCGCTCGGAGAAGGCAGCTTCGGCCTCTACGAGCCGGTTCACGGTTCCGCGCCTGACATTGCGGGCCAAGGAGCGGCGAATCCGATCGCGACCATTTTGTCGGTAGCGCTGATGTTCCGCCTCACGTTCGGTTACGAGGATGCCGCGCAATCGATTGAGAACGCGGTCAAGGAAGTGCTGGACGCCGGACACCGTACCGGGGATATCGCAACCGACAAAGCAAAGGCGATCGGGACGGCGGCGATGGGCGATTTGATTATCGCAGCCATGAAGCGTGCCTGATCGGCATCAGACATAGACAGCTCAATGGACAAATAGCAAGGTCTGTCTCCCTCCTGACGGGAGGCAAGCATGGAAGCATGTGATTTTTGTATCTGCCGGGTACAAGGGTTGCATGCTTTTTTATTGCCGCTTTTCTTTTAAAAGCAGGTTGCAAATTTTTTCCGTTACACGGTTAACCGTCTGCTAAGTCTGCTATAGTTGTGCTATGATAACGGTATCATTTGATCCAGAAGAGGGGAGAGGATCGAGATGGAGCAGGCAATTTTCTTCAGAGATTGAACCGCTCGAAGATTGCCCGCCTGGCAAGACAGTACGGAGTCGTGACGCTTGATGCGATGACCGAGCTGCCGACGATTAGCGCGGAGTGCCGGGGATCGATGCTGCACGGCGTTACGCCTGACAAGCATGGTTACCACAACGAGCGCGCCGGCGCCGAGAGATTTCCGCTCGACTCGGCGTATCCGTCCTTTTTCCGGCTTGCGCGCGAGCGGCACCCGGAGTGGATGCTAGCCTCGTTCACTGCCTGGCCGCCGATTAATTACGGCCTGATGTCCGCCTGTTCTATATCGCCCTGGATGCCCCCGATGCGTTTGGGCACCAGAGCGGGTACGGTACGCCTCCGCAGCATCAGGCGATTGCAGAGGCGGAGGAGCGCCTGCTCCGCATTGTGGATGCCATCGATCGAAGGGGGTGGCTGGAGGACAGTCTCATCCTGTTCGTCACAGATCATGGTGGCGGCGGGGAGAATGCTTATAATCACGGAAGCGCTCATCCGATGGATCGGACAATCTTCTGGGCGGCAATCGGACCTTGCATCGCCCCGAACGCCAATCTGGAAGGCTTGACCTTCAAGGATACGGCTGCCATCGTGGCGGCGGCCCTCGGCCTGCCGATTCCGGAGAGCTGGGATGCCCGCGTACCGCACGCATTTTTCCGGGGCTAATGGAATAGGAGATACAGGAGGCATGCACGCTTTGGGAGAGGATACAAAGATTGCATGCTTTCTTTAGAATAATAAATCTGGTCGGGATGCTTCGTCCTTGGGCCAGAAAGGAGAGTCGAAAATGAAACGCTACGATTTTAATCCGGATCCGCGCATGTCGCCGACCGTAGGCTTGCTGCACGCCGCCGTCACTTATAATTACGAGCGGCTGAAGCGTCTGGTCGCCGGCTTGAACCAGACGGACATCGATTATCGGGGGCCGGATCATCAGATGAATAGCATTGCCCAGCTTCTCCGGCATCTTGCCGTCGTTGATCTTGAGTGGGTATACCGTCTGCAGTCGATGGCGGTTCCGGCAGAGCTTGCCGAACGCTTCGGGCCGATGACGGACGCGGAAGGGAGACTGCCGGCGATTCGCGGCATCCCGCTGGAGACGCTGTTGGATGAATATGATTACGTTCAGGACAGATTCAGGGAGATCTGCTTGGGGCTGCGCGACGAAGATCTGGAACGCTCGGTACCCTACGAGAACGGGCATCAGGCTGCGATTCGCTGGGCCATCTGGCATGTTGCCGATCACAGCCGCCACCATTATGCGAATATCGCCCATCTCAAAAAATGCTTGCGGGAGAGAAACGCGCCGTGATTTTTCGGGAAATGTCTGATTCAACGGGATAGTGGAAGGAAGCGGCCAGCCTCTTTTAGGAAATGAGCTAACGGGATAGGCAGAGACGCGCTAAGACGTTAGTTAGACGCTAGCAATCTATTCCGCTTAACGGGTGAATGAACGGCGCGTCAATCCAGACAGCGCCTGAAGGAGCTCCTGTGCCGCATTGTCGGGGGAGAAATGCGCCATTGTATGCTGCTTCGCGATCTGTCCCTTCAGCGCAGCCTCGTCATCGTGCGACAGGACGTGGCGCAGAATGCGCTGCAGTTCGCTTCCCGACGGCTCCGCCCATAGCTGATCGGCCTGGTACCCGCTGTAGTAATGCTGCGGCTTGACGGGCGCCAGATGATAAGGGATGGCGTAGCTGTTGTACTCATTTAAGAAATCCATATGGCCGCCCCATCCGGTCGTAATGACCGGAACCCCTCTCATCGCCGCCTCCAACACCGGGTATCCGACCCCCTCTCCGCGGCTGGCGAGGACGAAGGCATGGCTGCTTCGGTATAACGCGTCCATTTCCAGCTCGCTGCGCAGCTCCAGATCGATATAGACCGGGGCGGGAACATGGGGAAGCCGCTGCTCCTGCTTCAGCCGCTCGACTTCATGCAGCACGTCTGCGTTGCCAACCGTTTTGATGACAAGACATACTTGATCGGCCGCCGTGAACTCGTTCCAGAATGCCTTCAACAGCACGTCGATGCCCTTACGCTCAATCCAGGAGCAGACGCTGAGGAAGCGGAACGGGGGCAAGGCGTGAATATAGGGCGGCGCGGCCTGCGGGGAAGGCGGTCGGTACGGCTCCAGCAGGCATGGCCGTATGTACATCAAGGGTACTGTAACGCCTGAATTGCGGAATACGCCGATATTATGCGTGCTGGGCAGAAATACGCCGTTCATTTGATTGGCCTGCCGAACCCAAGAGTCCGGTATTTTTGAGGTTTCCCAATAGGTGAATCCGAAGGAGGGACGAATTCTTCTCCGCCACAGCTCTGGAATGTAGTGATAAATATGAATCCGCGGTCCGGCCGTCGGAGGCTTGGCCTGAAGATGTTCCAAGATGTCCCGCTGGTCCCGCGGAAGCTCGATTGGAGGAAGAGCGGAATGGCTGACGAGCTTCACGTCGGCGCCGCGAGCGTGCAGAGCCATTACATATTGCCTTGTCGCCTTCGCATAACCGGTCGAATCAAATGCATTGCCATGCCACACAATTTGAGCCATCGAACGTTGCCTCCCTTACTTTTCTATTCTTAGTCATCAGGAATTTTATTATTGTATACATGCGGCACAGTGGATGACGCTGTCCATACATTTTCGGGCTCTGCCCCGCATAAGCATTAAGGATGCTGAGGATGGAATTCAGTCATGGGTTATACGCTGCGAGGAGGACCGGCGACATGAAGATTGTGATATGGTGCGCAAATCTGATTTCCGTAGGAGGAGGGGCCCGGCTGCTGTCTAATTTGCTGCCGGCCATGGCCAGGCAAGCAGGCATCGAGCGGGTCAGGCTCGTCATCTCCGCTGAGACGCGATTCCGCGAGCGATTATACGGCATAAGCTATCCGAATATGGAAATCGCCTATTTCAGCGGAAGCATTCAATCCGCTGAAGGGCAGGCCCTTCTTCAGGATATGCATGTCGTTTATTTTTTTTGGCCGCATGGGCCCGAATATGTTCCGATTGGGATGCCTGCGATCTGCACCTTCCATGATACGACGGTGCTTGATTATGTGCCTCCGTTTTTAAGCGGCTCCGTCGTGACGTATGTCTGGAGGGCCGCCAAGGAATGGTTGGACAACATGACGTCAATCGTCGTCTCCTCCCATCATGTCAAGGGCAGGCTAATTCAGCATTTCGGACCTTCATGCGAAGCCGCCACCGTGATTGAGCATGCGATCGTGCCAGCCCCGACATTGGCGGCAGGCGAATTGAGCCCGGGCGTAGCTGCCCGCATCCCGCAGCAATATATTCTGTACCCGAGCAACATTTCCCCGCACAAGAACCATTACAATCTGCTGCTGGCTTACTCCCGGTTTCGCGAAAAGTACCCGATTCCGCTTATTTTGTTCGGTCATAATACGGAGCTGCTGCGAAGCGTGCCGCCGCAATGGCCGGATCAGGTGTACATTCCGGCACTGGTATCGCTCATCCACCGAACGGGTCTGAGGCTGGACGAACATCTATATCCACTCGGCTTCGTCCCGGACAACGATGTCATTCCGCTTGTGCGCCAGGCCCAGGCGCTGATTATGCCGAGCCTGTCGGAAGGCGGCGGGAGCTATCCCGTTGAGGAAGCGCTGAAGCTGGGCGTGCCGGTGCTGTGCTCCGATATCCCTGTCATGCGCGAGCATCTGTCAAGGCATAGCGCCGAGGTCGTCTGGTTCGACCCGGAATCGCCGGACGCTATCACAAGGGCGCTTGACCAGTTGTTCGGCAATTATGCGCATTATAAAGCTTCGGCGATGGCCGGCATTCACGATCCTTCCGAGACATGGGACGATATCGCGCTTAAATATATTCTTGTCTTCCATCGCGCTTATCAGAAATACCACGGTTTATAAAGGCGGATGTAAAGTCAGACGCTTTTCAGCCGCCTGCTGCCGCGACATACTGGATAAGGGCGTAATATTCGGCGGCGACATCGTTCCAGGAGCGCTGCATCGCCTGGCTTATCGCGGACTGCTGACGCGGCAGCAATTGATTCCGGTGCAGCCACAGTCCTCGGATAGCAGCCTCCATTTCCTCCAGAGAATACGGATTGAAGGCCAGAAATCCTTCCATATCCTGTATCAGTTCCTTCGTCACTTCCAGCTTGCTGACCGCCGCCGGAGTTCCCATCGTCAACGATTCCAGTATCGGGAACGGGCAGCTGCCCTCGAATAACGTCGGGACAATGGTGCCGGCTGCATACTGATACAAGGAAGGGATATGGGATTTCGGAATGCGGCCGAGAAAGCGGACGCTGCCGCGGATTTCTTTGTTCCGGCACTGAAGGAGAAGATGCATCACTTCGGCCCGCTTCGGATTGTTGCTCAAATCGTCTGTGAACACGAGACACAGGCGGGATGCGAAGCCGTCCGGCGACTGTCTGTACCGGAGGAAGGCGACGATGAGGCGCTCGAAGTTTTTGTGAAGACGGAGGACCGTCGGGAATACAATATAAGGCTCGAAGAGCTGATATGTCGCCCGGAATACCGCTTCGGGAACGGACGGGAAGGATCGGTATTCGCTGCTGGGCGGGGCCAGGCGAATGACATGAGTCTTGGCCATCGGCATTCCTCCCAGGGCGACGGCGTGATGCAGCCGGACATACTGCGAGCTAGAGACGATGGCCGCAGCTCCCTCCATCACATAATAGGCGGTGCGGTTCACCCGGTTGCAGAACTCCGATTGGTACGCGGAATATAACTCCGGCAATTGGTGATGGACGAGGTCATGCAGACAAAGAATATACGGCTTCTTCAGATACAGGGCCAGATCGAGCGAGACGATAGGGACGATCCAGATGTCGGCGGGGACATGATCGTTGATCCAGCCGATGTTATTGGATCCTACAACCTGGCAGCGGCCGGGAAAGCGGGCATTCAAGCCATTAAAGATGTTGCGGGTGTCCGCTTCATTGTAATGTGTAGCTGCAATATGGATGACCGTATCGTGCCGTATCGTCAGGAAGCCCTCGATAAGCCGGTACAGAAATCTTCCGATCCCTTCGCCGTCGAGGGCAAGGGGATGGGGGTAGCCCAGGAAGATGCCGATCTGCGTCACGGGAGAACTTCCGCCCCATCCCACCGCAGCCGGATGCGGCTGCAGCGGAAGAGGAAGGAGGTTCGGCCCAGACAGAAGCCGCTGGCATTCCTCCGACTTGACGAAGGCACTGAGCAGGGTCTTGCGCGAGGCGCCGGAAGAGAGAGTGCGCGAATGCCCTTCCATCCCGGCTGGATCAGGGGCGCGCCCGAGCAGTTCTGCATATAAAGAGTGAAGGAAAAAGAGCGGTTCGGCAGTATAAAAGGAGTGAACACGGCTGGCGATGGTGCCCTGCTGCTGAGGAATCAGCGTGATGGCCGGGCGGTGATACAGCTGTTCGGCTTCTTCACTGCACAGGACGCTCATCGCAATCCATGACTTGTCTGTTCGCAGGGATAGAAGACTGACGTAATGGTGCAGCTCGGCTTCGCCCGGTTCACGGTGAAGCATCTGAATATACATATGTCGGACAAAATCCTTCCCTTCCTGTCTCATCAGCTCATAGAAATGATGAATGATTCGATAATGACGGCTCAACCTTCTCCCTCCATTCCCAGCATTAGGATTCCTTGTCTAGCGCACTCTGCAGCTTGCCGCCAATCCAATGAATATCTTCCTCGGTCAATACCCCATGGCTCGGCAAGTTGATCCCTTGGGCAGCGATTCGGTTCGCGACCGGGAACTCCGTATGCGGCTGCAGATGCCGATACGGCGGAAGAATGTGCATCGGGTAGAAGAACGGTCTCGTCTCGATGCCATCCTCCTTCAATCGCTCCATGACCCGGTCCCGCTTCGCTTCCGAGCACCCGTTCAATACGACGCTCATCATCCAATAGACGTTTTTGGACCATACCTTCTGGACCGGCAGCGAGATTCGTTCATCGTACTGCAGGCAGTCGTAATAATGCATGGCTACTCGAATGCGCTGTTGGATATGCCAGTCGATATTTTCGACTTGCGCGCAGCCGATCGCGGCCTGGATATTGGTCATGCGGTAATTGTATCCAATGACCGTATGCCAATATTTGCGGGATTTATCCATGCCCTGTCCTTTGAACAGGCGAATGTTCTCGGCGATATCGTCATCATCCGTAGTAATGATGCCGCCTTCGCCTGTTGTAATGATTTTATTGCCGAATAAGCTGAAGGCGGCCGTGTGGCCGAGAGAGCCAGCTCTTCTTCCCTTGTATTCGGCGCCGATGGCTTCGGCGGCATCCTCGATGACAAATAATCCGTGTTCCCGTGCCGCTTGCATAATCGGATCCATATGAACGGGGTGCCCGTACAGATGGACGGCAATAATGCCCTTCGTTCGGGGCGTAATCTTACGCACGACCGCCTTCGGATCCATGTTCCACGTCTCCGGCTCGGAATCGACGAACACCGGTGTCGCCCCGCAATACGCGACAGCATTCGCCGTAGCGGCGAATGTCAGCGTCGGAACAATCACTTCATCTCCCGGTTCGACTCCGTGCGCGATGAGCGCCAGATGGAGCGCGGTCGTACCGTTGCTGCAAGTAATTGCATGCTTCGTCTGGCAAAAAGCGGCGAATTGCTGCTCGAACATGCCCAGATACGAACCGTTGGAAGAAATCCACGTCGAATCGAGACAATCGGCTACATATTTTTTCTCATTCCCGTTCAGAATCGGAGCTGCTATAGGATAATATTTCTTCATGGTTCTCCCTCCGACATTCAAGACTGCTTACCGATCAAAATGTGTGATGACACGGGCCGGCACCCCTATGGCGATGCAGTGATCGGGAATATTGCGGACGACAACGGCGCCTGCCCCCAGAACCGACCATGCTCCGACCGTGATGCCGTCAATCACCTGGGTTCCGGTCCCGAGGAAGGAGCCTTCCCCGATCCGCACGTTGCCGGATAAATGGCTTCCCGGAGCGATGTGGCACGCTTCTCCGATAACGGATTCGTGATCGACAGTTGCACCGGTGTTGATGATGGCATAATCCTGTATGCAGGCTTCCGCATTGACGACGGCCCCGGGCATGATGGCGATGCCTGACCCAAGGCTAGCCGAGGGGGAAATATAGGCGTATTGGCTGATCGCGTTGATAAGGGTGTAGCCGATGTCCACGGCGATGCGGGCCATCTTCCTGCGAATGCGGTTGTCGCCGATGGCCACGAATGCCTGATGGACCCCTTGTGCATACAGCTCCGGCAGGATCGAATCATCCCCCAGGACGGGAACTCCGCCCACGCAGCCGCTTCCGGCCACGGAAGTGCAGCCGGCAAGGTCGACGGCGGAATCGGCCCGAAGAGTGTCAATGATGACTTTGGCATGCCCGCCCGCCCCGATAACGATTGTCCGCTGGCTGTCAGACAAGGCTCATTCCTCCTGTCAATCGGATTGGATATGGTATGTGTATGATTCCAAGCTAGCAGAAGACTAGGCCATCGCAGTGTGGAAGACAAATTAGTTATTTGTCGATAGAGAGAAGGGAATTGGTACGTCCAAGCATTGATACACGGCATGGGGCAGCTAGATTCCCGCCATATGAAGCACGCGCTTCAGCTTGTCAATGTCTACGATCAGGTTGTCGGCCCCGCCAACCGGCTTCGGCGGCTGCTCGATATCGCAAATGATTTCATAGTAATTGAGACAGGCGTGATTGCTGATTTTCCAAAAATAATCATCGACGACGGTTATGGGAGACAGCTCGATCATCGTTGTACCCGGATTACAGAACGCAACATTCACATTGCCGCTTCCGAACGGGGCGACGATGGCTTGAGCGGAAGAGTAGATGGAGATCTTCTCTTCCATGGACAGCGGGGTGAGCACGATGCGGGTAAAGCCCTTCTCGGCCAGCACCTGCATGACCTCCTCCTCATTGACGACGAAGCGGGCGTGTGCATCCTCCCGGCTGACATAAATTCGCTCAAACCCTGGCCGGGGCGGAATTTGGTGATCATCTCTCAACCGCGTGCGGATGAATTGATAGGCCCAGCGCGGGCTCTTGCCGAGGATGACCGGGACCGCAGGCACGACCAGCTTGCGCGCGACGAGATGATAGTCATCGCGGTCAACTTCAATTAATTTGTCGATCGGGAAGCCGAGCATTCGAAGCGATTCATATTGGAACGAATGCGTCAGCTTGCCAATCAAATATTTGTCAATAACGATGCCGCTTTGCTCTAGCAAATGAATCCGCGGCAAAATGTCGAAAAACCAATGGCCGTAAATGGCCTGCGTATAAGCGACCCCGGGAATGTTCCAGCCCCAGATCAAGGTGGCTACCGTCTCCTCCGTATATTTCGGCGGAGGAAGCTCGCTGAACGGATAAGGATAGGCATACTCCACATCGAGCAGCCGCTTATGATCGGGAGTGACGACATAGCCGTTCCCGGTCATGATTCTTCCTTCCGGAATAACCGCCACGAAGGCTTCCTCGAAATGGCATGCCGATGGCCAGCGCTTCCCATCCTCTCCGTTGGGCGCAGGCAGATGAATCGTTTCCTTCGGATAAATGACTTTATACCTTTCATGCACGAGCTGAGGGTCAGAGGCAAACTGGGCAACCCAGTCCCGTGTCTTTACATAAAACTGATCGGGTATCGTATTCATAATTCAAGCCCTCCTCTGCTCATCATCGCCGGGTGCCGCAGTAGCCGGCATGGCCATGCATCACACTTGTCCTGCGGCATAGTTATCCGCAAGCGCGTCCTTGTTCGCGATCAGAGGCAGCCAGTTCACTGGACAACCTTTGGGGAACAGGACGCCGAGCCCGTTCGAATGGGGGAACGTAATGTGCGGATGCGTCCCGAGTTCTTCCCACAACCGGTATACACCGAAATCCCACAGGCGGACCGCAGTGTCATGGAACAGCACGATCCCATTCTCGGCCAGCTTCGGATACCATGTCGTATAGTCGTGATGAACGGCCTCATAGGTGTGATAGCCGTCGATATGAAGCACATCAATGGAACCGTCGGCGAAAAGATTCACCGCCCCGTCGAAATCGCTCCGCACCAAGGTGCCGATATACGGAAATTCACGGGCCGTAACGGCTTGCACCGCTTGGTAGACGACATCGTCATAGCTGCCGGCATGCGGGTCTCCCTTCCAGGTATCGACCGCGAAGCAGCGCGCCGCAAGCTGTCCGTCCTTCACCGCTTGGCAGAAGGTGAAGAACGAGGTGCCGTACAGCGTGCCCAATTCCACGATCGTGCGAGGCCGGGCGAAGCGGACCAGATCATATGCAAAGCGGCGATGGCCGGACCAGGCGCCATGCGTCATGAACTCACGCGGCAGCTCCGGCGCGGAATCCGTTGCAAACACAGGCTGATGATAGTTCCAATGCATCGCAATGCACACCACCTTCCTAGATAATAGACTCATTGAGATGAGAGCGCGCCCTAGCAGCGGCATTTCTATTTGCGGACGCGACTAGATTCCCGCCATATGAAGCACGCGCTTCAGCTTGTCAATGTCTACGATCAGGTTGTCAGAGCCGCCGAGCGGCTTCGGCGGCTGCTCGATATTACAGAGCACCTCGAAGTAGTTCATCCCGGCATGATTGCTTATTTTCCAGAAGTAACCATCCATAACCGTAACAGGCGTTAGTTCGATCAGGGTAGAGCCTGGATTGCAAAAAACAGTATTAATGCTTCCGCTTCCGAACGGAGAGACGATAATGTGAGCGGAAGAATAGATTGCAATTTTATCCGCCGTGGACAGCGGGGTGAGCACAATGCGGACAAAGCCATTCTCGGCCAGCACTTGCATAACTTCCTCTTCATTGACGACGTGACGGACGTGCGCATCCTGCCGGCTGACATAGATTCGTTCATAGCCGGGACGGGGAGGAATGGAATGAGCGTCTTTCAGGCGGGAGCGGATGAATTGATTGGCCCAACGGGGACACCCGCCCAGAACGAACGGGACGGCAGGCACGACCAGCTTGCGCGCGGCCAGATGGAAGTCGTTCCGGTCGACTTGAATTAACTTATCCATCGGAAAACCGAGCATTTGCAGCGATTCATATTGAAATGGATAAATCAGTTGGCCAATCAAATATTTATCGATAGCGATTCCGCTCTGTTCCAGCAGATGAATTCGGGGCAAAATGTCAAAAAACCAATGCCCGAAAATGGCATGTGTATATGCGGAGCCGGGAATATTCCAGCCCCACATTAATGTGGCCACGGTGTCAGTTGTATATTGCGGCGGAGGAAGCTCGTTGAACGGGTAGGGATAGGCGAGTTCCACGTCGAGAAGCCGGCGATGGTCGGGGGTAACAACGTACCCGCACCCCGTCATGACTCTTCCTTCCGGGATGACTGCCACAAAGGCCTCGTCGAAGCGGCATAGCGGCGGCCAACGGGGCAAGTCCACCCCTTTGGGCGCAGGCAAGACGGCGGTTTCTTCCGGATAAATGATTTTGTACCGCTCTTGCAGCGATTGAATATCAAAGGCATACCTGGCAGCCCAGTCTCGCGTCCGGTGATAGAAAAGATTAGGGATCGTATTCATCGATCCAGCCCTCCTTGTGCAGATTTGCTGCTGTCTTGCGGCAGAGGAACGGGTAACGCCCCAGAAGCCCGTCTACATTTGTCCCGCGGCATAGTTCGCCACAAGCGCTTCCTGATTCTCGATCAGCGGCAGCCAATCGGCAGGACATCCTTTGGGGAACAGCACGCCAAGTCCGCATGAATGAGTGAATGTGATATGGGGATGTCCCTGAAGCTCTTCCCACAGCCGGTATACACCGAAATCTCCCATGCGGATGACAATGTCATGGAACAATACGATTCCGTTCTCGGCCAGCTTCGGAAGCCAGGTTGTATAGTCATTGCGAACCGCTTCGTAGGTGTGATAGCCGTCAATATGGAGGATGTCGATAAATCCGTCAGCGAAATAGTTTACGGCTCCGTTGAAGTCGCTCCGCACCAAGGTGCCGATATGAGGGAATTCGCGGGCCGTAACGGCCTGAACCGCATGAAAGACGCTGTCGTTATAGATGCCGACATGCGGATCGCCCCGCCATGAATCGATGGCGAAGCAGTGGGAGTTCAGTTGTCCGTCCTTCACCGCCTGGCAAAAGGCGAAGAACGAGGTCCCGTACAAGGCGCCCAATTCCACGATGGTACGAGGCCGGGCGAAGCGGACCAGATCATACGCGAACCGGCGATGGCCGGACCAGGCCCCATTCGTCATGAAAAGTTGCGGCAGCTCCAGCGCGGAATCTGATGCGAACACGGGCTGATGATAGTGCCATTCCATCTAAAACACCGCCTTTTTATTTATAGAATAGTAGAGTCATTGAATAGAGTATGCAGGGGGAAATGCGGCGGCAAGGGCAGCTAAGAGGGGGGAGAAGCACAATTCGGACGTGGTTGGCGGCGAAGGGGAGCGGAAAGCGGGCACGAGAAGAGGGGGCCGAATGCCAGTCCGGAAGGCGGCCAAATAACGGGTGGCGAAGCGGCAAGCATCTGGTGTTGAACGAATCGAGGGGAAACACATCGGTCCGGGGCAATCTGCCCGCGGGACTTTGCCATCTTGGGCTTGTCTTATACAGGGAAGGGGTGCCATACTATGTATATCAATCATGGGAGGTGTTACGATGGATAAGCGTGCCATCACAGCGGAAGATCTATACCGGTTCGTATGGATAAGCGACCCGGCCGTCAATCCGCAGGACGGAACGATTGCTTATGTATCGAAGCAGGTCAATGAGGAGAAGAGCGGTTACCGCTCACGCATACATATCACGGCAGCAGACGGAACCAAGAACATGGCATTTACGCACGGAGAGCAGGACGGCGCGCCTGTCTGGTCGCCGGACGGGACGAAGCTGGGCTTCCTGCGCAAGAAGGGGAAGCACCAACAGATTTGGACGATGGCAGCCGATGGCGGCGAAGCGGAAGCCATTACGGACGCGGAGTCCGGCGTCAGCGCATTTGCCTGGTCACCGGACGGTTCCCGCCTGTTGTATACATCAAGCATCGATCCGGCCAAGAGCGAAGAGAAGGAGCAGCAGGAAGACGGCAAGGAGAAACCCGGCAAGCAGGCGCTCGTCATCGATCGGTTGAAATGCAAGGCGGACGGCAAAGGATTGCTGGACGGAAAGCGCACGCATTTATTTGTTTTTCATCCCGAATCGGGCTCGATCGTTCAATTGACTTCCGGGGATTACGATATTCATGAGTTCACCTGGTCGCCGGACGGCGTTCATGCCGCCTTCTCCGCCAAGCGCGTAGAGGATGAGGCAGTCGACCCGGATCTCGTCTTCACGCAAGACATCTTCATCGTGAACTGCGAGGACAGCACTTGCCGCCGAGTGACCGAATCCGGTCTTGTCATCGGCAAGCTCGCCTTCTCGCCGGACGGACAGACGATCGCGTTCTTCGGTCATGATCGCCAATATGAGAACGCGACCTTAATCCGCCTCTATGCCGTACCGGCCGCGGGGGGAGCCACCGTGTGCGTAACCGCCGATCTCGATCTGTATCTCGGCAATGCGGCCGTGACCGACATGAAGGCGGGCGGGTCTTCCGCTCCCGTCTTCACGCCGGACGGTTCCGCCGTCTACTCGCTCGTCTCGGCGGAAGGCAGCGTCCAGGTCGCCCGCTTCCCGCTGGAGGGAGGCTATGAGCTCCTAACCTCCGGCGATCGGGAGATTACCCAATTTACGGTGACGAAGGATGGGCAGCGGCTCGTCTTCATCTCAGCCGATCCGTTGCAGCCGGGAGAGCTGTTCGTCATGGATACGCATACGGGCGAAGAGCGCCGGCTGGCCGCCCCGAACGAAGACTTCCTGGCGGATCTGGAGCTGTGCCGGCCGGAATCGTTCTGGGCCGAGACCTCCGACGGTTGGAAGGTGCAGGCGTGGATGATGAAGCCGCCAGGGATGTCTCCGGGAGACAAGGTGCCGGCGATCGTCGAGGTTCACGGCGGTCCGCATACGATGTACGCGAATTCGTTCGTGCATGAATTCCAGCTGCTTGTCGCCCAGGGCTACGCGGTGCTGTATACGAACCCGCGCGGCAGTCACGGCTACGGACAGCAATTCGTTGATGCTTGCCGCGGAGACTATGGCGGGAAGGATTACGAGGACATTATGGAAGCGCTGGATCAGGCCATCGCCCGCTACGAGTTCGTGGATGAAGAGCGGCTCGGCGTAACCGGGGGCAGCTACGGCGGCTTCATGACCAACTGGATTGTCGGCCATACGAACCGCTTCAAGGGCGCCGTCACCCAGCGCTCGATCTCGAACTGGTTCTCCTTCTATGGCGTCAGCGATATCGGCTACTATTTCACCGAGTATCAGATCTGTGCCCAGCCGTGGGAGGATCCGGAGAAGCTGTGGAAGCATTCTCCGCTCGCTTATGTACATGAGGTGCAGACGCCGCTGCTGATTCTGCACGGAGAGGACGATCTGCGCTGCCCTATCGAGCAAGCCGAGCAGTTGTACGTGGCCTTGAAGCGTCTGGGCAAGACAACCCAGCTGGTGCGGTTCCCGGGCGCGAACCACGATCTGTCGCGCAACGGGCATCCCGAGCTGCGCGTAGAACGCCTGAACCGGATTGCCGGCTGGATGAAGCAATACGTATAGTATAGGCAAGTTGAGGCCGGCCTGCGCCCGCATGGCCGCAGGCCGCGATGGGCCGCATGCGATCGGAGCATGCGGCCTTTTAGACGTTGTTGCGGTGGGGCGGCGTGTAGGACGCCTCGGACACCGGCATCAAATTTCGTATGAATTGCAGGACGTCCCGGACCCCGGAACCGATATCTCATATGAATGGCAGGAAGTTCCGGACTCTGGAGCCGATAATTTGCGGGATGATGAGCAGGGAGCGACGTGGGCCGACAGAGGAAGGCGGAAGGGGAAAAACGCCGGGGGAAAAAACGGAAGCGGGAAAAGCGGCAGAAGATGATGGATCAGTAAAATCCTGCGCCAATGCAGCAATTTTCGCTATTTCAGGCATATATAAATGGAATTCCTGCTAAAATACATTATTTTCATCCATTTGTGTCAATTATCCATCAGATATCCCGAAATTGATGCCGTTTTGCAGGAAGTCCTCTAACGGAGCACACGTCACAAGGAAAATCTGCATTTTCGCCGTTTTTTGCGGCTAGTCGAGCTGTGGGAAGCGGGGATAGGGCTGTCTCTTGGAAGATAAAAAGGGATAGCCTCATCCTCTACTCTATTGGGCTAACCGGAGATTACGGGTTGGCCTTTTTTCATCATTGCCTCAGAGTGGCGGTGCCGCCGGGATGTGATGCCCGCTCATGCTGCCGGTGCCCGGAACATCCGTCCGCTACGACCGCCTCTTCCGGGAGCATCCGTCCGCTATGGCTGCCGCATCCCCTCTGCCGTCCACGCCGGCCGCACCCATAACGCGGTTACATCGGGGAAGGCGAAGGGATCGAATTGAATGTGCCGCAGCGTCAGATCGAAGCGGTGCCAATGCCGCGGATGATACAGAAAGACGAGCAGCATGTTGTCATGGAGATAGCGGATAATGTTATCGCCAAGCGCTTCCCCCGCGAGAGGTGCCGCTTCCTTCATCTGTTCCAGCATCCCGTCGATGGGGTGGATATGCTCGCTAGCCATCCATTTTCGAAAAGGAAGCACCGGGTTATGGAAGGCTCCCATCATGGACAGAAGCGGGTCATGCGTCGAGACGTAACCGGACAAACTCAAGTCCATCCGCTCCCCGGCAGAGCTGTCATACAGCTCGTCGAGCGCATACGGATGAAGAACCAGATTGAGCCCGATCCGTGCCGCCCGCCGCTTCAGCCAGAGCCCCTCCTCCCATGCCGCAGGCAGATCGAGCAGGGACAGGTGCACCTCCTGGCCCTTATAGCCGCTCTGGGCTAGCCAGTGCCGGGCCTTACGCAGGCTCCGTGCGAACGGCTTGCTCTTCCCCGGGATAAAATGCGAGGCCGGAACGAGCCCGCTTCGGCCCAGATCGCGCCACATCGCTTCCACGTCGCATAGCTCATGAATGGCGTGCCGCAGCGCCCGGTCCTGCATCAGCCCGGCGTGCCTCGTATTGAACAAAAGGAAGCGGAAGCCTTGCTCGATCCGTTCCTCCACGGCCACCTCATCTATCTCCCCGCCTTCATCGCCGTTTCTCATCGCTTCAGATTGTGCGCCGATCCCGGCCAGGCGGTAGCCGATCTGATGGGCGGCATCCGCCCGCATATGCCAAAATTGGACGGTGTCGATATAAGGCCGCAGCCCAAAATAATCATCGAACGCTTCCAGCACGGCTTTGAGCCGATTGCATTCGGTGAGCATATACGGGCCGGTTCCGGTGAAATGCTTGTCATGAACAGGGGTATCCTCCGCCACGATCGTCGTCGGCGCCGCCGCCAGGAAGCGGCCGAACAGCGGGTTCGGGCGCTTCAGAACAATCCGGACGGTGAGCGGGTTCATGCAGTCGACAGTGCCGATATCCTCGGTCAGCCAACGGTTGGCGCAGTCCGGGCGCATCAACCGTTCCAGGCTGAACTTCACGTCGCCGCTTGTCAGCGGCCGGCGGTGATGGAAGCGGACCTGCTTGCGCAGATAGACGGTCCACGTCCGGCAGTCCGCGTCCGTCTCCCAGGCGGCTGCCAGATGAGGAAGCAGCTGATCCCGCTTCGCATCATACCGCAGCAGCGTGTCGCCGATGAGCGAGACGAGCATCAGATCGTACGTAACGGATGCCTGGGCCGGATCAAGATTCGTCACGGGCAAGGTCACGATCGCCTGCAGCACATCGGTAATCGGATCCGGCGCCTGAAGCCCCAGCAGCTCGTGAATCGGGCGAAGCAGTTGACCGCTCCACTGCTTCGGACAAGGAAGCTGGAGAATATGCATCAGCAGATCCATATTTTTAGCAAGCAGACTATGCCTGATCGCCGCGTCCAGATCGTCTTGGAAAAGGGAACGGAACCGGATCTCCGAGCAATTGCCCCTGCCCCTTCCGGGAACGTAGGAGCAGCAGCCGCTTTCATCCAGTTTTTTTAATTTGCGCTTCGCTTGCTTGCTGCTGCACTTCCAGACCGCAGCCAGCTCGTCCAGCCGGAACCGGACGCGGCCCTCCGACTCGCGCGGGTAGAAATGGGCGCGCATATCCAAATAATCAGTGTTCATGTTTCACCTCTATTATAAAAGGGGACATTTGACTCATGATTATACCCTTTTTTCCGCTTTTGACAAAGGAGATAATAGAGGGGCAAGCTTGCACTATTTGTACTTTACGAGGAATGAGAGGAGAGCGGCCATGTTTGCAACAGAGCGAATCAAGCTCCGCAAAATGACGGAGCAGGACGTCAGCGTGTATCATAAGTGGAGAAATACGCCGGAAGCGATGTACTGGACGAACCCGGCGATGGACGTATATACGGAGGAGGAGACGGCGGGCTTCGTGAAAAATGTCATTCTTGGCTCTTCGGCTTCCAAATCATACATTATCGCGGATGCGGCGGACGACAAGCCGATCGGCATCACTTCGCTTATCGCGATCGATGAGAAGAACCGGAACGCCGAGCTGATTATCGATATCGGCGAGCCGGATTATTGGGGGAAGGGGTACGGACGCGAGGCGCTCTCGTTGCTGCTGCGCTACGCCTTCCGCGAGCTGAATCT
This sequence comes from Paenibacillus thiaminolyticus, assembly GCF_007066085.1. NCBI lineage: Bacteria > Bacillati > Bacillota > Bacilli > Caryophanales > Paenibacillaceae > Paenibacillus > Paenibacillus thiaminolyticus. The sequence goes on along the minus strand of NZ_CP041405.1, from coordinate 2,232,438 downwards.
GCACCGCGTGTCGCTGCGGGTCTTCGATTTCAATGCAAGAGCCGTTGCCTTGTACGAGAAGATCGGCTTCCGCCGGGAAGGCGTCTCCCGGGAGGCGTTGTTCCGCGATGGAGCGTGGCATCATATTATCCATATGGGCATGCTGCAATCGGAGTTCACGGACTGACCCGGCGCACGGGATCCTCGGACAGATTACGGGAAAAAAAGCATATCTTATTGGCAGAGCAGCCTGACGGGGAGACAAAAATCCGCCGTCAGGCTGCTTGTTCATAGGTGCGAACATTAGATCAGAAGCAAGCTTGCGAAGCTTGGAGCTGCTCGTACTTGGCCACATATTTGAGCACCGTATCGATATAGGTCGCATGCGACCAAGTAAGCGGCGCGACTGATACGGGGCTGCCGTCGTACGGATCGAGCTGTTCCGGCAGCAGACCGCTCGGCAGGCTGTGATCGGCGACCCAGCGCAGCGTACGGCGCGCCGATACGAGCTGTTCGAGCGAGGTTGCGGTGGCGATGTCGTAGCAAGCGAACCAGAGCGTGCAGATGATCCAAGGGTTGCCGGGCGCCGCCTCCATGTCGGAGCAGCGCTGAAAATAGTAATCGCCCCAATAGCGCGCGATTCCGCCCGTGGCGCTGCGCACCGACAGCGCCTCTCTCAAGGAGCGCATCGTCGAGGCGACGCGCGGATCGTCCGGCGGCAGCACGCCGAAGGCGTAGATGCCGAAGATGCTGCTCTCCGGCGTCATATCCTGCCGCCATTGGCCGTCGACCCGATGCAGCCCGCGCGCGAACCGGCCGTGTTCCTCGTTCCACAGATGACCCAGCATCCCGGCCTTGATCTCCTCCGCCCCCCGCGCATAGGCGTCCGAGCGCTCGTCATCGCCGAACAGGGCGGCGAAGCGGGCGGCCGCCGTCAATCCCCCGTACACGGCGGCGGAGGTGAAGGTGAAGATGCCGTACCGCTCTTCCCACAGATCATAGCTCGGGCGGGGGAGGCCAAGGCGGTCGTCGCAGTATTCGAGCAGGAAGCGCGCCGCCTTGCGGATGAAGGCGCGGTACAGCGATTGCGGCAATTCGATATCGTCATGGAGTTCATAATCTTGCCAGAGCGCATGCAGGACGAGCGCAGTCTCATCCTCCTGAATGGGCAGCTGCTCCTGACCGTCATGCAGATACGGATGCCAGCTGGAGCCTACCGTTCCGTCCGGATTATATTTATGGAGCAAATAACCGTCCTCAGTCAATGCATCCGCGCAGAAGCGGAAGAAGGGAGCGATCATGCCGTGATAACCCGCGGCGGACATCGCCTGCGCGACCAGCGCGCCGTCTCGCGGCCACATATAGCTGTAATGATCCCGGTTGAACTGCATGATGTCCGTATCATTGGCGGCGATAATCGCGCCGTTCACGTCCGTCTGGCTGCGGACCACCAGCAGGCTCTGCTTGTAAAGCCGCACGAGATCCGGCTCCAGATCGGCGAACGGCTTGTTCCGCTTGTTCGCCCAACGTTGCCAATAGGTGCGCACCCGATCGATCAGTCTCCCGGGGTGGCTGTCGGCCACATAACGGTCAAGACGCTTTACCTCTTCCAGCCGGCTGCCGGCGCTGAACCAGTAATAGGCTTCCCGCATCTCGCCGCCCGGGACGATCAGGCGCAGGCTGAACGTGCTGTCCACCGAGCCCTGCGCAATCGAATTGCCCATCAGATGGCCGTCCTCCGCATCCTTCCACGTCCCCTCGGCCTGATGGAACCGCTTGATCCCGGTCGTATATTCGTATATGCCGGCTGTCGTTCCCTCCGCTTGGGCGGAGAAGCCGTTGAACATGAAGTAGCTGTTTTTTTTGTAGTGGAACAAGGTCCGGTTATCCGGGTAGAAGGCGGCGGTATCTCCCACCTCGGTCTCGTTAATGGCCAGATCCTGATGGAAAAAAACTCGAATCTCCCGCGCCTTATCCGCTTCGTTCCGCAACTGAACGCGCCGCAGAAAGATATTTTCCCGCTGGTGGACGGCATCATTGATCCGCAGCGTCAAGCCGAGGCCGTCATGGCAGGCCTCCACCTCGGTAACGAGGGAGTCTTCGGCATAGGCCGGCCTGACGCGCCAGGCGGCGTCCTCCAGCCAGCTGAACCGGCCGTCCACCCATAGGCCGGTGCGGCAGCGGTAGCCGCCGACATGATTGACCTGGCCGACATACGGATAATAGATATCCCGGATAGAGCAACGATCGTCCAGGTTGACAAGGAACTTGCCGTTGCCTACGACAAGCGGTCTCGGCATCGTATCACTTCCTTATGAGAAGCTGTGTCTTCGCCAGCCGGTTGGCATACTGCCGGGCCAGGCGTCGCGCGTTATCCATGCTGTCCGCCTGGGCGACGATCAGGAAGCGGGGCTCGTCGGCGTCGGGCAGAATCAGGACCCATCCGTCCTCGGCCTGCAGCCGGATCCCGTCCAGCAATTCGGCCCGGTGCTTCCCCTTCCGCACCCATTCGGTCATCCCCCGCAGCAGCGGCCCAGTCTCCTCCCGGCGGCACAGAAGCTCCTCCTTCGCCATGCACAGCGAAGGGAGCTGCTCCTGCAGCTGGCAGAGCGTCCTTCCTTCGGCGGCGGCGCATTGGATGAGCAGGCCGGCAGCATACAGCGGATGGGCCCCCGGATGAAGGGGCAGACCGGAGGTGGCTTCCATCTGGGCGTGGAGATCCTCCTTCGTGCGGACGATCTGCAGCAGACTTCCTGCTGCCGCGGCTTCGACGGCTGCGGGCGCGCTGACCGGCATGCCGAGGGAAGCCCGGATGCCGCGCAGCGCCAGGGCCCGCACCATCAGCGGAAGCAGCGCTTCCGGCTCATGCAGGCCGCCGTCCGGCGTGATGACCTGCAGCCGGTCGTCCGCATCCCAGGCGATGCCGAAGTCGGCGCCCAGACGGCGGACCTGCTCCAGGACAGCGGCAGGGCTGGATGTCTCCGCCCGGAGATGGATTCGGGTCCCGCCGAGCATGGCCGCCCAGGCTTCGATCTCGGGCGCGTGGGCAGCAGGGGCGTGCAGGACGAAGGCGTAGTTCGCCGCCGCGATCGGCTCCAGATCGAGCTCGCGCTGCAGCGCCGCGATATACTCCGACCGGGCGTGGGCATACGATTCGAATCTGCCCAGCCGATCGACTGCGCCCCGCGCATAATCCTCCTGGAAGTAGGCCTGCTCTATTTTGCGCGCGGCGGCGCTGGAGAGGGGCCGCCCCTCGGCATCCATCCAGCAGAGAGCGCCCCGCTCCGGACCGGCCCCTGCGGCCGGAGGGCACAGTCCGATATGCACCGCACCGGCTGCGCCGAGCTTCCGGACCGTGTACCGGGCGCAAGCCGCCGACACTTCGCCGATGTCGGTGACATGGACGCCGGCAGAGCGGAGCCCGGCTGCGAACGCCGTCTGGAGCAGCGCATCGAAGTCATGCGGGCCGCGGGCCAGCACGACGGACGCCCCCGCCGGCAGCACCGAGCCGTAGGCGGCAGCCAGCTCTCCCGCGAAGGCGGGCGTCAGATCCGCGTTCGGCGTGCCGCAGATGCGGCTGCCGCGGAAGAGGGAGGCCGGCGCGTCCTCGCTCCAGATGAGCGAGGCGTTGACGGTGCGCAGGCGATCGACGCGCTTCCCCGGCCACAGCTTGACCTCCGGGCGGATGACCGACTTGTCGCCGAGCGCGCAGCCGCTCCCGATGACCGCTCCTTCCTGGATGCGGACGTCCTGCCCGACCTGCGTTCGATCCATCAGCAGCGCTTCCTGCAGCTCGGCGCGGCTGCCGATGCTGCAGCCGTTCCAGACGATGCTGCGCTCCAGCGCGCTGTGCGGAAAGATGACATTGCCCGCACCGAGAATCGTATACGGGCCGATAGAGCAGGAAGGGTGAAGGGTGCAGCCCGCGCCGATGTAGGAAGGACCGATCAGCCGGATGCGGGACGGCAGGCGCACCCCTTCCTCCACGAACAGGCCGGGCATCGGTTCGGCTGCCCGAATGCGGACAGCGACTTTGCGATCAAGCATGTCGTATTGCGTCTGGCGGTACTGCTGAAGCGTTCCGATGTCGGACCAGTAGCCTTCCGCCGCATAGCCGTAGAGGGGGAGCCCTTCCTCCAGCAGCTGCGGGAAGAGCTGGAGACTGAAGTCGTAGCTGACGCCGTCCGGTACTCGCTCTAGCAGTTCCGGCTCCATAATATAAATGCCCGTATTGACCGTATCGCTGAATACCTCGCTCCAGCCCGGCTTCTCCAGGAAGCGGGTCACCCTCCCGTCGCCATCGGTCATGACGACGCCGTATTCGAGCGGAGAGGCGACGCGCGCCATCACCATCGTGGCGATCGCCTGCTTCTGCCGATGGAACTCGATCGCGTCGCGCAGATTGAAGTCGGTCAGCGCGTCCCCGCTGATGACCAGGAACGTCTCGTCGAGGAAGGAGGCGGCATGCTTGACGCTGCCGGCGGTCCCGAGCGGGCTCTCCTCTTCGAAGTAATGAAGCTTCACGCCGAAGTCAGACCCGTCGCCGAAATAATTGCGAATGACCTCGGGAAGATACTGCACGGTTACGCCGATCTCGTAAATGTCGCAGCTCCGCAGCAGATCCAGTGCATATTCCATGCACGGCCGGTTCAACAGCGGAACCATCGGTTTCGGGGTATGCAGCGTGAGCGGGCGCAGCCGGGTACCTTTGCCGCCGGCCATAATTACGGCTTTCATCAGGGACTCACTCCTTCATATACTTCTCTCGTCGATGCGGCGATGGCGCGCCAGTCGTACTGCCGGCGCACGGTGCGGACGGCTTCCGCGGCCATGCGGGAGGCCCGTTCCGGGTGAAGCAGCAGATCGGTCACATGCCAGGCCAAGGATTCGACATGCCCGGGCAGCGCCTTGTAGCCGTCGATCCCGTGGCGGATGATCTCGGCGAGCCCGCCGGTGTCGGAGACGACGACAGGGGTGCCGAAGCGCATCGCTTCCAGGGCGACGATGCCGAACGGTTCGTACAGGCTGGGGAATACGCAGACACGGGCTGCCTGTATGTATGCGTCGCGCGTCTCATCGTTCACGAAGCCGAGCAGCCGGGCCTGCCCCGCGAGCCCGCGAGCCTCGATCCGGGCGGCCAGCTCTCGCTTCATCGGTCCCGTTCCCGCGATGAGGAGCTTCGCGCCGGGCACGGCTTGCCGAATCTGCGGCATGGCATCGATCAGCACATGGATGCCCTTCTCGTACACGAGCCTGCCGACATAGAACAGCATCGGCCCGTATGCTTCCGGCTCTTGGGCAGAATGTACTGCCGCCGTCCGCTTCAACTGTCTTGCCGGCGCTTCGCCGCCCTCCTCTGCCATGGCGACTCCGTTCGGAATCTTCGAGATGCGGCTGCGCGGAAGATCGAAGATCCGCTGCACCTCGTCCTGCATCGCCGAACTGCACACGATGACATGATCCGATTCGGCGGCGAGCCGCTGCTCCATGCCGTGAATCCGGCGCTGCAGCCCGCTCTCAATCCGCCCATGGTTGCGCCCGTATTCCGTCGCGTGAATCGTGCTGATGAGCGGCCAGCCGTATGTCTCCTTCAGATCGTGTGCCGCTGGATAGACGAGCCAGTCATGCGCATGCATATAATCGAAGCGCAAGCCTTCCCCCACGAGCGCATCCGCGCCGTCGCTCAGGGCGGCGTTCATCTGGAAGACCCAATCCATGAAGGCGGGAGGAGTTAACGGGGCGAGCATCGCTGCGCGGTGGACATGGACGCCGTCCATCTGTTCGTACGCCGGAGACCCGGGGACATCGCGGGTCAGGATGTGCACCTCGCAATTCCCGCGCGCGAGATGCCGCGACAGGTCGTAGACAGCGCGCGACAGTCCGCCGACGACGAGCGGCGGGAATTCCCAGGCGAGCATCAGCACCCGGGCAGCCGGTTCCGGGGCGTCCATCGGGACGAAGCGTTGCTCAAGGGCGCTCCCCCCTTCATCTTCACCGAGCAGCGTCCGATAATCGAGGGCGGGGAAGCAGGGATATTCCGCTTCCCATTGCCGGAACAGCTCCTTTTCTTCCTGTCCCGCCATGACGCCGTCCAGCATAATCCGGCAGCGGCGCAGATGCTCCCGTGTCCGTGCTGCCGCATATTCCACCACGGTGCCGGCATCCATGATGAAAGCCCAGTCGCTGCTCGCGGCAAGCATCCACTCCTTCAGCGCCCGGTTCATCATGCCGTCCAGCACTGGACCCGGGTCGGCCTGCTTGCGCAGCCGTTCCGCGGCCTGGACCAATCGGTCCTCCGCTTCATGCAGCAGCGGATAGATCCAATCGTTGCGCTCCTGCAGCCAGACTTCGCCGTACCCTCCGCGGCCCCAGCTCCCGAACGGAAGCTCGGCCTCGGGCGACGTCGGCAGATCCGCTTCGGCGAGAGCCTCCCCAAGCGTGACGAAGGCGAGGCCGCTTGCCTGGCTTGACTGCCGTTCATGCAGCTCCCGGAAGAGCGCCTCAAGCCAGAGCGGCCCTTCGTACCACCAATGGCCGAACAGCTCCGCATCGTAAGGGCAGACCGCGACGGGGAGGCGGTCCATGTTAGCCCGGGCCTCCTGGAGCTGCCGTTCCCGGCAGTCGAGGAAATGCCGGGCATGCTCCCGGGCCTTGGCGAGCGCCCGCTCCGGACAGTACGGAGCCTTCGCCGCCTGCGCTCCGGTAATGCGGTAATATTTGAGCCCGGTATTGAGCCGGCTGCCGTCCTCCAGCAGATAAGGGCGGATATAGTTCCATTCCGCTTCGTCATGCCAGCCGAGATCGAAGCCGATATCCCGGTAATATTCCCGGTAGTCGGCATCTCCGGGATAGCCCTCGCGGCTGCTCCACACTTGGCGGGACGACTCCGGATCCCCGGCGAACGCCGCGATGCCTCCTGTCGTCATGACAGGGGCGTGCGGCAGGGACGACGGAGCCGGGTGCGCCTTCGTCCAGGTGTCGTACGCGACGGCGACGTAACGAATGCCGCAGGCCTGCAGCTGCGGCGCGAGGGCGGGCGAATAGGCGCACTCGGGCAGCCACAGCCCCGCCGGGCGCCGGCAGAGATGTCGCTCCGCCTCCTGCAGCCCGGCCTCCAACTGGGCGCGCACCAGCTTCTCCTGCTTCACGTAAGGCAGGAAAGCGTGGGTCGCGGCACTGGTGATGCACTCCAGATGGCCACGCTCCATATAATGGCGGAAGCCGTCGATGAGACGCCCGCCCCAATCCCGGTACAGCGCTTGGTACCGCCGCCAGCGCTCCAGATACATGGCGGCGGCTTCCCGCAGCGCGCCCTCCGCCGCCAGCCGCTCGAGCTCGGAGGAGGCGAGGCGGATGGATTGAGCCAGATGCGCTTCGAACCGTTCGTGAAGCCGGCGGTCGTCCATCATGGCGAGCAGGGCAGGGGAGAGCGAGATCGTCAACCGGAACGGGATGCCGTCCCGCTCAAGCTGCCGGAACCGATCCAGCAGCGGAAGATACGTCTCCATCACGGCTTCGAAGTACCACCGCTCCTCCAGCGTGCCCCTGCGGTCGGGATGGCGCACATAGGGCAGATGGGCATGGAGAAGAAGAGCGATCTGCCCCGTACTTGCGGGGGAGGTACGCTTGCAATGCGGAACTGTTGTGATCATGCGTGGACTCCTTCATGCTTGGAATATAGCGTATATACGGAAAATTGCTCGAATAAAGTGCCGGTCTCGGACTTGGGCGGCATGATTCCGGATGAAGCGGAATGGAGCCGGACCGAATGGGCAGATGCATGTGCGGACATAGGGATGCATACAATGGAAGAACGGACAAGCGGGACGAATTGGGAGTCGTCATCCAGAATGCCGAAATCGGCCGTATGGGCTCCTCCGGGCAGCACAGGACGAAGATATGCCGAAGCCGCTTCATCCCCTTGGATTCTGGAATCGCGGCAATCGTGATAAGGAAGCGGCGCATCTCCGTCCCCGGACTGCAGCCGTCCAGGATGCGGCGCGGCGTACAGACGGATGTTCTTCGTCATCGTGCTCCAGGGGCGGCCGTAATGCCGTTCCGCGGCAGCACGTCTGCGCGGGGAGATATGCCAGTATGCGAACAGGGTGTCCGGGTTCTTCACCATTAGGTGAATGGCGGACGGTCGTTCGCGGATGGATTCGCGGTTGGAAGGGAACAGTTCATTGCGGATAGAAATAAGAGGGTCCTCCTTTCAGGTATATGGGGGTGTGCAAACGAACGAAATCGAACTACACCTAATACTATCCGACTGCAAACCAGAATATTCCAAATTGAAAGGCGATAAACCCGTGTTTCATTTCCGCGGCGAACAGGTATACATACATGAAGGGCTCTAATTTGATCAGCTGCGCCTATCGACAGACACGGCTCTTTGATCATTTGATTCCGAGCGTGAGCGAGCCGTCAACTGAACGACATCGTCATAACGATTCTCAGAATGGAGCAGCTGCTCATACCAATGCGGGGAGACGGAGCAATAGGCATCCGTCCGTCCGGTTGCGTAATGAATATAGAGCTGCCCGCTTGCTTCGTCATACTGGACATAGTCAATCTGCTTCGAGCCGATGAACAGCATGTTAGGCTTCATCGACGAACCTCCCTTTGAAGATCGTTAATGTCACATCTATATGCCGGCAGAGCGCAGGATTAGACGTGACAGGCGTGAGAGGGACGTGGGACGTTAGGAGGAACTTAGCTGTTGTTGAAGGAATTAACGGCTTCCGTATCGAATAAAATAACAAGACGACGGAGAGACGGCCGTATGCAGAAGCCTTGTATTCATGCCGAGGAGGGAGAACATGAGTTTCTGTTGTGGAGCAAGCATGATCGGAACGAAGGGCACGCTTCAGCATTACCGCACTCGCATACAAAATGTTCCCCTGTTGCTGTGTCCGGTGTGCCACCGTATCGAGGTGCATTTTCTCGTGGAAAATGAGTATGAAATTTTGGCGGAGTATGCTCAAAGCGATGGGGCAGAGGAGGTGAACTTCAAGGATTACGTTACCACGGACGACAGTCAGCTTTTCGAGAACTGCATTAATCATGAGAATGATGATCCGCTTGAGCTGGTCCGCAACCAAATCGATAATGCGCTCGATCTGCTGGCATTGGCCAAGCAGTGGAAGGATACGCAATGGGAATCGCAGCTGAAGCGGCGACTCGCTCTGATGAGCCGGCGCAAGGCGCAGCTCATGAAGCAGTAGAGAGGATAGGAGCCAGTCTAATGGAGGAGTTCGACATAAGGAAAGGGCGACACGCGGTCGTATGGGACCGTCGCAGGAACAGCTGCGATGACGGGGCATCGATACATGGCCGGGTCGCCTTTTTTAGTATGGGGCTGTGGTTGCACATCCTTTAAGTTACTTTTATGGGATACGAGTTTTTTTGTACATTTTCGACATTATCTAGGGTTGACGTTTTTGCCAAAAGTTTACTATGATGGAACTGTTGGAATTGGTCTTGCCGAACGGAACTGGTTGCCGTAGATGAGGTGAGTCCCGCATGAATTCGATAAGCGCACAGGAAGAGTGTAAACGGTCGGAATGGAAGCTTCGATATGTCAAAGGACTCAGGCGTTATATGTTGTACGGCGGAATAAGGGAGTTGAACCTTGCACGCGAGACTGCACGTGCCGCTCCGCTGAATCCGGAGATTGTATGGAGCTTCCACGAGGAAGCTATGTTTACCGTGCTGTCCCATGTTGAGACGGATGAGGCCATGAAAATGTTGCATCGTTCGTTTCTGTATTTCATGGAATGGATTATGGCTAATAAGGCAGAACAGGGAAGCAAGGAGGGGATCACATTGGTACTAGACCCGATTCGCGAACCTTGGTTTCGGTCCGCACAGGCATTGTACTCCACCCAGATGGCGCGCAATAAATATGAAAGTGTGCTTCAGCAAATGGATAGCGGCATTGTATTGTTCGATAGCAGCGGCGTTCTTTCGTTTATCAATGTGGAGGCCGCCAAGCTGCTCGATATTCCCCGCAAGGCGCTCATTGGCTGCAGTCTGCGGGAGTTACTGTTCCATCCTCTGCTCAAACAGGACAAGCGTAAAAAAATATTGCGGTTGTACAAAGATACTATTTTGACGAGAAAGCGCTATCATGAATTCTCTGACCGGAACGACAGGCATTACTTAATTACCGTTACTTACGGGGATCAAATGGACGGCGATTTTTTATTCAGCATCAAGGATGTATCGGATTTCAAGCGGATTGAGCAGACGGCGTACCAGAATGACAAGCTGGCGATACTGGGCAAGATTGCGGCCGCCATCGCGCACGAGATACGGAATCCGCTCACGTCGATTCGAGGATTTATCCAGTTGCTGCGCCCGCATCTGATGCATCTGGGCAAGGAAGAGTATGCACGAATCATCCTCGCGGAGATTGACCGCGCGAATGACATCATTTTTGAATTTCTGAATTCATCCAAACCATCCGCCCCAATGACCTCAGAGATTCCCATCTCCTCCCTGCTCCGCGAAGTCGTACTCCTTACCGAAAGCGAAGCGTTAATGAAAGGCTGCGAAATCGAGCTGGAAGAGGATCTTCACGGCGATACGCACTGCGTGTCGATTGACGTGAAGCAGATTAAGCAGGTCATTTTAAATATTATCCGCAATTCGATTGAAGCGATCGGACATGTGAAGGAAGTCCGCCAGGGCCGGATTCGCATCACATCGGAGAAGGAAGGCAGGTATGTCGCCATCCGGATACGGGACAATGGAATCGGCATGGAGCAGAAGACGCTGGAGCATTTATTTGACCCCTTCTTCACGACGAAAGCGGAGGGCACCGGCTTGGGATTGTCGGTCAGTTACCGCATTATTAAAAATCATGGAGGGATCATTGACGTAGACAGTAAGGTGGAAGAATGGACGGAATTCGTTATCAAGCTTCCTTTGGTCACATCGTAATCACCCGAGTCAGATCTGCTGCGGCACCGGTACAATTTTTGACAGAAAAGCGTCCGTGGCCGTGCCCGAATCACCGAAGATATGATAGTATGGATACGATGGGCACTTCATTATTAGTAAAAGGGATGATACATACGTGAACTTATCGAATGTAGCTTGGCTGGACAAGGTTACCATTCAGACGGCAGCGAAGGCTGCAAGCGACATTGAAGCGGACGGCATCGTCGTCATTGGATCCCGCTCCGAACTGGAGCAAGCTTCCGGGTTCCCGGGAGCGGAGGCTTGTCAGGCAGCGGTGAAGGCCGGGCTGTTCGAGGCAGGCTGCTGCAAGACGTATGTCACGGCGACAGGACAAGTGAAGGCTCCCGTCCTGATCGCGGTCGGCCGCAAGGATGAGGCGCTTGCGACGAAGCAAGTACGTCTGATGCTCGCGGAGGCTGCGCGCGAAGCGGTCAAGCTGAAGCTGTCCCGCGTCACGGTTATCGTGCCGGATGAGCTGAAGAAGGCAGCCGGCGAAGAGGCGGCTGCGATGGCGCATGTCATGGTGGAAGGCTTCTTGCTCGGAGCATACCAGCGTGTCACGTACAAGAAAGACGCAAAGCCAATTCACTGCGTTGAAGCAGTGACGTTGGCCGGAGAAGGTCTTGATGAGAAGGCATGGAACGAAGGCGCGGTTCGCGGACAAGCCTATGCCTTTGGAACGGCCTTTGCGCGCGATCTGACGAATCTGCCTGGCAATGTGCTGTATCCTAGCCGCCTCGCGGAGACAGCGATGGAGCTGGCGAAGCAGTTCGGCTTCGAGGCGCATGTGCTGGACGAGAAGGAGATCGAGGCGAAGGGCATGGGCGCCCTGCTGGGCGTAGGCAAAGGCTCGTCCAACCCGCCGCGCATGATCGCCTTGAAATACCAGGGCAAGCCGGAAGGGACGGATGTGTGCGGTCTCGTCGGCAAAGGGATTACCTTCGACACCGGCGGCATCTCGCTGAAGCGCGCCGGCAATATGGACGAGATGATCTGCGACATGGGCGGCTCTGCGGCCGTATTGGGCGCGATGGCGGCTATCGGCCGTCTGAAGCCGCAGGTGAACGTGGTCTGCGTCGTCGCATCGGCCGAAAATATGCCGGCAGGCAACGCCTTGAAGCCGGGGGATGTCCTCACGTCCTACAGCGGACGTACGATTGAAGTGTTGAATACGGATGCGGAAGGACGTCTGGTGCTGGCGGACGGAATGACCTATGCGAAGGAGCTCGGCGCGAGCAAGATTATCGATGCGGCGACCTTGACGGGGGCCGTAGGCGTGGCGCTCGGCAGCATCTCGACGGGAGTCGTCACGAACGACGACGCCTTCTTCGCCCGCTTCCAGGAAGCGGCGGCGCGCACGAACGAATACGTCTGGCAGCTTCCGTCCCACCAGGAATATTGGGATATGCTGAAGAGCGACGTAGCTGACGTGCGCAACGCCATTCCAGGCGGGGCAGGCACGATTACGGGCGGATTGTTCGTCGGCACGTTCGCGGACGGCCTGCCTTGGATTCACCTCGATATTGCGGGCACCGCCTTCCTGAGCAGCGGCCGCGGGGTCGATCCGAAGGGCGCTACCGGGGTCATGGTTCGTACCATTACCGAATACGTATTGTCGGAGGCGTAATCGTCTGCCGTTCGACATGACATCCTAGAATAACCGGGGAATAGCCGGGGCCGGCGTAGAGTCGGCCTCGGCTATTTTTGTGCCTTTGGGCGGGTCGAGTATCGGGGAAGGCGGGGCGATTTTTGTCTCTTTGCAGTTCCGGAACGAATGCGAGGCGATGAGTGTTCCCCCTGCGGACTCGGTTCGGGTGCGAGGCGAATAGTTGGTCTCGTGGCGGATGCGGTACGGGTGCGCGGCGAATAGTGGTCTCGTGGCGGATGCGGTACGGGTGTGTGGCGAATAGTGGTCTCGTGGCGGATGCGGTACGGGTGTGTGGCGAATAGTTGGTCTTGTGGCGGATGCGGTACGGGTGTGGGGCGAATAGGGGGTCTCCTTGTGGATGCGGATCGAGTACGAGGCCAGGAGGTGGGGGACAGGGCGAGTTGGGGGCGAGTGCGGCTCGAGGTGATGGAGTCGGGGGTGATTGCAAGTAGTTAACAAGATTTCCGCCTTATGACGCGATGATTGCTAGAAACTCCTGCAAAAATACAGCTTTTTTCCTTGTTTTTAGCTAAATATGATGAAATTGCTGCAAAAGTGCATCTTTTTCGCCTCTCTAGCCTCGGATCGAAGTCGTAATGGGAAAATTGATGCGCATTTGCAGGAACTCTTTTTTCGGATAGAGTGGTGAGAGCAGATACTGCATATATGCAGTATTGGAAGAGTCTGATGTTGTGATTATGCAGTATTGGATGAGTCTGATATTGTGATATGCAGCATTGGATGAGTACTGAAATGTGATATACAGCATTGGACAACTACTGACTTGCACAATGAAGCATTGAATGAGCGGCGAATTATGTTGCGCCAAGAGAAAAGGGAGAGGCGCATTTGGCGTCTCTCCCTTTTCCAATAGGGGTTATATGTTGTGAAAAGTGTGCTATCCTGCTGGCGCATGTGATTGCTTCTTGGCGGGCCGGCGCGCTGGCGACGGCCGCGGGGCTGCTGGCTTGCGCGCTTCCAGGGCCGCTTCCCGCCGCGTAATCAGATTGTTGGCGATCAGCGCGCCGACGATAAGGAGCGAGCCGATAATCTCGGCTGCGGAGACCGTATAGCCCTGGATGACCGAGATGATGAAGGTCGTCGCAGGCACGAAGTTAATGAACAGCATGCCGTTCACCGAATTGAGCTGTTGAATGCCCTGTATCCAGCTCAGCAGGGCCATCAGACCCGCCACGACGATCATGAACAGCATTTCCGGGACGATCCGGACCACCTGGGTTGCTTCCGGGACATCGAGGATGCCGAGAAGGGTCAGGGCGAGGACGGCGGCCATCGTGGTCGCTCCCCCGTAGATGCAGGTCAGCGTAGAGAAGCGAAGCGCCGACCAGCCGGAGAATTGGCCGCTGCCCACGGTGAAGACAACCCATCCGATGACGCCGGCGAATACCGAGAGGAGGGGGAGCAGCTTCAGGCCGCCGTTCGCGAAGGCGGTGAAATCGCCCTTCGTGACGACGAACAACACGCCGATGAAGGCGACGGCTACGCAGCCCAAGGTCCGGATATTCGGACGCTTGCGGGTCAGCGACCAGACGAGCAGCACGGCGAGCATCGGCATGAACGATTCCATGATGGACGCCAGCAACACGCCGGATTTGCCCAATTGATGCTGGCCCCAGAAAACGCCAAAGTTATATACCATAAAAGCGAGTGTTCCCAATCCCCACAGCTTCATGCCATGGCCTTCGGTCCGGAATGCCTGTCTGCCTTCCTTCCAGGCAAGCAGCAGAACGAGCAGCACGGTGACGGCGCTGTAGCGTATGCCGGAGAACCAGAACGGATCGATATGATGCAGCGCACTCTCGGCCACAGGGAACATCGCTCCCCAAGCGATTGCGGAAAACAAACAAAATAAAGCACCTTTCCAGAAACGGGACTTGCTCATGATGTTACTCACTCCTGTATGCACTATCCTAATTAAAGCAGCTAACCTACATCATAGTTCGGTTCAGATATCTTGTAAAACAATTGAAAGTGATTTAAGATATCACTAATAATGATACCTAGTACAGCGCGGAGCGGAGGGACAAGCCAACGATGGAAGTAAGCGATTTACACATTTTCTTGGCCGTCGTCGAGCATGGGAGCGTCAGCCGGGCAGCGGAGGAGATGGGATACGTCCAGTCCAATGTAACCGCCCGCATTCGCCTGATGGAGCAGGAGATCGGATATCCGCTGTTCCATCGCCACCGGCGGGGCATGACATTGAATGCGGAGGGGCGGAAGCTGCTCCATTATGCGGAGCGCATGGCCTTGCTGATGGCGGAGATGAAGAAGGCGTTCCAGGATCCTGACGATCCGGCCGGTTCTCTGCTTATCGGCTCGATCGAGACGGTCGTCGGGCTGCCGGATATTCTCAGCCTGTTCTACCGCAACCATCCGAAGGTCGATATCTCTCTCGTGACGGGAGTGACCGAGAAGCTGACCGAAGAGGTGCTTGATTATAATTTGGACGGCGCGTTCGTCTCCGGGCCGGTGAGCGCAGCCAATATCGAGACGATTCCGGTCTTCGAGGAGGAACTGGTGCTCGTCT
This sequence comes from Paenibacillus thiaminolyticus, assembly GCF_007066085.1. Classification (NCBI taxonomy): domain Bacteria; kingdom Bacillati; phylum Bacillota; class Bacilli; order Caryophanales; family Paenibacillaceae; genus Paenibacillus; species Paenibacillus thiaminolyticus. The sequence continues at coordinate 2,217,295 of NZ_CP041405.1, read as the reverse complement.
GCGGACCGGACGCATGGGAACACAAGCCCGGCAAGCCGCTTCCGTTCCGGGAGCTGCTGCATCTGCCGCTGCTTGTATTCCGGCGCGGCTGCGGCTACCGGGCGCAGCTCGAACGATGGCTGCAGCAGGAAGGCATTCAGCCGACGAAGGTGATGGAATTCGGTACGCTGGAGACGATTATCGGCACGGTGGCGGCCGGACTCGGCATTACCGTCGTGCCGCGAGCCGCTGTGAAGAAGCAAGAGGCGGACGGCTCGCTCCGCGTGTTTCCGATTCCGGCCCCGTTCAACAGAGTCTCTGTCGTCTACATCCGCCGGGGAGACTCTTATCTGGGCAGCGTGGAGCGGAGATTCATCGAAGCGATCGGGGCGATTCGAAGCCGGCGAAGTGCGTGAAGCGAACATGAACAAGTCAAGCAGCGAAGCGGAGCCGGAAGCCGGGGCTGTGCGGGAGAAGCGAAGCGGCTTAAAATCGAAAAAGGAGCGGCCCATTGCGGGCGCGCTCCTTCTTCGCTTCTATTCGGTTACCTTATGCTCCGGCTCCGGCTTCGGCGCGGTAGCGCAGCTTCCGGATGAGCAGGAGCGATTCAGGGCGCATGAGGCGCACGCGCCCTGCTTGCTTTTGCGGATATGCCGGATCAGCGTCCAGCCGGCGTAGCCGAAGATAGCGGATACGAGGACAATCTCGAACCAGGGCATCACCATCATCCTTTCTTACATATAGCCAAGCCAACGTCCGACTGCCGTTACAACTAGTGCCGCGGCATAGGCGAGAACGAGCGAATATCCGATAGAGAACCATGTCCACCGCCACGAAGCCGTCTCCTTGCGCAGGATGCCGACCGTCGCGAGACAGGGGACGTACAGCAGCAGGAACACGCAGAACGTATAAGCGGACAACGGCGTGAAGGCTTCGGCAATTTGTGCCTGCAGCATCGCCGCATCCGGCGCATGATAGATGATGTTCATCGTGGACACGACGATTTCCTTGGCCAGGAACCCGGTCAACAGCGCGGCCCCGGCTTGCCATGTCCCGAAGCCAAGCGGTGCGAGCAGCGGGGCGAGGAAGCCGCCGATCAGTGCCAGATAGCTGTCGTCCATCTCTACTCCGAGCCCGCCGGGGCCGGCATAGGTGAGGAACCAGATCAGGACCGAGCCGCCCAGAATGAACGTGCCCGCTTTGCGGACGAAGCCCTTGCCCTTCTCCCATGTGCTGCGGAACAGCGTCTGCCATTGCGGCATCCGGTAAGGCGGCAGCTCGACGACGAAGATGCTGTGCTCTTCCTTCATTAAGCGCTTCGTGAACAGCTTGGCCAGCAGCAGCGACAGCACGATGCTGAGCAAGTACAGGCTGAGGACGACGATCGCCTGATGCGACTGGAAGAATACGCCGGCGAACAATGCATATACCGACAGCCGGGCGGAGCAGGACATGAGCGGGACGAGCAGCGTCGTGACCAGACGCTCCCGCGGCTGTTCGATGGTGCGGGCCGCCATGATGCCCGGCACGTTGCAGCCGAAGCCGATGACGAACGGAATGAACGCCTTGCCGTTCAGGCCGACGGCTTCCATCAGCCGGTCCATCACGACGGTGACACGGGCCATATAACCGGAATCTTCAATAAACGAGATGAAAAGGAACAGCAAAAAGATTTGCGGCACGAACACCAGCACGCCTCCGACCCCGGCGATAATGCCTTCCTCCAGCAGCGCATGCGTGAAAGAGGAGGCTCCTGCCGCATCCAGCAGCGCTGCTGCTCCTTCCGTCAGCGGGCCGGAGAAGAACGCGTCCAGCGCGTCCGATAACGGCGTGCCGAGCCAGTCGAAGGTGACTTTGAAGGTAAGAAACATAATAAGGATAAATATCGGAATGCCGAGCCATCGATTCGTCACGATATTATCGAGGCGCTCTGTCATCGTGCGTGCCTGCCGCTGCTCCGCATGGACGGACGAAGCGATAACCTGACGGATGAATTCCATCCGGATGCTGCGCAGCCGCTGCGGAAGATGCAGCGCGGCCCCGCTGTCCCACAGGCGCTGCTCAGCCTCTTCGATAATCCGCCCAATCTGGCGGGCTTGCTCTGCACTAATACGCGCTTGGACAGCTTGGCGGACCGTCTCGTTCTGCTCGATGTATTGCAGCGCCGTCCATCGTACCGGCACCGTGTCATCGCCGGGAAGAAGCGCGGCGATGCGCTCGATCGCCTGCTCCACCTCGCTTCCGTAATTCAGCATGAGCGGGCTGCGGCGTGCGCCTTCATGTCCAAGCGGTGATGCTGAGTCTGCATCCTCAAGCGCTGATGCTGATCCTCCTCCGGATGCGCCCCTGCGAGCCGAATCCTGTAGGGGTATGCCCTCGGCGGCTTGCGTCTGCAGGCGTTCCAAAATGCTGGCGATGCCCTGCTTCTTGCGGGCATTCACCGGAATGACCGGGACGCCGAGCGCGGAGGACAGCTTCGCCGGATCGATATGAATGCCTCTTCCGGCAGCGACATCCGTCATGTTGAGGGCGACATATACAGGCACGCCATACTCGAGCAGCTGCACAGTCAGCATGAGATTGCGCTCCAATTGAGAGGCGTCCACGACATTGACAATGGCGTTCGGAAGCTCGTCCAACAAATACTGTACGGCGACGCTCTCATCTCTTGACATCGGATGAAGCGAGTAGATGCCCGGCAGATCAATCAGGGCGCCTGCTTGACGATGCAGCCGCCCCACTTTTTTCTCCACCGTTACGCCTGTCCAGTTGCCAACATATTCGTAAGAGCGGGTAAGGGCATTGAACAAGGAAGTCTTCCCGGTGTTCGGATTGCCGACCAGCGCGGTTATCTGTGCGCTCATACCGCATTCACCCCGATATGACGGGCCTCGCTGCGGCGAATGCCGATCAGTTGGCCATTCGCCTCGAGCGTAAGCGGTCCGCCGAGCAGGCCGGCATGCATTACCTGCACATGCGTGCCTTCCTCGACTCCGAGCTCCATCAAGCGCCGGCATACGGCAGGATTGGCTTCGGACAGATCGCACACACAGCCTGTCTGGCCAGGCTTAAGTTCGCATAATGGGGTGGTTATTAGAGCAGGACGGGGAATATGACGGCCCATCGTGTTCATCCTTCTTTCTCTGCGCGGAATATGATAAATATCAGTCAACAAATGGTAGTGATAATCTTTATCAATTGGTGATCGGATTCTATCATAGAGAAGTCCGGGTTACAGTGATTTTGATCACTTTTATTACGGGAAATAACCTCGCATTGAATTTTTGCACCTACTCGCAGAAAGCGTAGTTTAACGATGTATGTTTTCCTCTGGAAACAATTTTCAGCTCTCATGCAGTCTTATTTACACTGTGCTGCCGGTTCGAATTCAAGCAATTTTCCGGTGCTGAATACCGGCCTTTTGAACACGCACTTAACAATGGATGGTTTGTAAAAAGTAGAATCGTTGTGGAGAAAGAAGCTGGATTTCCTTTACTTTCAGAGGTCTTCTCTATTAGAATAGAGAGAAAATTATTTTTGAGAAGGAGATAGCGGGATGAAAACGAATCATTGTAAAATTATCGACTGCACCATTCGCGACGGCGGTCTCGTCAATAACTGGGATTTCAGCGTCGAGTTCGTGCAAAGCTTGTATGCCTCATTGAACGAAGCGGGCGTCGATTATATGGAAATTGGCTACAAAAATTCGCCGAAGTTGCTTAAAGGCGCGGATGAAGCGGGCCCTTGGCGTTTTTTGGATGACGATTTCCTGCGTAAAGTCATTCCGCAAAAAGGAACAACCAAGCTGTCGGCGCTCGTTGATATCGGACGGGTGGATGAAAATGATATTTTGCCTCGCTCCGAGAGCATGCTCGATCTGATCCGTGTCGCTTGCTACAGCAAGGATGTTGACAAAGCGCTCGATCTGATTCAGCTTTTCCACGATCGAGGCTATGAGACAACGATTAATATTATGGCGCTCTCCAACGTAATGGAGAACGATCTGATTGAAGCCTTCGCCATGATTAAGGATAGTCCGGTAGACATCGTCTATATTGTCGATTCCTACGGCAGCCTCGATCATAACGATATACATTACCTGGTGCATAAGTTCAAGGAGCATCTGCCGAACAAACGCCTTGGCGTGCATACCCACAATAATATGCAGCTTGCCTTCTCCAATACGCTCGTCGCAGCCGAACTGGGCGTCGAGATTCTGGATGCCTCCGTCTACGGCATGGGACGCGGCGCAGGGAACTGCCCGACCGAGCTGCTGCTGACGCATCTGAAGAACAGCAGATACCATATGCGACCGGTGCTTGGCTTTATTCAAAATCATATGCTCAAGACGCGCGAAAAATGGGAATGGGGTTACCTGATTCCATATCTTGTCACGGGAACGCTCGATGAGCATCCGCGTTCGGCGATGGCCTTGCTCGCATCGGACGAGCGTGATCAATATGTTGAGTTCTACGACCGGATGACGACGCCAGAAGTCAGTTTTTCCCAGAAGAAGCCGGAATAATTAGATAGAGCAAGACAGCCCGCTCCCATGATAGGGATGCGGGCTGTTTTCTTTGGATGCCAAGCGAACCGTCATCAATCCATGCGGATATATTGTCTTTGGCCCGTTTTGGCATTGTAGTATACCTGATATTTATAACCGTCGCGAGGATCGATAAAAATTTCTTTGGTCGGGGCATAATCGGCGTTGATGCCGATCGCATCGCGAGGATTGTCGACTTGCTTGTAGCGCTTGTCAAAATAGGTTTTGCCGATAACGATGAGGATGATAAGGGCAAGCAAAGGGAGCCCGTATACGACTAACGCCGTACCTATCACGATCCACATAGGCCCGCCTACCTCTGAGCCGGTCTCAGCTTGACGACCGTTCCATATGCTACGATTTCGCTCATATTCTGTGCGACGTCGCCGCTGTCGAAGCGCATCATCGTGATAGCGTCGCCGCCCATCGCGTGCGCGTTCTCGATCATCCGATCCATCGCCTGGCGCCGGGCGTCCTCGATCATCTGCGTGTATTGCTTGACTTCGCCGCCGACCAGCCCTTTCAAGGAAGCCATAATGTCTCCCCCGATGCCGCGGGCGCGCACGACGACGCCAAAAGCAGTGCCAACCACGTCGGTGATCTCATAGTTGGGGATATTCTCGGTTGTTGCTACAATCATTCTTACCATCTCCTTCGTGAGGCAAATGTATGCATCCACCCTATCTATACCTAATACGCCGTAACTTGAATTACGTTTCAAGGCGGCGATTGGCACAAGTCCACTCTAATTCATAGTATACTCAAAATGAATAGCGGATTGCTGCAGATTTTATTGGATTGAAGGGCTATATTGGTTATTATGGATATTAGATGACAACAATGTGGCTGGCAGGATGACGATGACAATGAGGAGAGAAGGATATGAAAGTCAGTATTTTTGATGTGGCCAAAAAAGCTGGCTTGTCTGTCGTAACGGTATCCCGTGTCTTGAACAATGCCCAAACTGTTCGAGAAAAGAATCGCCAAAAGGTTCTGCAGGCGATGAAGGAACTGGACTATCACCCGAATGCGGCGGCACGAAGCTTGGCGAAAGGCAAAACCGGAGTCATCGGCATGATTGTCACGACGCTGCAGGATTCGTTCCTGGACAGCATCGTGCAGACGGTGTCTTCCCTGTTGAAGGATCACGGATATTATCTTGCTTTGTCAGTCGCGAATTATCCCCAGGAAGAAGGCGTTGGAAGGGATTTTATCGAGGAGGATCGGGTGGACGGACTGCTTCTCCTGTCGCCGATTCATGAATTGTCTTACTTGACGGAGCTGCGGAACCGGAATATTCCGTTCGTGCTTATCGATCATCAGACCGTTCAGCCGGATGTACATGGCGTTACCGTCGACAATTATACGGGAGGCTATGAAGCGACCCGCCATCTCGTTGAACTGGGGCACCGCTCCATCGCCCATATTCAGGGTCCGGGCTTCTTCCTTAGCTCGATCGAGCGGGAGCGCGGCTTCAGGCAGGCGTTGGATGAAGCGGGCTTAGAGCCGTTCGCGGTGGAGCCGGGCGAGTTCTCGATTGAATCCGGATATCAGGCGGTTCGCCAATGGCTCGACCAAGGACAGCTTCCGACCGCGCTGTTCGCGGCGGACGATTTCACGGCGCTGGGCGCCATCAATGCGTTGACCGAAGCGGGCCTGCGGGTGCCGGAGCATATGTCGATCGTCGGCTATGACGATCAGGTGCTTGCCTCCGAGCTGCGGCCGCGCTTGACGACGATGCGGCAGCCGGCCGAGCAGATCGGGAAGGCGGCGGTGGACATGCTCGTCAAGCAGATGAACGGCGTCTCGCTCACGAACCGGACCGTCCGTCTCAATTCGGAGATTATCGTCCGGGAATCAACGGCAGCGCCGCAATCGCAATGAGAACAGTCAGGGCCATCGTCTCATCGTCTGCAGGAAGGCGGCATGAGTTCCCGTGCGGGATCTCATGCTTTTTTGCTGGAAAGCACAACCGGGAAAAGGGCGGCAGTAAGGAACGGGATAATCATCGTCCGGCTGCAAGGGTCTGGGCGGCAGATTGAGCGGGGAGGATGCACGAATGAGCGACAAGATGATTAAGCGGTTGATCTTATGGATTCCGACATTGACGATTGGGCTATGGGAATATGTCAGACATTCCTTTTTGCTTCCTTATTTGTCGATGGACATGGGCAATATATTGGCACCGATCATCGTGTTCATCGTCTCGGCGACGCTGCTGACCCGGCTGTTCAAGAAGCTGGACGAAACGCAGGCGACGCTCCGGCGGGAGCAGCGGATGACGGCGGCGCTAGAGGAGCGGGAAAGGCTGGCGCAAGAGCTGCATGACGGCATCTCGCAATCGTTGTTCATGCTGTCGGTCAAAATCGATCGCCTTGAGTCATGCCCTTCGGAGGAGAAGCAGGGTCAATTGGATAAGCTCCGCCAGACGGTGCGGCATGTGTATGACGATGTGCGGCAAGCGATTGCGAACCTGCGGACCGTGCCGCAGGAGAAGGATTTTACCTGGTCCCATCCGTTCATGCAAATGATCGAGGACATTCACAAAGATACGGAGTGGGAGATGGATGTCGCATGGGCCATCCCGGAAGAATCGCTTACCATCAAGGAGAAGATTGCCTTGTTCTCCTGCGTGCGGGAAGCATTGACCAATGTGAGGAAGCATGCCGACGCGAAGCATGTGCGGGTTATCGGCCGGCTGAATGGGGACGGCTTCGAATGCGAGGTGCGGGATGACGGAGCGGGGTTCGAGGGCGATCCGAGCGCCGCTGCCGGGAAATACGGATTGAAAATGCTGCGGGATCGGGCCAGGACGCTGGGCTGGAAATTCGAGATGAGGCGGGAGGCCGGACAGACGATTATGCGCGTCTCGAAGCGGGGAGTAGCCGAGCGGGTGGCCGAGGCGAGATAGGCGTGACACGAGAGGAGAGGGGTACGATGAGTATGGCTGGACAACCGGTATTTCGCGTGTTGATCGCGGACGATCATGCGCATGCGCGAGAGGGGATGCGGGATATTTTGGCGATCGATTCCTCCTTCGTCATCGTGGGCGAAGCGGTGAATGGCGAAGAAGCGATCGCGATGACCGAGACGGTCATGCCGGATATGATCCTAATGGATATCTCGATGCCGGTGATGGACGGGTTGGAAGCGACGAAGCATATTAAAGAGCGGTTCCCTTATGTCAAGATCGTCATGGTGACCGTATCCGACGATATTACTCATTTGTTCGAGGCGCTGAAAAAAGGGGCCCAAGGCTATCTTCTGAAAAACTTGCAGCCATCGGCATGGCATGAGTATTTGCGGGCAATCGCCATCGACGAGGCACCCATGTCGAAGGAGCTGGCATTCCGCATTTTGCAGGAATTCTCCACCAAGAACAGCAAGGCGCCGGCGCATTCCCCGTTGACGATGCGGGAGCGCGAAATATTGGAGCGGGTTGCCCGGGGCGAGTCGAACAAGGAGATTGCCGCGCAATTTTCTTTATCCGAGCATACGGTCAAAAATCACCTGAAAAATATTTTGCAGAAGCTTCATTTGGAAAATCGCGTGCAGCTGACGCGTTACGCATTGGAGAACGGCCTCGTCGACTCGTAAAGGAGCGATGGGCCGTTTTTTCTAGCGGTCGTGAACAATTGGATGGTGGTTGATTTTACCGGTTCATTTTTTCGTAAATGGCTTGCATGAAACTCAACGATATGGTATATTAATTCTTGTCAAAATTACTTTGCTTCGGGACGTAGCTCAGCTTGGTAGAGCACCTGGTTTGGGACCAGGGGGTCGCATGTTCAAATCGTGTCGTCCCGACCATCTGTTGTTGATTGGACACACTCGGTCAGTTTTTGTGGGATCAGGGTGTGTTTTTTGGCCTCTCGCGGGTGTAGTTCAATGGTAGAACGCTGGCTTCCCAAGCCAGCAGCGTGGGTTCGATTCCCATCACCCGCTCCAATTTTTTCTTCATAACCTTTTACTACTTTAGCCTTGGTCGTTCCGACCGGGGCCTTTTTTGGTTTTTGGGGAAATGTTACATATGATAGCCCATCCTTTGCCTTGCTTTACGGCATTCTCCCATCCGCTCAGACTCTCGCAGAGGGCGCTTCCTGGATGATTACCCGCCTTGCCTTTGGCGGCCATCGTCGCGGTATGTATTTCATAGGCAGAGTTCTCCCTTGTTACAAAAACAACCGCTCCCCGGTGCCCACCGGGAAACGGTTGTTGCGCCATACTGCCTTAGGGATGCCAGAGATGCCGGGACGGTGTATCCGGTTCCTCTGCTTCTTACAATGCTTGCTTGCCTGCACGCTCGCGCCAATAGTTCAGCAAATCCTCCAGCGTCCGTTCCAACGGGATCTCGGGCTTCCAGCCTGTCTGCCGGGAAAATTTGCTGTTATCACCCAGCAAAATCTCGACATCCGACGGCCGCATCCGGCTCGGATCCGGCACGATATCGATGTTGACGTTGCTGAAGGAGAGCAGCATGCTCAGCATGTCGCGAATCGTGACGCAGGAGCCGGAGGCGATGTTGTAGCATTCGCCGGGCTCGCCTTTTTCCAGAGCAAGCCAATAGGCCCGCACCACATCCCGCACATCCGTAAAGTCCCGCTTCGCGTTCAGGTTGCCGACATGAACGACCGGCGGCCGAATACCCTTCTCGATCTCGGCAATCTGCTTGGCGAAGTTGGACGTCACGAACTGCTCGCCCCGGCGAGGGCCCGTATGATTGAAGGTACGGGTGCGGAGCACATGCAGACCATAGCTTTTGAAGTATTGGTATCCTAGATAATCTTGTGCTGCCTTGCTCACAGCGTACGGACTGAGCGGCCGAAGCGGATTGTCCTCGGTAATCGGCGTCTCGTGAGGCTCGACATGGCCGTATTCTTCGCTGGAGCAGGCGAGCTGGATCTTGCAGTCCAGATCATGACGGCGGACCGCCTCGAAAATATTAAGCTGCCCCGCCACATTGTTCGTAATCGTATCGACGGGAGAATTCCAGGAGGTCGGGACGAAGCTCTGCGCCGCCAGATGGAAAATCAAATCCGGCTTCTCCTGCGTCAGCAGCGTCTCGACGGAGAACGGATCGCGCAGCTCGCACTCGGCCAGATGAATCTTCGATTCGATATGGCGGATATGCTCCATCCGGCTCCGGTTGCGAATCGTTCCGACTACCTCGACGCCCCGATCCAGCAAATATTCCGCCATGTGGCTTCCGACAAACCCGGAGACACCGGTAACGAGCGCCTTCATGTAAGGGAATCACCTCTCTCATATAGTTGCGGCATGGGGCCGGAGAATGCGGACTCCGCGCACCCGGCACAGACCTAATCATCAGATGCCACATCTTATGGGATTCACCTATAAAAGGCCACGGCATTCGTCCCGGTTTCTGACTTTATTGCCTATGGGACGGCATTACGCTCCCGTTCAATATCATGCGAATTTCCGTAAGGAAGGAACTTGGCGACATCAGGCGGAATGCCATGCCGCATGCAGTAGTTCTCCTTCGTGTCGCCGGGGAGCGCCTCGGTGCTGTCCAGGAGCAGCCGGAGCGCGAACTCATTCGCCTGCCGCTCGAACTTGCCGACGGAGAACAGCGTGTTCCGCTCGATGAAGAAGTGGCCGGTTCCCGTATGCAGCCGGTCATGCGCCAGCTCATGCGCGCAGACGAAGCGCTGCCACTCGAACGGCAGATCGGTATTGATCACGATATAGCGGCGGCGCAGCTTGCGGTAATAGAAGCCGCGCGTCGAATTGCCGAGCCGCGCCTGCTTAACGATAATGTTCAGCCGCTGCGCCAATTGAAAAGGACAGTTCGTTTTGTATTTCCGAATCAGCTTGCTTACGATGTTCTCAACATCCATGCCATGCACCCCGCGGTTTCAAGGTTCGAATGTTCATTCTGTTCGCTTCGGCTTCCGTTTGTTCCTCTTCTTCGCATCCCAGAACAGGGCTTCCAGCACTTGAATGACCCGTTCGCGGTCATCTTCGTCCATCGGCACGCCGTCGAACATTACTTCCGGATCTTCCTCCAGCATTTTGCGGAAATCACGCTTGTCCTTGGCGGTGGCCCATTCCGGAATCGTGCCCGCCGCATGCAGCGCGAGCGGGTTGTCCGTCCGCCCGAGCAGATAGTCGGCAGAGGTGTGCAGCATATCGGCCAGACGACCGATAATATCGCTCGGCGGCGTCGTTCGTCCCGCTTCATAGTTGGCCACATTCGCCCGCTTCATATCCAGCGCATGCGCGACGTCATCCTGGGAGAGGCCATGCTTCAAGCGGAGCTGCTTGATGCGTGAACCCATCACTTCTCTATTCTTGCCAGTCATCGTTATCACCCTCGTCCTTTAATATATGAGCATCAATTCATGATTGACGCTCAATTCGGCGGTATGGTATGCTTGCAGTATAACATTACGAACATTTGTTCTCAATAGCTTTGATGTACGTTGCTAGAAATAAATTTCTTACAGTATAAATCGTTATTGTAAATAACGGAAGAGTTACAATGTCTTATTTGTGCATTTGTGCAGGCAGCATGACCTATCATTATTTTCTGAATGTTGTTTTTAATAACTTTATATTTTTATTTTATATTATAAATAACGTATTGGGGAGTGGTTCACGATGTTGGCAACCATTAATCGGACAGAGACGCGCAAGCAGGTGGAATCGGTGTTGGCTGTGGCGAAGCTGTACCGCAAAGCCGGAGCGGTTCGGCGAGAGATGCGGACGACGCTGGCTTATATTCCCCGTTATCATGGGGCGACGCACAAGGTCGGGAAGCCGGTCGAGGAGACCGCGGTCCACAATGTCGAGAGGGAGCAATATATGAAGACCGTTCATGACAATGTGACTAAGGCGATTGCGCATCTCGGCGAGGCGGAGCGGGGCGTGATCGAGCGTTGTTATCTTAGCCCGCAGAACAGCACGCCGGATTATTTGCTCTGCCATGAGATGAATGTTAGCGAGCGCACCTTCCGCCGCATCAAGGCGCGCGGCGTCATGGAGCTGGCCTTCCTGCTCGGGCTGGAAGTGTACGCGGAGTAGCGCTGATATGCGCCGGAGAGGATCCGCGCGGCACAGGCTGTTCCGCCGCTGGCCTGCCCTATGTCCGCTCGTTGGCCGGATGCTGGCACGCGGAAGGTCGGCATCGGGTGATAAGATGATAGTGTGAAGTGGTGTGCCCGCTGGACCTGCTGTCAAGGCGGGCGACGGGCAGACCGTTAGGAGAGACCATTCGGATGATGATGCCGGGTGGTCTTTTATTATGGGGCCGCTTCACGGGAACGTACGCCGGATTGCAGGGGGGAGAAGAAATGCACAATGCCGAGATGAGCCATGAGTACCCGGATCATACGCTGCGCTTCCGGGTGCAGTATGCGCTTGTGCTGCTGCGAGAGCGGGATCCGGGCAGCAAGATGGAAGCAATGGCGCAGGTGGAGCGGATTCGGGATGGATAAGTATCTGGAGGGGGCTTCGTTGCGCAGTGTTATCCGCCAGCGGTTGCTCGATCGGATTCCGGCCGTCAACGGCAAGATTTTGGACGCAGGCACTGCGGAGGCGGGCGAAGCGAAGCCCTACCTTGTTCTCACCATAGGCTCCGAGACGGTAGAGAACGACTGGGCAGGCTCCAGCTGCAAGATCGAAGTGGCGCCGTATGCGCCGCCTGCGGAGCTACCGCATGTGGACAGCCTGGCCGCCGCCGTCATCTCCGCGCTGGATCGTCAACGATTGACGGACGCCATCAGCGGCAAGTCCATCCTCTTCCGGTACATAGGCACAGGCTCGGACACGGTGGATGAGAAGCTCAAGGCGGTTGCCCGAAGTGTCCAGTTTGAAGTGTTTTCCCTGGGGTGGATGTCACATACGCCGCTGGATCCGGATCCGGTGGCGGCGATGGCTGCATGGACTCGCGCGCGCTTCCCGGAGATTGAGACCGATCCCGTAGCCTGGAATCCATCGGAGGATACTCCCGCCTTATATTGGCGTGTGGCCGCGATCCGCAGCATCCAGACGGTGAGCCAGGGTGCTTGGATCGAAGCGACGCTGCGCGGGCATATGCTGGTTCCGCATGCGGAAGCGCGCAGCCGCTGGCTGGATCTGACGGTGCGGCAATTGGCGCTCGACGGGCAGGTGCGCATGCTGGATCAATCCCCGATGCTGATCCAGAGCGTATCGGCTGACGGAACCCAGGACGCTTGCCGCAGCGGACAGATCTCGCTTGATGTCCGGTTCGGCATCCTGCAGACGGCGGCGTCATCGCCGCTGCTCGACCATATTCATATCGGAGGTGCGTAACATGGCGGAAGCCAAACAGTCCAAACCAAGAAAGCGGCAGCCGGAAGCCTCTTATACGAAGGCGGAAATTATGGCTGCCTCCGCTCAATTCGGTGTCTCGGCCGATGCGATGGCGGGAGCCTTGCGCCGGGTCCCTACCGACAGCTTGACCCGAGCGGAAGCGGAAAAGGCAGTTCAACAATTTCAGAAAAGGCAGGTGTAGCCCATGTCAGGGGCAACGTTTATTTTAGGGGAACAGAAGATTCGGCCAGACGTCTATGTCCGTTGGCATAATGCCGGCGGCGCCCGTGTCGTCACAGGAACCGTCGGCGTGGCTGCGGCCGTGATCCAATCCAACTGGGGACCGCTTGCGCAAGTCGTAACGGTAGAAGCACCCGGCGAATTGGCCGGGAAGCTTGGCGACGGCCAGGGCTCGGATTGCATCCGGGAAATTTTTGCGGGCGGAGCCAGCACGGTGTTGGCTGTTCGCGCCGGCACGGGGGGAACCCAGGCCACGCTTGAATTGAACGACAACGCGGATCCGGCGGCCAAAGTGGTCCGGCTGCTCACCAAGTATCCAACCACGCGGCAGATGACGGTCACGATCCGCGACTCCCTGGAGGATGTGACCATGCGGGAGTTCGTGCTGCATGAAAATACACGCCAGCTGGAACGGCTGCTGTTCGCCAAAGGAAGCGAGCCGGAGCATCTTGTCGCGGCCATCAATGAACAGAGCCAGTACTTGACGGCGGCAAAAATAGCGGACGGATCCGGGGAACTCGATGCGCTGCTGGATGCCCCGCTTACGGGCGGTGCAGACCCAATCGTTACCGGTGCAGACTATGCGAATGCGTTTGAACGTCTCGAACGCCAATTTTTCGATACCGTAATTGTAGATTCGGAGGACGCCTCCGTTCATGCCTCTCTCCATTCCTTCGTGAAGCGAATGCTTGCCGAAGGCGGCGGGCGAATCATCGGCGTGGTCGGCGAACCGACCAGCGTTCCGTTTGCGACGCGCAAGACGAATGCCATAGCCTTCAATGATTTTGCCATCGTCTATGTCGGCAACGGATTTCGGACCGCCAACGGTCCCGTGGAAGGCGCAAGAGCGGCTGCCCGGGTTGCCGGCGTCATTGCTTCGAGCGCGTACAATGCCAGCTTGACGCATGTTCCTATGACCGGTTCCATCGATCTGGTCGGGGAACTGACGAATGCGCAGTACAAAGAAGCGATTCAATCCGGGATGCTTACCTTCTCGCTCAACCCGGACGGCATGGCGCAAATTGATTATGGCATCAACACGAAAGTAACGCTTCTGGCTGATGAAGACGAAGGCTGGAAAAAAATTCGCCGCACCCGCACGCGCTATGAGCTTATCGATCGGATCGTGTACACGCTGCATCCATACCTCGGCAAATGGAATAACAACGCGGATGGGCGCGCCTTTGTCGTGACGATTGCGAACGGCATCATCCAGACGATGATCCGCGAGGGCGGTCTGGAAAGCGGTCAACTGATCGTGGACCCTAATTACCCGCCGCAAGGCGATGCGGCTTGGTTCCGCTTCTCGGATCTGGTCGACCTGGACAGCATCGAAAAAATATACCTGGATTTCGGCTTCCAATTCTCGCCGCAATCTGCGTAACCGTAAGGAGGAACAACAATGGCACAAGACGCACGTTATATTTTCCGCGACTGCGTTCCTGATGGAAGCATCGACATCGCCAATGTGCAGGTAGGCGAGATTATTAACCGCTCATGGAGCTTCCGGGTCAACAGCCCGCCCGACATTCAGCAGATGCTGGATCGCGGCGCCTTCGATTTCCGGAATGTGTCCAGAGGATACAATGGGGAGCTATACGACGGCGAGGGCACCTTCCTTGCCGAAGTGAACACTTGGCAGGCCCAGCTCAACGTGACGAACAGCGATTACCAGCCGGCAGGCCAAAAGCATACCTGGGCATTAATGCAGAGCTATAGCATGACGCTGACCTTTACCGAGACGGTGGTCCGCGATGCGGTACTGTTCAAGCGCCTGGTCGACAGCTTGCGCTCGCAAGCGCCGGATGCCGTATTTAATTTCACCGGCATCATCCGTGCAAGCCGCTAATCTCGAGAGAGCAACAACTTAATGGAGGATAGATATTCATGAAAAAAGACAATGAACCGATCCAGTCCGAAACGCTTTTGGCCAACGAAACGGATATCCTGCGCGGTCTTCTGGATGCGGCGGCGAGCACGGAAGGAGAACGGCAAGTCATCGAGATCGCCCGCAAAGGAAAGGTGTTCTTCCGCTTCGGCATTCGTCCGTTGGCGGAGGCGGAATATAACGCGTGCCGGGACAAGGCGACCAAGTATAAGAAAAACCGCCGCCTGGGCGGCATCAAAATGCCGGACGACACCGATACGGCGAGATACCGCTCGTATCTGATCTATGAGGCGACGGTGTCCGAAGATCAGCAAAAAGTATGGAACAACAAGGCGGCCTGGGATCAGCTCAATGTCATCAGCGGCGTACAGCTCATTGACAAGGTTCTGCTCCCTGGAGAAAAGGATGCGATCATCGAGCAGATCGACCGTCTGTCGGGCTATGATCTGGATGATGACGAGAGCAGCGAGGCGGAGGAAGTCATAAAAAACTGATAGAAGCAGGAGGGGTTGCCACCCTCCTGCATCATATTTTCCAGCGCCAGGGGAAATTCCCTAGCGAGGTGATGAAGCTGCCCGAAGGAGAGCGGCTTTTTTGTCTTGTCAGCACCAAGCTGGCGCTGGAATCCGAGATAGAGGAACGGAAGCGAGCTGCATCGCTGGGAAGAGGGTGATTGCGGGTGGCGAAAGAAGCCTATCGCATAGATATATCCGTGGCCGTCGACGATCGTTCCGAACCTGCTCTGTCGAAAATAGAAGGTAAAGTGAGCAAGCTGGACAAAAGCGTAGAACGCACGCGCAAGCAGCTCGAACGGATGAACCGGACCCGGTGGCAGATGGCGGTCCATGCAGCGGATCGGGCATCTGACACGCTGGTCGCGATTAATGCTCGAGTGCAGTCCATATCAGGGAAAACGTTCCGATTTACAGTTCGCATCCTTGATTACGCTACCCGGCCATTGCGTATGCTTGGCCGGCTGGTCAGCGGCGGCATAGCATTACTCGGCCCGGCGCTTGGAGCCGCTGCGTCCGGGCTGGCGGGTCTGTTCCGGACCGCTGCGAAGTTCGAGCAGAGCATGGCCAACGTCCGGATGGCCACCAATGCCAATGCGCAAGACTTTGCTGCGCTCAATCAGCGTGCCCGTGAGTTGGGCACATCGATGCCTTTTACGGCCACTCAGGTTGCGGATGCCATGGGCGCTCTCGCTGGAGCCGGTTTCACTGCCAAGCAAGTGCTCGCCGGGATTAGCCCGACCTTGCTGCTTGCCTCTGCCGGGCAAATGGATCTGGCCGAAGCGGCGAACCTGGCATCGGGCGTGCTGCTCGGCATGCGCATGCCCGCGGCGCAGCTTGAACGGGTCGTAGATGTCATGGCCAAAACGGCCGCGACGGCGAACACGAGCATCTCGCAGTTGGGCAGCGCGTTCTCCCTTGCGGCTCCGGCCGCGGCAGACGCGAACATCGCTATCGAGCAGATGGCTGCCGCTATCGGGGTGCTGTCCAGTCATGGCATTCAGGGCGAACGCGCAGGCCAGGCCATGAGCCTCATGCTTTCGCAGCTTAACGACGCATCGAGTCCTGCGGCGAAGAAGCTGAAGGAGATGGGGCTGAACCTGTGGGACGCGCAGCGCGCGTTCAAGGGATTGACTCCATTCATGGCGGAAGTCGAACGCAAGGGACTGCGGCTTGCCGATGTGGCCAGTGCGTTCGGCACGGAAACAGCCGATGCCGCTTCCATCTTGCTGAACATGGGATCGGAAAGCTTCGCGGCCTATGCTAAGCAGCTGGAGCAGGCGCAAGGCGCCGCCAAGAAGATGTCCAAAATTCAGGAGGACACCCTGCTCGGTTCCATCCGGCGGCTGTCCGGCGCATGGGAAGGCATCGCGATCTCGATTGGAATGCAAGCCGTGCCGGCCTTGAGAGCCTGGATCGACCGGATTGCCGAAGCGTTTACGCAAAGCAATGGGCTGGCGGACATGATCGGCGGGAAAATCAACCATGTCTTTACGAAGCTGCTCGACATTATGGATTCGGATGCCTGGAACAACGCCGGCGTGTTCGGGAAAATCCGGTTGCTATGGGATGAAATTGTGGTCGCTCCCTTCAACGAATGGTGGGGCGGAGGCGGACGCGAACGGGTGATCGAAGCCGCGCACAAGATCGGGGCGGCCCTGGGCGGAGCGCTTGGCGGCTACCTTATGGGGGCGCTTGGTATGGCTTCCAAAGAGGCGGATGTAGATGCTTCGCCATTCGTTCAAGCCGGTTCCACAGCCGGACGGGCCTTCCTCGAGGCCTTCCTGGAAGCATTCGATGCGGGGAAAATCGTGGGCAAGGCTCTCGAGGCGTTCAAAAATGTGCAGCCAACCTGGCTCGGCGGCGATACAAGCAGTCCGCTGGGTCAGACGCTGGCGCTGATGATGGATGCTTGGATCCTATCCAAGACCGTCCAGTTCCTAGGTAAGGGGAAAAAGTTCTATAAAAATGCGAGAAAGTGGATTGGAGGCGGATCGTCCGCCACCATGGCCGAGACGACAGCAACCGCCGCTACGCGAACCGCCCGCGCCGGCACCGCCAAGCGTTCGCCATGGTATCGCCGCTGGCTTGGCGGCACCACGGCAGCGGACGCGATGCCGGGCCCGGCGGCACAGCTCCCGCCGGATTACCGTCCCGCCGGGAAGCGGTACTGGCGCAGCATCCCGCTGGATCGCACATATCGCAGGGACGAAGTCGTGCGCATGGCCAACGCCGGACAGCTCGGGCGGTATAACGAGCTGGAGAGGGCGTTTGGCGGCCAGCCGGGTCCGGCGGCGCAATTCCCGCGGAATTATCGTCCCGCCGGGAAGCGATACTGGCGCAGCATTCCGCTGGATCGCACCTATAGCCGGGACGACGTCGTGCGTATGGCCAACGCCGGGCAGCTTGGCCGGTATGACGAAGTGGGTAAAGCGTCTCGCTTCTCGCTTCCAACTCCGAAGACAAGCTGGATGCCCAAATGGTTCCAAGGTGGGAATGGCAAGGGTTTGGGCTTCCTAGCCCGAACTGGGGGTAGAGTGAAGCTTCCTTTTTCATTTCTTTTGGATGCGGTCAATATCGCTGCTGCCGAACCAGGAGAAGAACGAAATCAGGCTATCGGCGGAACGATCGGAGGTTGGGGCGGATTTGCCGCTGGATCTGCTGCCGGTGCTGCTATCGGTTCCGTGATTCCCGGAGTCGGAACGGTTATCGGTGGTACGGTGGGCGGTATTATCGGCTCGTTGGGCGGTAGCGCACTTGGTGAATGGATTGGGACAGAGTGGGAAAACCTCGTATCCTGGTTTGATTCATCCGTGTGGTCGCCGCTCAAGGAAGGCGCCGCTGCGGCAGGACAGTGGTTAACTGACCAATGGGGTAAAGCCAAAACTTGGATAACGAATCAATGGAACGGCATCAGCGACTGGTTCGGCTCGAACGTCTGGACGCCACTCAAAGACGCAGGCATTAACACGATCAACTTTACCGTCGGCCTGTGGGACATGGGAAGCGAAATGGTTAAGTCCATTTGGGATCCGTTTGCTTCCTGGTTTGACGAGACGGTCTGGCTACCGATCAAGGAAGGCGCAGCGATTGCAGGTCAGTGGTTGTCGGATATATGGGATGAATCCAAAGCCTGGATAACCGAACAATGGGCGGAGATATCCGGTTGGTTCGATGAAACGGTGTGGACCCCGCTTAAGGAAGGCGCGGACATTGCAGGTCAATGGTTTTCCACCCGTTGGGGCGAAACGAAAGAAGAGCTGACAAATACGTGGTCGGATGTGTCTGGCTGGTTCGGAACGAACATATGGGACCCGATCAAAACAGGGGCGGAAAATGCTTCTGGCTGGATACAGGACAGGTTCGGAGAAGCGAAAAATTGGGTGCAAAATGTGTGGTCTGATCTAACGAACTGGTTCGACCAAAACGTGGCCCAGCCCGTGTCAGACTGGGTTGGTGACGTGAGGGACCGGGGTTCGGAAATTACCGGTCTTCACACAAGCGGCCACCATGGGGTTAAAGCTTACGCCCACGGCGGATTTATAACCCGCCCCCACATCGGGCTGGTTGGCGAGGCAGGGCCGGAAATGATCGTGCCTCTCTCTCCAGGCAAGCGAGCGCGTGGGCTGTCGCTGTGGCAGCAAGCCGGCTATATGCTTGGCGTGCAGCCTTATGCCATGGGCGGCTTGGCTGGCGGACCGGAAATGAACCTTAGCGCCCCGGCGTTGACGGAAGAGGCCGGATTATCAACCGCCAGCTCTTCCAAGAGCCTGGGCGGCATCCATCTTGGCGGCGTGACGCTGAACTTCACGCTGGAAGGCAGCGGCGATAATCTGCTCGATTCGCTCCGCCGGAACGGCGAAGAAATCGCGGACTATATTGGCGGCGTGATTGCGCAGAAGATCGAAGATGCCGCGCAAAACCGTGTATAAAAGAACCGGGGAATCGGCTCATCGCCAAACCGCTTCGAGCTCAAGCCACCTTCTCGGTGCTGAGAGACGGCCTTTTTCAACACGCACTATAAGGGAGGCGCATATGGATTTCTACTTGTCGGATGGTTCAAGAAGATTGCTGTTTCCGTTGAACCCGCAGCAGGTCACGGCTGCTACGGCCGCGCGCATGGTCACGTATCAGAGCATTGCGCTGGGCGAGTTCACGATACCGCGCGGCACGGTGCCGACACGGTTCAACTGGGAGGGAATCTTCCCCGGAGAAGCGCGGAAGGACAGCGTGACCGTCAAGTCCTGGCAGTCCCCGCAAGCGATTGCGGGGCTATTGTCCGGCTGGCGCGATAAAGGCCAAAAACTGAAGCTGCTGATTACCGAGACGCCGATCAATCACGATGTGTATATCCAGACATTTGACCATACGTGGCTGGGCGGGCATGGTGACGCTCAATATTCGATTGAGCTGGTGCAAGCCAAGATGATCATGGTTCCGGAAAAAGGCCAGAAGGCGAAGTCAAGCGGAACAGCCGCGTCTGCCGGACGCGCCGCGCCGCCGCCTCCGGCAACCTACACCGTGAAGCCGGGTGATACGCTGTGGGGCATCGCCAAGCGGTTTCTTGGAAATGGCGCACGCCACGGCGACATCTACCGCATCCCTGACAATAAAAAGCAGATCGGCCCGGATCCGAATCAAATCAAGCCGGGCCAGGTTCTGCGGCTGCCTGTGTAGGAGGTGCCGCCATGATCAATATCGCTGACGTGAAATATGACCTATCTGTTCTCCTGCCTGCAGGGGAACAGATATCACTCACCACGCTGGCCAGCGGCTTAAGCTGGGAAGAACAGCCTAATGAACTGGCTGTCCGCTTGTCTTTTTCGATACGGAACCAGAAATGGAATGGCAAATGGCTGCATCAGCAGCTGCAGCTTGGCGCCCGGACGATCTTACAAGCGGATTGGGGCCAAGGATGGAAGGAAATCCATCAGGGCGTCATTTTCGACTGGGATTATATGCAGGATGGCAACGGCGTCTTGAAAATTAAATCGTATGATATGCTGATCTACCTGTTGCGGAGCAAGGACGATCGCTGGTACAAGAACGGCACGCAAGCTTCCGTCATTATCAGAGATATTGCGAAAGCCTGGAATATTCCGCTCGGCCAGATGGATCTGCCTGCGGTTGTCTTAGCCGCGCAGCCGTTCCGCAGCCAGACCTTGGCTTCGATGATGACCTCCGTCATCGATCAGGTGCGCAGCCGCGGCAAGGGCCAGTATATTATCCGCGCCAGCAACGGCCAAATGCATGTCGTCAAAGCCGGACAAAACAAGCCGATTTATCAATTCGACGCAGATGTTGTGAGCAGTGCCAGCGATCAACAGGATATCGAGAATCTGGTGACTCGCGTCAAAATCGTCAGCAAGCAAGCCGGAGAAGTGGAACATGAGGGGCCGGGACAGGGGATGAAAAAAACTCGGCTCAAAATCGATGATACCGTGGATGGTCAGACGAAATTCGGCATTTTGCAAGAGATCATCTATTCCCAGCAATATGACACGGTCGCGGCTGTGCGGGAGGCTGCGCAGGAAGTGCTGAAGGAGCGCGGCAAGCCGCGCAGGCGGCGGAGCGTTACGGCTCCTGATCTTCCTTTTCTGCGGCGGGGGGACAAGGTCTATATTGCAGCCGGCACGCTGCTTGGCTATTACATCATAGACGGGATTCAGCATGATGCAGACAACCGCAGCATGACGATGGAGGTGGTCGACCATGAGTAAAAGAGAGTGGGCCGGGCGCTTGCTGTCCGCCATGGACGGGAGGGTGTCCCGCTGCGTGGATACGTTGAACGTCATTGACCTGGGCACGATCCAGGACGACGGCAGCCTGCTGCTAGATCAGTTCGCCGTTCCGATTCCGGCGGAAGGGTATTTGTTGGCCGATTGGGATTTCACTGTCCCCGTATATTCCCGAGTGGCCCGCCTGGCTTCGCCTGTTGTCGAGACAGGGGAGGATACGGCAGAGACGACCTATTCCGCATTGACCCGGTTTGATTTTGTCACTGGGGAGGATGGAAGCCGGCTTGCCGATGTCAGTCCCCGCTTCGTAACCGGAGACCGGGTCCTGGTGCTGTGGGTGTCCGGAGAGCCTATCATTATGAGCAAGGTGGTGAGCGGCGATCATGCCTGATTTATTTCCGGCGTTCTCCATGCCGTTTCTGGTCCAGAATGAGGGCCCGAACGATGTTCAATACCCCGAGAGTCCGCTGTTCGATTTCGCAACCGGCGATTTTGTCATCGATGGAGCCGGGCGCTTCGTAATGGCCGATGGCCATACGGCGTGGGCGCAATGGTGCCAGAAGGCCGTCTTGACCGAACGCTTCGCCTGTCTCGCCTACTCGAGCGATTACGGAAGCGAGATCCGGAATGCAATTCGGCAGCCGACCCGGGCCGCCGTTCGTTCCGAACTGGAACGTACCATCACCGAGACGCTTCTTGCTGATCCTCGGACGCAGATGGTTACCGATTTTGAGTATGAATTTGAAGGCGATTCGGTCACGGTATCCTTTACGGCCGTACCGGTCATTGGACAAGAGCAACGAATGGAGGTGAGCGTATGAGGGAACTGCCTCCTTTTTTACAGGAAGATACAGAAGAGGTCATCCGAGACCGCATGCTGTCGCGGCTGCCGGTAAGCCTGGATCGTTCGGAAGGATCGTTTCCGTGGGATGTGCTGGAACCGGCGGCGATCGAATTGACCCAGGCAGCCGACTGGGCCAAGGAGGTATTGCGGCGCGCATTTGCTTCGACGACGTTCGGCCCCTATCTTGACGAACGCTGCGCGGAGCACGGTGTGACACGGCGGCCTGCCGCCACAGCCCGTTCAACGGACAAAACAATCCGCTTTACAGGCAAGCCCGGCGCGGCCGTCCCGGGCGGGTACGTGATCGCGACCGAGAGCACGGAGTCAACGCCCGCTCTGCTGTACCGGGTGATCCATGGCATTTCGCTTGCGGAGAACGGCGAAGGCTTTACCGATGTGGAGGCTCTCGATGCAGGGCGATCCGGCAACGTGCCCGCGGGAGCGATACGCCATTTGAGCGAGCCTGTGCCAGGCATTACAGCGGTGACGAATCTGACCGCGCTGGAAGGCGGAACCGATGAAGAGAGCGACGATTCGCTGCGGGAGCGTTTTCTGCTGAAGGTCCGCACTCCGACCGGCAGCGGGAACAAATCGGATTACGAGCAATGGGCGCTCTCGATTCCCGGGGTGGGCGGCTTAAAAGTTATTCCGTTATGGGCAGGTCCGGGTACGGTTAAAGTGGTACTTATCAATGAAGAGAAAACAGCCCCTGCTCCATCAGTCGTGGAAGCCGTTGAGAGTTTCATCCAAAATGTGTGCCCTATCGGTTCGATGGTAACCGTTGTTGGAGCAACCGAGGTTCCGATTCATGTTTCCGTCACCGTGACGCTCAGCAGTGAAGGCTCTTCTAACGAGGTACGAGAAATGATTCAGGACGGTGTCCGCGCATACTTAAAGACGCTGGCATTTGCCGATCCGCTTGTTCGCTATACTCGGATTGCAAATATCATTCTGGATATCCCTCCTGTTATTGACTACGGAGCCCTCAAAGTCAATGGAAATGAAGCCAATATTGAAATTGCGCAAGATGCGGTTGCGATTCTTGGGACGGTGACGATTAATGTCAGTTAATTCGTCGTTCAAAAGCAACCGGGGTCCAATTATGTTGGGCTATTTACGGAAAAAACAATATGAATTATCCCCGTTCATGCTCTCGATACTGGATACACAGGGGATTGAGTTGGATGGTCTATGGCAAACCTTCGACTCCATACTGGAGCAGTGTTATCTTGAACGTGCAACTTGGGGGCTTGACATTTGGGAAGAGGAATGGGATTTACCAACCATTTACGAGGACAGCTATGAAACCCGCCGTTCCCGAATTAAGGCCAAAATTATCGGTGGCGGCACCTTTACGGAACAAACGGCCCGCGACCTGGCGAATGCGTATAGCCAAACTAGGAACGCACTGTTCCTGCCATTGCATGAATCGTATGCTTTCAAGACGATTTATGATATTGATGACCTAACCAGTTACACCGGTCTTAAATTTGCATTCGAGGAAGCGAAACCCGCTCATTTGCTCCATATCGTAGAACTGATGATTGACTTATTCAACTCTTTTCACATAGAGGCTTCAGCCAAGGTGAAAAGTCGCATAAAGCTCGATTACGCCTCGGAGATCATCGGTGGGTCTAAATTAAAAGGCTCATACTTGTACCTTGGATTTAGCCGTTATGAAGTTGATGATGTTGACGAGCTTGTTTTTAATGGGGCCTGGAAGTTTGCTGGCGAGCAATCATTTAGCGGGATGAATCCGTTCGGGCTCGATTTTTATCTGGAAAGTGCGGATCAGTGCAGCTTGCGCCACATTCGCGCAGGTCAGGTTATTGATGAGGAAGTCTTTTGAAGGGGGCGAACATATGGCAACCGCAAGAACGAAAGTATATCGCGAGAAGCTGGCTCGTGCTGCGGCCGGAATGGATCCTATGGTGAAAATCACGCATATCGCCATCGGCACCGGCGGCGTAGATGCGTCCGGCGTTCCGAAGCCGTTGACCGGGGACGAAACCAGCCTGTTTAATGAAGTTTTTCGCAAAGAAGTAAGGACAACTATGCCCGAACCGGCTACGGTACGTTATTCTTTATCCGTCCAGGCCCAAAATGACGGTTTAGCTGGTGCGGGAATCAACGAAGTGGCCCTCTTTGATGCTGACGGGGCACTGGCCGCAATCAAGACGACGACGACCAAAAACCTGGAAGCAAATGACGAGCTTGAATTTGACTTCGATGCACTTTTTTAATAAGGAGTGAATCACCGTGAGCATTAAAGGTGACGTTTTGCCAGGGGGAATAAACCAGGAAATTCAAGGCGTGACGACGCAAACAAGGGCACATCCTGATGACTTTAACCCGAATGTCCTTAAACCGCTGCTTGATAACGATGTCACCATGAGTAAGCAGTTAGAGACGCTTCCTTCTGAAGCTCTTACCTTCCGGCCAGGTTATCAAATTGTTGAATCGGAGCATGATGCGCCGTTCAGGCTGGGGGATATTATAGGACGAACTCTCGTCAACCAGATTGGAAAAGACGGTAATTATGATTACCGAACATCACCGCTATTCACGTTTTTCGGCACGGGTGAAATCATAACAACGTCTGTCCCGACGGGAACGAAAGCTCAGAAAATCGTATGCAACCGTACAGCGGACAGTCCGGGACACTTTGGCGCCCGGTACGAACTAAACATTGACCGCTCCAAGCATTATGTAGCAGTAGCATACTTGGACAATATTTCGTGTGATAAACCCGTTTACTTTTCCCTAGCAGAATGGAAGGCTGACGGGTATTATACGATCCGGAAGTCGGGCAATCTTTCCAAAGGGAATGGGATGCAGTACCGCTATATAGATATCTCTCCATCCCACCTATCCGCAGAAGAAAGCCTCATTTTTTACTTTCGGGGCGAAGGGACGGCTGGCGCAGAATTCCGCATCGGCGTGTTTGCCTTATATGAGATCACGCAAGCTGAATACGAAGCCATCGGCAGCATGAAGTTTGCTCAGGTGGCGGAGAAATACCCTTACGTAGACAGTTTGACCAACGTGACGAATCCATACGCCATCGTAACAGGAGGCAATTTGTTGCCGTCCTTCTATCATATGGGAGCCGTAAATGGAGCAATCGTAGATATAAGGTCTGATTATGATATAGACCTGATGACTAATAGCACGATTCAATTCGTTGGTCTCGGGAATATGAAGGTAAAACATAAAACGTACCGGGTTGATTTTGACCCTATGGGGTCAGACGTAAGATGTTACTTTAATGAGCAGACCGAGTATGATGCAACACCAATACGGCAACATGAAATCGACGAATCAGGAGCAACCATCGAAATTGGCGACGATACCAAGTACATCGGCGTATTCTTTGGCAATATGTCAGCTACTGGCTCATTTAAAGTTAAGAATCCAATGCTTGTTCCCGGTACAGACCCGAAGCCCTTCTTCCCACAGCAACGCAGCAAGCTCGCCTTCGAAACAGAACTGGCCGCTCATCCAGTAGACGGCAGCAATCCCGATACGCTCTTTATGGGAGACGATGGGCTGCCTTATGTGTTGGAGAAGTGGAAGAAGGTCACGCTTGAACCAAGTAATTTTGATAATACGACCACCAACGATCAGCCTGATGGGTTTAAGCAATTCTCGATTGAGCTAAAACAAAAGAATACCACTAATCACGTTGCATTAATAAAATTTGATGGTACACAACTCACTCACGATACGATTTCAGCACCTTTGGTTAAGCCCGATTCATTTAACGTAGGAAGCGGCTCACTTGGAGGGTATGTTTGGATGACTATCGCCAACTCAGACAGCGGATGGGGAAAGGATTACGAGCCGTCGCAGGATGAGATTAAGGCATATTTCTTGGGATGGAAGATGTACGATATTTCGGGTGTTGACCCTACAGCTATAGGGACTTATAACCGTACAGACGGATTGCATAAAGGATGGACACCACTACAAAGTTTTGATGGTACTACGTATGAGGGCGGTTATACTGGTTCTGGTACGCCGAGCACATTCCCAAACACATCTAATACGACATATTATCAATTAAATCGGACTTGGCAGCCATACCGCCTCCAATACCTAAAGGCGAAGCCTACCGTAGAACCCGTCCGGAATTACGAACTAGGGGCGAAATTCTCGGCAGGATCGAACATGGTCGAGGTCGGCAGCGGTATTGTGCTAAGGGAGAAAGTGATTCCTTTTCATTCCCCAATAAACGGAAATACCGTAATAAATTCAACTTATCCTGGAGAAGAGAGCAGCAAAGTTAAACACAAAGTTAGTGAGTTTCTGGGAATATATAAAAATAGCTTGTTGGACAATGCCTCCTGGAGTTTCGAAGCAAATCATCCCTATGCTTACGGTAAGCAACGCTTATACATGTACGGAGGGGCCGAGTACGACCCAACCGCAGTCTGCCACATCACCTATACGATGCTCGACCCAACGCTTGCAGCTCCGATAAGCAGCACCGTGGCGGCGAACCTGCGCGGGACTGTATCGGACTTGGTACAGGGTGTAGGCGATGTGCAGCGGCGGTTGAGCGTGGTTGAGAATCAGAAGGCGGAGAAGGATATGAATCCTCCGCAGTGGATTACTCCAACGTTACTGAGTGGGTGGGGATCCTTAGGCCCACACTTCGAGGCTGGATATCGTAAAGAAAACGAATTGGTGAGGTTTAGGGGAAGAGTTAAAGGCGGAACAGCAACCTCGGGCACGTTGCTGTTCAAACTACCTGCAGGCTACAGGCCAAAAAGGTTTGTAAAGCAGGTAAGTTTCACGTCACAAGGGGCTCAGAATACCGCATTAATTTCGATTGGTGTACACCCAACAGGAGAGGTGTACTTGTATTATGGGGAAGGATTAAATGGTAGTCTATTCTTGGACGGAATATCTTTTCCAATTGATAGTTGAAGGAGGACGCACTATGAAAGAAGCAATCATAACCGACCTATCCGGACGCTACATCGAACCGATGCTCGTTACGGACTCCGTAACGGGCATTTTTGACCGGCGTGAACTGGTTGAGCCGAAAGAAGTATTTCCCAAGCCGGAACAGGACGACGCTCAACAAGCCGAACCGGAAACCATACTCGTAGGCTACACAGTCGCCATACCGATGCCGGATGGACTATATCAACCTATATTCGATATAGAAGGCTACCGGGAGGCCGAGGCAGACTTCAATGCCGCATACTCCGAATACCTGGCCGCCATGGCCGAGCATGACCCAGAGAGCGACGATCCGCAACCAGAACCGCCGCAGCCTGTGGACGGCACAAGCTTTTGGCGAAACGGCCTCACGGACGAGGAGATAGAAGCGCTCAATCCCCCGCCTCGTCCTTCACAATCCGATGTGCTGGGCCAAGAACTGACACAAATGAAAATCAAA
Source organism: Paenibacillus thiaminolyticus (assembly GCF_007066085.1). Taxonomy (NCBI): domain Bacteria; kingdom Bacillati; phylum Bacillota; class Bacilli; order Caryophanales; family Paenibacillaceae; genus Paenibacillus; species Paenibacillus thiaminolyticus. Next base: position 2,189,843 of record NZ_CP041405.1, on the reverse strand, counting down.
AATATTAAACAGCAAAGCGTCATCGACAGCTTGGGCGCGGAGTTGGCGAAGGCAAAACTTGAACTGATCAAGCTCAAAGGAGGACAATCCGCATGACTTTCTGGAAGCTTGCGTTTGAATGCAAATGGATCGACGCGGAGGGGCTGCGCGCAGCCGTGAAAACAGAGTCCAACCCTTTCGGAGAAATCACACCGGAAGAGTACAAACAGATTACAGGAATTGATTTTAACTAGAGGACTTTTCCCTGTATAAGGCGCGTGGTGCAATGGAACTTCCTGGTCTGGAAGTGAACGGTGGTTTGGAATCTCCCCACATGCCGTGGCACCGCCAATCCGTCCCTGGCCTTCAACCTGTCCTCGATTTGGCCGGATGCTGGCACGCTAACGGTCGGCTTCCGATGATAAGATAATAGCGTGAAGTGGTGTGCCAATGAACCCGTGACGAAGGCGGATCGGAGGCAGCCCATGAATAGAGACCATTCGGATGATGATGCCGGGTGGTTTTTTTATTATTGGTGGGCAAGCTGGGGCTGCAGCCTCGGACCACTCACGGATTCTTATGCCGGATTGCAGAGGGGGAGAAAACGTGCACAGTGCCGAGATTCGGCAAGGCATCATGCGGCGGCTTGGGGAGATCTTCCCCGAAATGGCGGTCTTGGATGCCGAGGCGGCAGCGGACGCGACTGCGCCGTACTGCGCCGTCCGTATTCGAAGCGGAAGCCGGCAGCGCACAGGGGAGCGGCGCTATGCGGCAGCATGGCAAGTGGAGGTCGACTACGTGCCTGGAGAGGCCGGGGAACGGCCGCATCCCGATGAGGTCGCCGATGCGCTGTATGACGCGCTGGAACTCGTCGACTTCGGGACGATGCGCTGCCGCGGCGCCGAGATGAGCCACGAGTACCCGGATCATATGCTGCGCTTCCGGGTGCAGTATGCGATCACGCTGCTGCGGGAGCGGGAGACAAGCAGCAAGATGGAAGCAATGAAGCAGGAGGAGCGGATTCGAGATGAGCATTGATGGGCAAGAGACGGCTTACACGAAGGCGCAATGGCTGGAAGCGAAGGCGGACAGCGGACGGGAGCGGGACATGCTGCATGCGCTGCTCCGGGAGGACGGCATGTATGCGAAGGCGCAGGTTGCTGCGCTGCTTCACCAATTTATGATTCAGGAGGTATTGTGATGGCTGGAGGAACATGGATGACGCAGAACAAGGTGAGACCGGGCGTATATGTCCGCTTCGATTCGGAAGCGGGCCCGATGGGGACGATGGGAGAACGCGGGGTTGTGGCCCTGCCGCTGAAGCTGAGCTGGGGACCTGCTCGCCAGGTGCTGGAACTGCCGGCTGGAGAAGCGACTTTCGAGCTTCTCGGCTATGAGGTGACGGACAAGGCGCTGCTGTTGGTGCGTGAAGCATTCAAACGGGCCAAGACGGTACTGTTGTACCGGCTGAACGAAGGTACCATGGCGCAGGCCACTCACAAGGAATGGAAGGCGAGTGCCCGCTGCAGCGGCGTTCGCGGGAACGACATCGTACTCGTCGTTCGTCCGAACGTCCTCGATGATACGAAGATGGATGTTATCACAAAGGTTGCCGGGCGCGAGGTTGATCTTCAGACCGTCGCCCAGGCAGAGGAGCTGAAGGCGAACGCTTGGGTGCAATTCGAAGGCAGTGGTGTGCTGGAAGCGATCGCAGGCTTGCCGCTGACTGGCGGCGAGGACGGCACGGCGACGAATGAAGATCATATGAACTTCCTTGATGCGCTGGCGGTGCAGGATTTCCATACGGTGGCCGTGCCGTCGGAGGACAAGACACTTGCTTCCGTCTATACGGCATTCATCAAGCGGATGCGCGAGGAGGAAGGGAAAAAGGTACAGGCGGTGCTGGCGAACTATCCGCTGGCGGACAGCGAAGGCGTGATCAGCGTGAAAAACGGGGTCAAGCTGGCGGACGGCACTGTGCTCGGCGCTCCCGAAGCGTGCGTGTGGGTGGCTGCGGCTACGGCTGCGGCGGCGATGAATGAGTCGCTGACCTATACCGCGTATGAGGATGCGATCGACGCGGATGTGCGGCTGACGAACCGCCAGGTCGAAGCCGCGCTGGAGGCGGGCGAATTCGTATTCGTTCATCAGCGGGGCCGTGCGGTCGTCGAACAGGACATCAACAGCTTTACGTCTCATTCCCCGGATAAGGGCCGTGTTTTCTCCAAAAACCGGGTTGTTCGGGTGCTTGACGGGATTGCCAACGATATGAAGCAGTTGTTCGAGACGTCCTATGTTGGCAAGGTGAACAACAACGGCGACGGTCGCCAGCTGTTCCGCGGCGAATGTATCGCTTACCTTGATCAGCTCGTGCGCTTGTCCGCGATTCAGCCTTTTGATGCGCAGACCGATGTACAGGTTACGCCTGGCGATATGAGCGACAGCATCGTCATTCAATTGGCGGTGCAGCCGGTTGACGCCGTAGAGAAAATTTATATGAAAGTGAAGGTGAAGTAACATGGCATTGTTGCAGGCGAAGGATACGATTTCGGGCCGCGAAGGGCGGGCATTTGCCCAAATTGACGGTAAAAACGAGGAAATGTTCTATGTAAAGACGCTGGAGGCGAAGATCGAGAAGCAGAAAGCGGAAGTCAAGGTGCTCGGCAGCCGCAGCGTGCAGCATAAGGCAGCGGGCTGGACGGGAACCGGCAGCATGACGATCTACTATATGACGCCGCTGTTCCGCAATATGATGCTTGAATATGTCAAGAATGGCAAAGACACGAACTTCATTATCCAGATTACGAATGAAGATCCGATGTCCTCGATTGGCACGCAGACGGTCTGCTTGAAGAACGTCAACCTGAACAGCGTCGTCATGGCGAAGCTGGATACAGAGAGCGACGTGCTGGAAGAGGAAGTCGAGTTTACGTTTGACGACGTCGATATTTTAAATAACTTCAATAGCATTTCGTAATTATAAATAACATGCGAGGTGAAAGCAGCAATGAGTTCATTGCGATATTTTTTGGCCCAAAATGCGGAGGCGAATACGGAGACGGCTTATGTCGTCTCTACCCGCTTCAAGGATGAACAGGGAGAGCCGGTGCCATGGCAGCTTCGCAGTATCAGCGAGGTTGAGAACGAGCAGTGCCGCAAGGCCGCGACCAAACAGAAGAAGGGCAAGGGAGGCGCTGTGACGCCGGAGATTGATTTCAATGAATATACAGCGAAGCTGATCGTGGCGAGCGTCGTCTTTCCAGACCTGAAAAACTCGGAGCTGCAGCAATCGTATGGCGTCATGGGCGCGGAGGCGCTGCTTCGCAAGATGCTTCTGCCGGGAGAATATGCGGCGCTGCTGCAAGAGGTTCAGGCACTGAATGGATTCAATCAGGACATGAACGAACTCATTGATGAAGTAAAAAACTAATTCGGGAGGGCGACGGCGAAGCGAACTATGCCTATTACGCCCTCCACAAGCTTCGCATTCTGCCGCATGAGCTGCTCGACCTGCCCGAGCGCGAGCGGGCAGCCATCTATGCGATGATCGACATCCGCGTGGAAGAAGAACGCCGCGCGCAGCGCAAGATGAAGAAGCGGTAGAACATTCGCAGATGGCAGAGCCTTCTCTCTCTTATCGAATGAGACAGTAGATGGGAAGGCTTAGCTTCTGCCGGGGAAAGGAGGAGAGTTCATGAACGAGAAGCAGCTTATCATTTTCAAGCCGCCACAGCCGCCGGCTCCTATCGTGCTCCCCCAGCGTGTCAACCGCATGCGCAACGATTGGAGCTTTGAATTCAACCCGATTCTGAAAATGATGGGGATGACGCATCTGAGGATTATGGCCTCCATTGATGAAGTCGTTAAGAAGTCATTTCATTCGATGACGGAGTCATGGAAGCAGCTTGCTGCACACGCGGGCAAGGAATGGAGCGATGCGGCCCACAGCTTCACTAAAACGGTTGAAGCATCAGGCGCCTCCGCAGTGGAAGCAGGAGGGTCCACAGAAGAGAAAGGCAAGGAACAGCAACAGAAGAAGGGCAAGGGCGAAGAAGAGAAAACGGTAGGGCAGAAAATGAAAAGCGCGGCCCTTCCAATATTGAACGCACTCCAGACGATGGGCATCCATGCAATTCAGAATGCGGCTGCGGCGGAAGACTTCCGTTCCCGCTACCAAGCGCAATATGGCAATGCGCAGCAGGGAGCGGCCGTGTTCGAGACCATGAGATCCCAAGCGCTCAAGTCGGGGCGTGATGTGAACCAGTCATTGGAGTCCGGACTTGTGCTGACTGCGATTTCGAAAAATGCCAATGATGTCACCAAAATGAATGAGATGGTGCAGCGCTTAGCCGCCTTCCGGCCGAATGAAAATGCCGCTGGACTCGCAGGCTCGATGAAGGAGGCGTACTTCGGGAAGGCGGATGGCCTGCTTCAGCAGTTGAATCTGCCGATCAATGAGGATCTGCAGAAAAAAATGGAGTCTTTCGGCCAGACTGGGAATCTGGACGGCTTCCTGGAAGCCTTCGATGAACTGATGACCAAGGCCGGGATGAGTCAGGAATCTCTTGCTCTCTTAATGGAAAGTCCGGTGAAGCAATGGGAGCTTGCCGTCAATCGCTTCCAGGGCATGCTGGCCTTGATGGGCGAGACGGCCATGACGGCGTTTGGTCCGGTGCTGCAATTATTGAATCAGGCATTTGAGGAAGGACGATTCAATGGATTTTTCGAAGCGATTCATGGCGGATTGAGCTTGCTTGGCTCCATCACGGAAGCGGTCGTGAGTTTCCTGTTAGAGAATTGGAGCTTGGTGGAAACTGCTCTCGCTGCCATTGGCATCGTTGTTGCCATGGTCGCTGCGATTTGGCTCGTTCAGTGGCTGATTGCGGCTTGGCCGATTTTTGTGATTATAGGGGCGATTGGATTACTGATCGGAAACCTGAAAAATTTCGGTTTGACTACAGGAGAAGCAATCGGAGCTATTGTTGGCGCTTTTTTTTCTATGGCTGCATCAATAAAAAATAATATAGCTTTGATCTGGAATATACTCGTGGCATTCGGGGAATTTCTTGTTAATTTTTTCAAATCCCCTATTTATTCACTTCAAAAATTATTTTACGATTTGATGAAAAACGTTGTCGATTATGTTGCTAATATGATTAATACAATCCTTCGCGGTATCAACAAAGTCATTTCTTTTATTAACAAATTGACTGACTCTAGCATAGAAACGGTTAATGAGTGGAGTACGGATTGGGTAGAAAAAATAAAGCCGACAACCGAACGGGATGATTTGGCTGACTTTTCAAAATTCCGAATGGAGCAGACCGCTACTGACGCGGCTTTCAAAAGCGGCCAGGACTTCATCAAGAATAACAGTGCTTTCACGGGCGACCTGTTCAAAAAGATAACCGATCCCGGACCAACGGGAACGGATCAGTTCAAACCCATCGCTACAGGCATGAATGCGCCACAAATCTCGAAGGTAGGAGAAGTCGGCAAAATTGGCAAGGTCGAAGGCGAGGTTGACATTTCCGATGAGAAGCTGATGATGATGCGTGAGCTGGCGGAGATGGACAGCATTCAAAATTTCGTGACGCTGACACCGACGGTGCAGGTATCCACGGGCGACATCCACCAAGGCTTTGACTTCGATACGCTCATCAATCGCATCGAACAGAAGCTGGAAGAAGAGTTTGTCTCGACGGCGGAAGGGGTGTACGGCTGATGAATGAGTACCGTATCTTTCTGAGCATCAACAATCAGGAGCAGGTGATGGAGCTGCCCGTCAATCCGCCGCAGCTGCAGGTAAGCGAATCCGGGAATCTGTCCTCCTTCGACATTATCGGATTGGGCGAGGTGAACGCGATTCAGCCGATGAAGCTGGCTGAGCTGCAATTCAGCAGCCTGTTCCCCGCAGGACCGGCCCCGTATGTTCATGTTCCCCCTGAGCGGCTGCTCCAGCCGAAGGACTATGTCGAGATGCTGCGCGGCTGGATGAAGCGCCAGCGCCCGATACGCTTCGTGCTGACCTCGCCTTCCATGCGCATTAATCTCGCAATGGTTATCGAGAAGTTCACCTGGTCGGAGTCGTCCGGCAGCGTAGGGGATATCGATTATGAGCTCGGTTTGAAGGAATATCGCTTTTTCCATGCGCACAAAATGACGAAGTCCGCGAACACGGACAGCACCGTCACGATCCAGAAGGCCCCTCCGGAGCGGCCGGATGAGCGCATGATTCCTTCCACCTATACCCTTGGCCCGGGCGAATCGCTATGGGCGGTAGCCAAACGGTTTTTCAATGATGAGAGCAAGGCTGTTGAGATTCAGCGCCTGAACGGCCTTCGGAGCGATGAAGTCAAGGATCTGGAGCAAGGCCGGAAGCTGCGGCTGCGGTAGGAGGTGCAGGCATGATCGAAGTCATTATTGATAACCGCAATAAGACGATGTGGGATATTTCCGAGCTGATTACCGATATGACCTGGTCGACGGCCCGTTCCGGCAAGCCGGCTAAGATGTCCTTGACTTTTGTATCCGGAGCGCTGTTCCAGAGCCGTAAATTCACCGTCAACAATGGTGATGTCGTGCGGGTGAAGGTCGACGGCAAGCCCGTATTTTACGGATATGTGTTCACCATCGAGACCAGTGAGGACGATAAGGTGAAGCTGACCGCCTATGACCAGATCCGGTACTTGCTAACTAACGATACGTATGTACTCGAAAATGTGACGGCCACGGATCTCATCAAGCGGATAGCGAAGGACTGCGAACTGAAGATCGGCGAACTGTCCGACACGAAGCATGTCATTCCTCGCGTGTTGGAGGATAACAAAAAGCTGCTCGATATAATCTGCCGCGCGCTGGACAAGACGCTGATTGCGACGCGCAATATTTTCATATTTTATGACGACTTCGGCAAGCTGACGCTGCGGGATGCGAAAACGTGGACAACCGATATCATTATCGGCGAAGAGAGCCAGATGCGGGGGTTCTCGCACAAGCGGTCGATTGACGATGAGACCTACAACCGCGTGAAGCTGTTCCGGGACAACAAGGCGTCAGGCAAGCGTGAGACGTTCATTATGCAAGACAGCGCGAACATCGCGAGATGGGGAAGACTGCAGTTGTCCGACAAACTCGAAGAGGGCATGAATGATGCCCAAATCAAGGAGCTTCTCGCATCCTATATGAAGCTTCACAACCGCGAGAAAAAAACATTAAAAGTAGACGCCGTAGGGGATGTTCGCATTCGGGCCGGAATGTACATCCCTCTTTATTTGCCCGAACAACAGATTCAGCAATATATGCTCATCGATGAATGCTCCCACAGCTGGGACGGTTCGGGACATAAGATGTCACTAACATTGAAGGTGATCTAGATATGGGGATGCTGGATATTATCAAAAAAGCCGGAGTGGGCGCCGTCGAGGCATCCAGTCCGGTCTCGCTGCTGTTCGGTGAGGTGCTGAGCAGGGCGCCGCTGCGCATTCAGGTCGATCAGCGGTTCACTCTTCCTGCCAGCGCCATTGCCGTAACCGAGCGGCTGACCGAGTATAAGATACGGATCGGCACGGAGGAGGTCGTCATCCGGCAAGGGTTGAAGGCCGGTGACAAGGTGCTGCTCGCCCGTGCGCAGGGCGGCCAGATGTATATTGCCATCGACAGGGTGGTGGGCATGTGATTCCACAAGTGCTGATGGATATGGAAGATACTTTTGAAGTTGCCGAGGCCAGCCAGCCGGCAAGGACCTACCGAATTGACCGCAGAACGGGCAGGGTTGCAGGCATAACCGATGGTCTGGATGCGATGAAGCAGGCGATCGCCAAGCTGCTGCAGACGGAACGGTATGAGCATCTCATCTATAGTCCGAATTACGGAACCGAGCTGAGAGCAAATCTCGGATATGGCGCGGGCTTCGTTCAATCTGAATTGGAACGGGCGATTACCGAAGCGCTGATGCAGGATGACCGGGTGCGGAGCGTGACGTCATTTGAATTCCATTCGGCAGAGGATGCCATGCTGGTCAGCTTCACGGTGGAGACGACGGAAGGGACGGTGCAGACGATGAAGGAGGTGACCGTCAATGGATAATGGAATTGGAGGACAAGCGCGCTTGCAGGAGACGCCGCGGTATGAGGATATTTTGGCGCGCATGCTGGAGCGGGTTCCCAACGAGGTCGACAAGCGCGAAGGCAGCATCATTTACGATGCGCTCGCGCCGGTCGCGGCCGAAATGGCGCAGTGGTACCAAGAGATGAGCCTGAACCGCGAGCTATCCTATGCCGATACGGCCACAGGCGCTTATCTGGAGCGGCGAACGGCCGAGTTCGGCGTACGGCGTCTCCCCGCCGTCGCTGCCAAGCGGCGCGGGAGATTCTACGCTGCGGACGGCGCGCCTAGGAGCGTGCCGGTCGGCAGCCGCTTTGCGATTGAAGATCTGACGTGGCGGGTAACGGCATCGCTATCCCCCGGGGAAAGCGAGCTTACTTGCGAGACCGAGGGAGTGGAAGGCAATCGGCTCTATGGAGAACTGACGCCGATCGACTATGTTGCCGGTCTGGCACGGGCAGAATTGGGGGACATTCTCGTTCCCGGGGAGGACACGGAATCCGATGACGCGCTGCGAGCTCGCTATCTTGAAGCGATTAACGAGCAGCCGTTCGGGGGCAATGTGTCCGACTATCGGACGAAGCTCACCGTGATGCCGGGCGTAGGCGGGGTAAAGGTATTCCCGGCCTGGCAAGGGGGCGGGACGTTGAAGTGTACGCTCATCTCGTCGGATTATCAAGTTCCGTCGGCGGAGCTGATTGCCGAGGTTCAGGAGCAGACAGATCCGAAGGCGGCGGCCGGCCTGGGCGGAGGCTTCGCTCCCATCGGGCATCAGGTGACGATTACGGCGGTCCGTCCCGTGGAAGTGAAGGTCGAGACGACGCTTCAACTGGACAAAGGAATGACGCTTGGCCAGGTGCAGGGCGACGTCGAGCAGGTGCTGCAGCAATATATGCAGTTGCTCCGGGAGTCGTGGAAGGATCAGGAGAAGCTGATCGCCCGTATCAGCCAAATGGAAGCCCGCATACTCACTGTGCCGGGGGTCGCGGATGTAAGCGGCACGACGCTGAACGGAGCCGCGGCCAATCTGGAGCTCAGCGAGGAGGAAGTGCCTGTGCTGCGGGAGGTGAAGCTCAATGGAGCGTAACTATTGCTCCTATCTGCCTCCCTATTATGAGGGCATTCGCGAGTTCGAATGGCTGGGAGAGACCGTCGATGCAGAACTTAAGGGCGTCGCGGCCGGGGCCGACAAATGGCTGAACGATCAATTTGTGCTCACGGCCAGCGAGGCCTCGTTGAAGCGGAGGGAAGAAGAGCTCGGCATTCAGGCCGACCCGACACTGGAATCGTTGGATTTCAGAAAAAAGCGGGTTATGAACCGTTACTCCACCAAGCCGCCGTTCACGGTGCGGTACTTGCAGGAGCGGCTCGACTTCTTGCTGGGCGGCGATCGGGCCAAGGTGGAACTCGACGTCGGCCGCTTCGAGCTGACCGTTCGGGCGAAGCTGACCGATGCGGCGATTTTCAAGGAAGTAGAGCATACGGTGCGCTTCATGAAGCCAGCCAACCTGCTGTACCGGCAGGCTACGTCCTTGTCGGACCGGATTGAGGTTCAGGAGCAATTGAGCCGTATCCCGCTGCAACGCCGGACGAAGCTGTCGACAGGCTGGAGGCTGGGACGGGCGCCGTTTGCCGAACGGGGACAGGAGGTCGTATTGAAATGATTAGTTCTATTTTATTGCAGGAAATGGCGCGGCACGTCAACCGGAGAATCGCCAAGGTCGTGCTGAACCAATCCGTGGAAATTACGGATTTTCAGATCAAGGATGTATCGGAGCAGGAAGTGCTGATGGAATACATTATCCCCGCCGGGGCGGCGGAGACTGTGACGCTAATTGAACTGCAGGATGAAGCCGGCACGGTCCTGACCTCGAATCCGGTATTCATTCCGCTCACAACCGACACGCTCATCAAGCATCCAATTGCAATCAAGGAGGTGGCTTAGATGCCATACGAGGCAAAGACGGACTGGAAATACGACGACCTCGTCACCGAGAAGGACATGAACCGCATTGAGCAGGGTCTGAAGGACGCCCATGTTCCTGCCCACCAGCCGCTAACGCTGAACCCCGGCCTCCAGGTGGTGGAGGTCGAACAAGACACGCCGTTCCGGATGGGGGAGGTGAAGGGACGGACACTCATGAATTTGTCCGGTAGAGAAGGTAACTTTGACTATCGGACATCGCCGCTATTCACCTTTTTCGGGACCGGGGAGATCATTCCCGCATCTACTCCCGTCGGAACGAAAGTCCAGAAGATCGTATGTGATCGTGCGGCAGACAGCCCGGGGCACTTTGGCGCCAGGTACGAACTGAACATTGACCGCTCGAAGCATTATGTGGCGGTAGCGTACCTGGACAACATTTCGTGTGATGAACCTGTTTATTTCTCCCTTGCGGAATGGAAAAGCACTGGATACTATACGATCCGCAAATCGGGAAATGTCAAAAAGGGGAAAGGGATGCAATATCGATACATTGATATTTCCCCGGATCGCCTTGAGACACAGGAAAAGCTTGTTTTTTACTTCCGTGGAGAAGGGACAGCAGGCGCAGAATTCCGGATCGGCGCATTCGGAATCTACGAGATTTCACAGGCCGAGTATGAAGCTATTGGAAAGATGAAGTTTGCTCAGGTTGCCGAACGCTATCCATACGTAGACAGCATGACCAACGTCAAGAACCCATATGCCATCGTGACGGGAGGCAATCTGCTTCCGCCGTTTTATGAGTGGTCGCCACAAGGCGTTGTAAAAGTGACATCACCGTATGAAGCTGAATTAACCCCTACGACGAACGAGGTTACAGCACTTTGGTGCGATATTCCGACTTCGCCTAATACTGACTATATATTAAGTATCGACCAAAACGGGGCTACAATGTCGGTTACTGGTGGTGCAGATGGAGCAATAATAGTAGATAATACGGCTGCTACTTCGGCAAAGTTTAATAGTGGAGATAGAAATACGATTAGAGTATACGTGTCAAATTTTTTAATAGGAAGTGAGACGCCAAGTATAGGCAACTTCACGTTCAAAAACCCGATGCTCACCATCGGCACCGAACCGAGGCCCTTCGCTCCGCAGCAGCGCAGCATGATCGCCTTCGAGGCGGAGCTGGCCGCTCATCCAGTAGACGGCAGCAATCCCGATACGCTATTGATGGGAGACGATGGGCTACCGTATGTACTGGGGGCGTGGAAGAAGATCACGCTGGATGGAGCGTTGGACTGGAAATTAAACGGAACCGTTAAGAGTGACTTTAAAATCGTAACAGTTACAGGACTTCCACCTGCGATTAAAACAGTTCCGCAAGGTATTATGGTCGATTACAAGGGCGTGACACTGACTAATGATTTAGCTGGCGTGAGTGGGTGGACTAGTGGTGGTTGTTGGCAGATGGGGGATGCCGCGTATAACAATCTTTACGTGTCCATATCCAACACAGACAGCGGATGGGGGCAGGATTACAATCCGACGCAAGATGAGATAAAGGCGTATTTCTTGGGTTGGAAGATGTACGACCCAAGTACAAACCTTGACGGAACCGGTACCTATAATCGATCAGATGGGTTGATCAAAGCTTGGACACCGCTTGATAGTTTTAACGGAAATTTTTATAACGGGGTGTATAAGGGCCCGGGCGTGCCGAACGAGATACCAAGTTTAAAAAACACAGATGTATATGTTAAGCACCGTTCTTGGACTCCATACCGCCTCCAATACCTGAAGGTGAAGCCAACCGTCGAACCCGTCCGGAATTATGAACTAGGCGCGACTCTGTGCGCAGGATCGAACATGGTCGAGGTCGGCAGCGGTATTGTCATTCGGGAACGGGCGAACCCGGTGAATCACGCAGGTTTGTATTATCTCGTCAACCACATCAACTTTCCTGCGTCTTATTTACAACACAAGGCCAAGAAAATCGCCATTTATGCAAACAACGCTATTGATAGTAATTGGACGCATGTGGATATTGACGCGTATGGTTTAGACAGAGTGTTCTTAGAACATTCGTATTTCGACCCAACCGCAGTCTACCACGTCACTTATACGATGCTCGATCCAACGATTCCGGCTCCAATCAGCGGCACCGTGGCGGCGAACCTGCGTGGGACTGTGTCGGCTCTAGTTCGAGCGGTTAGCTTGCTTGAGTCTGAGATTTCCATTTCCGGCGAGGTAGCAATGACTGCGGCGGATGTTGGGGCTGCGGCCAAGGATGAGTTTGATGACTTGAAGAAAAATGCTGTAGTTAAGAATGGGGATTCTGTCATTGAAGGAATGCTGTCAATGTCCAAAAATGATGGCCCACATTTGCAGCTAAAAGGCACGACATCTTCGTTTGGCGAATGGTATGTTGGGAATGAACGAAAAGGGTACTTCGGTGTCGGGGACGCTTCTAACCCGGACAGGGTGTCCGTTGTCAGTGAAAAAGGCTCGCTGAACTTGTATGGTGCCCAAGGCGTGAATATAAATGGGATTGCTGCATATAGACAGGCGGTATATCTAGGTGAAGGAACAGACTTAAACGCCGTTACTGGAGAGGGGCTTTATTATTGCCCAGCAAACGTGACTGTCCAAACAATGAAAAACGTGCCTTTGGCCGATGCTTTTGCACTTCAGGTGTTCCGGCATGCTGGAGTTACCCAAGTGTTTTACAACTATAGATCGAATCCGGGAGATGGTAACTTAGCTGCGCAGTATAAGCGGAGCTACTACAACAACCATTGGACGCCTTGGTATAAAGTAGCTGATAGCAGGGATATTGACGATTTAAAGCAATCTGTCGTTGATGGGAAAGGGAAAGTCGCGGGGGCCATCAACGACATGGGAGGTGGGCCAGTCTCCGCGAACAATACTTTCGACGAGTTAGCGGCAGCTATTCGCGCTAACCAAGGTGCTTCAGGTAGCACAGGCTTGACTAAACAATTCTTTGACAATTTTTCAGGAAACTTCTCTGGGCCCACACCATTCGATGCAATTTCCGGTTCGTTCCACTTTAACAAGGATGGGAATGCTGTCGGTATAGCAGTTTCGACCAAGGGTGGGAATAATTATGACTATGTTTTACGAGAAATAAGCCCTTCAGGGGTGCGTTTGTCACAGCAAACTATTGAAAGCGGAGCGTACATGTATGATACGTTCCGAGGCGGTGTTGGGTTAGCGAAACCGGGAAAATATGCTTACGCTATCCGGCCAGATTCCATTACAACAACGCGAGTTCGCATACGTAATTCTTCAGGGACCTTGGTGTCTAGCGTGCAGCCACCGGTGTCTGTGACGTTACCATACACTTTCGACATTACAGAAATTGGTGGTACTTACTACCTATCTTCGTTTGAGTGGCAAGGCGGCACTGCATTCAGAGCTACAATATACGACAGCAACTTCAACAAGGCATTTACTTCCACAGTCCAAGAGACGGCCTCAGGAAATTTTAAGGGCGGCTATTTTATTGACCCTAACACGGCGCTGTACCAACTCAATGGTAGTGTTTTGTGCATTCGTTGGACTTTGGCTAATGGGTGGCAAGAGGTACAATCAAATTATGTAAGTGATTACTATTACACACAATTATTGGCGGCATACGCATACAGACAATAAGGAGGAAATAACATGATTGGTATAAGGATTGTAAATGTTGTTGGAGAACGCGGAGGCGTGTACGATTACAAAGGACTAGATATCGACAGCTTCGTACCCGGGTCTCAGGTGTACCCTTCAGGAACAAGAGATTTCTATGTCATAACAGAGCAGGAAGATATTCCGAAACATGAGGATATCCTCCTTGTCACGGAGGCCGAATACAAAGAGGCCTACAACTCCGAGCGGGAACGTCAGCACGAGCCCGGGCCGATTGAACAATTGAAGGCAGAAAATGAAGAGCTACGAAAGCAGCTTGATGCAATGCAGTTGGCTTTAATGGGTATGATGGACGCAGGAGGTGACGCTTAATGAAGAGCCTATTTTTCGCATTTCTTATGGACTGCTGGCGCAAGGGATTTGCTGATGAAGATAAGCTTCACTCGTATGTTCCTAAGTACATTTCGGCTGAAGAGTGTCGGGAAATCATCGAAGAAACGAAGCAATAAGCGCCTCGCCAGAGAGCAGGCGCTATTTTTATGCCCTCGCTGGAGGATTTTAATTTTGAGCAGAACAAACCATGCAAAAACGTAGTGATTCTAACCTTGTAGGCATCGACGTTTCTCATCACATTGGTAGCATTGACTGGAAAGCCGTAATATCTTCTGGAATTAAGTTTGTATTCATAAAAGCTTCCGAAAGGAGTCGGATACACTGATCCGAAATTTATAGCAAATGCTGATGGTGCAAATCGGGCCGGGTTACAAGTAGGACTTTACCATTATGCTCGGCCAGAAACGGGAAATAGTGCGGCATCAGAGACAGCTTCCTTTGCCAAAACGATAAACGGAGTAAAAGCTGAATTACCGCATGGGTTAGATCTTGAAGGGGCAGCTTCAAAATTAGGACAAACGGCTCTTACTAGATGGGCAGTTGAGTGGTTAAAAGAAGTCAAAAAAATAACAGGTCATAATGTAATGTTATACACCGGTGCAAGTTTTGTAAGGACATATTGTGGACCCGAACTTGGACAATATCTCTCTATGGATAGCTCACTATGGTGTTCAGCAACCCCTTCGTAATGATACGTGGAATCGCTGGTCCGTCTTCCAATTTACCGAGACCGGACGTGTAAATGGAATTCGTCGAAATGTTGATAGGAATGTAATGGAGGCTGACTTTGTGAAGAGTTCAGATATCCAGGGACATTGGGCAGAACAGGCAATAAAGGAAGTTATGGAAGCAGGAATCATGAGTGGACGGAGTCATGGTGGTTTTACTCCGAACGAGCCCCTCACCCGAGCAGAGGCAGCAGTTATAGCCAACAGAATTCTCAAAAGAATATAAAAAGGAGGCTGTTACGGGCAAGGAAGTCATGTTGAATTAAAACTGCAGGCTCCCGCCTTCTGCTGACAAACGAGGGCGGGAGCGAATGAGCTTCACCGACGTTATGGAATCCGGTTCATGACAGGCAGCGCGGCACGTACAAATGAGGGGTACAGCTTATGAGCAATCAAGTGTCATGGAAAGAGCGAATCAGCTACGGCCTGGGAGATACGGCATCCAACCTTATCTTTCAAATGATTACGATGTATTTCATGCTCTACTATACGGATGTGTACGGATTGAATGTGGCGGCGGTCGGGACCCTGTTCCTGGTGGCGCGGATTATCGATGCGTTCGACAGCCCGATTTTCGGCGTGCTGATTGACCGCACCAACACGAGGTGGGGCAAATCAAGGCCTTATTTCCTCTGGCTGGCGCTGCCCTTTGCCATCGTTGCCGTGCTGACGTTCATGACACCGGATATAGGAGATACCGACAAAATTGTGTGCGCTTACATCACTTATATTGCACTTGGCATTTTTGTATGCGGGAATCAATCTGCCGCTGACCTCGCTCTTGCCGAGCATGACGAGCAATTCGCAGGAACGTACGGCTGTCAATTCCGTGCGGATGATTCTCGGCCAATTGGGAGGGATCATTGTAAGCATCGGCACGCTGCCGTTAGTAGCCGTATTCGGTAAAGGCAATCAGCATTAAGGGGGGTTATGGACAATGGTGCTGTTTACCTTGATTCCGTCGTCTTGTTCTTCATTACGTTCGCGAATACGCGCGATCGGGTCCAGACGGCCAGCGGAAGCCAGGTCGTTCCGTTCAAGGAGGGTGTCAAGGCGTTGAAGGGCAATGTACCGTGGTGGCTGCTGCTCTTCCTGAACGTATTCTTTTGGATCGCGTTCACGAGCAAGGGGCAATCGACCGTCTTTTTCCTGAAATACAATCTTGGCCGCGAAGAACTTGTTCCGCTCGTGAATGGCTTGAATGTGCTGCTCATGGCCGGCATCGCGCGATACCGATGCTGGCGAAACGGGTCGGCAAGCGCAATACGGCCCTGCTTGGGCTGACGGTGGCCGCCTTCAGTTAACTCGCCATGTACGGGGCAGCGCTGGCAAGCTCGATCCCGAAGCTGGTTGGGGCTCTCGTTGCCGGCAATGTCGGCCTCGGCTTGGCCGCAGGCCTTATGTATACGATGCTGGCCGATACCGTCGATTATGGCGAATGGAGATCCAGCGTCAGAGCTCAAGGGCTGCTGACTGCCTCAAGCTCCTTCGGGGTCAAATTCGGCATGGGATTCGGCGGCGCTTTGGCGGCATGGGTTCTGGCGATCGGCCATTATGTGCCGAACCAGGAGCAGGCGGCATCCGGACTGGCAGCCATTCAGTTCAATTTCGTCTGGATCCCGTTCATCTGCTTCATGCTGTTCGCCGGAATGCTTTTGTTCTACCGACTGGAAAATGTCGAGCAGCGCATGATCCAGGATCTCGAAGCAAAGCGTCGTCAAGGCGGTAAAGCGGCCATCCAAGCTTGACTGCAAGCGGCCAATGGGGACGTATGGCTCCGGATGGGACTATACTTGCCGATACCGATGCTCTCCCGTTGCTCGCGGAGGAACCCACAAAGCCCGCCCGAACGCCGATGCGTCCGAAGCGGGCTTCTGCCATTGCTTCGCTTATATCGTCTGCAGCACAAAATGCATGACGAACAGGAGCGAAATGATATAGAACAGGGGCTTGACTTGGCGCCCTTTGCCAACCGCGAGGTGGAACAGCGCATAGCTGATGAAGCCAATCGCGATTCCGTCTACGATACTGTGCATCAGCGGAATGAACGCGATGATGAAGAAGGCGGGAAGGCCTTCCTCCAGCCGTTCGAAGGAAATATTCCGGACGGCGGGCATCATCAATCCGCCAATGAAGATCAGGATCGGCGCTACCGCCGGATCCGGAACGAGCGTGATGACCGGCATCGCAATGAATGTCAACAGGAACAGCACGCCCGTTACGATCGAGGTCCAGCCCGTTCTTCCTCCGGACGAGATGCCGGCTGCCGCTTCCACGGTCGAGACGGTTGGACTCGTGCCAAGGATGCCGCTCAGAAAGACGGTGGCCGCATTGGCCTGCACGACGCGCTGGAAGCGCTCCTGTCTGCCGCTCATGTTCAACTGTGCGTTAATCAGTCCGACGCTCTCGAACACGATGACAAGCGTCAGCGAGAAGACGGCGACAATCAAGGTCATGACGGATAAGCCCTTCACGGTCAACTGCCCGAACACATCCCCATAGGTGGACCAGGAAAAGCCTCCGCCCCCGGCCGCCGCATTCGTCGGCACGGCTCCGAATAGGTAGGCGAGCACCGTTCCTCCGATAATCGCCAGCAGCAGATTCCCCGGAACCTTGCGCATGTACAGAATGCATGTCAACGCCAAGGTTAACAGCGTAACGAGCACGCTTGGATTGGCAAACGATTGCACGGCAATAATAGAGGAGCGATCCGATACGATGACCCCGCCCTTTTGCAATCCGATGAGGACGAGCATGAGACCGATTCCGACCGAGATCGCTTCCTGTAATGAAGCTGGAATGGCCGTTCTCAGCTTCTCGACGAGCGACGTCATGCTAATGGCAATGAAGCAAATGCCGGATATCGCGGTGACGGCCAACGCCTGCTGCCACGTCAATCCCATGCCCTGAACGAGCGTGTAGGTGAACATGGCGTTGATGCCCATCCCCGGCGCGATGATCAGGGGCGCTTTGCCCCACCAGCCCATAATGAAGCAGCCGATCGCGGATGCGAGCACAGTAGCGATAATACCGGCTTCCTGCGGAATCCCGGCATCCGCCAATATCGATGAATTGACAATAATAATATAGACGATCGCAAAAAAAGATACGGTTCCCGCTAACAGCTCCCGCCGCCAATCGCTTGGATTCAGGCGGACAGCTGGATTAGATGAAGCATTCTCCTTTGCATGCGACGGTCTCTTTCTTTCCTGGTGGACCAATCGAATACCTGCTTTCCATCGTAGCCCCTCACCCAACCCTTTCAATAATATGAAAGATAGACGGCATGAAGCCGCTATTGCGCTTATTGTATCACATCCTGAAAGGAAATAAACAAGAGGAATTTCACTTCCTGATAAAAGGATAGTTTGCGGTCGATTGCCGCTGTTGTTTTTTGAGAAGGGAGATCGGTTTTTTCTGTGAAAAAGGGAGAAATGCCTATTCTATAAACTCCTTAACAGCACTCTCCCATCCGGTCAGAAGGGGAGTGTATCTATTCAGGGTTTAGCAATAACTTTTATCCTCGTAAGGTTTAGATCATTAAAAGTTGTCCAAATGGGTTCATATACTTTATAGGTTCCAGGAGGAATAGGGCTTTCGGTGCTCGTTAGAGTTACCACTCCTGTGTGGGTTCCAGCCAAATCAAAAGTCCATCCGGTAAGATCATTATCATAAGAATAATTTGTTAGGAGCGGCCCGCCACTGTCTCCTCCTATAGAAGAATATCCCGTGGCAAGAACCTCGGCACGTTTGTATCCATATCCACCTTTTCCCCAATAAATATCAACATTGGAGTATGAAATTGTACCAGATGTAGTGGTTCCGCTATTTGCACCTCTAAAATAAATTGTATCTCCCGGTGTATCGCTTGTGTAAACCCCTGTAATCATTGCCATATTCGAGGAAGAGGGGTACGGTACCCTTGGGCGTCCGCTATAACTTGAGTGCAATTTAATATATCCGTTCGTTCCATCAACGGCAGAAGTGGTTCTAAAAGTAAACCTTCCAATGGTTGGTGTTTTCCATGTAGGTTGATACCACTCCGTATTTATTCTTGGCTTGTTTTGGCAATGGCCGGCTGTGACTAGGACTTCTTGATCATTTTGATCAGCTCCAAAGTACCCTGTTGTACATATATAGTACTCATATTCATTTTCATTTTTTTTGACATAGTCACCGCCTATTTTGGAGCCGATTGGAAATGGAGAATCGTAAGACGTATCATCTGTTTCAGCAATAAGTGCTGAAGCAGGCATGGTAGTAAATTCAAGCATCTCCGGGTGGGATATTAGTGAGGAAACAGTTTCTTCATTTATGAGCGCTTCTTCATCGAATGCAATGATTAACTTGTTATTTTTCACGTCGGGGATGAGTGCTCTAACCGTACCTGGTTCAACATTTTGAATAATAATTTCCTTGGCATTTTCAATTTCAGCCCAAGAATATTTTGTAACTTCAAACTGAACTTTATCATAGTTTTGTACGGAATTCCGAACTTGTGCTTTTAAGAAATCTAAGTTCTCTGTTATTTGGATGATTACAGTTCCCTTATCCGCATTATAGTAATGGCCTGAGTACTGGGCAGGTTCATTTTCGATTAACTTTTTAATGGCAGGAAAATCTTGTTTGATTCTTTGCTTCTCAACATAGTTCTCCAAAAAAAGTTTATTGGTGAGGTTATCAGGGGAGATGGTCAACTCCAAGGGATAGGGTATTCTATTAAAATTGTTTTTTTGAGTGATTTCTGCGATATCTGAAATCGATCCTTTAATGGTGATCCAACCATATTTATCTGCTATATCTT
Source organism: Paenibacillus thiaminolyticus (assembly GCF_007066085.1). Taxonomy (NCBI): domain Bacteria; kingdom Bacillati; phylum Bacillota; class Bacilli; order Caryophanales; family Paenibacillaceae; genus Paenibacillus; species Paenibacillus thiaminolyticus. The sequence continues at coordinate 2,170,252 of NZ_CP041405.1, read as the reverse complement.
CAGCGGCGCTAATGATTGAACTGAAAAGTAAGAAGCTGGCGAGAAAAATCAAACTTACCAATTTTCTGAGTTTCATAACTCCATTCATTCCTTTCTTAGGATAGTTAGATATCCTGAAAAATGGGGACTAAGCTAATGTGCTTTTTTTCATGTTCAATAATGAAGTGCATGCTACTTTATCAATCCACAAAGGAAAAATATTTATTTCTGAAACAAAAACGAAGCTGGTTCGTCTGTTGTTTTAGGAGGTGGATAATAATTGAAAAAATGGTTGATTGCCATAGTTCTTGTTGTATGTCTCGGTTGTCAGTCCTTGAATGTGGAGCGATCTGCGGACTCGGATACAGGGGGAGATCCTATTACATTGGAAAATAGGGAAGAAGGCCTCTTTTCAGCACATATCTCGCTTCCGCAAAAAGTGGGAATCAACGAGGAATTTACTATCAAAGCTGAATTACAGCAGGAAGCGGAACAAAAACTGGCCATAACCAGTCGGGAGCAATTGTTTGTATATACGATTAAGGATGGGACTGGGAAGGAGATCAACGCTTACGCGGTTACGGATGGGGGCAAGCTTCGGAATTTGACTGGCAAAGCGTATATTTCAGAAAATTACACGTACAAGATTCAGCAACCGGGTATGTATGAAGTCTCGGCGCTTGCGGAGTTTACGGTAAATATAGACGGGAAAAGCAAAACATACGCAATTCATACGCCCCCGAAGAAAGTAGAGGTTACGGAATAGCCAGTTCAGCTTCAAGGAAACGCTTCTAGGTTTAGCCCGCCTTCGAAACTCGCCACTTTGAGTTCAACGGGCGAATTGACTCCTTCCCGCTTCATAACCTCCTCATGACGGAAGCTAAGACAGGCTGCCGGGAATGATTCCGACAGCCTGCTCCCTACCTAAGTTACACAGATATCGAATGCACGGAAGCTTTGTTCCGGCTTCCGAGAAGCAGCTTCGCCTGAGCGGCAGCGATGCGGGCGAGCGGGACGCGGTACGTTGAGCAGCTTACATAATCGAGGCCCGTCGCATGGCAGAACAGGATCGAATCCCGCTCGCCGCCGTGCTCGCCGCAGATGCCGGTCTTGAGCTGCGGATTGACGGCGAGGCCGCGCTGCACCGCCAGCTCAATCAACTGGCCGACGCCGGACGTGTCGAGCACCTGGAACGGGTTCGCCGCCAGCACGCGGCGGTCGACGTAGTGGGCCAGGAACTTGCCCTCCGCGTCGTCGCGGCTGCAGCCGAACGTCATCTGCGTCAGATCGTTCGTGCCGAACGAGAAGAAATCGGCATGCTCCGCAATCTGGCCCGCTGTCAGCGCCGCGCGCGGCACCTCGATCATCGTGCCGATGCGGTACGCGCAGCCGCGGCGCTCGGCGCCGAGCACCCGCTCTGCCGTGCGCTCGATGAGCTCGCGCAGCAGCTTCAGCTCGGCGGCGTGGCCGATCAGCGGCACCATGATGTCCGGCTGCACGCGCACGCCTTGGCGCAGCATGCGGGAAGCGGCAAGGAACAGCGCCTCCGCCTGCATCTCATAAATTTCCGGGAACAGAATGCCGAGCCGGCAGCCGCGCTGGCCGAGCATCGGATTCAGCTCATGCAGGGCACGTACCTTGGCGATCAGGCGCTCGAGATCGTCCCGTTCGCGCTCTGTGCCAGTGCCGGTCGCTTTCCACTCGGTCTGCCGGACGACAAGCTCCTCCAGATTCGGCAGGAACTCATGAAGCGGCGGATCCAACAGCCGAACCGTGACCGTATAACCGTCCATCGCCTCGAAAATGCCCTCAAAGTCCTCCTGCTGCAGCGGCAGCAGCAGTGCGAGCGCCTTCCGGCGTTCCGCCTCCGATTCGGCCAGAATCATCTCCTGAACGATGCATAGCCGTTCCGGGGACATGAACATATGCTCCGTCCGGCACAGTCCGATGCCTTCGGCCCCGAGGGCCCGCGCCTTCGCGGCGTCCGCGGGCGTATCCGCGTTCGCGTAGACGCCCAGCTCGCGCTCGCGGTCCGCCCATTCCAGTAGCTGCTGGAATTCATCCGACATCTCCGCGGCGACGAGCGGCACGGCTCCGGCGATGACGCGTCCTGTCGCACCGTCGATCGACAGCAGGTCGCCTTCGAGGAACGTGCGCGCGCCGATCACGATGCAATTGCGAGTGAAGTCGAAGCTGACGTCCTCGCAGCCGGAGACACACGGCTTCCCCATGCTGCGGGCGACGACGGCCGCGTGGCTCGTCATGCCGCCCCGGCTCGTCAGCACGCCTTCCGCCACGAGCACGCCGTGAATATCCTCCGGCGTTGTCTCCGGCCGGACGAGAATGACGCGCTCGCCGGCGGCGGCCATTCGCTCCGCCTCGTCGGCATCAAGCACGATGCGGCCGGAGGCGGCTCCCGGCGAGGCGGGCAGGCCGGTCGCCACGGTGTCGATCGCGGCATCGGGCGCAATGGACGGGTGCAGCAGATGCTCCAGCTGCGCGACGTCTAATCGCAGCAGCGCTTCCTGCGCCGTGATCAGCCCTTCATGCACGAGCGCGACCGCGATGGCGACGGCGGCTTGCGCCGTGCGCTTGCCGGCCCGCGTCTGCAGGATGAACAGCTTGCCGCGTTCAACCGTGAACTCGATATCCTGCATGTCGCGGTAATGGCGCTCCAGTTGATCGGCAGCTTCCGTCAGCTGCCGGTACAGATCCGGCATTTCCTCGGCCATCTTGGCGATCGGCTGCGGCGTCCGGGTTCCGGCAACGACATCCTCTCCCTGGGCATCGGTCAAATACTCGCCGAACAAAATCTTCTCGCCAGTCGACGGATGACGGGTGAAGAGCACGCCCGTCCCGCTGTCCGCGCCGCGGTTGCCGAACACCATCGACTGGATGTTGACAGCCGTGCCCTCGTCATCGGAGAGCTGATGCAGCTTGCGGTACACCTGCGCGCGGTGATTGTTCCAGCTGCGGAATACGGCCTCGATGGCCAACTGCAGCTGGACGTGGACATCTTGCGGGAACGGGGCGCCAGCTTCTTCCTCCAAATAATGCTTATACCGCCGGACAACCTCCCGCAAGCCGTCGGCGGAGAGGGACTGGTCCGTCTGCGCCCCGCAATGCGCCTTGACTTCGGCGAGGATGCGCTCGAAGTCACCTGATTCGACGCCGGACACGACATTGCCGAACATATGGATGAGGCGGCGGTAGCAATCATAAGCGAAGCGCTCGTCGCCCGTGGCAGAGGCGAGGCCTTGAACGGTCTCATCGTTCAGTCCGAGATTGAGAATCGTATCCATCATGCCGGGCATGGAATGCACAGAACCGGAGCGGACGGAGACGAGAAGCGGATCATGGGCGTCCCCGAATCGCTGGCCGCGCATCAGCTCGACGGCCTGCAGAGCGGAACTTACCTCGTCCATCAGGCCGTCAGGCAGCCGGTTCAGCGCGTAGTAGGATCGGCAAGCTTCCGTCGTAATGGTGAAGCCGGGCGGCACGGGCAGCCCGATGCGCGTCATCTCCGCGAGATTGGCTCCCTTTCCGCCCAACAGCGCTTTCATGCCGGCATCGCCATGCCGGAAGTGACAGATCCAAGTCGGCTTCATTCTGATTCGCCCCCGATTTTATCAAATGTGGAACAGACGGCGCAGTCGTTGCACCGATGATAGTACACGATCACTTTCTCTGTATCGATTTCCTCCAAAAGGGTTCCGCAGCGTTCGCACAGAATGGCGCCCAGCATTACCGGGCAGCTGCCGTTTTGCATGAGCCTCTCACTCCCTCCAGTGCAACGTGGCGGGCCAAGTCGACGACCCGGGCCGCATAACCCCATTCGTTGTCATACCAGGCGAGAAGTTTAATGTGATGATCATGGGCGATAAGTGACATCCCGTCGACGACGGCGGATTTGTCGTTGCCGATGAAGTCGGTGGAGACGAGCGGCTCGTCGCACCATTCGAGATAACGATCATGTCCGTCGCGGATCGCATGAAGGAAGGCGAGCCGGACATCATCTGCGGTTACGGATGTTTTCACTTCGGCCGTCAAGTCGACGAGCGAGACATCCGGCGTCGGCACACGCACCGAGATGCCTTGCACCGAGGTCGCCAGATGCGGCAGAATGCCGGCCAGCGCCTTGCCTACACCAGTGGTCGTCGGAACGATGGACTGCGTGCATGCCCGCGCGCGGCGCAAATCTTTATGCGGATTATCGAGATGCTTCTGATCATTGGTGTAGGAATGAATGGTGGTCATCCAGCCCGATTCGACGCCGAACGAGCGATCAAGCAGATGAAGCAGCGGCGCGAGGCAGTTCGTGGTGCAGGATGCGGCCGAGACGAGGTGATGGTTCTCATCGTCGTACATCTGCTCGTTGACGCCCATCACGATCGTCAAGTCGAGATCCTTGCCTGGAGCGGTGATGATGACTTTTTCCGCGCCGGCTTCGATATGTTTGGAAGCGCCAGGGCGATCCGTGAATTTGCCGGTTGCATCGATGACGGTATGAATGCCGAGCGACTGCCAGGGCAGCCGGGCCGGATCGGCTTCTGCCACTACCTGTATGGGCGTATCATTAATAAGGAGTGTATTGCCTTCAGCGGCGATGTTCGCGTTCCATTTTCCGTGAATGGAGTCGTACTTGAGCAGATGCGCGATGGTGGCGGCGGGATAAAGAGTGTTCACGGCCCGGATGGCGAACGGCGAATGCGCTTCATCCATAGCGCGGCGCAGCACGAGACGGCCGATGCGGCCCATGCCGTTGATGGCAACAGGTAATGCCATAGTCGAATTCCTCCTTCAGAGTGGATACATAATTGGTTTCATTTTCATGATACAGTATATCACAATAAATAAATGATGTGTAATATATAATCGCATATTTTTAATATAATACGTCATAATAAAAATAGGGCGTTCTTTTCTATAGATATCAGGTGGACATGGCGTTATGAAGAAAAATGGCAGCCTGACGGCTGAGCGGGAAGAGGAGGGAGAAAATAGCTGTGATGTCCTGTTGTGGGGCCGTCAGGAATCAAGCATGTATCGGGCGCAATCAACTCCGTGAATTAGACTTGCAAAACAGCGGCGCGTTGACTATAATACATGAAATGTAACGTATTGCTTATCGTTAACACATGTATCGATGGAACTGCCTAGATGGAGACAAGTACGCAGCACCGCTTCCCAGGGAGGATGCGCCGCCGACTGAGAGCGCGTCTGAAGACATGGACTGCCGAAATTCACTCCGGAGCAGGGCCTTGAACGGCAGGCATAGCCTGTGCCAGTAGAGGCTCCCGGCGAACGACCCGTTATCGTCGTATCAAGTGAGACAGCTCGCGGCCCCGGCCATGCCGAAGCGCGTGATGTCTAATAAGGGTGGTACCACGGCCTTCTCGTCCCTTGAGACAGAGAAGGCTTTTTTATTTTGAGAGGTTTCTTTTTGAACACGTATTTGAATTGGAAAACCAAAGGGAGGTTGACACCATGAAAGAGCGTTTGCAGGCGTTGCGCGCCGAAGCGCTGGAGAAGCTGCAGCAAGTAAAAGATGCGAACAATTTGAACGAGCTGCGCGTCAAATTTCTTGGCAAAAAAGGGGCGCTTACTGAAATATTGCGTGGCATGGGCGGCCTGAGCGCGGAAGAGCGTCCGCTGATCGGCCAGGTGGCGAATGAAGTGCGCGGAGCCATCGAACAGTATATCGAAGAGAAGCAGGAGGCATTCCAGCGCGAAGAGACGGAACGCCGTCTTCAAGCGGAGACGATTGACGTGACGTTGCCGGGACGCCCGATGGGGCAAGGGGCGGCACACCCGCTGCAAAAGGTTATTCAAGAGATTGAAGACATCTTCATCGGCATGGGATATACGGTCGCGGAAGGACCGGAGGTCGAGCATGATTACTACAACTTCGAGGCGTTGAACCTGCCGAAGGATCATCCGGCCCGCGATATGCAGGATTCCTTCTATATTACGGAGGAGCTGCTGATGCGGACGCAGACGTCGCCGGTTCAGGTGCGCACGATGGAGAAGATGAAGGGCGAGGTGCCGGTCAAAATCATTTGTCCGGGCCGGGTATACCGCCGCGACGATGACGATGCGACACATTCGTTCATGTTCCATCAGATCGAGGGGCTTGTTATCGGCGACAACATCCGAATGAGCGATCTGAAGGGCACGCTCCTTCAGTTCATGCGCGAAATGTTCGGCTCGCATATGCAGATCCGGCTCCGCCCGAGCTTCTTCCCGTTCACCGAGCCAAGCACGGAGGTCGATGTCACCTGCGTGAAATGCGGCGGCAGCGGCTGCCGTATCTGCAAGCAGACCGGCTGGATTGAGATTTTGGGAGCAGGGATGGTTCATCCGCGCGTGTTGGAAATGAGCGGCTACGATCCGGAGAAGTACACCGGATTCGCTTTCGGCATGGGTGTAGAACGGATTGCCATGCTCAAGTACGGAGTGGATGATATCCGCCATTTCTATACGAACGACCTGCGGTTCTTGCAGCAATTTGCTCGCATGTAAGCCGGAAGGGACTACTTCTCACAGGAAAGGAAGAGAACGGCCATGAACGTATCCTACCAATGGTTATCGGAATATATCGATGTGACCGGCGTGACCGCCGAGGAGTTGGCGGCGCGGATGACGCAAGCCGGCATCGAGATTGATGTCATAGAAAATCGCAACAAAGGAGTAAACGGCATCGTTGTCGGTTACGTCAAGTCCAAGGAGAAGCATCCGGATGCGGACAAGCTGAACGTGTGCCAGGTGGATGCCGGAACAGGTGAAATGCTGCAAATCGTATGCGGAGCCAAAAATGTGGACGCTGGCCAAAAAGTACCTGTCGCGCTGATCGGGACGGTCATGCCGGACGGCATGAAAATCAAGAAGGCAAAGCTGCGCGGCGTCGAGTCGCAGGGCATGATCTGCTCGGCGAAGGAGTTGGCCATGAACGACAAGCTGCTGCCGAAGGAAATGCAGGAAGGGATCCTCGTCCTGCCGGAGAGCACCGAAGTCGGAACGCCGATCGCGGATGTGCTCGGTCTGAACGACCATGTGCTGGAGCTGGATCTGACGCCGAACCGCTCGGATTGCCTGAGTATGCTGGGCGTAGCGTATGAGACGTCCGCTCTGCTCGAGCGCCCGCTTCGCCTGCCGGAGACGCAGGTCCAGGAGGACGCTTCGCAGGCTTCGGATGCGATCCGCGTCAGCATTAGCGCAGCGGACGGCTGCTCCCATTATGCGGCCCGCTATATCCGCAATGTAACGATTCAGCCGTCCCCGCTGTGGCTGCAGAACCGGTTGTTGGCGGCGGGCGTGCGTCCGATCAACAATATCGTTGACGTGACGAATTTTGTCATGCTGGAATATGGGCAGCCGCTGCATGCGTTCGATGCCGATCAGCTGAACGAGGGGACGATCGAAGTCCGCTATGCGCGCGAAGACGAGACCCTTGTGACGCTGGACGGGCAGGAACGGAAGCTGGAGCCGCACATGCTGCTCATTACGGACGGAACGAAGCCGGTTGCGCTGGCAGGCGTGATGGGCGGCGAAAATTCAGAGGTAACGGAGCGGACGGTCAAAATTTTGCTGGAATCCGCTCATTTCGGAGGCAGCGTCGTGCGCAGAACATCCCGCCAGCTCGGACTTCGCTCTGAAGCGTCGCTCCGCTTCGAGAAGGAAGCGAACCCGGAAGCGGTTATCCCGGCCTTGAACCGCGCGGCCGAATTGATTCGCCAATTGGCGAACGGCACGGTCTCTGCAGGCATCGTCGAAGCGGTCGCGCAGCGGCATGAGCGTCCGGTCGTCACGCTGACGCTGGAGCGGACGAACCGTCTGCTTGGCACCGCGCTTCAAGCGCATGACGTGAAGGCGATTCTCGACCGGCTCGGCCTCGAATCGGAACAGTCCGGTGACATATTCCATGTGACGGTGCCGGGACGCCGCGGCGATATTACGCGCGATGTCGACCTGATTGAAGAGGTTGCCCGCATCTATGGCTATAACCACATTCCGACGACGGCGATCGAAGGGGTGACGACACCGGGCCATCTGACGAAGGCGCAGCGGATACGCCGCGCCATCCGCCATCTGCTGACGGACAACGGCCTGCATGAGACGGTCACTTATTCGTTCACGCATCCGGCGGAAGCGAAGCTGTTCCCTGCAATCGCGGCGGATGCCGTTCCGGTCAAGCTGCTCATGCCGATGAGCGAGGAGCGCAGCGTGCTCCGCACGAGCCTGCTGCCGAGCATGCTCGATGTCGCGGCATACAACCGGAACCGCAAATCGGATAACATTCAGATTTTCGAGTTGGGCAGCTTGTACATGACACCGCAGGAAACGCTGACCGAGATTCCTCAGGTCGAGCCGGTGCTTGGCCTGCTGTTGGCGGGCGCGCGCCGCGCGCCGCAATGGAATATCGCGGCGGAAGCGGTCGACTTCTATGATGTGAAGGGGATTGTCGACAGCTTGGCGGCGCATTTCGGACTTGAAGGACAGATCCGCTATGAAGCGAACCGGCCGCAAGGCTTGCACCCGGGCCGAGCGGCGACGATGTATCTCCAGGCGAACGGGGAAGAGCATCGGCTTGGCATCATCGGCCAATTGCATCCGGAGGTGCAGCGGGCCAAAGATCTGGGCGACACCTATGTCGCGGAAATTCATCTCAAGCCGTTGATTGAAGCGGCTTCTGCGGATATCGTCTACAAGACGCTGCCTCGCTTCCCTGCGGTTGATCGCGACATCGCGGTCGTCGTCGATCGCGGCACGGCTGTCGGCGAACTCGTCCAGACGGCAAAGGATGCGGCGGGAGAATGGCTGGAGTCGGTCCGCGTATTCGATGTCTATACCGGGGATCGGATTGCGGAGGACAAGAAGAGCGTAGCGATCTCGCTCACGTATCGTCATCCGGAGCGGACATTCACCGACGAAGAGATTACGGAGATTCACGGACGTGTCGTGTCCGCGCTGGAAGCCGGATTCGAAGCGGAGCTCCGCAAATAGAACGAAATGATGGAAGCGGATTGCCGTCCTCTGGTCTAATGGAGGAGCGGGCAGTCCGCTTTTATATCATCATCTCGCAGGAACGCATTTCTCTCACGGAGAGGCCGAAGCGTTTTTGTTTGTCTCCAGAGAATGAGTGCAAGATTCGATGTCGAGTTTCTCGCTTGAGTTACTGCGTGATCAAAAGCGGACTTTTTGAACAACCTATAGAATCGGAGAAGGAAATGAAGCTTGTCATGCCGAACCTAATAGGGAAGGAAGTATAGCTATTGTCAGCGCTTGGCAGCATCAGGAAGCCAGGGCGACATGAAGGCAAGGAGGACGCTAGGATGACCACTCCGGACAATAAGCATCGGGTCACGGTTGACATATATGGAACGCAGTATAAATTGATAGGAACGACGAGCAAGGAATACATGAGAAACATTGCCGCCATGGTAGATGAGCGTATGCGTACTATCTCGGATGTCAATTCCAGACTGGATACGACGCGCATTGCGGTCCTTGCGGCCGTGCATATTGCGGAAGAAGTGCAGAAAATACAGGATGAACATGTGCGGATCAGCCAGTCACTGCAGGAGCAGGAACAGGCCGGCCTGGAGCTGACCCGGGAGCTGGAACGGGTCAAGTCGCACTCGGCACGGGCGCTTGAGGATTTGCGGAAAGAGACAGGAGCGCAGATTAAGCAGCTCCAGCAGGCGTTGACGGCGGAGAAGGAGAACACCGAGAAGCAGACAGCGGGTCTGCGCGCGGAGTCGGCCAAGCTGAAGGAGTCGAATCAGCAGCTGTCGGAACAGAAGAAGCAGGCCGATGAACGTCTTCAGAAGCTGAGCCAGCAGTTGAAGGAGGCGGAACGCAGCGCGCAGTCCGCCGCGGCCCGCGAACAAGAGGCGAAGCGCAAGCTGCAGGAGCTGGAGGGCAAGTGGAAGCAGGCCGTGACGGAGAAGGAGCAAGCGGCCGCCAAGCACGAACAGCAGATGAAGCAGAAGCTGTCCGAACAGGAGCGCAGCTGGAACGAGAAGCTGGCCGCTCAGGCGAAGAGCTTGCAGACCAAGCTGGCTGCTCAGGAAGCGGAATGGAAAGTAAAAATCGCGGCGGCAGAGCAGCTTGCCGAGGAGACAGCTACGATCTGGGAGGAGCAGCTTGCCGAGCAGACTGCCGCTTGGGAAGGGCAGTTGGCGGCGCAGGCAGCGGAAGCGGAAGAACGGGCGCGCCAGCGGGAAGAGCAGGCGCAGCAGCAGCTCGCCGAACAGGCGCGGCTGCATGATGAAGAGTTGAACCGTCGCTTGAGCGAGCAGACGGAGCAATATGAGGCGGCCCTACAGGAAGTGCGTCAGAAGGCGGCAGCAGAGCGGCAGCATTTGGAACGGAGCTTCCATAAACGCATGGAACAGACGAAGGAGCAGCAGCAGGAACAGTTGTCCGCCGTGAAGTCGGCGCATGAGCTCCAATTGAAGCAAGCCGAGGAGAAGCTGGAGGCGGAGCGCGAAGCTTGGGCCGAGCAGCATGCCTCTTCGCTGGAGCAGGCGAAGCGCGAAGCGGAGGAACTGGCGGCAGCGGAGCTGGAGAAGCTTCAAGCGGAGATCGAGCGCTTGCACACCGCGCATGAGGCCGAGCGGGAGCAATGGCTTGAAGCGCATCAAGAGGAGCTGGAGCAGACCAGCGGTGAATGGCAGAACAAGCTGAATCGTCTTCAAGCGGCTCATGCGGAGGAACTGGAAAAGGTGCATCATCGCCATGCGGAAGATGTGGATGCGATGACAAGTCTGCAGCTTGAGGCCGCGGAAGAACACGCGAAGGCGCTGTCCGAGGAGAGAGCGCTGCGCGAGGCGGCGGAAGCGAAGGCGAACGAGGCCGTGGAAGAGCATGCGAAGGCGCTGTCCGAGGAAAGAGCGCTGCGTCAAGCGACCGAAGCGAAGGCGAACGAGGCCGCGAAGGAGCATGTGAAGGCGCTGTCCGAGGAGAGAGCGCTGCGCGAGGCGGCGGAAGCGAAGGCGAACGAGGCCGTGGAAGAGCATGCGAAGGCGCTGTCCGAGGAAAGAGCGCTGCGTCAAGCGACCGAAGCGAAGGCGAACGAGGCCGCGAAGGAGCATGTGAAGGCGCTGTCCGAGGAGAGAGCGCTGCGTGAAGCAGCGGAAGCGAAGGCGAACGAGACCGCGGAAGAGCATGCGGAAGCGTTGGCCGAGGAGCAGGCGCTGCGCGAGGAAGCGGATGCGAAGCTGGCGCAAGCGGCGGCGCGCATTCAGCAGCTGGAGGGCCGGCTTAGCCGGGCGGAAGAGCTGGATCGCGCCCGCCAGGTGGAGATGGAGCGCCTGATGCGGGTTCGCGACGAGGCCCATGCGAATACAGCCGAGCTGCAGCAGTCGCTGTCCGACGCGATGGAGATGCTGCAGCAGGCGGAAGATCGCGAACGCGAATTGCTGGGGCAGGCGGAGGAGCGCGAAGCGCTGCTCGAAGCTTGGCGGAAGCAGGCGGCCGAAGAGCGGGAAGCGGAGCTCGCGAGCTGCAAGCGGGAGCTAGAAGATCAGTTCCAGGCCGAGCGGGATGCCTGGCGCGAGCAGAGCGAGCTGGCCATCGCTGCCTTGCGGGAGCAGCATGAAGCGGAGTGCAGCGCATGGCGCGCGAAGGAAGCGCAGGAGCAGCAGACCTATGATGAGCTAGTCGCCGAGCTGGAGGAGAAGAACCGGCAGCTTGAAGCGGAGGCGCTCAATTGGAAGTCTGCTGCCGAGACCGTGCAGGCTGCCCAGCAGGAGGCTGCGGCTTCGATCGAAGCGGTCCGGCGCGAACTGATGGAAGCGCAGGAGCAGACCACCCAGTGGCAAGAGGAATACAGCCGGCTGGAGACGGAATGGCAGGGCAAGCTGCAGGCTCGCGAATCCCACTGGCAGGAACTGGAGCAGAAGTGGGAGCAGCGCGAGCAGCAGTGGCAGGAGCATTTCCAGCAATTCCAGGCTCGGGAGCAGGAATGGACGCGGACCGAAGCCGCTTGGCAGGCTCAGGCCGACGAGTGGGCAGAGCAGGAGCAGGATTGGTCCTTGGCATTCAAGGGCTGGAACGAAGAACGGGATGAGCTGCAGCTGCGCCTGAAGGAGGCGGAAGCCGAGCTGCGCAACCTGCAGGCGGCTGAGCAGAGCGGCCAGGAGCAGCTTGAAGAGCTGAAGCAGATTCAGGAACAATTCGAGCTGCTGTCCCATCAATTCCGGCTGTCGCAGGTAGAGCGCGATATGGAGCGGCAGCAGGCCAAGGAGACGCAAGAGGCTTACCTGCAGCTGAAGGACGAGTATCAGAAGCTGCAGAGCGAGTTCAATGAATGGTTGGAATTGATAGAGCAGGCCGATAATTAAAAGGGATGTTCAAAAAGCGGCCTTTTTGAACACATACGGATAAAAGGAAGCAAATATGGATACAGACATCTTGGAATTTTTGGATAGACTGTGGGGCGGTATCGCGAATGCATTTGCCGCATGGAACGGGTTGGACTATTTCGTGGCGGCGGCAGGTGTGGCATCGGTAGCATGGGGAGCATGGCGGGGAATGAAATCTCAGCTTCTGTCCCTCATTGGATGCATCGCGTCGTTCATTGTCGCTTCGCGGTATTACGAAGATTTCGTACCCTGGGTGCGCCGGCGGCTGTTCTCTCCCAATTCGGGGAACGGCGCAGGAACGGGCGGGACAATATCGTCCCTCTCTCCAACCTTGATGGACACGGTGCATTCGGTTGTCGCGTTCATTCTGCTGTTCACCTTCGCGATGGCGGGGCTGTGGCTCATTCGGTTCGCGATCCAGAAGCTGACCGCTGCGAAGCCGGTGCGCGCCGTGGATCGGCTGGTCGGCGCCCTTTTGGGATTGGTGCAATTCGCTTTCCTCTGGTGCATCATGTACGTGCTGCTCCGGGCTTGGCCGGCCGGCGCTGTCCGCGATTGGGCGGCAGCATCGGTCTGGATGGAATGGACCGGGGCATGGATACCCGATGCGATGGCACAGGCAGTCACTTGGGCGCAATGGCTGTAATTGGGCTACGGTGCCCGCAGCCTCCGAGCGAAGCAAGCGCGCTGCATGCAAAAGCCGCCGTCTCCCCGAAGGGCAGAACGGCGGCCTCTGTCTGTCTGGCCAGGCAGGTACGCTAATCGACGATCAGCTTCGCGTGCATGTCCTTGTGGCCCGGCCCGCACATGATGGTGCAGAAGAATTCATAAGTACCCGGCTTGTCGGGAGTGATGACTTGCTCGGTCTGGTTCGGGTCCAGCTTCAGGCCCAGTTCCTTCACCTGAAGGCCGTGATTGCCTTTAGATTCCAATATGATGCGAACGGACTCGCCCGCCTTGATATGGTATTCCGGCTGATCGAACTGGTAGTTGGTCGCGGTGATGACCAATTCGGCATCCGCGGCTTCGGTTGCGGCCGCTGGTGTATCCGTTCGCGATCCACCGCATGCGGTCAACCCAAGGCTCAGCAAAATGGTGACTCCTATCGTCCATAGCCTGCTGCGTCTCATGCTCATCCCCCTTATCAGTCCAGTGTAGCGGATGCATTGGCGGATTGCCAAGCCTGTTCAGACAAGGAATTCCGCTAATGATGGCATGACGGTGATGAGGGGGAGAGTATGGACTTGGAAAAGGACTGCAGTCCGGGTTACGATTCTTTACCGGCTTCGAATGGAGTCGCAATCGGGATGAACAAGTCGATCAACCCGATAACGAGCGCGGCCAGAATGGCGCCCAGAATGCTAACCGATACGCCGCCGACGAAAAATTGGGCTACATATATGACCAAGGCGCTGGCCAGAAAGCCGACAATTCCGCGTCCGAACGGCGTAACTTTTTTGCCGAAGATGCCTTCGACAATCCAGCCGAATAATGCGATCACCAAGGCCAGGATCAGGGCACTCCAGAAGCCGCCTACGGAAAACGCCGGCACAATCCAGCCCGTGACCATCAATACAATTGCCGCGACGATAAATCGAACGACATGGCCGAGAAAATTCATGGACTTTCCTCCTTTACTCGTTTGAAAGGGTGTAGGTTGTGCAACAATTAGTGTAACCTTTTCCTCGATAAACATTAGTGGCAGGTTCAGACATCATAGCTATCAAAAACGAGTTTCGTTATAATGGACACCGAGAGGAGTCGAACTTGTTGTGGATTCAAAAATATTAAATACGATGGATTACCATAAAATACTAGCTTCCCTCGCCAACCATGCGGCGACCGGGCTGGGCGAGCAGGCCGCGCTGAATCTGAGGCCGAGCTCGGACTTGGAGGAAGTGAAGCTCCGTCTGCAGGCGACTGACGAAGCGATGACGGTCGAGCGCCTCAAGGGCGGCCCGCCGCTGGCGGGGGTGAAGGATATTCGGGGAGCGTTGAAGCGGGCGCGGATTCAAGCGATGCTCAGCTCCACCGAGCTGTGGGATATTTCAGCGCTGCTGTTCGCGGCGCGGCGAACGAAGCGCCATATTGCCGCCGTGCATGAGGAAGAAGCGATCCCGCTATTGCAGGATCTGGCGGAGACGATCAGCGATCAGAAGCAGCTGGAGGAGGACATCCGCCAATGCATCGACGAGCAGGGCGAGATTCTCGACCAGGCCAGCTTCGAGCTGGCTTCTGTCCGGCGTGAGCTTCGTATCGGGGAGACGCGCATCCGGGAGAAGCTGGAGGCGATGATTCGCTCTTCGAACGCGGCCAAAATGCTGCAGGAGCAGCTGATTACGATCCGCAATGACCGGTATGTGATTCCGGTGAAGCAGGAGTACCGAAGTCATTACGGCGGCATCGTCCATGATCAATCCGGTTCGGGAGCGACGCTGTTCATCGAGCCGGAGGCGATCGTGGCGATGAACAATAAGCTGCGCGAGACGAAGCTGCGGGAGGAGCGGGAGATCGAGCGCATTTTGTCCCGTCTGACCGAGCAGGTCGGCCTGCTTGCGGATGTGTTGGAGTACGATACGGGGGCAGTGGAGACGCTGGACTTCATGTTCGCCAAGGCCCGCCTCGCGCGGGAAATGAAGGCTTCGCTGCCACGGATGAATGACCGCGGCTTCCTGAAGCTGTGGAAGGCACGTCATCCGTTGATTCCTGCCGATCAGGTCGTGCCGATCGATGTGGAATTGGGCAATTCCTATACCTCGATCCTGGTCACCGGTCCGAATACTGGCGGTAAGACGGTCACCTTGAAGACCATCGGCCTGTTGAACCTGATGGCGATGTCGGGGCTGTTCATTCCGGCGGAGGATGGAAGCCAGATGTGCGTATTCGATGCGATCTATGCCGATATTGGCGATGAACAGAGCATTGAGCAGAGCTTGAGCACGTTCTCCAGCCATTTGACCAATATTATTCGGATTTTGAAGCAAATGACGCCGAAGAGCCTCGTGCTGTTGGATGAGGTGGGAGCAGGTACCGACCCGGCCGAAGGTTCTGCCTTGGCGATTGCCATTCTGGAGCATATTCACCGGCTGGGCTGCCGGATGGTCGCGACGACGCATTACAGCGAATTGAAGGCGTATGCCTATGAGCGCAAAGGCGTTATTAACGCCAGCATGGAATTCGATGTGCAGACGCTGCGCCCGACCTATCGGTTGCTGGTCGGCGTTCCGGGCCGAAGCAATGCGTTCGCGATTGCGGAGCGGCTTGGGCTGCCGAAGCCGATTATCGATCATGCGCGCGGAGAAGTGACGGAAGAGGATATGCGCGTCGAGACGATGATCGCGTCGCTGGAGGATAATCGGCTGAAGGCCGAAGCGGAGCGGGAGACGGCATCGAAGCTGCGCATGGAGCTGGAAGCGATGCGGCAGAAGCTGACCCGGGAGCTGGAGAAGCAGGAGGCCGAGCGGGAGAAGCGGCAGGAGCAAGCCGAAGAGAAGGCGCGCGCCATCGTGGACAAGGCCCGCCGCGAAGCCCAGGAGATTATCGGCGAGCTGCGGCAGCTGGCGATGGAAGGAGTTCAGGTCAAGGAGCATATGCTGACGGAAGCGCGGAAGCGGTTGGATGAGGCCGCGCCCGAGGCCAAGCTGGCAGCGAAGCCGAAGCGGGACGCGAAGCCGGTCCGCCGCATTGAAGCGGGGGATGACGTCAGAGTGTACAGCCTCAATCAAAAGGGCAGCGTCGTTGAGCTGGCCGGAGAGGAAGCCGTCGTGCAGCTCGGCATTATGAAGATGAAGGTGCCGCTCGACGATCTGGAGCTTCTCTCCTCGGCGAAGTCCGCCGCGAAGCCCGTGCAGTCGGGAGCCAACGTGAAGCGGACCCGGGGGGAATCGGTCCGATCGGAGCTCGATCTTCGGGGGGCGAACCTGGAAGAAGCGTTGATGGAGGTCGACCGCTTCCTCGACGAGGCGCTGCTTGGCAATCTGGGGCAGGTCTTTATTATTCACGGCAAAGGAACCGGCGTCCTTCGTTCCGGAATTCAGGAATTTTTACGCAAGCACAAGCACGTCAAGAGCTTCCGTATCGGCAGCTTCGGAGAGGGCGGTACGGGAGTGACTGTGGCTGAGTTGAAGTAAAATATCTTGAGACCAAAGGGGGAGCACCGTGGAAGTCATGATTGAACAATGGCTAAGCAATCCCTATGTATCCATGATTGCTTATTTTTCCGTAGCCGTGCTGGCTTTAGTGCTGCTGCTGTCCATTTTCGAGCTTGTGACGAAATACAAGTGCTGGGATGAGATCCGCAAGGGGAATCTCAGCGTTGCCATGGCCACGTCCGGTAAAATATTCGGGATATGCAATATTTTCCGCTTCGGAATCGTGGCCAGGGATTCCTTGTATGCGTCCTTGATGTGGGCTGCGTTCGGATACGTGCTGTTGCTTGCCGCCTACTTTTTATTCGGCTTCTTGATGCCTTATTTCCGGCTGGATGAAGAGATCGAAAAGGATAACCGGGCGGTCGGACTGTTGGCGATGATTATTTCCATTTCACTGTCCTATATTATCGGGGCGAGCATCAAGTGATGCCGCCCGGCGCCGGGTTGATCTCCATGACGTCGGGGAGGGATACGGAATGAAGTATTTATGGGGCGCGCTGTTTGCGCTGGCTGCGATTTTTTTCATTATCGGGATTATTTATTGGAAGAATATGGGATGATCTCGTGTAACATACAAAAGGAGTGGAAGCCGATGAGCGAGACCGGCAAAACAATATGTCCTTGGTGCGATACGGAAATTGTGTGGGACGAGGAACTGGGCCCGGAGGAAGAATGTCCGCATTGCCATAATGAGTTGAACAATTACCGCACGCTCAATGTCGGGCTGGAGATGGAAGAAGACGAAGTGACCGCGTCCGGGGAGCGGGAAGAAGCCGGAGAGTCGGAAGAGAAGGGCTGGTCCAACTTCGGTTGGGATGATGGAGGCGTGCTGTACAGCGATACGGACACGCTTCGATACCAGGAAGGCGTGGATCAGGTCCTGCACAGCCAGGAGGAAGTGCCGGAATGCCCGCACTGCCGTGAATATATGCTGCTTACCGGGACGGAGACGGTATCCGGATCGGGCTTCAAGCCTGCCCAGCCGGAAGCGCTGGCGGCGCCATTGCTTCAGCCGCCGTTCGAGTTGAACGTCTATGTGTGCACATCCTGCTTCCAGGTATCCAAAATATTGACGGCCCCTTATCGCGAAGCGCTGATGGAAAATGTGAGAAATGCGAAAGCTTAATAAATAAGACGCCTGCTTTGGGGCAAGTTAAAAGCTGTAACCATATGGCTACCAGCTCTGAAAGCGGGGAGGGTTCACCTTCGTGAAAGCGCGTCTTGACGGCCAGTCTTTGTTGCTCTTGGTCGTATTCGGTCTATTTTCGTTGGCGAACGCCCTGTCCGGGACGTTCGTCAATGTTTTTTTATGGAAGATGAAATCGGAATTCGCCTTTATCGGCTGGTTTACTTTTACTCAACAGGCGGCTATGACCATCATGTTCTATGTTGCCGGAAAATGGGTGAAGGAAGGCAATAAAATGAATTGCCTTCGGCTTGGCATCGGCTTGTCCGCCATATTTTACGCGGCGGTTCTATGGCTCGATAAGGCCGCGGTGCAGTACATTTTCCCGCTCGGCTTGGTCCTCGGAACCGCCAGCGGAGCCTTCTGGCTGGCGTACAATGTGATTTACTTTGAAATCACAAATGCGTCCAATCGCGATTTGTTCAACGGCTGGACGGGCTTTATCGGGTCTTGCTGCGCCATGCTCGCCCCGTGGGTATCCGGGTTGCTCATCTCCGGCCTGGGAGGAGATCGGGGGTATACGCTGATTTTTACGGCTTCGCTGATCGTGTTCGTCACCGCAGGCATATTCAGCTTCTGGCTGCATCGGCGGCCGCCGGAAGGGGCGTACCGCTGGTCGCTGCCGTTTACGGCCTGGAAGCCGAAGCGAAGCCCATGGCGTGCCGCCCTGCCGGCACTGGCCGCCCAGGGAGTGCGTGAAGGCGTATACTACTTCCTGGTCGGGCTCGTCGTCTATATCACGACCACCAACGAGTTGAAGCTGGGCAACTACACGCTCATTACTTCGGCTGTCGCGCTGGTCAGCTTCTACTTTGCGGGCCGGCTGTACCGCGCTTCTTATCGTGCCGCAGGCATGATCGCGGGAACCGTGGCGATGGCGGCGGCCATTGTCCCTCTGTTTTTCCAAGTGAACTATGCAATGCTCATCCTCTTCGGCGTTATCACATCTCTATTCTCCCCGTTGTTCATCGTGCCGATGACCTCCTCCACTTTCGATATTATGGGCCGGGACGAGGAGTCGGTCAAGCAGCGGGTGGAACTGACCGTCGTCCGCGAATTCGGCTTGCTGACCGGAAGGCTGCTGGGGATCGCGGCTTTTATTGCACTCGTCAGCTGGCGGAGCGGGCAAGGTGCTATTGTCGGTTTCCTGGCCGTTACCGGAAGCGTGCCCATTCTCAGCGCCTTGTTCATGCAGCGGCTTGTGAAGCAGGGAGTGAAGCAGTAGCGAGCCGCTCTGGAACCGGATTGCCCGCTGGAATTCGTTACGAATTCCGGAGTTGACGGGCGGCATGCCGCCTTCCCAACCTATTTCGCCTGCTCGGGCCAGGACAGGGGAACAACCGGCCCGAGTCCCCTTCTCCAGCCCCTTTTGACTAGGCCGGAAGCTTCCTTCCGACTCCTTCCCGCTCATCCTGGGCTCGTTCCAGCTGCGGACATGCTCTACGAATTCGATTTACATATTTTCTCCGCCAGAGAGTCATAATACAAATGATTACCAACCATTTCACGTTTGAAAGGAGCAGAAACCAACTATGCCATACGGACAACAAACCCATCTTTCGATGAAGCCGCTATCTGCGAAAGAATTGGAATATATCGTAGATTCCATTTCCAATGAAGACTTGCTGCTGAAGCAATGCGCGGCGACGGCGGCGAGCACGAACAATGCCGCAATCCAGCAGACGCTGGTCCAGATGGTGTCAGCTCATCAGCAGCATATGAACCTGTTGGTGCAATCGCTGCAGCAGCATGCCCAGATTGCGCCGGCCCATTCTCAGCAGCAGACCCAGTCCCAATAATAAGGATCGACAGGAGGTTATGACCATGAACGGCACTTCGATGAGCGGGTTCATGCCCGAGAAAGATTTGTTACATACGATTCTCAATGACTTGAAGCGCACCTCAAGAGAATATGCGACCGGCGTAACGGAAGCGGCTTGTCCAACCGTTCGCCAGATGTTCACCGACCTGACACACAGCACCCTGCAGATGCAAGGCCAGCTCTTCAACCTGATGCAGCAGCAGAACATGTATTCCGTCGCCTCCCCGGCACTGCGGGATGAAGTCAACAAGCAGCTGCGCAATCATGAGCAGGCGATGCAGAAGGCGAACCAGTTCGTCCAGCAGAAGCTGCAAGCACAGCAGAGCTACGGCGCGGGGTACTACGGGCAGGGCGGATATCAGCAGCAAGCCCCGTACCAGCCGCAGCAACAGCAGCAAGGCTCGTACCAGACGCAGTCGTCCGGAAGCAGCCGCTACTCCGATTATCTATCCTAGCACGCCGCTATCAGCCGCTTTTCCGATTCTATGGAAGGGCGGCTGTCGTGTGTTCTGGCAACCGCGCCTGACATATGTTTGTGCTGGTGTGGATCAGCAAAAAGGTGTATCATATTGAAATATCAAATAATATATCGGCTGATTTGCAAGGCACGTCGAGGGAGGCAATGGGAATGACAGATTTAAGCTCGCTTGATATTGAAATACTCAAATTGCTGAAAGAGGACGCCCGCCGTTCCCCGGACCTAATCGCCACGATGCTGGGGGTTCAGGTGGAAGAGGTTCAATCGGCGATCGCTGAAATGGAACGAAAGCATGTTATTGTCAAATATTCGACGGTCGTGAACTGGAGCAAAGTCGATGACGAGATGGTTACGGCTCTGATTGAAGTCCAGATTACGCCGGAGCGCGGCCGCGGCTTTGAAGGGATCGCCGAACGGATCTATCTGTTCCCGCAGGTCAAGGCGGTCTACCTTATGTCGGGTTCCTATGATCTGCAGGTCGAGGTTCAAGGCAAAAGCTTGCGCGAGGTGGCGTCGTTCGTCTCGGATAAGCTGTCGCCGATCGAATCGGTGCTGTCGACCAAGACGCATTTCATTCTCAAAAAATATAAGCAAGACGGCATCATCTATGAAGAGCGCGAAGGCGATCAACGTCTCGTCGTAACCCCGTGAGAGGTGACAGGTCATGATTAAGGAAGAGGAGAAGCTGGGGACGAATCGTTCCATGCATCAATATATTAATCCGCTGGTCCGGGATATTCCGCCTTCCGGTATCCGCCGGTTCTTCGATATGGCGGTATCCAGCAAGGATATTATCACCCTAGGGGTGGGGGAGCCGGATTTCTGCACGCCTTGGCATGTGCGTGAAGCCTGCGTCTATTCATTGGAGCGGGGACGCACCAAATATACGTCCAACGCGGGAATGCCGGAGCTGCGGGAGGAAATTGCAAAATATTTGGATGATTCATTCAAAGTTGCGTATGATCCTGCCGATGAAATTATTGTAACGGTTGGCGGCTCGGAAGCGATCGATCTGGCGCTGCGGACGCTGGTCGCTCCAGGCGATGAGATTCTTATACCCGAGCCGAGCTATATCTCGTACTCGCCGATTGTCTCGATCGGCGGCGGGGTTCCGGTCGGAATCGAGACGTTCGCGAGGGATGGGTTCAAGCTCACCGCCGAAGGGCTGCAGGCGCAAATTACGCCGAAGTCGAAGGTCCTCATTCTCTGTTATCCGAGCAACCCGACAGGCGGCATCATGACCTATGAAGACTGGCTGCCGATCGCGAAGATCGTGGAGGAGAACGATCTTATTGTCATTTCCGACGAGATCTACGCCGAACTGACCTACGATCAGAAGCATGTCAGCTTCTCGTCCGTGCCGGGGATGAAGGAGCGAACGATTCTGGTAAGCGGCTTTTCGAAGGCGTTCGCGATGACTGGCTGGCGCATGGGCTATGCATGCGGCCACAAGGACCTCATTTCGGCAATGCTCAAAATCCATCAGTATACGGTCATGTGCGCCCCGATTATGGGTCAGATCGCTGCGTTGGAGGCATTGAAGCACGGGCATGAAGAGAAGGATCATATGGTCGAGTCTTACAATCAGCGGCGGCGTCTTATCGTCAAGGGGCTGCGCGACATCGGGCTTGACTGCCACGAGCCGCAGGGCGCCTTCTATGCCTTCCCTTCGATTCAATCGACAGGGCTTACTTCCGAGGAATTCGCGCATCGCCTTCTGTTCGAGGCGAAGGTGGCGGCGGTCCCAGGAGACGTATTCGGCTTAGGGGGGGAAGGCTTCATCCGCTGCTCCTATGCAACGTCGGTAGCGCAGTTGAACGAAGCGCTGGATCGAATGGGGCGTTTCCTCGACAAAATTAAGCAGGAAATGTGAAAAAAATTCAAATTGAACTAAAATGAACTAGTTTTCTTTTCCTTCATCTGGTATAATATAACATGTCTCGCTTTATTGTCCTATCAAATGGAACAGATGGACGATGATGGCGCTTCGAGGATCCAGCTGCGAAAGGAGGAAAGGGCTTGTTTTGTTCGGACTACACCTTGACGACGTATTCACGTAGTTTACTGAGAGAAGACGGATCTCATCCCAAATGGTCGGGCAAAACAAGAAACGTTTCGTCCAAAATGCTTGCTCTGGAACAGGAGATAAGGATTTTGCGTAAGCAAATGGAGCAGATGTTTCAAGAAGAGCAGTCATTTACGGCTGAAAGCATGATTGAAATCAGCAGCATGCTGGACCTGAAGATTAACGAGTACATGAAATCGCTCGGCAAGCGAACTTAGCATACCGAAGACCCTGCGGGGTCTTCTTTTTTTGCTTATGCCGTTTGTGATATAGTGGGTGATAGACGGATAGACATGCTGGAGAAAGGGGAATACATCGTGCGGAAATGGGGATGGATGGGGATGGTGCTCGCACTGGCGCTCGTGCTGGGAGGCTGCGGGTCCAAAGCGGACATATCCGTGTTCATGATGTCGACGACAACGGTGCCATCCGAATTGACCGAGGCGCTGAAGACGGAATTGAGTCAGAAATTGGAAGGGCAATTCACAGTAGACGTGTTCGCGTCGCCGATGTACAATTTGCAGAAATTATTTGTCGAATATGCAGCGGGCGATAATGGCGTGCATGTGGTGCCCGAGGAAGATGTGAAGTCGATGAGCAAGCAAGGCGGCCATATTCCGTTGGATGCTTATTTCGACAAGGACAAATATGAAGAAGGCTATTTTGACGGCATGGTGCTGGAAAAAGCGGAAAAGGGCTATATCGAGCATCAAGAAAAGCATCTATATGCACTTCCGGCTGAGAAGCTGCCGCTTCTGAACAAGCTCGGCATCAAGGAGAAGGGCTTGTTCGTCGCGATTCCGGTTCGCACGCCGAATGAGGAGCGCTCCATCCAGATCTTGAAGCTGATGGAGGAAGCGAAGTGAATGCCGGCAGATGATGCGGACGGATGGAGGGAGTCAGTGTGATTATCGGGATTACCGGAGGCCATGGCAGCGGGAAGACTTCGTTCGCGTTGTCCTATGCGTCAGGATTCGGCCGTGAAGGTCTGTACCTGTCGACGTTACATACAAGCCTTCCCGATGGTATGCCCGATTCTTCCCGTTGCCGGTGGCAGCATCTGCAGGCGGGAGAAGAGCTGCCGGGACTTCTGCATCGGATTAACGAAGAATCCAATCTGTTCCGCGCGGAACGGAGGGTCGTGGTCGTGGATAGCATCACCTCCTATCTCGCAGGCGTCCACGCACAGCTGTGGAAGAAGCGTCCGGAAGGCGATAATGAAGAATATGACGCCATATATATAGAGGAGATCGTTGCCGCCCGCAAGCGGCTGCAGGAGGCCTTGTTTGCTTTTCAGGGGAAGCTGTTCCTGATTACGAACGATCCTCCGGCTTATACGCCGTTCACGGATCCGAAGGAACAGAGCTATATTATCGAGCATGCGGCTCTCAATCGGGATCTTGCGCGCCGCAGTCATCAGTGGTTCCGGCTCGAGGCAGGGATGCCGGAGGAGGTATCGGCCAGGAGGTTCAGAGGATAATGCAGTCCCGGCGGCTGCCGAGCCGGATATGGATGATATGCTGCACCGCGCGGCGTCAGCACTTAACATAGGGAGGAAGACATATGAGAATATATACGCGGACAGGGGACGAAGGAACGACATCGCTTATCGGGGGCCGGGTGTCTAAGGATCATTTGCGGGTGGATGCCTATGGGGAACTCGATGAATTGAATTCGTTCATAGGCTGGGCGGCGGCATGCTGCCAGGGAGATGCTTATGAGGAACTCCGCAACCAACTGATCGAGATCCAGCAGGAAGTGTTCGACTGCGGATCGGATGTCGCCTATGCGGAGAAGAAGCAGGGCGAGGTTGTCTATAAGGTGCACGCGGAGCAGGTGGAACGTCTGGAAGCCTGGATCGACGAGCATAATGCGCACACCGAAGCGATCCGGAAGTTCATTTTGCCGGGAGGCAGCGAAGCCGCTTCGGCGCTTCATGTGTGCCGGACGGTATGCCGCCGCGCCGAACGCCGTCTCGTGACGCTGGCCCGGGAAGAAACAGTGCACACGCAAGTGATGAAATATGTGAATCGGCTCTCGGATTACTTCTTCGTTGCCGCCCGCCGGGCCAATGCGATTGCTTCGGTTCCGGATGAAGAATATGTGCGGAGCGCGGAAGTCTTCCGCCGCAGATCCCGTCATGACGGAGCCTAACGGACGGAAGCTTGCCGCGGAGCTCGAATATGTTGTTCCGGAAGGCGACGAAGGGATTCAACTGCGGGCCGTGCTGCGCTCGCGTCTGAATCTGTCGCGCCGACTGCTGACCCGGCTGAAGACGATGGAAGCGGCCATTACGGTGAATGGGCTGACGGAGCGAAGCGGCAGGCCGCTTAGTGTACGAGAGCGTCTCCATGCGGGAGATGTCGTTCATGTCCGGATCGAGGAGGAGACGGTTGAATCGATACCGCCCGAGCCGATCCCGATTGATATCGTGTACGAAGACGACGATATTCTGGTGCTGAACAAGCCAGCGGGGATCGTCGTCCATCCGACGAAGGGATACCCGGAAGGGACGCTGGCGAACGGGGTTGTGCACTACTGGCGCGCCAAGGGGGAGCTGACCCGATTCCGGCCGGCTAACCGGCTCGATCAGGAGACCTCCGGCCTGCTCATCGTCGCGAAGCATGGCCATGCCCATCATCAGCTGGCGGATCAGATGCAGACGGATGACATCTGGAAAGGGTATGAGGCGTTCGTCTACGGCGTCCCTTCGCCGCAGGAGGGCACGATCCGGGCTCCGATTGACCGGGACAAGACGGAGCCTCATTTGCGTGTCGTGACGGAGGACGGCTATGATTCGATTACCCATTACCGGGTGCTGGAGACGTACGGAGAGGAAGCGTCCCTCGTATCCTGCCGCTTGGAGACGGGGCGGACGCATCAGATTCGCGTCCATATGAAGCATATGGGATGCCCCCTGCTGGGGGACAAGTTCTACGGCGTCGGGCAGGCGGCCTCGCCATGGCTCGCTGGAACGCTGGAGCCGCTGACCCGGCATGCGCTGCATGCGGCCGAGCTGCGGTTCAAGCACCCGATGACAGGGGAGCCGATGCATTTCACGGCTCCGCTGCCGGATGATCTGCTGGCGCTGCGGGAGCGCCTGTTGCGTGGGCAGCAGCAGTGACGGTTACTGAGCCAACGTGGCGCCGGGACGCTGACGCCGCGATTCGCCCAAGGAGAACGGACAGGACAGTAGGCACAACGGCAAGCGCGGGCTTGCACTAAGTGGAACGGACAAGGAAGGAGTTGGAGCAAGTGAAGGTAACGGTCTATCAATATGCCAAATGCGGCACATGCCGCAAAGCGATTCAATGGCTGAAGGAGCAGGGGCTCGAGCTGGATCTGGTGCCGATCGTGGAACAGCCGCCGAGCGAGCGGGAGCTGGAGGAGATGATTGAGCGGAGCGGCCTGGAGCTGAAAAAGTGGTTCAATACGAGCGGGGAAGTCTATAAGGAACTGAAGCTGAAGGACAAGCTGCCTCAGATGAGCCGTGAGGAGCAGATCAAGCTGCTTGCCTCGAACGGCAAGCTCATTAAGCGTCCTGTCGTTACGGACGGGAAGCGGGTCACGGTCGGCTTCCGTGAAGACAACTACCGCGATATGTGGACGACTGCGGCCAAGCACGACTGACAGCTCCGGCGGAAATGGCTGACAGATCCCGCGGGAATGGCTGACAGCTTCGATGAGCATGGCTTGCAGTGCTCCGGCCAGCTTGCCAGCTTGGGCCGTGGGGCACTAGCGGAAGTCTATGTATGCTATAATGGATAGCAGTGTCAGCAGAATAGAAAAATAGAAATTCTGTCATGAAAAGTTAGGAATGGGGGACATGAATGATGTGGGATACGGACACGATGTCCGAACCGGCCGAGCCGCGCATGCTGCTGGTAGACGGGATGGCTCTGCTCTTCCGCGCGTATTACGCCACCGCATACGGCGGGTCGATCCGCCGCATGAAGGACGGCACGCCGACGAATGCAATCTATGGATTCATGCGTTATTTCTGGGATGCGGTCAAGCGGTTCGAGCCGACGCATATCGCCTGCTGCTGGGACCTGGGGAGCAAGACGTTCCGGGCGGAGCAGTTCGATCAATATAAGGCGAACCGGGCCGAATGCCCCGACGATCTGGTGCCGCAGTTTCAATTAATCCGCGACGTCATGGACAGCTTCCAGATTCCGAATGTGTCCGCCGAAGGCTACGAGGCCGATGATTGCATCGGCACGCTGTCGCGGCTGTTCCGGGATGAGATGGAAGTATATGTATTGACAGGCGACCATGACATGCTTCAATTGGTGCATGAACGGACCCGCGTCGTCATCATGAAGAAGGGACAAGGCAATTATGCCGTCTATTGCCCTGAGACTCTGATGGAAGAGAAGCAGCTTACACCGGAGCAGATTATCGACGTGAAGGGACTGATGGGCGATCCGTCGGACAACTATCCGGGCGTCCGCGGAATCGGCGAGAAGACGGCCCTCAAGCTAATTCAGCAATATTCGTCGATAGACGGAATTCTTGCCAATATGAGCGCGCTTCCGGCAGGCGTCCGCACCAAGATCGAGACGGATCTGGAGATGCTCCATCTGTCGCGGCGGCTGGCGCGGATCCATTGCGACGCGCCGGTCGTGTGCGCAGCCGGTCAATGTATGTTCCAACCGCAGCGGGATGCGGTCGCGGCCATGTTCGAGCAGCTTGAGATGACAAGCATTCTTCGTCTGATCGAGACGGCCTAACGATCTGGCTTTCCGCTGCCGATACAGTATATATCGAGATACGCATCGAATGACTAGAAGACCCTATCCTCCCTGTATCCGGCAATCCTTCATGGGGAGAGATAGGGTCGAATTGTTGGGGGAATGAGAGAGTTGAATCAGGACAATGTATGCCGGGCTCCTTCCGAACGCCGTGCCAGCCGATGGCGTTGCTGCCTTGCGGGCCTGATCGCATTCGGCCTGTTATGGGCATGGACGCCGGGAGCGGACGTGCATGAAGGCCGCTCCCCGGCGCCAGGCGTCGTCGTCGCGGCAGGCAAGCCCGTGAAGAAGGTGAGCACTTCGGTGAAGCGGGTCTCCCTCGGCGGCAAAATCTTCCGCGTGACGACCGTGCGCGTGCCGAAAGGAATGCAGCCGCATGTCTCCTTCGGCAAGGACCGCTTCGGCACGACCGCGACGATGACCCGCACCGCGAAGCGGACCGGGGCCAAAGCGGCGGTGAACGGGACGTACTTCGAGGCGTATGGCGGCCGGCCCGAGCCGTATGGCACCATTATCAATCGCGGGCGGGTCGAGCATACAAGCAATTACGGCACGGCCATCGGCTTCCGTCAGGACGGGCGGGCCGTAATGGACAGCCTGCGCATCGAGATTAGCGGTCAAGTGACGAACGCGGCCACCGAACGCACTTCGTCATGGTATGCCTATTTCGTCAATCGGACGCCGAAGCGGGACGGCAGCGCGGCCGTATTGTACACGCCGCTGCGCGGCAATTCGCTTGGCTTCGCCTATGGCCGGGTCGTCGTCGTTCGCGGCGGCGTCGTGAAGAAGGTGACGGCGGGCCGCAACGTGGCCATCCCGAAGGACGGATATGTGCTTGTGTTCACGGGGACGGAGAAGTCGATGGCCGATCGGTTCCATGTCGGGGATCAAGTCTCGATGTCGATTCGTTACACGGATCGGCTGGGCCGTCCGATCGATTGGGACGACGTGCAGGTGGCGCTGGGCGGCGGCCCGCGGCTCGTGAAGGATGGCAAGGTGGCATTGAATCCGCGGGCGGAAGGATTCAAAGAGGACAAAATATTGTCCAAGTCGGCGATGCGGAGCGGAATCGGCATCCTGCCCGACGGATCGATACTGTTGGCGACGGTTCCATCCGCGACGATGAAGCAGTGGGCAGAAATATGGAAGAAGATGGGCGCCGTGCAAGCGATGAATCTGGACGGCGGCGCTTCCTCCGGGTTGATCGCCAACGGCAGGGTCGTGACCAGACCGGGACGGGAGCTGAGCAATGTGCTCTGGTTCTCCGAGTAAGCTCGTGCCCGGCCATCGCAGAATCCGAATCAGTCGGTAAAATGCGCCGCGCCGACGACGAGGGACAGGAATTGGCGGAGATCGGCGGCCTCTTCATCCGTTAACCGGTAGAAGTGCTCAAGATAGCCTTCCTCCTCCAGATCGTCCTGTCCGAGAATGGCGGTCAGGCCGCTCTGCAGATCGGTGACGAGCGTCTTGCCATAGAAGCGGGTGGTCGCGGTTAGCGCGAGATCGAAGCGGCGCATGCTGCCGCCGATGAACGTAACGAACCTCGTGGATGTCGCTTCGGTGTGATCGGCCAAAAAATCGAGTTCATGTGCACTCATGGGACGAGCCTCCTTGTATCGGTAACGCTATCATTATACCGCACGCTCGCGAAAAGGCCATAATTAATTGACAGATTCTGCAATCATGCTATAATCTAATATAAACTCATAACTAGGACGAGGAAGCACCTCTTCATGATGCGCAAGCCGCATGGGAAGAGGTGCTTTCTTTTTTATGCCTTTAGGTATGGGTGGCATTGAGAAGCGAGAAGGAGGAAGGTAGATCATGCAGGTTGTATGGATGGTGCGATTGGAGCGAGGCATGGAGGAGGAGGGGAGCGAGAAGCGCCTGAAGCGTGGCGGCAAGCGGAAGGAAGACTCGTACACGGCTCCCTTCGGGCTCCTGACGGCAGGCGAGGAGCAGGGCCAATGGATGGTGCTGTGGGAGGCCGAAGGAGCAGAGCCGGAGATCTGGTTCGAAGGCGGCGATTGGGCCGAGATGCGGGCATCGCTGCGGCGGGGCATGGCACGGCTCATGAGCGCAGGCTACCGGCTGTCGCTCGGCTTCGTTCCGGAGGTGGACATTCATGAGCGCCGCATGCGGGAGCAGCAGGAGTGGATCGCCTGCTATGCCGATCTCCATCCGAATGCGGAAGTGTACGATCGGCTGGCCCAATGGCGCAGGGAAGCGGCCACGAGGCTCAGACGCGCTCCTTACTGGATTGCGTCGAACCGGATGCTTCGCATGGTCAGCGCCTATTTGCCGCAGCAGTTGGAGGAGTTGGAGCAGATACCCGGCTTCGGCGTCGTGAAGGTCCGTGACTTCGGCGAAGAGATTATTCAGATCGCGAAGCAGTATGCCCGCACGACGGATTTCCCGCTGGATTGGGTGGCGGACGCCGTGAGCGAACCTGAATTCGCCAGATGGGTCTATGCGGAATGGGAAGCGAAGCAGGCAAATGAACTGGCCAAAATATCGGAGCGCCGTCTGTTGATGGAAGGGCTGCAGCAAGGGATGGGGATCGAGCAGCTGATGGATCGGCTGCAGGTGGATCGGCGCGAATTAATTATGCGCATCGAGAAGATTACGAAGGAAGGCGGCGCGATCGAAGGGCTGGCCGAGGAGGAGTTGGCTTCCATGCCTCCCGTCGAGCGCGAAGCGGTCGAGTCCGCCCTCATTGAACTGGGGGACGAGTACATCAAGCCGATCTATATTAAGGCATTCGGCGAAGCGGCGCTGGAGCTGCCGGCTCCCGAGCTCCAGACCAATTATGAACGAATTCGCCTCCTCCGGCTTCTGCACCGCAGACGGAAGAACCGGGAGGCGCGGCAGGCGAAGGCGGGTTAATCCGAGGGAAGCATGAACAAGCCCGCATCCCTTGGAGCGGGAGGCGGGCTTGCGCTTTATCGTGCGTATGTGTATAAGGACGGATTTCGGAATCTGTTTAGATCCAGTCTTTTTTGCGGAACAGGTAGAACATCAGGGCCCCGAGTATGAGCATAAAGCCGATAATATAGATCGACCCGTATCCCCATGACATGAATGGTATAAACTCAAAGTTCATGCCGTAAATGCCGGTAATAAGCGTCAGCGGCATGAAGATCGTCGTAATCGCGGTAAATACGCGCATAATATCATTCGCGCGGTTGGCGATGCTGAGCTGATACGATTCCCGCAAGTTGCCCATCAGGTCGCGGAATGTCTCGAACGTCTCGGAGACTTTGACCGCATTTTCATAGATATCCCGGAAGTACTTCTGCAGATCGTCATCGATCAGCCGGAGATCCTTCCGGTACAGGACGATCAGTACTTCTTTTTGCGGGGCCAGCCCTTTCTTCAGCCACAGAATCTCGCTGCGAAGACTGATGATCGCGTTCAAATGGGCTTTCTTGGCGCTGACGATCAGCTCTTCCTCCAAGGTGTCAATCTTGGCTTCGATTCGATCGGCTACCGAGAAGTAATTATCCACCAAGATATCGATTAAGTGGTACAGCATGCGGTCGGCCGCGCTTACCTGCTGCTCCCACAGCATCGGCTTGACCATCCGCAATTCATTGATTTTCTGCTTCGTGACGGTGATGATGTAGTGCTTGCCGAGGAATATGTTCAAGGCCCGCAGGAATATTTCCTCATCGTCGAACCGGATGCTGTTCAGAACGATGAAATAATGATTTTCATAGATTTCGATTTTGGGCCGCTGCTCTTCCTCGCTCATGCAGTCCTCGACCGCGAGATCATGAATGGAGAACAAAGGCTGCAGCTCGACCAAATCTTCAAGATCGGCATCTAACCAATAGAAGCCGCTCTCCGGCGGAGTCAGTGTCATCTGTATGTCATCCACCGGCGTAAAGACGCCTTCGTTAACTAGACGGATTTTCATTGCTCTCTCCCCTTCGGCCGCATGTCGGATGCGGCAGCTTGCTTCGTCTGTTCAGACGATTCGCGCAGGGAAGATGCAGATGAGGGCCGTTCACCCCAGGGCACGGCAGCTAATCGCGCATGATGCTCGGGGATGGGCATAATGACAGAACGCGACAGCCGTCAAGCTGCACGGGGTCCCGCCGAATCGCCTTATTCGGTTGTCCGTTCGTACCTCGGCATTGCCTCGGGTCGCCATCCATCCGAAATTCACCCCAATTGAAATGATTTACGATAATCTTCGAACGCTTTATGACAACAGTGCCGCTCAAGCACCAGTTTAGTATACCGCTCGGCACGTCCTTTTTTCAAGAAAAAATCGGCTTGCTGCAACGTGCATGGAATACGATATGCGGGAAGGAGCAAAAGGTGATTTTCCTCTTGACTTATTGCTTGACTTAGCTTTAAATTATTACAAAGTCCTATTCGGCTTCACAGGACTGCAATCGAATATGCAATGTTAGCAATCTTATCAAGAGCAGGTGGAGGGACAAGCCCGATGAAACCCGGCAACCGGCAGATGCGCAGAACCGTTCTTGCATGTTAAGGACGTATCTGCGGCGCGCACGGTGCTAATTCTTGCGGTAGCGGTCAGAAGACTGCTGCTGACAGATGAGAGAGGCGCATGATTTAGGCTATGCATAACCTTTCTCGAATGTCGGGAAAGGTTTTTTTGTACCCTCATACCGCAAGCGACAACCAATCTATGATGGATTTTATGAAGGAGGAGAGCGTCATGCCGATTAAGATTCCCGATCATTTGCCGGCCAAAGAAATATTGTTTCAGGAGAATATATTCGTGATGGACGAAACCCGCGCGTATCACCAAGATATCCGTCCCTTGCGAATTGTCATCCTGAATCTGATGCCGACGAAAGAAACGACCGAGACGCAACTGCTGCGACTCATTGGCAATACGCCGCTGCAAGTGGATGTGACGCTGCTTCATCCAGCGACGCACACGTCCAAAAATACATCCGCTGAACATTTATCTGCATTCTATAAGACATTCGATGAAATCGAGGAACAGCAATTCGACGGCATGATTATTACGGGGGCGCCGGTTGAACAGATGGACTTCGAGGAAGTGACCTATTGGAGCGAGCTATGCCGCATTATGGAATGGTCTTCCGCAAATGTGACGTCCACGTTCCATATTTGCTGGGCTTCCCAGGCTGGATTATACTTCCATTACGGCATTCCGAAATATCCGCTCGAACGCAAAATTTTCGGCGTGTATCCGCATTGTACGACCTTGGACAATGTGAAGCTGACGCGAGGCTTCGATGACGTGTTCCTCGTGCCTCAGTCCCGGCATACGGAGGTTCGCCGCGAGGACGTGGAACGCGTCCCGGAGCTGGATATTCTCGCCGAGTCAGATGAGGCGGGCGTATATCTCGCGGCCACGCGGGACGGAAAGCATATCTTCGTGACAGGTCATTCCGAGTACGACCCATGCACGTTGAAATGGGAATATGATCGGGATACCGCCAAAGGGATGGAGATGGAGCTGCCGGTCAATTACTTCCCGAACAACGATCCGTCACGCCAGCCGCGTTCGTCGTGGCGCGCGCACGCCAATCTGTTGTTCTCGAACTGGCTGAACTACTATGTCTATCAGGAAACGCCGTACGAACTGGGCAGAGCCGTATTGCGTAAGGAAGGGGCCAACGCATAATGGTGGAGCGCAACGAAGCCGATTACCGCATAGAAAGCCGTCTTGCTCAGATCGGGTCGGTTAACGATCCGGCCACAGGATCCGTTAATTATCCGATTTACCAGGCTACCGCCTATCGTCATCCGAGATTGGGACAGAGCACGGGCTTCGATTATATCCGGACGAAGAATCCGACGCGCACGGTGCTGGAGGAAGCGGCAGCCGCCCTAGAGCAGGGCGATGCCGGCTTCGCCTGCAGCTCGGGCATGGCCGCGATACAGACGGTGTTCGCCAAATTCGGGCAAGGCGATCATCTGATCGTGTCGCTCGATCTGTACGGCGGGACGTACCGTCTGCTGGAGCGGATATGGTCCCGCTGCGGGGTCACCGCAACCTATGTCGACACGAATGATCTGGATGCGCTGGAGTCGTCCCGCACGCCGCAGACGAAGGCGGTCTTCATCGAGACGCCGACCAATCCGCTGATGATGATTACGGATATTGAGCGGGTGGCGGCCTGGGCGAATAAGCACGGCCTGCTGACGATTGTGGACAATACGCTGCTGACGCCATTCTTCCAGCGTCCTCTGGAGCTTGGAGCGGACATTGTCGTACATAGTGCGACGAAGTATCTCGGCGGCCACAACGATGTGCTGGCGGGTCTTATCGTGACCAAGGGCAGCGAGTTGTCGGAGGAGATGGCTTTCCTCCACAACTCGATCGGCGCTGTGCTGAGCCCGTCGGATTCGTACCAGCTGATGCGGGGCATGAAGACACTGGCGCTGCGGATGGAGCGTCATGAATACAATGCGACCCGCCTCGCGGAATGGCTGCTGGAGCACCCGGCTGTCGAAGCGGTCTATTATCCCGGTCTGGCCGATCATCCGGGCTGCGAGATTCAACGTCGCCAGTCTTCCGGCAACACCGGCATCTTCTCCTTCCGCTTGAAGAATGCGCGCTATGTCGATCCGATTCTGCGCCATCTGAAGCTGATCGCGTTCGCGGAGAGCCTGGGCGGCGTCGAGTCGCTGATGACCTATCCGGCGGTGCAGACTCACGCCGATATCCCGGCGGAGATTCGGGACCGGATCGGGGTGGACGATCGGCTGCTGCGCTTCTCCGTCGGCATTGAGCATGTCGACGACCTGATCGAAGATCTGGCGCAAGCGCTGGAAGCTGCCCGGTTGGAGGTGGAGCAGGGATGAGCGAATCAGACAAAGAGAAGCCGGAGTTGAAGCAAGGACAGGCGCTCGATTTTACAACGAAGCTGATTCATTTCGGCGGGGAAAGCGACAAGACGACGGGCGCGTCTAGCGTGCCGATTTATCAGGCGACGACGTTCCATCATCACGATATTTACGACCCGCCGGAATTCGATTACTCGCGCTCGGGCAATCCGACCCGGCAGGCCTTGGAGGATCATATCGCCGTGCTGGAAGGGGGAACGAACGGATACGCGTTCGCTTCTGGGATGGCGGCGATCTCCTCCGCCTTCCTGCTCTTCTCCGCAGGCGATCATATTATCGTAACCGAGGATGTATACGGTGGAACCTACCGTCTGCTGACGACGATTCTGAACCGGCTTAAGATCGAATCGACCTTCGTCGACATGACCGATATCGATCAGGTGAAGGCAGCGCTGCGTCCGAATACGAAGGCGGTCTATATGGAGACACCGTCCAACCCGACCCTCAAAATTACCGACATTGCGGAGGTATGCGGCTGGGCGAAGGAGCACGGCTTGCTGACGCTCCTGGACAACACGTTCATGACGCCGTATCATCAGCTGCCGATCGCCCACGGGGTGGACATTGTGCTCCACAGCGCGACGAAGTTCCTGAGCGGACACAGCGACGTGCTGGCCGGTCTGATTGTGACGGCGACCGAGGAGCTGGGCGCGCGCATCAAGCAGCTTCAGAACGGCCTTGGCACGGTGCTTGGCGTGCAGGACAGCTGGCTGCTCATGCGCGGAATGAAGACGTTGGGGGCACGGATGAGCCACAGCGAGCAGAGCGCCCGCCGCTTGGCGGCCTGGCTGCAGGAACGAAGCGACATCAGCCGGGTCTATTATCCCGGCCTGGCGGATCATCCGCGCCGCACCGTTCACGAGAAGCAGTCCGCGGGCTATGGCGCGGTCGTCTCGTTCGATGTCGGCTCCGGCGAACGGGCGAAGCGGGTGCTGAACCAGGTGAAGCTTCCGCTGGTCGCGGTCAGCCTCGGCGCGGTGGAAAGCATCCTGTCCTATCCGGCGATGATGTCGCATGCCTCGATGCCGGGACAGGTTCGGCTGGAGCGCGGCATCACGGACGGGTTGCTGCGGTTCTCGGCCGGACTGGAGCATATCGACGATCTGCTCCAGGATCTGGATCAAGCGTTGAACCGCTAGCCGGGCGCTCGCTTCTTCATTTTTCCTTATATATACGGCATTATGCCCTCTTCAGCGGTAAGATCCGGCCATGTTGTGCGCCTGCTTTCGCTGGAGAGGGTGCTGTTTTTTCGCCCATAATTGTGGTACGATTATGAAGTCATTGACATGAATGGCCAAAGTGCTCTATCGGGCAACGGCCGCATGTCGGGAGCTGATATCGAATGACTTGCGAATAGAGGAGCATCCTGCTGGATGCATCCGCTTCGTGCTGCATGTACGCTCATACAGCATGCAACTTTTGAGAGAGGAAGTGACTGTGACGATGTCACCGATTGATCGCATTTTGGATAAAGCGCTGCGCGGTGAACGTATCGACACGGATGAGTGCGTGACGTTATTCGCGTCCGATCAGGTAGAGAAGATCGGGCATGTCGCCAACCAGATCATGTTGAAATGGCATCCTGAACCGCTCGCTACGTTCGTCATCGGACGCAATGTGAATTATACGAATATCTGCGATACGTACTGCCGGTTCTGCGCGTTCTACCGTGCCCCGGGTTCCAAAGAAGGCTACGTGCTTCCGGACGAAGTCATCTTCCAGAAGATTCAGGAAACGATCGATGTCGGCGGTACGGAGATTTTGATGCAGGGCGGGACGAATCCGGAGCTTCCGTTCAGCTATTATACGAATCTGCTCACAGCGATTAAGGAGCGCTTCCCTAGCATTATCATGCATTCCTTCTCACCGGCGGAAATATTGAAGATGAAGGAAGTATCGGACGGACTGTCGCTGGAGGAAGTGGTGCGCGCGATTCACGAGGCGGGACTTGACTCCTTGCCGGGGGGCGGCGCGGAGATACTGGACGATCGCACCCGCCGCAAAATCAGCCGCCTCAAAGGCTCCTGGCGCGATTGGATGGATGTCATGCAGACCGCGCACAAGGTCGGCATGAACACGACCGCGACGATGGTCGTCGGCTTCGGCGAGCTGCTAGAGGAGCGCGCTCTTCATCTGGAGCGGGTACGCATCGCGCAGGACGAGTGCCTGGAGAACAAGTATCCGTCCAAGGGCTTCCTTGCCTTCATTCCATGGACATTCCAATCGGAGAATACGAATATGAAGGCAGAGCCGGTCAGTCCGGAGGAATATTTGAAGACGCTGGCGATCAGCCGCATCTTCCTTGATAATATCCCGAACTTCCAGGCGTCCTGGGTAACGATGGGGCCGGAAGTCGGCAAGAAGACGCTGAGCTACGGCTGCAATGACTTCGGCAGCACGATGATCGAGGAGAATGTCGTCTCCGCGGCAGGGACGACGCATAAGGTCAACATCAGCAGTACGCTGCAGCTTATCCGCGAGGCCGGCAAAATTCCGGCGCAGCGGGACACGAAGTACAATATTTTGAAGATGTTCGACGATGAGAACGTGAAGGTGGATCGCGATTTCGTCATGCAGAATTAATTCTGGCGACAGTGAAGGACCGGCGAACGCCGGTTCCAGAGTGTTGACCAACTCCCGCGAAAAAACTGTACCGCGGGAGTTCTTTTATGTTTATTATCAGATGGGTGACCGGTCTTCCAGAGCCAGGCCGCCATTTTTTTGAGGTTCATGGCAGCAGGAACAAGCATCGCTTGTATGGTGTCCCTTTTTAGTCCTCGTAAGGTCGTCCACCGCATACCATGCTTTAGAAACAGGTATACCATAAAATTGCGGATGAAGGAAAGCTTCCAAACGAATACGTCGGAAATATGAAGCCCTGTGTAAAACCAAATGGGTTAGCAGATGTGATATACATAAGAAAAACATTGAAGGTACGAGTGACAATTAGCGTCCATCGGTTCTGGCAGCCTGCAGCAAATGTTGTGACGCCTTGGGCCGGATACTGGTATAGAAAGCTTTGCACTTGATACGGGGACTGCGATAGCTGCTGAAACGAACTCAGCAATTGAGGCGGTGGCGGCGTAATGCCTGGAGGCAATCCTGCTCCAGGCCCTACACCTGGTGCGGAAGGAATTCCAGGTGTGAAAGGCCCTCCCCCTGGTGCCGAAGGAATTCCAGGCGTCCCGCCTGGCGTTGGGATTGGAAAAGGCAAAAATGGACCGAATGCTCTATAGGTAGTCACGGATCTCTCCCTCTCTTATTAGGATTGACATATATCGTTACGCTACAGTATGCACAGGCGTTAGCACATGTTCTTCTTGACCTTCCGCAAGGTTGAATAAATAGGAAACCCTCTGATGCCCAGCCTTGGCAGCGTGACATCAGAGGGTTATTTTTTATCATTTATATCCTGCTGCGACTTACGCTTGGTTCGCAGCGTTAGCCAGCTTCTTCTTGCGACCGATCTGAATCAGCGTCAGGAAGAGTGCGGCCAGTACGCCACTCGCGAGAAGCAACAGGAAGCAACCGTTCCAACCGGAGGATTCGACGATAAACCCAACGAGTGCGCTTGCAGTCAAGTTACCGAACAAGTAAGCGAACAAACCAGTCATACCAACCGTGGTACCTACAGCGAACTTCGGTACGAAGTCGATTGCGCTAAGGCCAATCAGGAACTGCGGTACATAGATGAGACAGCCGATAATGGATACGGCGATAGTAATTACGAGGACGTTCGCAGACTGCCAATACACGAGCGTAGCCAACACGACGCCGACCATGCTGATAATACAGAGCGGCATCCGGTTGCCTTTGAACAACTTGTCGCTAAGCACACCGACGACGAGCGAGCTCAGAATGGCTGCCCATTCGAATACAGCAAATGCAACGTGATACTGCGATTGCGTGAAGCCTTTTTCTTCCGTCAAGTATAATGGTACCCAGTTCAAAACGCCGAAGCGAATGAAGTACACGAATACGTTCGCCAAGCACAGGTACCAGATGAATTTGTTTTTAAGTACATATTTGATCAAGATTTCTTTCATGGACAGCTTGTCGCCGTCTGGATTGCGTTCCACATCGTCATAATCGTTGCGATATTCATCGATTGGCGGCAGACCAACCGATTGCGGAGTATCCTTGCCGCAGAACCATACGAAAATGGCAATAATCATGGCCATAATCGAGGGAACGACGAAAATTCCGGTTTGCCAGTAAGCCGAGCCTAGAATCCCTAATGCAACACCGACGATTGGCGCGATAATGCCTCCGCCGATATTATGGGACGTATTCCAGATTCCCATATACGTACCGCGCTCTTTCTTCGAGAACCAGTTCGCCAGTACGATACTGCAAGGAGGAGCGCCCATGCCTTGAAACACCCCGTTCACGACAAGCATCATGAAGATGAGACCGAACGAGGAAGTAGATCCTAAGATAAGGTTAACGACGGCAGACAAGAACAATCCAACAGCGATAAATCGCTGCGTATGGGCTTTATCCGCCAAATTTCCCATGAAGAATTTGCTTATTCCGTAGGTAACGGCAAGTGCCGCGCTCAACATACCGATTTGAGAAGGGGTGAACCCGAACTCACTCTTCAAATATGGTGTGGACAACGTAAAGTTGCTGCGTACTAAGTAGTAGCCTGCGTAACCGATAAAAATACCGATTAATGTACGCATACGGAAAATTCGGTACATCTTCGCGATCATGTGCTCCGGCAATCGAGGTATGGCGGGAGCTTTTTTCAACCAACCTAACATTCTTCATTCTCCTTGACCTTTTTTGTCCGCACGCATTCTGTTCCAAAGGTCAATGATTTGTTCATGCCTACGCATGGAACTGTGTACAGGTAAGACAGCGGAATTCGCTGCATCCTGCTTGTTCTCGTGAACGGTCGGGGTGCCGTAAGACACTCGTTCCAAGACAGCTGCAGCCTCTTGTGACAAGCTGTAGTTGATGAACCAGTCTGCAGCGGCCTCATTGGGCCCGTTCCGAATTTTCGATATGCCATTGACGAATAGGCTCGCTTTGATCGGAACGCTGCTCACGATATCGAACCCGGCCTCGCGCAGCTTGCGCTGATCTCCCAGAAAGTTGATACCGATTGCATACTCGCCCGAGCTGACGTATTGTGCCGGCATGAAGCCGTTTACAGTAAGCAGACCGATATTGGGGTTCAACTGCCGCAAATAATCGGTAGTTCTCTGCTCGCCCCATGCATCGTATAACGAGGCGATAAACGTGTACGCGGTTCCTGAATAATTCGGATCTGGCATGACGAGCTTGCCGCGATATGCTGGATCAAGCAGGTCTTCCCACGTTGCAGGGAACTTCAACCCGAGCGGCGCAAATTCTTGATTCCAGCGTTCGCGATTAACCGCAATGGATAACTGCTCCACTTCGTAACCAGCCCAATACCCGTCCTCATCCCTGAACGGGAAAGGGATAAGATCCATATTGGCGCTGCGAATCGGGGAGGATAGATCCTCTTCCTTCATCGTCATGTGCGCATCGATCGTTCCGCCAATGACGAGATCCGCTTGCGGCTTCGATGATTCTTGCGACACGCGGCGCAATATCTCCTCTGTCGACAGCCGAATGTATTCGTACGTACATCCTGTTTGTTGACAGAAGGAGGACAGTAATGCACTGCCGACTTCTTCACGAGCGGCCACGTATACAACGAGATGGCGCCCTTTCAAGTCGGGCGTACCATGCTCATCCACAGTAATGGCATGATGATCATTGGAACAGCCTGCCTGCGTAACTAGACAGACGAATAGTAATAGGTAGAGTAATCGTGTCATCTTATATCCGCCTTTGCGTTCTTTCCATGAAGCAGCTTCTCCAAGCCTGCCTGCAAATAGATCGAATTTCCGTTGTCATCGCCCATATACTGCATGACGACATAGTCGGAATACACGACAATATGCAGGATATTGCTGCGGTCATTGTTCAGCTCCTTGTCCTCCTTGTATGCAGTAATAGAGCCGAGCGGCTTCTGCTTGCGGAGCAACAATTGCTTAATTTCGACCAGATCTTTGATTTCCAATGCTTGTTGAATGCTGGACACCAAGTAACCCTTTTCATGATCAGGCAAATTTCCTTGTACGCCGTCAGAGCGGAAAGTGAGCCCCTTTGCAGTTCGTATGAATTGTGCGAAATGCTCGGGCGTATAATAAAGACTTTGCAGCTGAGTCTCCAGGGCAGACAGCAGAGGAGTCTCATGTCCAGGGCCGTAAGACCATTTGCCTAGGGTAAAGGTGCTGCCAAGCTCAAAGGTCTGCTCGCTTCCGTTCAAATATTGGATGCGTCCCGAGAGAATGGCCTGTTCACTGTCGGTATCCGTAGACAGCTTCGGTTCATACTCCTGCTTGATCCGATCCACATAGGATACGAACGCGTGCAGACTTACCTCGTCATTGACATGCAAAGATCCCCATTTCTGATGAGAAATTGTTGCTTGAACAGGAAGGGAATCGCTTACTTTTCGCAATACTTCATGCTTATCGTTGATAATGCCGACCTTCTGATAGACCTGCTCATTCAGGAAGAAGCCGGCAACAGACAGCAATAGAATGATTCCCGTAAAAAGAAAGGCACTCCATATAAGCTTGTTCATTCTGCATTACTCTCCTTGCTCAGCATAAACAATCATCATTTCATAATCTCTTCGTAATTGTTTCATAAATGTATTATTTCGAGCATGTTGGCAGGGGATGTGTATCCAATGCTGCCGGCGAGCGGAATTGGAGCGTGATCGTCGTTCCGATCCCATCCTTGGATTGTATGGACATTTCTCCTCCTTGCAGGGCCATCAGCTGCTTGCATATGAGCAATCCGAAGCCATTGCCTGCGTCCGATGTTAGGGCTGTGTCCGATGAAGAACTGTCGAACCGTGCAATGAGTGAATGGCTTATGCCGATTCCATCGTCCCGGATCGTAATTCGCTCTGCATCATCGCTTGATGTCTGTTGAATCACTAGTTCGGATGCATCGCTATATTTGATTGCGTTATCGAGCAGGTTTAGGAAAATCTGCTTCGTCTTATCCGGATCTGCGACAACCATCGTAGTTACTAGCTCGTTGTACAGCCGAATCTGGTATTTGTCGAGTCGTGGCTGCATGATATAGACGGCTTCGCCCGCAATCGCCGCGATATCGCATATGGTAGGAGAAACCGAGAACGGGCTGTCACCATACTTGGATTGGCTGAGCAGTTCCTCGACAAGTGTAAGCATGCGCTCGCTTTCCACGGAAATATGGCGCAGGCTTTCTTGAACATCCTTCGGATCCTTCAGCCGTGGAATTAGGTTCGAATATCCCATAATCGCGGTCAGAGGCGTCTTCAGCTCATGAGTGACTCGATCCAGGAAATCGCGCTGCTTGTCCTTCTCCCGGCTTAGCTGCTTGATGTGAAGCTCGATTGCATCGGCCATTGCATGCAAGGAATGCGCCAGCTGACTTATTTCCTCATAACCGCTTAGTTCGATACGGCTGCCGTAATGGCCGTTGGCAAGCTTCTTCGCCATATCTCGAAGCTGTTCGATCGGTTTGCTTAGCGACTTGGCGAAGCGATTCGCAATCAACACGGCGGCAGCGAGAATAAGCAAGCAAGCGACCGCGAAGGTGACCTTCATTCGCTTGAGCAGCTGCGATTCTTCCTCCAAGGGCTGGAGGAATCGAATTAATCCGATGACTTGATTGTCGACGTAGATTGGGCTAGAGAACAGCAGCAAGGGAGAAGGAGAGGCCTTTTGAATCATATAGGACTTATTGCCAAGCATCGCTTGTTCCATATCCTGATTCACATAAGACAACGCTCCTCGCTCGGTATCAGCTAGGACAAGATGATGCGCGTTAATGAGCTGGACACGAACACCCATGCGCTTGGACAGATATGAGGCAATGAGCGGCGCGCCTTTTTGAAGCGTGACGTCTGGTTTTCCTTGTTGTTCGCGTTCCACATAGTTGATCGTGTAGATCTGAGCTTCTATGCTTAGCTTTTGCAGCGAATTGACTGCGGAGTGATAAACATTATTCTGCAAAGAAATATCAAGCACGATATAGAGAAAAAGCATGACGGGAATGAATAGGGCAAGAAGTGCCAAGTGAAAGCGTTTCTGTAAAGTCATGGGTTGTCCACCTTGTTCAAAATGGCCGTGCAAATCAACAATCTATTTTGTATCCGACGCCGTAAATGGTTTTGATTCGCTCTCCTTCTTTTCCTAGCTTTTTGCGGAGGCGCTGTATCATAATATCGACTGCTCTCGTATTTTCCGGATAATCAAGCTTCCACACCTTCATAAGGAGATCATCGCGAGTGAAGATGCGCTGCTTATTGGTTAATAACAGCAGAAGCAGCTCATACTCTCGATACGTTAGCGTAATTTCCTGTCCGTTCACAACTATCGCGCGCTTTTCCGGTTCGACATGAAAAGGTCCGCAATGCATGATGCCGGATCCGGAGTTCGTCTGCTCTTGTTTTTTCATCCGTCTTTCGATAACCTTGATTCGTAGCAGCAGCTCGGTGCTGTGGAACGGCTTGACGAGGTAATCATCCGCGCCTAATTGCAGTCCCAGCAGCTTGTCGTTGATTTGTCCTTTGGCGGTCAGCATGATGACGGGAACGTCTGAGTTGCTGTTGCGGAACTCGCGCAGCAATTGATAACCATCTGTATCGGGAAGCATAACATCAAGAATAATCAAATCTATCTGTTGCGCCTGCCATTGTTCGTGCGCGGCTTGGCCGCTTGCGGCCGTGTGTACCGTGTAGCCTTCAATCTCGAGATTGAGACGGATGAGGTTCAAGATGCTCTGTTCGTCATCGACAACTAGAATATTCATCGCGTCCTCCTTCTGGGGTGTCGTTATCATTACTCGCACAAAAAAGCGGCCTGGCAAAAGGCCGCTCCTTCTTCTATTATACGGACATAACCATAACTGTACATGAAATGCTTCATCTTCAAAACGGTAAAAAATACTAGTTAATGCCTCGTAAATCCTTTAAACAAATCAAATATCTGCTTCAAGAGTTTTAAATATTCATTCAAAATGTGAGCAGGGGAATAAGACGGATGATGGCTCGTTTTGAACATGACGACATAAGATAAGGCGGAATGAACATATGGAAGTAATCAGCGGAGATTTAATTACACCGTCCCTATTGAAAAATGACTTTGAGAAACTGGGCGTACAATCAGGAATGAATTTGATTCTTCATTCCTCTATGAAATCCTTAGGCGGTTGGATGGTAGGAGGAGCCATGTCAGTCATATTTGCTTTAGAGGAACAGTTGGGAGAACAAGGAACGCTTGTCATGCCAACGCACACGCCGGACTTGTCTGATCCCTCGACATGGTGCAATCCGCCTGTGCGAGAATCTTGGTGGAAGGATATTCGGGAGCAAATGCCTGCTTTTGATCATGATTTTACTCCTTGCTGGGACATGGGGACTATACCGGAGGTGTTCCGCAAGCAAAGAGGCGTCATCCGAAGCAGTCATCCTCAGCTTTCCTTCGCTGCCTGGGGCGCCAACCGAGTGTATATTACAGCTAATCATAGTCTGGCGTACGGCTTGGGCGAGCAATCGCCGATCGCTCGTCTGTATGAACTTGATGGGTGGATATTATTATTAGGGGTCGGTCACGGCAATAATACATCCATTCATTTGGCTGAATACAGGGCCAATTATGAGCGCAAGAAGGAGATGATTGCGAAAGCTCCCATTATGCAAGGTAATAAGAAGGCTTGGGTTGAATACACGGAAGTGGATTTAGATTCAAGCGATTTCGATGCGATTGGAGCAGATTTCGCGCGGGATACGAATCATGTCCGAGTCGGAAAGGTCGCGAATGCAACCGCCTTGCTCCTTCCTGTTCGAGATATTGTCGATTACGCGACAATAT
The DNA here is from genome assembly GCF_007066085.1 of Paenibacillus thiaminolyticus. Lineage (NCBI taxonomy): Bacteria > Bacillati > Bacillota > Bacilli > Caryophanales > Paenibacillaceae > Paenibacillus > Paenibacillus thiaminolyticus. The sequence goes on along the minus strand of NZ_CP041405.1, from coordinate 2,126,674 downwards.
GGATGGAGAAGCATCGTACACTTTCTGATTCCGATTCGTGAACAGGGAGAGGACTCGCGATATGACGGGGAGTTACGCGCGATATGAGCAGGAACGTATCCCGGCCCGGTTATGTAGTGGAGGGTGATCGGGCTTGAGTGTGTAGAATCCTGGAACACTACAGGATTACCTTTTTCTCACAGACAGAATTTAGGGGAATGATGCAAAAGTACAGGAATTCTCCATTCCCAGCTCTGCATAAGTGGAAATTGATAGAAATTCCTGCCTTTCTCAGGCTGTTGGAAAACCCCTGTTTTTTTCGGAGGGGTGATTACCTAATCGAAACTTGGCATTCAGAGCGTCATCGCCTTCTGGAGACATCATAATGTCCTGGGTTTTAATGTGTGGAGGGAATTGCTGCTATTTTACAGGAATTTCGGCTCAATGAGTCCGCATTTCGAGGAATTGCTGCACAGCTACATCATTTTAGGCCCTTTTGAGCTAAGTCGAAGAGAAGCGGGTGAAATTGCTGCAGTTTTACAGGATTCCCTTTCAGGTGAAGTTGTCCCTATCGAATTGCTGTATTTGTGCAGGATTTTGCCTACTGAATCAACGTGTCTTGAGAAACCGTGCAGTTTTGAGGACTTCGCCTATCGGATAGACATTTCATTGTGCAGTTTTCAGGCACTTCGATCAGATAAAATTTTTCTACTGAGAGATAAGTCCTCACGTATCCCCTGCACGTATCCCTGGCACGCTCATCGTATGAATCACCGCATACCGAATGAATCACGCGAATCATGCTCGAATCACGTATGAATCACACGCCAATCATCGTATGTCATGCCCGAAACACACACGAATCACCTGCACGCTCATCTTACGAATGATCGCTCACCGCCTGAATCACGCCCGTGTTACTACATACATATTTCACACCTAAATCATCATACGTATGGTCATATACGCAATACCTCAATTCACCACGCCAAGCGAGCTTTTTTTAACGGGCCGCTCACAGCAGAGCTTTGATCCTCACCGGAACCTTGTCTGACGTATCTTACCAGCTTGTCTGAACAACTCTCCCGTGCTTGTCCGGTTCTCCTTCATTTCCAGAACCCGCTTCGTATATCTGTTTCTTCAGCCCCATATACTGAATAAGGAACAGAAAGGAGTGGGCGTATGGAACTGTTCACGTTAACGCTTCCCAATGCGTCACGGGAAGAGGTTTTGTCTGTAAGCAAATTGCTGCAGCAGGAGCTGGGTGATTTACATAAAGAACAGACGATTGTCCAATTGGATGTCACGTTCGGTGAACAGCTGAGCTCCATTGCATGCAGCGGAGTGCTGCCGGAATTTCAACTGGCGCGACATGGCGCCGAAGTGTGGAATCGAAGTGCCCGCGCGTTGGCCGAATTCATTTTGTCCGCCAAAGAAGAGCAGCTTCTGCGGGCCTTGATTCAGAAGTATACGAGCTATGAGCCGGAAGAATGCGTCAAAATCGAAGATTACTGTCTGCTGTTATTGAGCGGCGGTGACGATACCGGTGGCCAGGAAGCGCGGCGGCGCCGCAAAAAGAAGGTGATGCGGGCTATCCGCAGTTATTTGGAGGAGCATGCTTGCCTTCATCTGGACGGATTCATCCGCTTCCGGCTTCAGCCTTATATGGCCGAGCTCCAGGAAGTCGTCGATTATGCCGTGGATGAATTTGTGCTCGAACGGCAATACCAGGAATTTATCGCGCTGTTGAAATATTTTGTCTATATTCAGGAAACGAAGGTGCCGCTGGCACATCTGATGCATAGCGGAGGCCATGATTTTACCTTGCTGGATGAGGAACTGCAGCCGTTGGAGCCGAAGCATGTCATGGACGGCATGATCGTGGAAATGGTCGATTGCGATATGGAGATGGAGGACATGATTGTGAGCACGCTCATCAATGTCTCTCCGCAAAATATCGTCATTCATACCCGCGAGCCGGATTCGCAGGTCATCAAGACGATTCAGCAAATTTTCGAATCGCGGGTCCATGTCTGTGTCCGCTGCAACGCCTGTCAAACGCTGCTCTGGCAGAAGCAGGAGACGGCGCCTGATTTTTGAGGAATGGCAGGGCTCCAGCTTGACCTCCCGCCGAAAATGCCATATAATATGGCATAATCAAAAATGCGATATCAGTCGCGATGCAACATGCTGTGACGAAGACAACGATGGCGAGATGGAACCGCCCAGAGAGAGGGACCTTGGCTGCAAGTCCCTTCGGAGGCCGCGCCGATTGACCCCTTCGGAGCATTGGGCAGGAACCCCGGAAGCCGGACATGCGGCTCTTCGGACAGTATCGCTCAACGAATCATTCCCGTTACCGAATGCTCAAGAACCGGACAGACCGATCGCAGGGAACCGTTATGCGGTGATGCGAGCGTGCGGACGCTGCCGGTTGAATGAGGGTGGAACCACGGGTTAACTGCGTATTTGAACACTCGTCCCTTTCCAGGGACGAGTGTTTTTTGTTACTCGCGGGCCCGCTGGGGCCGCACGGATGTTGCATATCGATATCGCAGCGCAACAGATGAAATGAGGAGGTCCAGCATCATGTCTATGGTCAAAGTAACTCTGCCCGACGGCTCCGTACGGGAGTATGCGCAGGGCACAACATTGGAGGAAGTAGCCGGTTCCATCAGCAGCGGCTTGAAAAAGAACGCGCTGGCAGGTAAATTGGACGGCGAAATGGTCGATCTGGGGACGCCGCTTGAGCATGACGCCAAGGTGGCGATCGTAACGGCAGATTCGGAGGAAGGGCTGGAAGTGATGCGCCACAGCGCCGCCCATCTGATGGCCCAGGCGATTAAGCGGCTCTATAAGGCCGCGAATGTGAAGCTGGGCATTGGTCCGGTCATCGAGGACGGATTCTATTATGATATCGATCTCGATATTTCGTTGACGCCGGAGGATCTGCCGAAGATCGAGAAGGAAATGACACGGATTATCGGGGAAAATCTGCCGATTACACGCCGCGTCGTCTCCCGGGAAGAGGCGTTGGCGATCTATGAGGAGATTGGCGACGAATTGAAGCTTGATCTGATTCGCGATCTGCCGGAGGATTCGGTGATCACCATCTATGATCAGGGCGAGTTCTTCGATCTGTGCCGGGGGCCGCATGTTCCTTCGACCGGCAAAATCAAGGTATTCAAGCTGCTTAGCCTTGCCGGCGCTTATTGGCGCGGTAATTCGGACAACCAGATGCTGCAGCGGATTTACGGCACTGCCTTCGCGAAGAAGGCGCAGTTGGATGAATACTTGCATTTCCTGGAGGAAGCGAAAAAACGGGATCACCGCAAGCTGGGCAAAGAACTGAAAATGTTCACCTTCTCCCGGGAAGTCGGTCAGGGGCTGCCGATCTGGCTGCCGAACGGGGCGACGCTGCGCCGCACATTGGAGCGCTATATCGTCGATATGGAAGAGCGCCTCGGCTACAGCCACGTCTATACGCCGGTGTTGGCCAACGTCGAGCTGTATAAGACGTCGGGGCACTGGGAACATTACCAGGAAGATATGTTCCCGAAGATGGAGTTGGACAATGAAGAGCTCGTGCTTCGTCCGATGAACTGCCCGCATCATATGATGGTGTACAAGAGCGAGATGCGCAGCTACCGGGACTTACCGGTCCGGATTGCGGAACTCGGCATGATGCACCGCTATGAGATGTCCGGCGCCTTGACGGGGCTACATCGCGTGCGGGCGATGACGTTGAACGACGCTCATATTTTCTGCCGCCCGGATCAGATCAAGGAAGAATTCGCACGCGTCATTACGCTGCTGCGCAAAGTATACGAAGACTTCGGCATCAAGGAATACCGCTTCCGCTTGTCCTACCGGGATCCGCAGGATACCGAGAAGTATTTCCCGGACGATGCGATGTGGGAAATGTCCCAGCGCATGCTCCGCGAAGTGGTCGAAGAGTTGGGCCTTCCGTTCTTCGAGGCCGAAGGGGAAGCCGCATTCTACGGTCCGAAGGTCGACGTACAGATCAAGACGGCGCTCGGCAAGGAAGAGACGCTGGGCACCGCGCAGCTGGACTTCCTGCTACCGGAGCGCTTCCAGCTTGAGTATGTCGGAGATGACGGGCAGAAGCATCGCCCGGTCGTCATTCACCGCGGCATCATCAGCACGATGGAGCGCATGACGGCGTTCCTGCTGGAGAACTTCGCTGGCGCGCTGCCGCTCTGGCTGTCGCCGGTCCAGGCCAAGGTGCTTCCGGTATCGCCGACGTATGAGGCGTATGCCAAGGAAGTAACCGAGAAGCTGCTGGATGCGGGCATTCGCGCAGAGGCCGATGTGCGGAACGAGAAGCTCGGCTACAAAATCCGTGAAGCGCAGCTGGAGAAAATGCCTTACATGCTCGTCGTCGGCGAGAATGAGAAGAATGAAGGCGCCGTCTCCGTCCGCAAGCGCGGAGAAGGCGATCTGGGCATGAAGCCGCTCGCGGAGCTTATTAGCTTGATGCAGGAAGAGATTCGAACGCGCTATATTGCGGAGCCGAAGGAATAGTAACCTGCACGGCCGCCAGCACGAGGACGAAGCCGAAGCTTCACGTGCCGAGTGATCACGAATATGAAGTAATGAAGACGTCTGTCGCTGACAGGCGTCTTCTGTTGTTCTTTGGGGTCTTGTTGACAGTGCAGGAGCTTCGCCCTGTTCAACTTCCTCGGAGCCCGATTCATCGTGATGAGGGACGCTCCATGCAGATCCCCGGTATAGAAACGGAACTGAAACCGGATGTCGCTACTTAAAGGCATTATACTTAGCTGGATATATACATTTTGAAAATGATTCATTCATCGAAAAAGCCCGCCAACGGTATAGAGAAGGTTATAGATTGCGGTGGTTTGGGTCTGGAACTTCTGGAGAAACAACATTTTAAAAACTTAGTGGTAATTCGGCTTAGAGTAGAAAAATAAGCTTTTCGTGCGTGAAAGGATCCCGTCTGGAGGATCATTTTTTGCTTGCTCATAAAATCCCGAATCTTGTTTCGTTATAGCATGACAAGATGAAAAGAGCGGCGGTTGGGTTGCAAGTTTGTAAGTTTTCGATAAGGGAAATCACTGGCACGCCGCTTCTTGTCTCCGTTACAATAAGAGTAACAGCAAGACTTACCAGCAAGGATAAAAGGAGTGGGGAATTTATGAAAATGACAGGACGCCAACTGCTGCATACGACCTTGGCGGCAGCGATGGCCTTCACGATGCTGGCGGCTCCTCTGGCTGGGACAGGCACTGCCTATGCCCAGGAGAGCGCCAAGCCGGGCGCGGCTCAGAATGCTTCCGCAGCGGGACAGACAAAGCGCGAAGCCGCCGCACAGGTTCAATATGATATTCAGGCGAAGCTGGACACCGAGAAGATGACGATTACCGGCAAGCAGAAGGTAACCTACCGCAATACGTCATCCGACCAGCTGCATGATGTCGTCTTCCGCCTGTTCGCCGACGCGAACCGCTCGAAGGAGACCCAGCCGAGCATGTTCGAACGGAACAATGAGCAGATTGCGAAGGATAATCCCGATAAGAAGCCGGAGGACTTCCTTGGCGGAATTGATATGATTAGCGTGAAGGATGCGAGCACGGGGCAGACGCTCGACTTCAAGAACGAAAATCAGGCGCTGACGGTTCTGTTGGCGAAGGCGTTGAAGGAAGGGGAAGCGGTCACGCTGGAGCTGGAGTTCAAGACGAAAATTCCGTTCGGCATGCAGAGGCTGTCCTATTACAAAGACATTGTGAACGGCGCGCATTGGTTCCCGGTCATGTCGGTCTATGACGGGAAGACGCATACTTGGGCGAAGAAGCCGTACAGCAAGACGTTCGAATCCGATTATTATGATATGGCTGATTATAGCGTCAGCCTGAATGTTCCGGATAAGCTTCAAGTGGCGATGCCGGGCCAGTTGTCCGAGGCGGTGGCAGAGCCTGGACGCAAAACGGTCACGGCCCAGGCCGACAACACCCGGGAGCTGGTCTTCTTCGCCAGTCCCAAGTACCATAAGGCGAGCAAGACGGTGAACGGCTTGACCGTGGAATATTATTATTACAATGACGACAATGATCCGAAGAAGACGGACATCATTAACCAATATATCGATCAGGCGTTCAAGGCGATTACCTTCTTCAGTGAGAAGTTCGGTCCTTACGATTATCCGGAATTCCGCATTGTGGAATCCCATGTCGAGGGCGTCGCTGTTGAATTCTCCAGACTCATTCAGATGGGGCTGGTCAGTGCGCAGGACGATCCGGAAAGTAAAACAGCCTTCGTGCACGAGATTGCGCATCAATGGTTCCATTCCATCATCGGCAATGATTCGGAGCATGAATCGTTCCTTGATGAAGGCTTCGCCGACTTCGCCATGGCTTATTTCTATGAAGAGCAGGGCAATAAGATGGCCGGCTTCGACGGCGTGCGGATGGATGAATTTCCGCTGGAAGAAACGATTAACTCGACGAATGACAATGTGGGCGACTCTCCCGATGCCGTATTCTACAAAAAAGGCCGTCTGGCCATCTATGAGCTGTACCGTACGGTGGGGCAAGCCAAGTTCGATGCGTTCATGAAGGCGTATTATGATCGCTACGCTTACCGGAACGCGACGGTGGAAGGGCTGCTGCAGACGGTAGAGGATCAGTTCGGGACCGAGATTCGCCAGCGGATGGATGATAATCTGAACAAGCCGAATTATGAGCTCAAGCCTGAATTCCGGTTGACCGAAGCGGAGAAGGCGAACTTCAACCGGACGACGATGACCCAATTGTACGACGGCATACTTGGGCAGCATCCGGATCTTCCGCAACAATCGATGGTTCGCATCATGTCCAAGACGCTGCATGGCGAGCCGCTCGCGATCGTGCTGAGCGATGCCGTAAGCCCGGAAGCCGCGGCGCAGCAGGAGATCGTGAAGGACAGCCTCCTTAATATGCTGGATATGTCGGGCTTGAAGGCTACGGTGTTGACGGAGCGGCAGGCGGTCAAGAAGAATATGGAGACGACGCTGGCAAAGAGCAATGTTATCGCGATTGGCAATTCGTCGAAGAACGCATTCGTGCAAGCGATGAAGCCTCAACTCGTCGAGAAGTCGGCGCAATCCGGCTTCCCGTGGAAGGAAGTCATGAGCAAGCGCGGTCTCTATGGCGCTTACGGCACGGTTCATCCGTACAACAAGAACCGGCTCGTGGTGCATTATTTCTGGACGGATGATCATGTCAATGACAAGGCGGCAGAGGCCTTTTTGCCAATGGCCGGCTTCAGCACGCTGTTCCCGACGCAGAATTTCCAACAGTATAAAGTATTCAAGCAGGACGGCACGATCTATAAAGAGAAATTTACTGAAAATCCGATTTCCCAAGTATTCCAATAACATCGAAATCGGCATCCATACCGTGGGGGGAAGTATCCCCTGCGGTATTTTGCTATAAACCTGACATAGAAAGTGAAGTGTTTGTGTAAGAATCATTTACATTAATTGCAGAAAAATATACATTATCTTGAAAACCCATTGAAATAAGGCGATCTCACCCCTATAATCACCAATAATAAATCAAATTTGTGTTATGTTATCTGACACAAAAAGGGAGTGGAGATTATGCAGAGCATCCAATCAAGACGCAACACGATTCGATGGGGACGATGGACAATGGCTATGCTTTTCGGGATCGGCTGGGGGTTAACTATACCGGTTGCGGCATCGGCAGCGGACGGTCCGTCCGCCGAGATGCTGAACACAGGGATGAATGCGCTCTGGGTCATGCTGTCGGCCGTTCTGGTCCTCTTCATGCAGGCGGGATTCATTCTGCTGGAGTCGGGATCGACCCGCATGAAGAATGCGGGCCATATCGCAGGCAAGACGGTGTTCACGGTCGGATTGTGCTCGCTGGTCTATTGGGCTGTCGGCTATGGCCTCATTTTCGGGAGCGGCGGCAACGGATTTATCGGCTGGGGGGATTTCTTTTTCAACCCGCAGAGTGCTGACGGCCTGCCCCCGTTCGTATTCTTCACCTTCCAGTTCGCCTTCGCGGCCGTAGCGCTGTCGATTGCGTGGGGGGGCTTCGCTGAGCGGGCGAAGCTGTCCGTCTATGTGGTGTTCACCGTCTTGTTCACGGCTGTCATTTATCCGGTCGTGGCGCACTGGATCTGGGGCGGCGGCTGGCTGGCGGAGCATGGGAAGCAGGATTTCGCCGGCTCGACCGTCGTTCACTTGACGGGCGCGATGGCGGCGTTGGCGGCGACCCTGCTGCTCAAGCCGCGGCTCGGGCGCTTTGCCGGCCAGGGAGCTTCCGGGGAGATGAAGGGACATAATCAGGTCTACACTACGCTTGGCGTGCTTATTCTCTGGATCGGCTGGTTCGGCTTCAATGCGGGCAGCACGTTGGCTGTAGATGACGGCTTCTTCGGTTACGTGGCGATGAATACGCAATTGGGTGCCGGCGCCGGTGCGGTAGCGGCGCTCGCGATCAGCTGGATCATGAATGGGAAAGCGGACATTCCGACGATATTGAACGGTACGTTGGCCGGGCTGGTCGCCATTACCGCCTCTTGCGCTTTTGTGGAACCATGGGCGGCGGTGCTTATCGGTCTTGTCGCCGGGGTACTGGTCTTCTATAGTGCGAAGTTGTTCGATAAGCTGCGCATTGACGACCCGATTTACGCATTGTCCGTCCATGGGATGGCCGGAATCTGGGGCACGCTCTCGAACGGAATTTTCGCGACGACGGAACTGGCGGCCAAGGCAGGCGTCGGAACCGGAGGTCTTCTCGATACGGGCAGCTTCCATCAGTTGGGGGTGCAGGCCTACGGAATCGCGGCAGCCGGTGCGTTTGCCTTCCTCGCTTCCTATGTCCTGTTGTATGCCATCAAGCAATTCTCGGGCCTGAGAGTACGAGAGGAGCAGGAAGTGATAGGTCTCGATCTGAGCGAGCATGGCGAATACGGCTACCCGGAGCAGATGGGCCAGCTTGACGATTCGCAGCATCACCGCCACGCACGCTCCCCGGTGCCTCAGCCGATCGGCCATTCGCCAGCGAAGCCGGTTGTTCTGAGAAGATAGGAATGCGGTCTGGGAGGAAAGGTCCGAGAAGCGGTCTGCGTCTTGAACGCGGGTGGCTTCTCGGGCTTTTTGCCATTCATCCGATCTGGTCTAGGCCAGCTGCGGCGAGCTGGAAAAAGGGAGGGATCGCGGAATCGTCCCTTCACCCGTTATAATAGAAGATAAAGCTCAAAGCTGGAAATGGACGCCCAGTCTGCTTGCCGGCGCGCCGGCGGCCTGTTAGAAGTTAATGATTCTCCCGTATCGATGCATGAATGGGAGTGAAGGAGGCAGCAATGAATACTTCCTGCAGCAATCAAGTGCTCGTCGTTGAAGACGATAATAATATTAGACGGTTTATCACGATTAATTTGGAACGGAACGGGTTCCAGGTAGCGGAGGCGGCGCAAGGAGAGGCGGCGCTCCATCGATTTGCGGCAACCCGCCCGGATGCGGTAGTTCTGGACATTATGCTCCCTGATACCGATGGCTTTGTTGTATGCGAGCGGATGAGAGAGATTGACCCTGATATTGTCATTATTTTTCTCACGGCGCGTGGACAAGATCTGGATAAGATCAAGGGCCTTGAACTCGGCGCCGACGACTATATCGTCAAGCCGTTCAATCCGCTGGAGCTTGTCGCCAGAATCCGCACCGTGCTTCGCCGGACCCGGCAAGCAGCCGCACCTGCGCGACAGATCGTGGAATCCGGCCCGTTCCGGCTCGACCTTGATGCGAACAGACTGTTCAAGCAGGATGATGTGATCGGCTTGACGCCGAAGGAATATCTGATGGTAAAAGTCTTTATGGAGCATCCCGATAAAGCTTTATCCCGGGACGAGCTGTTGAACCTGGTCTGGGGAGAGGACTTCGTCGGCGATCCGAAGACGGTAGATGTGCATGTTCGGAAGTTAAGGGAGAAGCTCGAAGACGATTGCTCGAAGCCGCAGCGGATTGAGACCGTATGGGGAACCGGGTACCGCTGGAGAAAGGACGAATGACATTGTGGGAATCCGACAAAGATTAGTAGGCAGCTACTTGGCGGTCATCCTTATTACGGTCTCGATATTGGAAGTGTTCCTGATTGCGTCCGTGGATTACTATTACCATTACAGCGTCAGGCGCATCCTGGTGAATCAAGCGGAAATTTCGGCCGCTTTTTTTCAGCAATATTTCTCGGGGCAGGATGTGGCTGAGCAATCGGAGCGGCTGCTGCGGGGATTTTCCCAAAATACGACGGCACAGGTGCAAATTATTGATGCCTCGGGACAGCTGCTTCAGGATAATGTCAACGTCCAGGCTATCGGAAGCAGGATTGATTATCCGGATGTCCGGGAGGCCCGCGACGGAGCGATGGGCATCTGGCGGGGGACATCGGCCTCCTCCGGCGAGTCCTTGCTGGCGGTATCCTACCCATTGGTGACGGACGGCAAGACGGTGGGGGTCGTCAGGTATGTGGCCTCCTTGACAAGCACGATTGCCACCATTCGCTGGATTGCTGCTTTATGTATTGCGGCTGGCCTGCTTGTCGTCGCCATTGTGGCCGTAGTCAGCCTATTCCTGTCGCGGACGATTACCGGATCGATTCAGGAGCTGAAGCTGGCTGCGGATCAGATGGCGGAGGGCGATCTCTCGGCAAGAGCAGGAAAGCGGTACAAGGACGAATTGGGGGCCTTGGCAGACACGTTAAATACAATGGCATCCCGGTTGCAGCGAAGCGATCAGCTCAAAAATGAATTCATTTCCTCGGTATCCCATGAGATTCGAACCCCGTTAACGTCCATTAAAGGATGGGCGGTGACGTTGAAGTCAGCTGAGGGCGACAGCAAGGATTTGCTGGAAGAGGGATTGGATGTGATTGAATCGGAAAGCGACAGATTGACCGAGTTAGTTGATGAACTGCTCGATTTCTCCAAGCTGGCGAATGGAAAGATCACGCTGTCCCGCGGCCCGGTACAGCTTCTGGAGCTGCTGCGGCATGTCGGAACACAACTGGCCCCGAGAGCCTCCAGACTGGGACTCGATCTGGAAGTCAGGGCGGGAGATGCCGTGCCTGTCATCGATGCGGATGCCAATCGCTTGAAGCAGGTGCTTATCAATCTGTTGGATAATGCGATGAAGTTCACACCGCCGGGCGGGAATGTCACTGTGCGCACAGAGGCGCTCAAGGAATACGTTATTCTTACGGTCGAGGATACCGGAGCGGGAATACCTGAGGAGGATCTCGGAAATGTCCTGCACAAATTTTATAAAGGAAACACTAGCGGAGCAGGGAGCGGACTGGGCTTGTCCATCTGCCACGAGATCGTCAAGCTGCATGGCGGACATTTGAAGGTAGAGAGCGAGCCGGGACGGGGAACGAAGGTTCAGGTGTTCCTTCCGCGGCGGCAGATGAGCTAATTTTAACCTTTTCATAACCTATTCTTGGTTATGAACCAATACACTAGAGTGGAAGACAGGCAGAGAAGGGGATGCAATGAGAGATATACGGAGATGGGGAGTGCTCGCAGCGGCTTCCTTGCTGTGGATAGGCGGATGCAGCATGCCTTCCGCCCCGGCCGATCTGGTTCAGCCTCCACGACCCGAACCCCATCAGCGCAGCGGCCTTGTGTTAAGCGATCTTCCGGGCTTCTCCAGGTTGTTGATTCCGGCTCTCGGCGAGGAGGGCAACGGCATCTCGGTCGGGGATGTGGACGGGGACGGCAATGATGAGGTCGTCGTCGTATATGAAGCGAATATTGAAGACGAGAAGGTGCAGAAGGCGGCCTTGCTGAAGCGGGAGGATGAAGCATGGCGGGTCGTATGGGATACGAAGGGGTTCGGCCACGGCCTGGATTACGCAGGGCTCGCCGATCTTAATCAGGACGGCTATCCCGATATTGTGCTTGGCTGGGCTCTGGGCGGCGGAGAAAAGGGCATGGATGTCTATGTGTGGAAAGACGATGGCATCGAACTGTGGAGAAAAACAGCATACCGCGGCCAAATGAGTTTGGGAGAGATGGACGATGAAATTCAATAAAAAGTGGGCGATTATTGTGCTTGCTGCAGGCCTTGTGCTTATCGGGGGCTTTCTCTTTCGCAAGCAGCTAGCCGTATTCGCCTTCGATATGTTCCTGTCGGATAAGGTGGAGAAATCACTTGATCGGACATACAAACCGCTTTATGATACGAAGGATATAATAGGTATTGACGATGATCCGTTCTCGCTGCTGCTGCTCGGAATCGATCAGCGCGACAAGGAGGTCGGGCGCTCCGATTCAATGCTCTATACCGTCGTGAGGCCGAAGGATAACCGGATTCTGCTCCTGTCCATCCCGAGGGATTCATACGCAGAGATCGTGGGCAAGGACAAGCAAGACAAGATCGCCCATGCTTATGCCTTCGGAGGCGCCAAAATGAGCGTGGAGAGCGTGGAACAGCTGCTCCAGCATTCGGTCAATCATTACGCGGCCATCAACTTTAAAGGATTCAGGGATGTCGTCGATGCGCTGGACGGCGTCGAGTTGCCGATCACGGAAAACATCCAGAATCGCAGCCAGTATCATGACAAATTCCTGATCGAAGCGAACAAGCCGATCTATACCGGACTGGAAGCATTGAACTATGTTCGTTATCGCGAAGACTCGGACATGAACCGGATGGAGCGCAACCGTATCTTTTTGCAAGCTCTCATGAAGCGAATGGTACAGCTTGACAAGATCAGCCATCTTCCGGAGCTTCTGGAGATTGCCGGCGACAATCTGGAGACCGATATTTTGCCCAGTGATATGATTGGCTTGGCGAAGATGATGTTATTGAAGGACAGCCTCCCCACCTTCACCAGCTATTCATTGGATGGAGAAGGGAAAATCATGGATAATATCTGGTATCTCATCCTGAATGAAGAGGATCTCGACTATGCGCGGGAGCTGATTGACAATTGGCTCGATCCGGAGGTGCCTTCCGCGGAATTGTTAAATCCGGAGTTAAAGGGATAGCGAGCGTCTGAGTCTGCGATGTAAGTTTAATCGCTTTAACTTATTGAATGGCAAGAGGTGGATATGATCTATATTCGCAAGCTTAAAAAAATGGATAGACCGATCGTCATCCTCATGCTCGCGCTTATTGTCATTGGGACGATAGCCGTGCATGGAGCTACTGCCGGCACCAAGCTGGACGGCTTATATGTGAACAACATCGTCTTGTTCGCCGTATTCACGATTCCGACGCTGCTTGTTGCGGTGTTCGATTATACCATGCTTATGGGCGCCGTTGCCTACGTGTTATACGGAATCGGACTTGCTCTCCTGCTGCTCGTGATGTTCGTTGGAGAGAATATCAACGGAGCGGTGCGGTGGCTGAGTATCGGCAGCTTCCAGCTTCAGCCTTCCGAGTTGAGTAAAATAGCCGCAGTATTGGTGGCTGCCGATCTGCTGCATAAGCGGTCGGGCCGGACGCTCCGTCTCGTACCGGATCTGCTGCCGATCGGGGCCGTGTTCTTCGTCCCGACGTTCATCATTATGAAGCAGCCCGATCTTGGCACGGCGCTTGTCTTCATCGGCGTCCTGCTCGCCATGCTATGGATGGGCAACATTCGCACCTCCTATATGGTGGTGCTGCTTGGCACGATTGCGGTGGGGATCGCGACGATATGCTGGTTGTATTATGCGGATCACGATTTGCTGGCCAAGCTGGTCAAGCCGCATCAAATGTCGAGGATTCAGACCTTCCTCGATCCCGCTAGCGATCCCGATAAATCATGGCATGTCAACAATGCCATGCATGCGATTGGCTCGGGCGGATTGCGGGGCGATTCGGGATTCTATATCGACCGCGGCTACATTCCGTACGCGTATTCGGATTCCATTTATGTCGTCATTGGCGAGAAATACGGCTTTTTAGGGTCCTCGGTGCTGCTGCTGCTTTATTTTCTTCTTATTTACCGTATGACGCTTATCGCACGCGAGAGCCGCGACCTGGCAGGATCCTATCTCGTTATCGGACTTGCCGGGATGCTGGTCTTTCAAATTTTCGTCAATATCGGCATGCACATTGGTCTGGTTCCGTTAACCGGCCTGTCGCTGCCGTTCATCAGCTACGGCGGCAGCTCGTTGTTGGTGAATATGGTATCGATCGGGCTGGTGCTGAGCGTCCATATTCATAAGGATGACGTGATCCTGGATGTTGGCGGCCATTTGTCTGTTGAACCTGCCCTATTGGAGCATAAATAGAGCTGCGCTGGCTGTTGTCGAAAGAACGCCTTCCTTGCGGAGGGTGTTCTTTTTTTGTCGATGGTGCATAAAAAAAATCATCCGTGGACATCCTTCCCACTAAGGGAGGGGTAACCATATGTTGACAGGAATGAACAAGGAACAAAATTGGACAGAACGTTCGAGGATGCAGTCAACCGGCGCTCGCGCCAAGCGCTCGCGGCGTCGACTGGCGGCCATTCTTCTGCTGGGCATGCTGGCCATTGCGTGTGCACCAGACCGAGGAGCGGCCGAGGCCTATCCGTACCGCTATGCGAACATGATGGCGCAAGGGCCGATGTCTGCCGCCATGCAGGGAAGATTGTCCGCTTCTGCGCTGGCATGGGGGGGCTCAACCCTTCCGCAGGACACATATCAGCCGATGATGAACGGTTCAGATTCGATGGCCTGGAACCGATTCACCGCGCTCGGGGCATACAATGTAAGGAGCGAACAGTCTTCGCCGGTTCCGATCGTATATGTCAATTCACCGGCCCGTCCGGACCAAGCGGCGCCGAATGAGCCGCGCAAGGCGGTTCCGACTTCCTCGACGTCGTATTCCGACATCAACCTGGCGCCGGGGAGGCAGCAGGTGATCAAAAGCGTGAAGGTCATCGCCACGGGCTATACGGCAGGGGTGGAATCGACCGGGAAAAAACCGGGCCATCCGGAATACGGAATCACCTATTCCGGCGTGAAGGTGCGAAGAGATTACGTGTCCACGATCGCCGCCGATCTATCCGTTTTTCCGCTGGGCAGCATCTTGTATATTCCCGGCTACGGCTACGGCATCGTGACGGATATCGGTTCGAAAATTAAAGGAAATAAAATCGACTTGTATTTCCATACAACGAAGCAGGTATATAAGCAGTGGGGCAAGAAAGAAGTGGAAGTTCAGCTTATCCAGGAAGGCAGCGGCAAGGTGTCGGAGGATATGCTGAATCAACTGAACGAAGCCGTTTTCAAAACCGGCTCGATTCCTAAATTGCTGCAGTAGCCTCCCAGGCGAATAAAGCCGGGCGGACCATCGCATACTACTTGTGGTGGGAAACGACGTTTCCTTGACATGCTCGCCAACGATGGCGAACACTCCAGGAGGTGAAATGCGATGAAAAACAACAAAGCGAACAGAATGTCCCCAGCGAATTCGAAATATGTTGACGCTGAATTTGCAGCAGAAAACACGGCTGCAGATACGGGAGTCGCAGCAAGAAACGCGGCTGCAGTAACGGGAGGAATGGCAGCAACAAATGCTGCTGCGAACAAGGAATTTGCAGCAGGAAATGCGTTTGCGGATACGGAATTCGCAGCAGGTAACGAAGCTGCGGATACGGAATTCGCGGTTGAATCGGAAGGCGCTGCAAGCGCTCTGAACAAGCCGCAAGCGAACCGTGTCTCCAAAAGACAGCCTGAGCAATTGTAATTGCGCTGCCATGGAGGGCGCCTGGATCGTCCCCTTGTTATTAAGAGATGCAATGACCGCCGCTAAGGCGGTCTTTTTTGCATCCAAGTCATTACAGGTTTTGCCGCGAATAGATGGTTATCGACAAGCGCATCGACATCCATCCAATCAACAACCCGAGCAGTGCGGGAAGCCAGGCTTGCACGGCAGACGGGAGAGGAAGATCAATGCTCAGACTGAAGCGGGAATCATGCGCCATCCGAGCGAGGAACGGCGACACAAACGGCGTGAGAAAAACAAAAAACATAAATACATATTTGGATTTCTCGTAACCGAAATGATATTGGAACGGCAGCAGAATCCCGAATATAAGGGAAAAGAGCAAAAACGATCCGGCAAACGAAGCCGCAGACAATAATTCGAGGTTCGAGGGCAGTATTAGGGCCATTATCGTATAAATCAAATAGCATCCGGCAAAGAGTGTGCAAATGAACAAATATTTTGCTTTTACCAAAGCTTGACGAGTATAGGGGGTAGCGCAAAGCAAGGCAGCGCCCTTAAATTTATATTCCATCATCGACACGGTGTTGAAGAGCAGGTACACAAAATAAAGCCAGGTAATAAAAAACGCCAAAAAGCTGCTGGACACAGGAAGCTTCGAGGAAATAAAAGCCGGCAGTACAAAGGCCACCGCCAGCATGAAGGCTAAATGCTTTTTGGCCAGGAGAAAATCTTTTTTCACAAGATGAAGCAGCATCTATTTTGCCCCCTTCAAATAACCAAGCATCACATCTTCGATCGTCGGACGTTCAATAAGTACATTGTTCATTTTTTGGCGTACGGCCATTTTGTGGCCAGTCAGGCCCGTAAAGCCGTAATGGGTCTCATCCAGACTCAAAAATAAGGTCCTCGTTTCCTCGTTCAGTGCCGTCTTGTCCCCCTTGACGACCGCATGCGAATCCAGCAATGCATCTTTATCCTCCACGAACCTGATTCTGCCCTTATCCATGAAAATGAGCGCATCGGCCACTTTGTCCAGGTCGGACGTGATATGGGTGGAGAAGAAGACGGATTTTCCGCCTGATTGCATAAAGTCGAGCAGGATATCCATCAGCTCGCTTCGCACCAATGGGTCCAGACCGCTGGTAGGCTCATCCATAATCAACAGCTCGGCTTGATGGGAGAGCGCCAAGGCAAGCGCATATTTCATGCGCATTCCTTTCGACAAGGTCGATATTTTTTGGCGGGGCTGCAGGTTGAAGCGTGACAGGTATTGCTTGAATGCGGCCTCATCCCATTGGGAATAGGCCTGTGCAATGATGCTCTTCATTTCCTGCAAAGTCAAATCTTCATAAAAATAGCCCTCATCCATCACGATGCCAATCCGGTTTTTCAGCTCCCGCTCATAAGCGGCAATGTCCTTGCCAAATAAGGCGATGTTCCCGGCATCCGCCGGCACCAAGCCGAGGATTGCTTTGATCGTCGTCGTCTTGCCTGCCCCGTTAATGCCAACCAGCCCGGTGATGCAGCCTTCCTGCAGAGAGAAGCTGACATCCTCCAGGCGGAATGAGCCTATTTGCTTGTGAAGCCCTGCGACCTCCAAAATTGAATTCATCGGTCTTCCTCCTCGAAAAGTATCTCCATCATGGCCACGAGTTCTTCCTTGCTGATTCCGAGCGCGCGGGCGGTGGTCCATGCTTCTGTCAGCTTGACTTCAACCATATGCCGCTTCGATTCCAGCAAGAGCTCCAGGTTCTCCTTCGCAACAAAGGAGCCTTTGCCCGGCCTTGTTGTAATAAATCCTTCGGACTCCAGTTCATCATACACTCTCCGCGTCGTCAGCACGCTCACATGCAGATCGTTGGCCAGCGCCCGAATAGAGGGGAGCAATTCACCCTCCTTCAGCTCGCCGTACAGGATGGCATCCTTGATCTGGTCCTTGATTTGCTGATAAATCGGCGGATCGGATACGTTGGAAATAATAATTTTCATGGGACCTCCATCAATATCAACTGTGCATGTCTAACATACACATCATATACATGAATCACATGATTGTCAATCACAATGCTCATCCCCTGCTTGGCCCCAACTGCCTCCGGCTATGGCTGCCCGGAGACGGAACAGGCTTTGTTCGAATAGCTGGAATCAGATTCCAGCCCCTCGGTCTGGAGACCGAGGCCGATTTCAACCTCACGCCGCTGGCGCCCGGACGAGTCATCGCTTACACTAGAGATACATGAAGCGGCATGAGTTTGAGCCGCATTTGGTAGAGAAGCGAGGGATGAAACATGCAACATAATCGTGGACGATGGTTCGGCGGTCTGGTGCTCATCGCGCTCGGTGCTTTCTTTATGCTTAGCCAGTTAGGCTACATCGATATAAGTATCGGGGAGATGTTCCGCACCTTCTGGCCGGTCATTCTGATCGTCGTTGGCTTGAATGCGCTCCTGCATGGCGCCTTGTGGGGAATTCTTCTGCTTGGCGCCGGCGGCTACTCCCTGCTGTCGAATCTGGGATACATTTATATGTCGCCGGGCGATTTCTTCAAAATGCTGTTCCCGCTTGCCCTTATCGTAGGCGGGGTATGGATGCTGTTCAAGAAGCGGGATTATCCGCGCCCTGACCGGGAGCGTCATCGCCGGAAGGATTGGAAGGAGGACGGTTGGGGATACGATTCCCATACGCAGGCCCCGCCGCCACCGCCACCGCCGCCGACGGACTATGATTTCGACAGCAAGTTCGATGAGCAATTTGGCACGAATTATACGAAAAAAGAGCCGAAGAAGAATGATTTCCATGGCCAATCGGGCTCCTTCGCCGGCTCGGTTCCGCCGCCGCCTCCGATGGGAGGGATGTCAGGCGGTCTGAAGCGGGAGACGCTTAACAAATCGGCGTTCATCGGCGATACGCACCTGGGCAGCGATTATTGGGAACTGAAGCCGACGAATCTCTCTCATTTCATCGGCGATACGGTCATTGACTTGACGAAGGCGCAGGTTCCTTACGGAGAGACGAAGATTACGGTCTCTTCCTTCATCGGAGACGTGAAGGTCTTCGTTCCGAACGATATGGATTTGGGGGTTATCGTAACGTCGAGCTCCTTCTTGGGCGATGTCAAAATATTCGACCAGAAGAAGGACGGATTTATGAGCAGCGTTCAGATGGAGACTCCTTATTTCTATGAGGCTGGCAAAAAAATTCGCATCATCGTCAATACGTTCATCGGTGATGTGAAGGTGACAAGGGTAGGATAACGGATGCTGATGAATTGGGTTCGCCGCTCCCGGAGTGTCAAATGGGAGCTTCTCCTTACCTTCCTTATCTCCGGGGGCCTGATTATGAGCGTCTTCTGGATTGGCATTGTGTACGGCGGTGCATGGTACCACGGCATGAACTGGTGGCTGTTCGGCATCAGCACGGTTATCGTCGTGTCGCTCATTATGGGCTATGTCGCCGGCGTCCGGCTGCAGCGCCGCCTCGACGTGCTGCATCTCAGCATGATGCAGGTGATCAAGGGCAATTGGTCGGAGCGCATTCCGCTCGGCGATGAGGCCTCCTTCGATCAGCTCTACGAAGACTTCAATACGATGGTCGACGCGATGGAGAAGAAGCTGCGCTTGCTGCAGAAGATGTCGGAGCAGCAGGTGATGGATCGGGAGAAGGAATGCGAGGCGGTTGTGCTCGAAGAGCGGCGCAGGCTGGCCAGAGATCTGCATGATACGGTCAGCCAGCAGCTGTTCGCGCTGCATATGGCTTCTTCCTCTCTGCCCAAAGTAATGGAACGGGATATGAAGCGGGCGGAAATGGTGGTCAACCAACTGATCCAGATGTCGCATATCGCCCAACGGCAAATGCGCAGCCTGATCGCGCAGCTCCGCCCATTGGAGCTGGATGGGCGGACGCTCCAGGAGGCGCTCGATCATTGGTTCCCCGACTACTGCCGGCAGAACGGCCTTCAGGGCAAGTTCGATATCGACATGAACATCAAGCTGTCCGAGGCGATCGAGCACCAGAGCTTCCTGATGATCCAGGAGGCGATGGCCAATGTCGTGAAGCATGCGCGCGCGACGCAGGTTACCCTTACGATGCACGCGACGCCGGCGCAGCTCATATTGGCCATCGCGGATGACGGCCAGGGCTTCGATCTGCAGGGCGCGGCCTATAAGACCGGAAGCTACGGGCTGACGACGATGAAGGAACGTGTAGACAAACTGGGCGGCAATCTGGATGTCATCAGTCAGCCCGGCGCGGGCACGACGATTCGCGTTCATATCCCGTTATTTTGCGAACAAGAGGAAGAGGCGGAGGAGACAGCCTTGCCAAGTACCGGATTGAAGAGGGGAAGCGCCTCGGAGCAGGTTGAGCGGGACGGAGACGGAGGGATGTCATAGTGGAACAGACGGTGATGACCGTATTTATTGTGGATGACCACGAGATGGTCCGAATGGGATTGAAGACGTATTTGATGCTGGATCCGGATATTGAAGTCATCGGGGAAGCCGGAGGCGGGCTTGAAGCGATCCATTCAGTCTCGGCGCGGGCAGAGCGGGGAGAGCGGTTGCCCGATCTCGTCCTGATGGATCTGATGATGCCGGACATGAACGGTGTTGAGGCGACGCGGGAATTGACCCGCCGCTACCCGGAGCTGAAAATCGTCATGCTGACGAGCTTCATGGAGGACAACCAAGTATTCGAAGCGATTCAGGCAGGGGCCATCAGTTATGTGCTGAAGACCGTATCCGCCGAGGAACTGGTCTATGCCCTCCGCGGCGCCTTGCGCGGTATGCCGGTGATGAGCGGAGAGGTCTCGCAGGCGCTGACCCGCGGCTTGCGCAAGCAGGCGTCGCAGTCGGATGATGAGGCGTTGACCGAGCGGGAGCGGGAAGTGCTGCTGCTTATCGCTGATGGGAAGACGAACAAGGACATTGCGGAAGAGCTTCACATCAGCATCAAGACGGTCAAGACGCATGTCTCCAATCTGCTCATGAAATGCGAGGTGCAGGATCGGACGCAGCTCGCCGTCCATGCGCACCGCAAAGGCTGGGTTAAAAGCGACTGACTTCGTCCACACTAAGGAGGAAGGAGGTTGCATGCCATGCAGCAGTTGGAAGGGAAGTTCGTCGGCCGCAAGTTCGGCACCGATGAACTGGTCCGCGTGCTGGAGCCAATCGGCTTCGCCGTCTCCGGCAATTGGAATTATGAAGGGGGCTGCTTCGATTGCGCATTGAACGAGGAGCGCACCTTGTGGCTTCGTCTTCCGTTCACGGCGGTGAACGGTCCGTTCGACGGGGAAGCCAACGAATCGGTCTTCGTCCAGATGAAGCAGCCGTTCGTGCTGAAGCACGAGTACCGGGTCGGGAATGATCCGGATGCCGGCGTGCAGCTGTTCGGGGCCTTCGTGAATCAATTCCAGGCGCCATCCAATCCGGACGCTTCGCTGTCTCCGGCCGAATTGCACCGGGCGCGGGCGAAGCTTGATGAAGCAGAAAATGTATTGGGGCGGATGAGTTAGCGGCGCCGGCCCGTTCGAATCGTAAAACAGGTCCATGGGCCTGTTTTTTGCGTCCATATCCGGCCATGCGGGCAGCTGGGTGCGCACCAGCGCCGCTTGCCGCCGGGGCATTATCTTTTTATTGGGTTTTATAATCTTTTTAAGCTGAGTTTAAGGTTGATGGTACAATATATAAATATATCATTCACACCACAGAACGCTTATTGCTTCGAGTGAAGATCAGCTTATTGGGAGGTAAGAACTATGGACGAACAACGCCGCAAATTATTTTTTACATCCGACTCCGATTCGGATTCTTATACCACAGCATCGGATGAGACCCGAAGCGCTCAGGACGTCTCGCAAGCGGGCGATACTCAGACGCAGAAGCCGGAGGATGCCGGCGCTTATTATTTCGCTTATGGCCCTTATCAGTCTGTCAAGCATTCCGAAGGCAGCACAACAACGGAGACATCCGGCAAGGTGAGTGAAGTAGAGGTTACACCACCCGCTCCTATCAAGCCGATGCCATTCTCCCAAGCGACCGGTCAAGGACCGGGCTCCAGCTTCCATTCCCGAGGAGGCGGAGGTACCATGCCGCCCCAGCCGCCGCAGGGGAATTGGCAGTTCAAGGAGCCGAAGCGCAAGCGGGGCACTTCTTTCCGCGCGATGTTCGCTTCCTTCCTGGCAGGGATGCTGGTCATCACCGGATTGATGTATGCCGCGGATACCACCAACCTGTTCACGGGAAGACAGGAACTGGCGAGCACGGCCAGCACGTCAGAGAGCGCGGTCGTGACCAACGGGACGCCGGCTCCGTTCCCGAACGGCGCCAGCAGCGTGCCGGAGGTGGTGAAGACGACGAGTCCGGCGGTGGTCAAAATCGAGACGTTGGCCCGCGTGAACACGCAGAACGGCTATGGCAACAATCCTTGGATGAACGATCCGTTCTTCCGCCAGTTCTTCGGTGATTCCTTCGACGGCAGCGGGAACAACAGCTCGAGCCAGAGCCAGAGCCAGCAGCTGCAGCCGCTTGGCATCGGGACCGGCTTCATCTTCGATAAGTCGGGCTATATTTTGACGAACCAGCATGTGATCTCTGGGGCGGAAGTCATCCAAGTTACGGTGGAAGGCTATAAGAAGCCGCTCAAGGGGACGCTGCTCGGCCAGAGCAAGGACCTGGACCTGGCAGTCATCAAGATTGAAGGCGAAGGCGATTTTCCAACGGTGCCGCTGGGCGATTCCGATGCGGCGCAGGTTGGGGAGCAAGTCGTCGCGATCGGGAACCCGTCCGGCTTTGACCATACCGTTACGTCCGGCGTGCTGAGTGCCCGCGAGCGCTCGATCAATGTCGATGATAACGGAAGCGCCCGCGAATACGAGCATTTGCTGCAGACAGATGCGTCCATCAATCCCGGCAATTCGGGCGGACCGCTCTTGAATATGAAGGGCGAAGTCATCGGCATGAACGTCGCGGTGAGCAAGCAGGCGCAAGGCATCGGATTCGCGATCCCTTCCAATGTGATCAAGAAGGTCGTTGATGATCTGAAGGCGAACCGTGAAATACAGAAGGAGCCGGTTCCGTTCATTGGCGCTACGCTGCAGACGATGACCAGCGATATTGCACAGGAAATGGGCATCAAGAATGTGGAGGGCTCGATCGCGCTCAATGTCATGTTCGGATCGCCGGCCTATGAGGCGGATTTGCGCGCCTATGATATTATTGTAGGTATGGACGGCACGAAGTACGCGACCAAAGAGGAATTGATCGAAGCGATACAGAAGAAGAAGGTTGACGATACCGTCACGATGCAGGTTGTGCGCAACGGCAAAGAGATGGAATTAAAGATTAAGCTCGGCGACCGGAACAAGTTCGACAAGCAGATTGAGTCGCAGCAACAACAGCCATAAGCCGTCGGCTTATGAGAATCTGAGGGCTGCGGCCCGGGCGCAGCGGGAGAGGAAGCATAGGACGGCCTGCGCCGTTCTTGGCTTCCTTTTCGCTATTCGGGCGGCGAATGGCAGTAAGGAAGAAGCAAGGAAGAGGCAAGGAAGAGAAGGATCAATCTACGGGTGAAGAGGGGCTGGTAGGATGACGCGTTCGACGATTATGGTCGTGGATGACGATGAGAAAATTACGTCCATGCTGAGGCGTGGCTTGGTGTTCGAAGGATATGAGGTCCGGACGGCGATGAATGGCAGCGAGGGCTTGCGCGAGATGATGATTCGCGAGCCCGATTTGCTGATCCTTGATGTGATGATGCCCGAGGTGGACGGCTGGGAGGTATGCCGCAGGCTGCGGGAAGCGGGCAGCAGCGTGCCGGTGCTGATGCTGACCGCGAAGGACGAGGTGCAGGACCGCGTGCACGGGCTCGATCTCGGAGCGGACGATTATCTCGTCAAGCCGTTCGCGCTGGAGGAACTGCTGGCCCGCGTGCGCGCTCTTCTGCGCCGCCGGACGGAGGGCGAGGGCGGGACGCATCGCTTGACGTTCGAGGATGTCGTGCTTGATCTGCATACCCGCGAAGTGCTTCGCGACGGCAAGCAGATCGAGCTGACGGCGAAGGAGTTCGAACTGCTCCATCTGTTCATGCAGAATCCGAAGCGGGTGCTGCCGCGCGACGTCATTATGGAGAAAATATGGGGTTATGACTACAGCGGAGAATCGAATGTGCTTGAGGTGTATATTGCCATGCTGCGCCAGAAGACGGAAGAGCATGGAGGCAAGCGTATCATCCAGACCATTCGGGGAACGGGGTACGTCTTGAGAGGAGATCATTAATGTCGATTCGGCTGCGGCTTACGGTATGGTATTCCGTCCTGCTCGCGTTTACATTGCTATTATTCGGAATCGCCATCTACACCTTTGTCGACTACAACACCTATGCGCATATTAAGACCCGCATCCAGGGACAGGTCAACCAGTTGAAGGTGCTTCCGACGCTCGATCTGCAGAATCGCTTCGACTTCGATGTCCCCAAATCCGATGTCAAGCGGCTGGAAGATGCCGAGCTGTACATTCAGATTGTAAGCTTCCGCAACAAAACGCCGCGCATGTCGCCGAACCTGTCGGAGCTCGGTCTCAATATACCGATGCCGCAAAAGGCGTCCCAGATCAACGAAGGCTACCGCAAAATCGTAGTCAACGGCTATGAATTTCTCGTCTATGAAAATGCGATCATGCTAGCTGACCAGGTTGAGGGCGCCTTCCAGGTATTCGCCTTCACCGGGCGCGAAGCTCTATTCACCAAAGAGCTGCGCAGCATCCTTATCATCGCGTCGATGGTGACGATCGTGCTCGCCTTCTCGCTTGGCCTGTTCCTGGCGCAGAAATCGCTGCGGCCGATCGAGAATATTATCCGGGCCACTGACCGGATTCAGAAGGGGGCCGACCTGAGCGTCCGCATTCCGCGCGAAGGTCCTCCCGACGATGAGGTCGGGCAGCTCACGGACCGGATCAACAGCATGCTGGGCCGGATGGAGACATTCTATAACGAATTGGACGAGGCGTATCGGGCCCAGCGCCGGTTCGTATCCGATGCGTCCCATGAACTGCGTACGCCGCTGACGACGATTCGCGGCAATGTCGATCTGCTCCAGAAAATGTGGATGCAGCAGCAGGAGCCGAACCAGATGAGCCAGAGCGAGCGGGAGCTGATGTCGCTTGAAGCGCTGCGCGACATCGCGGACGAGTCGCAGCGCATGAGCCATCTTGTGAATGATTTGCTATCGCTCGCCCGTGCCGATGCCGGCTATGTGATGAATAAGGTGCTGGTCGAGCTGAAGCCGATGGTCGAGGAGGTCGTGCGCCGGGCGCAGTTCCTGCCTCGTAAGGCCGAATGGGAACTGGGCAATATCGATGTGCTGGAAGATTTGTACGTGTACGGCAACAAAGATTATTTGCAGCAGATGTTGTTCATTTTCATTGAGAATGCATTCAAATATACTCAGGAGGGCAAGGTCCGTCTTACCGCACAGCGTCAGGACAATCAGATCGGGCTGAAAGTGGATGATACGGGAATTGGCATGAACGAGAAGGAAGTGCCATACATCTTCGAGCGCTTCTATCGCGCCGACGTGTCGCGCGGCGTCACATCGGGCACCGGACTGGGGCTGGCGATTGCCAAATGGATTATCGATGAGCACCGGGGTTCGGTCGAGGTCGTCACGAAGCCGGGCGAAGGAACGTCGTTCATCGTGTGGCTGCCGCTGGCTACGGTCGACGGAAGCGGAGATTATCCGGTATAATAGAGGAGCCGATGTCAGGCGCAGTATAATGAGGAGGCAGGTGTACCGATGGAAGTCAGGAAAATTACACCGCGCGGCTATTGCTATGGCGTCGTGGATGCGATGGTGCTGGCACAACAGACGGCGCGCAATCTGGATTTGCCCCGTCCGATATATATATTAGGGATGATCGTTCATAACCGTCACGTAACAGATGCGTTCGAGGACGAAGGCATTATTACGCTCGATGGGGCGAACCGCTTGGATATTTTGGATCAGATCGATTCCGGGACGGTGATCTTTACGGCGCACGGCGTATCCCCGGAAGTGCGGAAGAAGGCGCGGGAGAAGGGGCTGACCACCGTGGATGCGACATGTCCCGACGTCACGCGTACGCATGATCTGATTCGGGAAAAGACCGCCGAAGGCTACGAGATTATTTATATCGGCAAAAAAGGGCATCCTGAACCGGAGGGTGCCATCGGCGTGGCTCCGGATAAGGTGCATCTCATCGAGACCGAAGCGGAGATCGCGGCTCTCCAGGTTGGCACGGATCGTCTCGTCATTACGAATCAGACGACGATGAGCCAGTGGGATATCAAGCATATTATGAATCGGCTTATCGCCCGATTCCCGACAGCAGAGATTCATAACGAGATCTGCATGGCGACACAGGAGAGACAGGCGGCGGTAGCCGAGCAGGCTGCGGGCTGCGACCTCGTCATCGTCGTGGGCGATCCGCGAAGCAACAACTCGAACCGGCTGGCTCAGGTGTCTGAGGAGATTGCCGGCGTGCGAGCCTTCCGCATCTCCGATCTGTCGGAATTGAAGCGGGAATGGCTTGATGGGGTCGGGCTCGTCGGCGTGACCTCCGGTGCTTCAACGCCGACGCCGATTACGAAGGAAGTCGTCGCTTATTTGGAGCAGTATGACCAGAACGATCCGGAGACATGGGAATTGAAGCGGACCGTGAACATGAAGAGGCTGCTTCCGGTCGTCCGCGAGAAGTCGAAGTCATAACAGGATCGGCAATCAACGGATCGACGACACATTTCGAGAGAAGGAATAACGTGAAAAGATGGTTGAAGTACCAGTTCTTGAAGTTGGTTCGAACGCGTGGCGCTGCCGGACAGGTTTAACCGGCTACTGACCATCAATATGAATCTGATTGTAGGCGGAATGATTGACGGCGCGATGCTGGCGCTTCTGCTGTACATTCCAATGAAGCAGATCCTGCTGACCGTGCAGGAGCGGCGCCGGCAGAAGCGCCGCCACCGTCATGGTCACGTTCACGGATAAGGAGGAGCCCTTTTCTTGCCGGCCGAATGGCCCTCGCAGAAAAGGGCTTTCTTCTATTTCCCGGGACATAATGGAGGCGGAGCAGAGATGATGAAAAACTGAGAAGAGATATGAAGAAGAGATATGAAGAAGAGATATGAAGAAGAGATATGAAGAAGAGATATGAAGAAGAGATATGAAGAAGAGATATGAAGAAGTGATGAAAAAAGGAATTGACGAATGCTGTAATGTTCGATATAGTTGCTTTAATGGATAAAAGCTTAAAAGCGTATAAGCGTTGAAATGAGAAAGTGATGAATTGAAAGAACAGAAAGGATGTAGCCCCATGATCGTTATCGTCTCGAATCAGACTCCGGAAGAGCGGGTTGCGGAACTCGTGCGCATCATCGAGAAGGCGGGCAACCAGGCCCATATCTCGCAGGGCACGGACCGTACCGTCATTGGCATTATCGGTAAGGCAGAGCCTCAACTGGCTGAACATCTTAGACAAATGAAGGGCGTAGAGAACGTGATTAAAATTACGAAATCTTACAAGATGGCTAGTCGTGACTTCCATCCGGAAGATACGGTGATCAATATCAAAGGCGTAGAAATCGGCGGCGGCAATCTCGTCGTCATGGGTGGTCCGTGCGCCGTCGAATCGCCGGCGCAGATTGACGAGATCGCGCGCCTAGTGAAGGCAGCTGGCGGACAAATCTTGCGCGGAGGGGCCTTCAAGCCGCGGACAGGCCCGTATAGCTTCCAAGGGGTCGGCGTGGAAGGTCTGGTCATGATGGCCGAGGCTGGCCGGAAGCACGGGCTGTTGACGATTACGGAGGTCATGACGCCGGAATACGTCGATATTTGTGCGGAGTATGCCGATATTCTCCAGGTCGGGACGCGCAATATGCAGAACTTCGATCTGCTGCGCAAGCTGGGTGAATGCGGCAAGCCGGTCTTGCTAAAGCGCGGATTCAGCGCCACCTATGATGAATGGCTGAATGCGGCCGAATATATATTAGCCGGCGGCAATCCGAATGTCATGCTGTGCGAGCGCGGCATTCGCACCTTCGAGACCTATACGCGCAACACGCTGGACTTGACCGCCATTCCGGTCGTGAAGCAGTTGAGCCATCTGCCTGTCATCTCCGATCCGAGCCACGGCACAGGCCGCCGCGAGCTGGTGGAGACGATGTCCAAGGCATCGGTGGCCGCGGGCGCGGACGGATTAATTATCGAGATGCATACCGATCCGGACAACTCGATGACCGGAGACGGGGTGCAGTCGCTGTTCCCGGATCAATTCGCCAACCTGCTGCGCGAACTGGAGCAGCTGGCGCCGCTGTGCGGCAAGACCTTCAATACGGAGAAAATGGAGCGGTCCCATTTCGCGACATGGGTCAAGTAAACCGAATTGAATTGCAGGAGAACAGTCTCTTTCTATGAGGAAAGAGGCTGTTTTTTTGTTTCAGCGGCATTCGGGTGCCGCTTCGATGGCGCATTGCCGCGCGCCGGCCCGCGCTGAGGGGCCTTACGCTCACGGCCGTACCGCTAGTTGTGCGCTAGGCTTGCTCAGCGGTCATGTGTCGCGGGGCCGCTGTGGGCAAAGCGTTGGGCGGCATGCACCTATGCGAGTGGGTGGGAAGCAGATAGCGGATGCGTCTATGTGCAGCTGCGGGCAAACGTGGAGCTGCATATGCGACTCCCGCTCCATGGTTAAACAAGAAATACTGCAAATCTACAGCTTTTTGCACCCCTATTAAGGAGATTTTGTGAAATTGCTGCAAATATACATCAATTTCCCCATTTCTGTCGCGTTTGGAAACGAAACTAGCGAAATTCCTGCACATTTGCAGGATTCACTTATTCGAAAATTGAGTGCTCTATAAATCCTGTATTTTTGCAGCATTGGGGAGTAACCGGATGTATGGAGTGAGTTCCCAGCCAAGAAGGTACTGCAGATACTGGTCAAAAGACGGGAACTGCAAACCGAGAAGGGGGTACACGGAAGCCGAGTAAATGAGTGAGTTCCCAGCCAAGAAAGGGCCATGCAGCAGCCGCTCAAAAGACGGGCAAGGATGAGCTAAGAGGAAAGGCCCAAACCGCGTAAAAAGCGAACGTCAAGCCGAGATATGCCCAAATTGAAGCGAGAATCGAGGCGAGGCTCACAAGACGAAGAAGTAGCAATAGAGAGTGAAAAAAGAGGGCGAGGCCCCAAAAAACAAAGAAGTGGCAATGGCGAGTGAGAAAAGGCGAGTCCCTGCAAATCGAGGAAGGCCATAGTGAGCGAGGAAAGCGAAGCTTGATAAAAAAAGGGGGGGCGCTTATACACGCTGATAAAAGCGATGCCGCAGCCGATTTAACAGGGTGGGTCCATCGAACTAGGTCAAAGGAATACTTGACCCGAGAGGCCGAATTGCTTCCCTTGGAAAAGAAGGGAAAAGTGTTGGCAAAAGCGGATTTTCCGCCGTTTCCCATCATTTGGTGTAAGAAAACCTTACATGAAACATAAAAATACCTGACATAGATATTGACGAGATTTCTCCGCAGCGATTATAATGACAACAACTTAATTTTGAAAGTGGAACAATGAGTGCGTGATGAACGTGTATTGTTCGGAAATGGGAGGAATCATCATGTCGACAAATCCAGCTTTGATGGTTATTCAAGAGAAAAAAATCCAGTATGTAGATTTTCGCTTTATTGATTTGGTCGGTCGAGCGCATCATATTACCCTTCCTGCTTCAGAGGTGGATGAGAGCACGTTCACGAACGGAGTTGCATTCGACGGTTCCTCCATCAAAGGATTCCGTGGAATTGAAGAATCTGACATGGTGATGATGCCGGACGCGAACTCCTGCTACGCCGATCCGTTCACGGCGCATCCGACACTTATCGTCATGTGCGATATTTTTACACCGGATGGCGAACGCTATGATCGGGACCCGCGCAGCATCGCGCAGAAGGCAGAAGCATATTTGCAAACGTCCGGGGTCGGTACGGCTGCATTCTTTGCCCCGGAGTCGGAATTTTTCATCTTCGATGAGGTGCGGTACGAGAATACGATGAACCGCTCCTCCTTCTATGTCGACTCGGTTGAGGCGTCCTGGAATACGAATCGTGAGGAAGCCGGCGGCAACCTCGGAGGCAAAATTCCGGCAAAGGGCGGATACGTGCCGGTAGCCCCAGTGGATACGCAGCAGGACATCCGCAGCGAGATGTGCCGCTTGCTTCAGGAATGCGGCATCCGCGTCGAACGCCATCATCATGAAGTGGCGACGGCAGGGCAAGGGGAGATTAACTTCCGCTTCGATACATTGACGGCCTCGGCCGATAATCTGATGAAGTATAAATATATCGTTCATAATACGGCACGGCAGTTCGGCAAGGTGGCCACCTTCATGCCGAAGCCGCTGTTCGGCGACAACGGAAGCGGGATGCATGTGCATCAATCGATATTCAACGGCGACACGCCGCTGTTCTACGAGAAGGGCGGGTACGCCAATCTGAGCGAGATGGCGCTTCATTATATCGGCGGGATTCTGCATCACGCGCCTGCGCTGATCGCCTTGACGAACCCAAGCACAAACTCGTTCAAGCGGCTCGTTCCCGGCTACGAAGCTCCGGTTAATCTGGTCTTCTCCAAAGGCAATCGTTCCGCTGCGGTTCGCATCCCGGTGGCTGCCGTCACGCCGAAGGGCTGCCGCATCGAGTTCCGCACGCCGGATTCTACAGCGAACCCGTACCTGGCGTTCGCGGCGATGCTGATGGCAGGGCTGGACGGAATCAAGCGCAAGATCGATCCGACCGCGGCCGGCTTCGGTCCATATGACCGCAATCTATATGAGCTGTCCGAGGCGGAGAAGCTGGACATTCGCCGCGTTCCGGCCACGATGGAAGAGGCGCTCGACGCTTTGATGGCGGATCATGAATTTTTGCTCGAAGGCGGCGTATTCACCCGCGCGTTCATCGACAACTATATCGGCATCAAGAGGAAAGAAGCTCAATCCGTTGCCATTCGCATTCATCCGCAGGAATACAGCCTTTATTTCGACTGCTAATCAAATAGATGCAGGTATCCTCCTACTATATCCTCCGCATCCAGCTTGGATGGGGAGGATTTTTTTATTAATGAAAGGGGGCAGGAATGATTGTGAATGGAAGAGGAATCATTGTTGACGGCTTCGCCGGCCTTGCGCTATCATATACTACGAAAGCAACTTAAACGTTTAAGTTAAAACAGATGGGAGGGAAATGGAATGTCAAAACGCTTCTTCTTTTCGACATTGTCGGCAGCTCTGGTGTTTCTTTTGCTTGCGGCATGCAGCGTGCAAAATACGAATTCGGCTAACGAGAAGGCAGGGGCTGCGATGCAGCAGCATGCGGGAGAAGCCGGATTGCAGCCGGAGAAGGGCGCCACATTGCTTGTATGGGAATCCAAAGGTCCGGAGCTGGATTTTCTGAAAGCGGTCGCAGAAGACTTCGAACAGGAGTATGGGGTCAACGTCAAGGTTGAAGCCGTTCCGGCTATCGACTCCGTTACGAAGCTGACGACGGATGGGCCGGCCGGGATCGGGGCCGATGTGTTCTCGGCGCCGCATGATCATTTGGGCAATGCGGTCATAGCAGGGCTTGTGCTGCAAAATGATATGTACGATGAACCGATGAAGCGGCAAATCATGGACTCGGCCCTAGAAGGCGTTAGCTATGACGGGGTGCTCTACGGATTCCCGACCGCGATCGATACGTATGCGTTGTACTACAACAAAAAACGGTTGAACCAGGCTCCCGCAACGTATGAAGAGCTGATTCAGTTCGCCCAGACGTATAACGATCCGAAAAACAAGCAGTACGCCTTCATGTGGAATGTCGGTCAGCTCTATCAATCCTATTCGTTCCTGGCTGGCTATGGCGGTTACATATTCGGGAATGGCGGAAAGGATGCAGGCGATATCGGCTTGAGCACTGACGGGTCGGTCGCGGGTGCCGCTTTTCTGCAATCGCTGCATGACATTCTGCCGATCAACAGCAATGATATCAATGACAATATCATCACCGGCTTTTTCATCGAAGGGAAAACAGCTGCAATTATAGGCGGCCCATGGCTCATGACGGATGTCAAAAACGCGGGCCTAGATTATGGAGTGGCCCCATTGCCGCTGCTGCCTAACGGAGAGCAGCCGCCAAGCCTGTCCGGTATCCGCGCGCTCTATGTCAGCTCCTACACCGAATATCCGGCAGCCGCCAAGCTGTTCGCTAGCTATGCGACCTCACGTCACAACATCGTCAAGCGCTACGAGTTGACCAGGCAGCTGCCGCCGAGACAAGACATGATGGAGGAGCCGATCATCAAGCAAGATGCCAATGCGCTGGCATTCCTGGAGCAAGCGAAGTATTCCGCTCCGATGCCGTCCATTCCTGAAATGGGAAATGTGTGGGTGCCGGCAGGCGCGGCCTTGGCTGCGATCTGGAATGACAGGCAAGAACCGGAGGCGGTGTTGAAGAAGGCGGTCGAGCAAATCAACACGGCGATCCGGGCGAAAAAGTAGCTCGGATTGAGAACTGCAGCAGACTTAGGGGACAACACTATTGAGACATGTTCAAAAAGGCCGGTTTTCAGCCAAATGGACTTTTGGAACAACTTTTATTGGCATAAAAAATCGACGAAGGCGGTCTTCCTTATGGATGTGACAACAGGTGCCCGTCGGCATCGGACGAGAGCGGCTCTATTCTCCGCGGTGTGTATCGGATTAGGCCAGCTGTACAACAAGCAGTATATGAAGGGCTTGCTATGGATGATCGCGGCGCAGTTGTTTTTTTGGACCTATTATCCGATCGCTTATGAAGGAATAAGAGGGTTGATCACGTTAGGCGACGTGCCTACGCAAGTGGTTTCCGGACAAGTGATCAAAGGCGATCACTCCATTTTCCTGCTGATTGAAGGACTGATTACATTGGTGCTCGTGCTCTTGTTTGCCGGGTTCTATGTGCTGAATATTTACGATGCGAAAAAAAATGGCGCGCTGCGCGATGAAGGGAGGCTCGCTCCGGGGTTTATCGAATCGGCCAAACAGATGAAGCTTCGGCATTTTCCTTATCTGCTTCTGCTGCCGTCCATCTGCTTCGTGCTCTTTGTGACGGTGGTGCCGTTGGTGTTCAATGTGCTG
This sequence comes from Paenibacillus thiaminolyticus, assembly GCF_007066085.1. Taxonomy (NCBI): domain Bacteria; kingdom Bacillati; phylum Bacillota; class Bacilli; order Caryophanales; family Paenibacillaceae; genus Paenibacillus; species Paenibacillus thiaminolyticus. Next base: position 2,093,838 of record NZ_CP041405.1, on the reverse strand, counting down.
ATTGCCTTTACGAACTATTCGGCTCCGAATCATATTCCCGACCGCAATTTGGTGAATTGGACCGGACTGAGCACGTTTTATGAATTATTTGCGCAAGAGGCATGGCGCACGACCTTCTTCGGGATTTCGGTCTGGAATGTCATCTGGGCTGGGGCGTCTACGCTGTCCGTTTTTTTCAGCGGCCTCCTATTGGCGTTGATGGTGAATCATCCGCGAGTGAAATTCAAAAAATTTTGGCGCACGATCTTCATCTTGCCATGGGCGATTCCGCAATTTATATCGATTCTGGTGTTCAGAGTGCTGCTGAACGGCTCATTCGGTCCGGTGAACGATATGATAACCAAGCTCGGCTTCGCGCCGGTGCCGTGGCTGTCCGACCCGACGATGGCCAAGTTTACGATTCTGCTCGTGAATTTGTGGTTCTCCACCCCGTTCCTGATGGCGTTGATGTCCGGCGTCTTGACGACGATGCCACGGGATTTGTACGAAGCCGCCTCAGTGGATGGGGCCACGGGGACGCAGAAGTTTTTTAAGCTGACGCTTCCGCTGGTATTGGCGGCGACGGCGCCGCTCTTGATCATGCAGTTTGCTTTTAACTTCAATAACTTTAATTTGATCTATATGCTAACGGACGGTAATCCGAACCACCCTGATTATTATTACGCGGGCAGCACGGATATTTTAATCTCGTGGATATTCAAGATGACGTTGAATCAGAGCCAATTCAATATGGCTTCCGCCGTCTCGATCATCATGTTCGTCTTTATCACGGTATTCTCCCTATGGAACTATCGGCGGATGAAGATAACTCAAGAAGAGGATATGGTCTAAATGTCTAAATTGCTGAACAACTTGGTCGTAGCGGGCATTTACGCGGTATTTGCCGTGCTGCTGTTGACGACGCTCTATCCCTTGATCTGGGTTATCGGAACGTCGCTTAATCCGGGTAATTCCTTAATGGTAAGCCGAATGTTTCCTGACCAGCCTACGTTTGCGCATTATGCGGAGCTGATACGGAAGACGGATTTCGTGCTGTGGTTCACGAACACGCTCACGATCGCGCTTGCCAATGCGGCATTGTCAACGGCTTTGGTGGCGGCGACGGCCTATGCCTTCTCCCGCTTTCGCTTCAAAGGCCGACGCCAAGGATTGATGACCTTGCTAATCCTGCAAATGTTTCCGGGCTTCCTGTCCATCATGGCGATCTTCGTGCTGCTGATGCAGACGAAGCTGCTGGATACGCATTTGGGCCTCATTCTTATCTATGCCGGCGGTTCCATCTCGATGGGGACATGGGTCATGAAAGGACATTTCGACACGATTCCGAAAAGTCTGGAGGAAGCGGCCCGCATCGATGGCGCGGGTCATGCGCAGACGATGCTCAAAATCATTCTGCCGCTGTCCCTGCCTGCGATTACCTTTGTCGCCCTGAACAGCTTCATTACGCCGTTCATGGATTTTATCCTGCCGCAGATCGTGTTGAGATCATCTGACAAGATGACGTTGGCGCAAGGCTTGTACAATATGGTGGCGAACGAGACGAATTCAAGCTTCACGACCTTCGCTGCCGGCGCCGTACTGGTGGCGCTTCCGATTACGATCCTGTATATGTACTTCCAAAAGTATCTCATTCACGGCATGACGGCTGGCGCGGACAAGGGTTAATGGATAGCAGAGATCAAAAGCGGATAACATGCTTCTCGGGAACGGATCGTTTTCTATCGAGGACGACAAGATGACCGTAAGCTTGCTTGCGTCCGGCTGGATGATATGGAAGCGTTGAAATTAGTGTCCCATTCGGTATCCGAGGGTAAGTTTGACACCCTATAGGCGGTATGCTTTAATTGGCTTAAACGTTTAAGTCTAAGTCAAGCGAGGTCGGATAAGATGAAAAAAACGACGATTAAAGATATCGCCAAAGCAGCGGGTGTGTCGATCGCTACTGTCTCCTATATTTTGAACGATGTCAAGACGCAATCGATATCGAATGAGACGCGGGTGAGAGTGCTGAAAGTCGCACAGCAGCTCAAATATGTCCCGAACCGGACGGCCCAGTCCTTAAAGATCAAGAAGACGGGCTTGATCGGGATTCTAGTATTCAAGGACGAGCGGCAAAGCCCCTGGGCGGAATTCAAATACGCCAAAACGATAAGCAAAATCGAACAGCAATGCAGCGAGCTCGGCTACCACGTCATCTTTATGCAGATCGACGATACGGCACCGTCTTACAAGGTCATTATGGAACGGAACTTGGACGGCGTATTTTTAATTAATGTGGATCAGGAACGGTTTGCCACGATCACGCCATACTTCGGGTTCGGTATCCCCGTGTTTGTGGTGGACAGTTATATTGAGGATTCGCTTTTTCACAAAATTATGCCGGACGTGGAAGCGGGCTTTCAGCGATCGAGCGCCCTGTTGGGTGAAGCGCCGCAATTTCTCGTAATGGATCGCTACAACAATGAACAATGGATGGATTTCATCAAGCAGGCATCGGGCTTGCCTGACGACCGGATTCATGTGTACGAGCACCGCCAAGGGATGAAGGCCTTTTTGGCGAAGTTCGAGGGCCGGCCGGGCATCGTCATGAACGAATTTATGGCCAATGAGGCTGTTCAAGTCCATCCCCATCTGATTGCCTGGTGCACCTGTCACTGTCCTGAAATTGTTGGTGAAGCTGCGGCGAGGGTCTTATTCGGCTTGGATGAATACGCGGCATTCGTCAATGTAATGAACAGCTTTATTCATGATGCGGAATATGTGCACGAGGAGAAGTTTCTGAAATTGCCTGTCTCCTCGTAGATCAATGCGCGTGTTTCAAAAAGAGGTCGGTTTTCAGCACCGAGAAGGTTGCAAGAAGCCGAAGAAGGAAGCGCGGAGTGCAGGCAAGACTACATGAGCACTGGACTTCGAGAGTGAATGCAAGATTCGATGCCGAGTGACCTCCAGTTCTACCTTGTGATCAAAACCGAACTTTTTGGAACCGCCTCTATAAGGAGAAATGCCTAATGGACTCATCACGGCTTATTACAATCTATGGGTTTTATTCGAGCATCTTGGCGAATCGAAGAAAAATATTTATTTATTTGCCTCCCAGTTATCATACGAACGAACAGCAGCGGTACCCTGTGCTCTACATGCAGGACGGGCAGCATATGTTTTTCGCGGATCGGAAGGGAGATTCATGGGATGTTCACCGCACGGTCGATCGGCTCGCCGCGGAAGGCAGGATGAGGGAAATTATTGTGGTCGCAATTTCCCATATTGAAGATGCGCGGATTGCGGAATATATGCATGCGAATCCGGACGGCCACAATATATTCAACACGGCCAATCAAGGGGAGTTATACGAGCAATTTCTCGTACAGGAAGTGAAGCCCTATATCGACCGGGAATACCGGACGCTGCCGGGCAAGGAGCATACCGCCTTGACGGGCTCATCCGCCGGCGGATTGGTGTCCTACAATATCGGCTTCCGTCATTCGGATACGTTCGGCATGATCGGAGCATTATGCCCGTTCTTCGTCAGCGTCAAACCGGATACGATGGAGGAACGCTGGCTGAGTCATGTCTATACGGAGAAGAAGGATCTCAAAATATGGATGGATGTCGGAGATGCGGAAGGCTTCACGGTCATGGAGAAGCATGTGCGGCAGGTCGTGGACACCCTCATTCGCATCGGGTATAAGCCGGGACATGATCTGATGTATTACTATGCCGTCGGCTCCGGCCATGCGCAGAAGGATTGGGCGGCAAGGGTTCATGCGCCTCTCCTATATTTTTTCGGAGATATCGGCACGCCTGTGCGCGTTGAGCTGCGCGGATCCGGGGTCGTTGGGATACAGGGGCCGCAGCAAAGGTTCAACGCGGTCGTTCATTTCGACAGCGGCTTTGTGATGACGGATCTGAACGCCCGGTATGAGGTTGCCGATCCGAGCATTGTAGAGGTAACGGAGGATGGAACGCTCTGGCCGAAGCAGCCGGGCAAGACGGCCGTAACCTATCATCATTACCAGCTCAAGGCAGAGGCGGAGGTCACTGTCGTGCCGCATATTTCGGAGACGGTTGCCGTAACGATTGTTGTAAAAGTACCGGAACATACGCCGTATACGGACAGGCTGTATGCCGGAATCGAACTGCCCATGATCGGCGAAGGTCGATATGGGGGCATGTTCGAGGTGCCGCGGGGCATGGCATTCGAATTTCGGATTTCGCGCGGCCTGGGCATGCATGAGACCGATCGTCACGGTCAAGAGGTTCCTTATCGGAAATTTACGGTTACGGACGGCTTGGAGCTGTATTACGAAGTCGAGAACTGGGTCGATGCTGCGGCAGAAAGGGCGGAAAATCGATGAGTGTGAAGCGCTTGGATAGCGTGAAAAGCGTGAAAAGTATGAATAGCATGAAAGGCATGAAGAGTGTGGAGAGCTTGGAAAGCGGCTCAAGCATATTCCGAATGGAACGGTTTCACTCGGAATATTTGAATAACGACAGAGAGCTATTCGTCTATCTGCCTCCCAGCTATCAGCGGGAGCCGAATAGGCGCTATCCGGTCTTATATATGCATGACGGTCAAAATATTTTCCATCCCGCCTTCAACGGCTATTCATGGAACGTGCATGCGGCCGCCGACAGGCTGATTGCCGAGCGGCGCATGGAAGAGATCATTATCGTCGGCATCTCGAATATGGGAATGGAGCGGGCCGATGAATTCACCCATGACCTGGAAGGCGTGCGCTATCAGGACGACAAATTCCCGGTTCAACCGCGCGGCCATCTGTATGAGCGCTTCCTGATTGAGGAGGTGAAGCCCTATGTGGACGCCTTGTTCCGCACGCAACCGGAGCCGGAGCATACGGCGTTAATGGGCTCCTCAAGGGGCGGGCAGGTCACATATCATATCGGGCTGCTGCGTCCCGACGTGTTCAGCATGCTCGGACTGATATCGCCTTACCTATATTGCGTATATCCCGAGACGTTGGAAGAAGTGACGCTGTATCATACCTTCACCGTTAAGCAGCCCCTCAAGAAAATATGGATCGATCTGGGCAGCCGCGAAGGGCTTCTCGTCATGGAAAAGCATGTGCGTGAAGTGACGGAGAAGCTTCTGGATCTGGGGTACGAAGCGGATGACGAGCTGGTCTATCTCTATGAGCCTGGAGCGGCTCATGTGGAGAAGGATTGGGAGGAGCGGGTATCTGCACCGCTCCTTCACTTCTTCGGTCATCGGGGCCAGACTTCTTCTCTGACGCTGCATGGCGCTCAAGAGGTGGGCATCACGGGGCCTACATGCCGCTTGAATCCGATCATTGAGTTTGATTCCGGATTCAAAATGTCTGCATTGCGTGCTGTATATCGCGTAGCGGATGAGCATATCGCGCAGGTTCGGGACGATGGAACGGTTATTCCGCTGCAGCCGGGCGACACCGAGGTAACGGTTCAAGCCGATGGCCGGGAAGCGTCGCTGCCGCTTCGCGTCAGGGAGGAGATTCCCACGCATGTCGCCTTGGATATCGTCGTCCATGTGCCGTCCGATACGCCGGAGGGCCTCAAGCTGTACGCTTGGTTCCCGTTAACCCGCGAGCAGGGCAGACGCGCATTTACAGCCCGCCTGCGTATCCCGCTGCATACGGAGTGGGTGTTCCAGGTGAGCCGCGAAGACGGGAGCGTCGAGGTTGATGGAGAGGGCGTCCCCGTTGAACGCTGCTATCAAGCAGACAAGGACGGAACATTGGAGATATTCGTGGAGAGATGGAGCGAGCGGAAGGGATAAAAGAAGGGAAGGAAACGGAACGCAATGGAACGCATCAATGGAATGGACGAAAGGAAGGGGATAGCATGAGAAAATGGGTGATGGGATTCCTTGCCGGAGCTCTCTTTGTCTCGGGAATTGGATTCGCTGCCTCGGAGTTTACAGCCAATGCCGGGATAAAGGCGCTGGCTGACAAACCTGCCTCCATGAAGGGGCAGAGTATTCTTCCGGCGCAAGAGCTGGCCGGGACGATGGGCGATCAGGTTGGCATTGATGATGGCAGCATCAAGCTGGACGCGAAGCCAGGCAAGGAACAGCCAGGCCGGCGCTCTGGGGGAAGCGACGGCCGTCAATTCAAGTCATTGCCGCTTACCCACACCGTGAACGATGTGGAGGTAACGATTCATTCCATCCGGGTTACGGAGCAGAACACCGACTTCGAGGTGACGATTAAGAACAATTCGGATCTGGAATCCGTTACGCTACGTCTGGATGAAGTAAAGGCGGAAGCGAACAGCGGCGTAAAGGGGAAGTCAGCTGAAGCGGTAGAAGCCGCTGCGGATAACCCGGACTTCATGGACAAGGCGATTCGTCAGCAAAAGGAGCTGCATGGCTGGGTGCGCCATCAAGGGTTGAAGGATCGGGATATTGCGAACTTGTCGTTCCGTCTTGCCTTGAAGGGAACGAAGGAAACGAGAAGCTATCATTTCTTAATCGATTGTACAAAGCTGAAGTTCCGTACGCTGTGAGCAGCGGTTCGGTACACGGGGCATAGGTGAAGGTTGTAGTATTTCTCACCCATGCCTTTTTGCTGATCATGGATTGTGGTAGCGCCAATCACTATAGCGGAAGTGATATCTTCTCCTGCTAACGCGGCAGTACGGAGCGAGGAATATACATCTCTTTACTTATGCTTATTTTTGGTTGCGGCGTGATGTTGAACAGGTTAGGATTGGAAAAAAGGAGGTGATAAACGTAGAAAATGGCGTTAACGCATACGGAATAATCCACGATGATAGGGAGGGAGATGAAGAAAACGATGAACAAAAAAGCGCTTGGATGGATGCTTAGTATCGTATTGGCGACGGCGAGCGTTCTGCCCGGCATTCCGCCTGCACATGCCTACGTCCAACAGAACGGGCAGGCGACAGTAGCGGCGGAAGGGCCGGACGCGCAGGCAGTCGGCGCCGAGCCGGAAAGGGAGAGCGTGACGGAGGCCGTCTATGATAAAAATGGAAGCGCATTCCCGAATGATCCTTCCCCGGATGAAAGCGAGGATCGCTTGCTCCCGGCCGCATTCGGCGGGAAGAATCTCGCCCTGAACAAGCCAGCTTACTCGTCGGGCAATGAGGTCGATTACTTGACCCCGGATCTGGCCGTGGACGGGAAGGCCAATACGAGATGGTCTTCCGCCAAGCAGGATGATCAATGGTACTATGTCGATCTGGGAGAACGGACCGCGCTCGATCGCGTTGTCATCCGCTGGCAGACGCCAGCCGATACATACAAGATCCTTGTATCGAATGACGGCGAGCAGTGGGCGAATGTGAGGGAAGGCGACGGCATCATCCAATGCAAGGGAGGCACCGAGGTTATCGATTTCGCGCCGCTTGAAGCGAGATATGTGAAGTTCCAGGGTGTGAAGCGGGCGCCTGTCGAAGGCATCCTGTACGGCTACTCCTTCTATGAATTCGAGGTGTACCAATTGGATGACTTGCAATCTATCGCAGACCGGATCGCGGCGACGTTGACGGTGCAGGCCGGACAGACCGAACTGGATTGGTCCGCGGCCGAAGTGCCGGAAGGGTACCGCGCCAGCGTGTATGGCAGCGATCGGCTGCCGGTCATCGATCGCGAAGGTCATATCCGCACGCCATTGGTCGATGCCAAAGTGAATGTGATTGTGCAGGTGGAGGATCTGAGCGATCCGAACCGGAAGGTGCTGTCGGATAATATTGCGGTTACGGTCCCGGGTCAATACAAGCAGACCCCGGATCGCAATGCGGAGCCGGATGTCATCCCGTCCTTACGGGAATGGTATGGCGGGTCGGGGAATTATACGTTGACGTCGTCGTCGCGCATTGTCGTTCGCCCGCAAGACGAAGCGGTGCTGTGCAAGGCGGCGGAGCTGACGCGTGAGCATGTGGCGGATCTGACGGGATATGAGCTTGAGATTGTGTATGGCCAGCCGCAGACGGGCGATCTGTACTTGTCGCTGGATCCGTCGTTAGATTGGCTGGGCGAAGAAGGCAACCTTTTTCAGGCCGGCGAATACGTGTCGATCATCTCGTCTTCGGGGACAGGGGCGTTCTTCGGCACGAGAACCGCGCTTCAGATCCTGAAGCAGCATCCCGACCTAACGATACCCCGCGGAGAAGCGAGAGATTATCCGAAGTATGAGAAGCGGGGCCTCATGATCGACGTGGCGCGCAAATTTTACACGATCGATTTCCTGAGAAGCTATGTGAAGCTGCTGTCCTGGTACAAAATGAACATGTTCCAAATTCATTTGAACGATGATGTCGGCACCCCGTTCGCGGACGGAACGAGGGCGGCGTACCGGCTGGAAAGCACTACGTATCCAGGATTGGCCAGCCCGAACGGGCATTATACGAAGCAGGAATTCAAGGAGCTCCAGCTTCTGGGCATGGATTACGGAGTCAACGTCATCCCGGAGATTGACACGCCCGGGCATTCCCGCGCCTTCACTTCCTATAATCCCGGGCTGGGGAATGATCACGCCCTCGACATTTCCAAGCCGGAAACCGTGGAGTTCGTGAAAAATCTGTTCAACGAATATTTGGATGGAAGCGATCCGACCTTCGTCGGTCCGGAAGTGCATATCGGCACTGATGAATATTGGGGCCCGGATGTGGAGCGCTTCCGTTGGTACATGGATACGCTTGTTAAGCATATCAACGACAAAGGCAAGCACCCGCATCTATGGGGCGGATTGACGCAATACAACGGGACGACGCCGATCAGCAATGAAGCGACGATGGATATCTGGTATGAGCCGTACGGGGCGCCGCAGCAGGCGGCCGATCTCGGATATGACGTGCTGAACGTCCAAAATATTTATATGTATATCGTGCCTACCCTATATGGAGACTATTTGAATTCCCAGTTCCTATACAATGAATGGGAGCCGATCAAGTGGGAGAATACGACGCTGCCGTTCGGGCATCCGCAGGTCAAGGGCGGGATGTTCGCCTTGTGGAACGATGTGTCGGACGCCAACGGGCTGTCGATGGACGACTCGCATGAGCGGATGCTGCCCGGAATCCAGGTCGTCGCGGAGAAAATGTGGACCGGCACGCGGGACGACCGATCTTTCGATCGCTATATGAAGCGGGCGGAGGCGATCGGGGACGCGCCGAAGGCGAATTTGTCCCACAAGCTTCAGGTCGATAACGGGGAGAACCAGGTTATTCAATACCTGTTCGAGGACCAGTTCAAGGACAGTTCGGGCAACGGCTTCGACGGGAAAGGGGTCAATGTGGAGGTGGCGGAAGGGAAATACGAGCAGGGAGTGCGCTTGAAGGGCGGAACCAGCTATATCGAAACGCCGATAGAAGCTTTGGGGTTCGGCTGGACGCTCTCGATGTGGGTGAGGCCGGATCGGGGGAACCCGGATGATGCGATCCTGATGGAGTCTCCGGCCGGAACGCTGAAGCTCAAGCAGGGCAAGACAGGCAAGCTCGGGTTCACGAAGGAGCATTATGACAGCACGTTCGATTATGTTGTGCCGGAAGACAAGTGGACACATATTTTACTGAAAGGCGACAATAAGGGCGTAACGCTGTTCGTCAATGTGGATGAGTACGTGGAGCGGCTTGAGAATGCGTACCCTCGTCTGCATACGCTCGTGCTCCCGGCGCTTCGCATTGGCAGCGAGACGAATGCGTTCCGGGGGGTGCTTGACAATGTCATGATGTACAATAAGCCGATTGAGCTGCTCTATGCGGACAATAAGGCGCTCCATCAAGCGGCCGAGTCCTCCGCAACCGAGTTCCCGTATTATTCGGCAGATATGGCGGTAGACGGAGTCGTCTCGATCAACTCCAGATGGTCCAGTGCCTATGTGGATGACGCCTGGCTCCTTGTAGACTTGGGCCAGCCGACAGAGATCAATAAAGTCATTATTAAGTGGCAGGCGGGCGCGGAGAAGTATCAGCTTCTCGTCTCCGATGACCAAAAGAACTGGACGAATGTATCCGGCGATGGAGGAGTAATTACGTCCCAAGGGAAATTGGACATCGTGACCTTCGATACGAAGACGGCGCGCTATGTCAAATTCCAGGGCGTGAAGCGGGCGACGGTCTTCGGATACTCCATCTACGAGTTCGAGGTGTACGCGCCGGATCATATCCAGGAATATAAGCGGCTCATCGGCCTGATGGAGCAATTGCTCCCGCGCTTGAAGAAGCCGGAGCGCCTGCGCGAGCTGCTGCTGCAAGTGTTGAACCGCTATCCTTATGACGCGACGCGCGATCTTCGCCCGATGCAGGATCTGCTGCAGCGCGCTCAGATGCAATAATAGGCCGAGTGAACGGCCGTACAGTCCCCGTGTCCAGGAAGGATCAGGCTGTTGGAAACCCCCTTTTTTTTTCGGAGGGGTGAGTACCTAATCGAAACTTGGCATTCAGAGCGTCAGCGCCTTCTGGAGACATCATAATCTCCTGGGGTTTTCACGTGTGGAGGGAATTGCTGCTATTTTACAGGAATTTCGGCTCAATGAGTCCACATTTCGAGGAATTGCTGCACAGCTACATCATTTTAGGCCCTTTTGAGCTAAGTCGAAGAGAAACGGGTGAAATTGCTGCAGTTTTACAAGATTCCCTTTCTGGTGAAGTCGTCCCTACCGAATTGCTGTATTTGTGCAGGATTTTGCCTACCGAATCAACGTGTCTTGAGAAACCGTGCAGTTTTGAGGACTTCGCCTATCGGATAGACATTTCATTGTACAGTTTTCAGGCACTTCGATCAGATAAAATTTTTCTCTGAGAGACAAGTCCTGATAAAGTGCCCAATAATCCTTTGGACTTTCTCAACAGCCTGAAGGATGCGGGGGTTTTTAATGGCGCAGCATGCCTGATGAGCACAGACTTTTTTGCGTTACCTCCTTGAAGCGAACTTCAATTACTGCTATGATTATCGATAAAATATTGATAGACAAGAACACGAAGGTGGGAGAAACGGATGGAACAACATCAACGCGCGTACAATTTCAATGCCGGTCCGGCAGCTTTGCCATTGGAAGTATTGGAGCGGGCTCAGTCCGAATTCATCGATTTCCGGGGCCATGGCATGTCCATCATGGAAATGTCGCATCGCGGCGCCGTCTACGAACAGGTTCACAATGAAGCCAAGCAATTATTGAAGGAACTGCTTCATATTCCGGAAGGCTACGACGTGTTGTTCTTGCAGGGAGGGGCGAGTACGCAGTTCGCTATGGTGCCGATGAACCTGCTCGCCGATGGCAAGGTGGGCGCTTACGTTCATACCGGAAGCTGGGCCAGCAAGGCGATCAAGGAAGCGGAGCTTATCGGCGAGACCCGCGTCATCGCCTCGACCGAATCCGACGGCTTCATGCGCATGCCGGCACCGGAGGAGATTATCGTTCCGGCGAATGCCGCCTATGTTCACCTGACTTCCAATGAGACGATTGGGGGAACGCAGTTCGCCGCTTACCCGGATACAGGCGCGGTGCCTCTTATCGCCGATATGTCGAGCGACATTTTGTGCCGTCCAATCGATGTGTCGAAGTTCGGGATGATCTACGCGGGCGCGCAGAAAAATCTCGGTCCGTCCGGCGTTACGGTCGCCATCGCCAAGGAAGAGCTGCTGGCGAACAGCCCTGCGACGATTCCGTCCATGCTTCGTTACAGCATTCATTATAAAAATAATTCCTTATATAATACGCCATCCTCCTTCTCCATCTATATGGTGAACCTGGTGCTGCAATGGATCAAGGAACGCGGCGGGTTGCAGCAGGTCGAGCGGGACAATCAGGCGAAGGCGGAGCTGCTGTACGGCGTCATCGACAACAGCGGCGATTTCTACCGCGGCTGCGCGGCGCGTGACAGCCGCTCGATAATGAACGTCACCTTCCGGCTCGCGGATGAGGAGCTGGAGAAGGCGTTCATCAAGGAAGCCGGGGAAGCGGGCTTCGTCGGTCTGAAGGGACACCGCAGCGTCGGCGGCCTGCGCGCCTCGATCTACAATGCGGTGCCTTATGCGAGCTGCGAGGCGTTGGCGCAGTTCATGAAGCAATTCCAACAGAAGAACGGATAAACTATACGTTAATGACGCCCCGCGAGGTTTGCTCGCGGGGCGTTGTGTGTAGCGCAAGGTACTCGCGATGTTCGCTTATCATGCAATAAGCCAAAAGAGCCCGTTCAAAGCATCGCCTTGAACGGGCTCTCTGGATGTCTACTTCACCGCCTGCCACACATCGGCGCCGCCCGGCTCCTCGCCGCGGGTCCACCAGCGTGCCTGGTAGACAGCGCCGTTATGCTTCACCTTGTCTCCGCCGGTGTAGGCTCTATCCTTGCTCCAATCGAGGATGACGTTGCTGACCAGCTTCCACGCCTCCGATACGTCAGGCCGATTGTTCTGCGTCCAATATTGGGCTTCGTATTCCAAGCCATCGTAGAGTACGCGGTCGCCGCGGGTGTAGATAGCGTCGGACTTCCAGGTCGTATCGCCGGTCTGTGGAGGCTCGGTGCCGCCTTCTTCCCCGCCGTTCCCGCCTTCACTGCCTCCGCCGTTATTGTCCTGCGGCAGCGTCGCAGCAACGAGCGGCGCAGACAATGGGGAGAGATTGCCGGCCCGATCGATGGCCCGAACGGTATACGTATAGGTTGTATCCGGAGTCAGTCCGGCATCGCGATACGATGTTCCGGTCGTCTGTCCCACAGAAGCGCCGTTACGGAATACTTCATATGCCTTTATTCCGTTCACCGAAGAAGAAGAGGTCCAGGACAGTGTAATCGACGTCTCGGTCCGCGCTGAAGCCGCGAGCTGGCCCGGCGCTGCCGGCAGCTCGATTTCCGAACCGTCATTGACCAGATCGACGTCAATCACTTGATAGAACGCATTGCCGGTGTCCGCGATCTCCCAGACGCCGAGAATCAGATGATAGCCGCTGCGATCAGTCGGCACGCTGCATTCATGCGTGACGGTTGCCGGCGGTTTTTTGCCGCCGTCCTGAATCGTGCAGAACGGTACCGGATCCAGATCCGCGCGAGTGAGCGGTTTATTCGGATCCCAGTCTTTTTTCGTAATATAGTATTTCCATTCCGATGTCGCATGCGGTGCGGTCAGATGCCATTGGAACGTATTCGTTCCGCCTTGCATTTTGACCTTGTTCCACCGATCGGCCGACTGCTCATCCAGCGGGGCGAAGATGCCGCCGCCGGCAATATGGCCGTCCGCCGGTCCGCTTACCGGGAAGTTGCCTTTGGCTTCCACACTTTGCGGTTCATACTGAACCTGTCCGCAATTGGTGTTCATGCCCAGCTTGCACTGATAGGCACGGCTGGCCGGAGATTCGATGTAGCCGTGGGCCGATGCGCTGTCCGCGAAGATGGCGCTTGCAGCCAGTCCGAGCACGATAAGCCCGAATGCGGTGAACAGCGGGGATACTTTGGACAGCAGAGTGCTGCCGATTTGTCTTGCCATTGGTGTCAACTCCTTTGTTAGGTATTGACACTAGTGTAAAGATATAAGCGATTTAATTCTATCGATCATTAGTCTGATTTCATATAAACATATGAAACCATTTTGAGAGATTCCCATAGTACCAGGCCGGATAGATGAAGCAGCGCTTTTGTCGAATCAATCCCTCGATCATCCTGAACTTTCAGGATTTTTTGTCGATTTATGTCTTATGCCTGATGGAAAGGAAAAGCGAGGAATTAGGCGCGCTACGGGGAAGTGGGACTATAGGGAAGGAATATCTTGTTGACATTTAAATGTTTATGAATTATTATTTCCTTATTAAACGTAATAACGGAAATATTAATTAAACACGAAATATTATTTCCGCGCTGGGAGGGTGAAATTTTGACACATCTTGATCGATTATGTACGGAAATGCGAAATGAAAAAACGATGAATCTGGATTCTTTACATCCCATTGAAATCGTCAAGTTAATCAATGAAGAAGATAAAAAAGTGGCTTTATCTGTTGAGAAAGAGCTGGGAAATATCGCTATGGCCATAGAGGAAATCGTGAAACGAAGAAAAAAAGGCGGCCGCCTAATCTATATTGGAGCGGGAACAAGCGGAAGACTGGGAATTATTGATTCCGTTGAATGTCCTCCAACCTTTAGCGCTTCTTATGATGAGGTCATCGGTATTATTGCCGGAGGGAAGAATGCATTTGTTCGAGCCGGGGAAGGAGCGGAAGACTGTGAAGATGCTGCCGTAGAAGATTTGAAACAAATCGATCTCAAGCCGGAGGATAGCGTGATTGGCATTACAGCAAGCGGCAGAACCCCTTATGTGTTGGCAGCTCTTGCGTATGCCAATGAAATTGGGGCCTTAACGATTGCGCTGACAGCCAATTCGAATTCAATCGCTGGTGATACAGCAAATATCCGGATTGAGACAGAGACAGGTCCCGAGGTGTTAACCGGTTCGACAAGGATGAAAGCAGCAACGGCACATAAAATGGTGTTGAATATGATTTCAACGGGTACGATGATTCAGCTTGGAAAAGTGTATGAGAATTTAATGGTCGACGTTCATGTCAGCAACGAAAAACTGCGTCATCGAGCGATCGGGATTATTCAAACGATTACAGGGTTGTCCAAAGAGAAAGCACAACAGATTTTTGAACAAGCCAACGGCGAAGTGAAAGCTGCGATTGTCATGCACAAGAAACAAGTAACTTATGAGGAAGCCAGTAAATATTTAGAAAAGCATGCAGGGCATATTCGAAAGGCGCTGGAGGAAGGAGCCGAATAATTGTGGGATATGGCGGTATTACGTTAATTAAACAAATTTTGCACCAGTTTTCCCCTTCTGAAAGAAAAATAGCGGACTACATCATTAATCATCCCGAAGAAGTGATTCATATGACCGCGAAAGAGGTTGGGGAAGCGACGCAATCAAGCAGCGCCGGCGTCGTTCGTTTATCCAAGGCGATGGGATTATCCGGTTGGCAAGAACTGAAGATTTTAATCGCAAGCGAGAGCAAGGAGCCGGAGTCGGTTGAGTACCGTGAAGTGTCTAAAGGCGAATCTGTCGGCGATATCATTTCTAAAATATCGAACAATACCTATTCCATACTGGAGCAAACAAAAAAATTAGTAGACGAGAAAAAGTGTGAACAAGTGATCCGGCTCATGCACGAAGCAAAAAGGATTCATTTTTATGGCATCGGCGCATCTTATGTGGTGGCGTTAGATGCGATGCAGAAGTGGACCAAAATAAATAAGGACTCCACTTCTTTATCTGACACTCATTTGTTGTCAAGTGTCATCTCCAATGCGGATAAAAATGATTTATTGTTCGCGATTTCCTTTTCAGGAGAAACGAAAGAAGTTACAAGACTAGCGGAAATAGCAAAAAACAAAGGAATCCAGGTCATTTCATTGACAAAGTTTTCAAAAAACCCGCTCTCCAAAATGGCCGATGTTTCTTTATATTCAACTTCTACAGAGGAGCCGATTTTTAGAACTGCCGCTACCATATCACGAATATCACAAATGCTTGTCATGGACATCTTGTTTTTCTCCTATGTATCGACGTATTACCACGATTCCATTAAAGCAATTGATAACAGCAGAACTATCGTCAGGGAATTTAAAGACAGCTTATAAGGGAGGAGAAGCCGATGGCTGATCAATATAAGCAATTAGCTGGTGAAATATATAAGACGGTAGGCGGTAAGAGCAATATCGAATCCTTTTTTAATTGTATGACCCGGTTAAGAATTAAGGTAATTGACGAAGAAAAGGTTGATATCGATGCTTTAAAGCAGCTTGAAGGCGTGGCAGGAGTGGTACAAGAAGATACTCTTCAAATCATTATCGGGCCGGGTAAAGTAAATCATGTCCGGGAAGAGCTTGATAAAATTTATAAAAATGATGGAGAAGAAAATGAAGAAGATATCGATATTAAAGAAATTTCCAAACAAAACAAAGAAAATTTTCGCAAGAAACATAAGAATCCGCTCCAACAATTTATTCGCCGGTTAGCCAATATATTCGTTCCCATTATTCCTGCGCTTGTCGCATGCGGCTTAATTAACGGTATTTCGAAAGCGGTTCCACAAATTTTAAACACGGCACTGGGAATCGATTTTACGCAACATACGTTTATTTTGATTTTACAAGCAATTGGGGGCGTTTTATTTACTTATTTAGCTATTTTGGTAGGTCTTAACACGGCAAAAGAATTTGGGGGAACTCCCGTCCTGGGTGCGATCGCAGGCGGGCTAATTATTAATCCGGCGATTGCAGACATTTCTGTATTCGGAGAAAAACTCGTTCCAGGCAACGGGGGAATCGTGAGCGTTCTTCTCTCGGTTGCTCTCATGTCCTATATCGAGAAGCAAATCCGAAAAAAAGTGCCGGCTTCTTTAGATATTATTGTTACGCCAACGACTACACTCTTCATTACCGGGTTGTTGACCTATTTCGTTTTTATGCCCGTAGGAGGATTTATTGCCAAGGGGATCACGCAGCTATTAATGGGCTTATTAGATGTTGGCGGAATTGCAGCCGGCTTTATTCTGGGAGCGTCATTCCTGCCTTTGCTAGCAACCGGATTGCACCAAGGATTTTTCCCTTTTCACTTGGAGCTTATTAATCAGACGGGCAATGACCCGCTTTTTACCATTCAGGCTATGGGCGGGGCAGGTCAAGTGGGGGCTGCACTAGCCATCCTCGCTAGAACTAGGAAAAAAACCTTGAAACGAGCGATTCTCGGAGCTTTGCCGGTAGGCTTTCTAGGTATTGGAGAACCATTGTTATACGGTGTCACCTTACCATTGGGGCGGCCATTTTTGACGGCTTGCTTAGGGGCAGGCGTTGGCGGAGCTGTTATCGCCTATTTCCAGGTCGCTTCCATATCGATTGGAGTCGCCGGTTTGTCTTTATTTCCGCTTATAGACGGCGGGTTGAATGGAATGTTCGGCTATGCAGCAGGTATTTTGACAGCTTACGGCTGCGGGTTTTTATTTACGTATTTTTTTGGATTTAAAGAAACGATGGCAGGACAATTCAAGTGACGATGCATCAAGCCCGGCAGCTCTATCAGTGCTGTTGCGGGTGCCAACCAACGCATCAATATGAGCTATAGCGTTCCCCGCGCGGATATAATCGCGATTGAATCGAAGCGATCCGCGCTATTTTTTATCCGATACGCGATAAACCCGCTTGTTCCGGAGAACAGCGGGCACGCCATAACGGTATAGGAAAGGGGAAGAGGGTTATCCTTCCACGGCGAGGTGGCGCCGGGCTGGCTCGGTCAGCTTATAGCCGACGTTGCGGATCGTCATAATATATTCGGGATTGCGCGCATTCTTTTCGAGCTTGTCGCGCAGGTGGCTGATATGGACGTCGACGATACGGGTATCCCCGAGAAAATGATAGTCCCAGACGCCCTGCAGAAGCTGCTGCCGGCTCAGCACTTTGCCGCGGTGCCGGCACAGGAAGACGAGCAGCTCGAATTCCTTCGGCGTCAGCTCGATGGAGCGCTCGTCCAGCTTCACTTCCCGCTGATCGGCCATGACGGTGAGCGGTCCGATCTGATAGACCTGGCCGTCGTCATGCAGCGGCAAGGAACGGATGCGGCGCATGACCGCCTGAATACGGGAGATCAGCTCCTGCGGAGAGAAGGGCTTCGTCATATAGTCGTCGGCCCCGTTGTTCAGCCCGTCGATCTTGTCTCCGACCTCCTGCATGGCGGTAAGCATGATGACCGGCACCATATTGCTCCGCTCGCGCAGCTTGCGGCATACTTCCAGGCCGCTGCTCTTGGGCAGCATGCGGTCCAGCACGATCAGATCGGGCCGGAAGGCGGGAAGCACGTCGAATACCGCTTCTCCATCGTAGACACACATGACCTCGTAACCGGCCAGCTTCAGATTATATTCAATGAGGGTAGAGATGGATGGCTCATCGTCAACGACAAGTATTTTGGACTTCATAACTTTCCCTCCCATCGATTACATTCTGCTTCTATTATGCAAGGGGAACGTCAGCGTTATATTAAACAAACGTAAACGGGATGTTAAATCGCGATTTTTGGCATGATGTTGTATAATGAGTTCAGAATGTGAGGTGAACAGAATGGCACTGCATATCGTGCTTGTGGAACCGGAAATTCCGGCCAATACCGGCAACATCGCCCGCACCTGTGCCGCGACAGGCACCCACCTGCATCTTGTGCGGCCGCTGGGCTTCCGGACGGATGACGCGACGTTGAAGCGTGCCGGTCTGGATTATTGGTACGCTGTCCATATCGAATATCATGATTCGTTCCAAGAGGTGCTGGATCAATACGCGGATTCGCGTTTTTTTTATGCCACGACCAAGGCGGACAAATGCTACAGCGAGCTCTCGTTCCAGGACGGCGACTTCCTGGTCTTCGGCAAAGAGACGAAAGGGCTGCCTCCCGAGCTGATCGAGGCAAACCGCGCTACGTGCATGCGCATGCCGATGACCGACAAGGTCCGATCGCTCAATTTGTCGAATTCGGCGGCGATCATTGTCTACGAAGCGCTGCGCCAGCTCGATTTTCCCGGCCTGCTCAAATAGGCGGCGGAGGGAAGGCTTGTTCCTGCGCCCGGCAGGGACAGTCTTCGCCGCTGAGTCTATTGTCGCAGAAATTTCGAAGAGAATATGGGACGTTATGCTTAGACATCGTGCGCCTGGATTGCCCGCCAGCAGCGGAATGCGGCATACTTTCCTGCCAGGGACATATAGACATAAGATGAACAGAATAGATAAAAACGAAATTGATTGACATTTTTCAGCAGGAATTTCGTATATAGTATCGAAGTAATAGAAGCAGAGTTTTCTAAGGGTAATCATGAGGAAGTATATACAAGAGAGGTGGAACAGATGAAACCTGCCGGAGTAGTCCGTAAAGTCGATCAACTGGGACGCATTGTGTTGCCCAAATCATTGAGAAAACGTTACCAGATGAACGAGGGGGATCCTGTCGAAATTTTGGTGCAAGGCGACCATATTATTCTGGAGCGCTACCGTCCGAAGTGCGTATTTTGCGGGTCCATGGATGGAGTCGCTGAATTCAAGGAACGATACATATGTTCTCCATGCATGAATGAGATGACGCATCTCGTTCGCTAGCTAGGCCAAGAAGCATCGCAAGATGCTTCTTTTTTTATATCATTTTTTTGCAAAATCTGTTCATCTGCTACTCCTTCTATAAAGATTCCATGATGATTATTAACGATAATTACATAATTTTTGTAAAAAGTCATAAAAAAGACAATACCTCAAACCTGCGTAATGCTATATAATGGAACTAGAATTACATATTATTACTTAAAAATTATTTTTTAGGGGGCAGAAAGATGAGATTACACAAAGTCGGCTGGTTGTGCATCGTGTTAACGTTGATTGCAAGCTTGATCCATGCCGGACCCGTGAACGCCGCGGCAAGCAAATATACAGGCGGCCTGCTGGACGGAATCCCGCTGCTAACAGGAAGCGCCATAGGGCAGCCTTCGGGCAGTCCGGTGACGCAGTTGACGGATAATAACGCGGGGACCAGATTTGATGTAAACGCTGGTAAACCGGTCTGGCACTCTTTTTCCACACCGGCGGAAATATCGGCAATAATTGTTAATCGTTATTCAGGCAGTAATGCCGTAATCGAATTCTACGATGCGGATGACCATCTGCTCTTATCACATATACCACTCGTCAACGACGGCATTGAATCGCTCCCTGTTCCCGTCACGAATGTGAAGACGGTAGCATTGAAATCGTCCGGCTCCTATTCCACGATTGCGGAGTGGAACGTGTTCACCACGCCTTCCGTGCCTCCTTCCGTTCCCGCCATCAATTGGATTCAGGCTGGCGACAAGACGGTAAGGCTCGAATGGGGCTCGACGGGGGCAATAGGATACCATGTCAAGCGGGCAACATCCCCGGGAGGACCATACGCCATGCTTGCGGCGAATGTGAAGGAACCTGCTTATACGGACAAGGCCGTAACGAACGGCGTTACGTATTACTATGTCGTCAGCGCTGTGAACGAGGCCGGAGAGAGCGGCCATTCCGGCGAGAAGAGCATCCGGCCGAACGCCACCAAGTACACTGGTGGTCTGCTCGACGGACTAACGCTGAAGGCAGGTACATCTCTAGCGAATCCGACCGAATCCGTACGGATATTGACCGATAATAACCCGTCATCACGCTATGATGTGAACGCTGGCAAATTCGTCTGGCACTCTTTTTCCGAACCATTGGAAATCTCCGCCGTCATCATCAATCGCTATTCCGGCAGTGGCGCGGTGATCGAGTTCTATGACGCGAACAATCAATTGCTGTTCTCCTATAACCCCGTCGCCAACGATGGAATTGAATCGTTGCCTGTTCCCGTCAAAAATGTGAAGACAGCGGTACTGAAATCGACGGGCTCCTATTCTACGATTGCGGAATGGAACTTGTTCGCCACGCCTTCTTTTCCGCCTTCCGTGCCGGCCATCAACTGGGTGTACGGAGGCGACCAGACGGTAACGCTCGAATGGGGCTCGACAGGGGCGAAGGCATACCATGTCAAGCGGGCAACCTCACCCGGGGGCCCATATGCGATGCTCGCTTCGAATGTAAAGGGCACTGCTTATACGGATAAGGCCGTAACCAACGGCACCACATACTACTATGTCGTAAGCGCGCTTAACGAAGCAGGAGAGAGCGCCCACTCCGGCGAGAAGAGCATGAGACCGAACGCTACGAAGTACACCGGCGGTCTGCTGGACGGTCTGACGCTCAAGGCAGGAGCTTCACTGGCAAATCCGACCGAATCCGTGCGGATATTAACGGATAATAATGTATCTTCGCGCTATGATGTGACGCCTGGAAAATTCGTCTGGCACACCTTTACCCGTCCAACGGAAATCTCGGCCGTCATTGTGAATAGATATTCCGGCAGTAATGCGGTAGTCGAATTCTACGATGCGGGCAACAATCTTTTGCTCTCTTATAAGCCAGTCGCTAACGATAGCGTGGAGACACTGCCGGAGCCCGTTCAGAATGTGGCTACGGTGGTACTGAAGTCCACCGGATCGTATTCCACGGTTGCCGAGTGGAACGTGTTCGGGAAGACGGCCGGAGTGCCTCCGGCGGAACCGATTCTCTTGAACGGAACGGCAGGAGACGCGAGTGTCACGTTAAGCTGGAATACGATCAATGAGGCAACAGGCTACAACGTGAAACGCTCTGATACGATGGGAGGTCCATACGCAACGCTTGCTACCGTTACATCGAGCACTTACGATTATATCGATACAAGTGTTATGAACGGAACCGTCTACTATTATGTCGTCACGGCTTTATATGAAGCTGAGGAGTTCGCGGCATCCAATGAAGTAGCCGTTACGCCGCAGGCGGGGAACAATCCGGGGCCGGGACCTGGAGAACCAGGTCAACCGGGTGAACCGGGAGAGCCAGGAGAACCCGGCGGTACGGGGGATCGGGCTCTGCTCCGGATTACGCTGATTAACGGGGCGGACAAAGAATACGACTTGTCCATGCAAGAAGTCAACGCGTTCATCAGCTGGTATGAAGGCCGGGCCGGCGGAACGGGACCAGTCACGTTCACTATCGATAAGCACGGCAATAATAAAGGCCCGTTCAAGCAGCGCAAGGATGTCATTATCTATGATAAAATTATTACTTTTGAAATTAACTCGTATGAAAATGGGCTCAAAGCGAGCTAGATTCTGTCGAACGAACGAAGCCGCGGCTGGAAATGCCGCGGCTTTTCTGTGGCTTTCGCTAACCAGTGGACAGCTTGACCCAGCTACAGAAAAAGCTCCCCAGTGTCCGGGAAGCTTCTTCGCCTTTATAAGCCTGTGGTCTTATCGTCGTTATAACCTGCCGTTAAGATAGCTGTCAAGAACATGGCCATCACGAGCACGATAATCCAGAACGTCATCGTCATGGTACGCCCACCTCCATTGATCTAATCTCATTATAACCAAGACATGCCAAAAAGGAAATGATAAACGTGAAAAACCTCACGGCGCGACGAACGCATTCTATGGTACTCTAGCAGGTTTATTTGGGCCCGTTGCTGCTATACCATTTTATTTGAAAAATAAAAAGTGAGTCGGCAACGCCCGAAGCTCTCCGTCCGACGGGTTGTTGACCACCCGGCCGTTGAAGATAAGCGACGAGGAGCCACCGCCATCGAGATTGTAGGCATCGATGACGCCAAGGTTCGACAGCTTCGCCTGCAGCTCCTCCAGCTTGGCGCCGGAGCTTCCCTTCTCATCATACCCATCCGCGACGAGGATTAATAATTGATCATCCTTATAATTGCCGATAACGGTGCGCGGAGCCCGGGAAGATTGCCATTTCTGCGGTATCGCCAGCTTGCGGCCGTTCTTAAGCAGCGCCGGCACGAAGGTAGCCCCATGCTGCGGCTTCAATGTATCCAATTGCTGCTTTTCCGAAAATTTGCCGCCGATCAGCTTCCCGCCGGCATCGAGTCCGACGAACGCCAAGTCTTTGTAGGTCGGCTCGAACGAATGGACATATTCCCCGTCCATGACCGTCGTGCCGAGCGGATAGCGGTTGCCCTTCCCGTCCGCGAACCCGCCGGCATTGATTCCGGCGACGGCGCCGTAGCGCTTGACGGCCTGCATGGTCGTCTCGGACCCGCCGTATTTGTCCTTGCCCAACGTCAGGCGCATGGCGGACGGATCCTTCAGCTTCACCTTCATGGCATAGCCCTGATAGGTCGGCTGGTTAATCCGGTACAATTCGGCCCGCAGCTTGTCACTGTCGATTCGTTCCTTCACGGTGCCAAGCTTGGCCGAGATGCGACGGTCATAGATTTGCTCCGGACGCTTCGCCTGCGTGCCGGCGGTGCTGACGATATCATTCATCGCCTGGGTCGTCTGCCGGTACAGGGCCGACGTCTTCTGTATGGCTTTTACCGTGAAGGAGGCCGTATGTTGCGCCTCATCCAAGCTTATGTACAGCTTCTCGTTCTTGTCCGTCCAGCCCGCCGGCTCGGGAGGCGGGGACCAGTCCACCTCTGCCGTGACGTGTAGCGTGGAGGCCAGCATCCAGATCATCATCCCTATGAACGGGGCGGTAATTAGCATGAACAGCCGGTTTATTTGTTTCACTCGAACATTCATCGTATCGCCTCACTGCTATTTCAAAAGATCCATTTTTTTCTTCAATTCATTCAACTGCTTCTTCACTTCATTCAATTGGGTGTACAGCTTGTTGCTGTTGTCGGTCTTATCCGACGCATTGTCCTTCGTGAAGGTGAGAAGCTGGTTGAACGTGTCCACCTTGCTCTGCATCTCGTCCAGCTTTTTGTTCATGTCGGCCAACTGCTGCTCGTAGGACTGCTGTACAGTCTTCAGCTGGGCTTCGGTCTGCTTCTGCAAATCTTGCAGCAGGGTCTTTTTCATATGATCACTATAAAAGTAGGTCGCAGTCACGCCAACCCCGATCATGACGACCCAGAACAGAAGGAACCATTTGGCATTCGAACCGCTAGTCTTCGTTCGAGCGCGACGGGTAGTCTCGGGAGTGGAATTCGTGGATGGCTGCATAGTCTAATCACCTCGAATGAAGTCGTATCTCGTCAAAACATTTACTATTCTAGCATGTATTCTATCACTGGGGGATAGAATTTTGCAAAAAACATACAAAATAGACATAGAAATAACAAAAAAATACTAGATTTCCCCCAATATGCGGAAAAAAAGCTCTGTTCGTTTGAATAATGACGCATACGCTAACAAGTGACAAGACCGCAGTTCTTGCGTTGCTATCCCATTGCATATTACAAGTATTGGGTGTATCATTTTTGAAAAATGGGAAAGGGCGATAGCCGAATGCAATACTCATTCTCTACCCGCGTGTCATCCGTCGAAAGCTCGGCCGTACGCGATATTTTAAAATTAACGCAAGGAAAATCGATCATCTCGTTCGCAGGAGGCCTGCCAGCCGAAGAATACTTCCCGATGGAAGCGATTCGCTATGCGGCAGATCGCGTGCTGCAGCAAAGCCCGCAAGCGCTTCAATACGGCCTGACGGAAGGGACGATCGTATTGCGGGAGCGTCTGGGAGCCCGTCTCGGATCGCATCGGAACATTCCGGCTGCTGTCGATGAGATTCTGATTACGAGCGGATCGCAACAGGCGCTGGATCTGTTCGCACGGGCCATGCTGGATCCGGGGGATACGGTCCTTGTGGAAAATCCGACCTATCTGGCCTGCCTGCAGGTGCTGGGCATGAATCAAGCGAACATCGTCCCGGTGGACAGCGACGACCAAGGCATGATCCCCGAGGATGCGGCGGAGAAGCTGAAGCGGCATAAGCCGAAGTTCGTCTATGTGGTTCCGACGTTCGGCAATCCGACCGGCCGGGTATGGAGCGTCGAGCGGAGACAAGCGCTGCTGAATCTGTGCCGGGAGCATGGAACGGTCATCCTGGAGGACGACCCGTATGGGGAATTGCGGTTCACTTCAGATCGCGTGCCCAGTATCGCTGCATTGGAGGGCGAGACGGGTCATCGTCTCGTCGCTTATACAAGCACGTTCAGCAAGACGGTCGCGCCTGGATTACGAACCGGGTGGACGGTCGCCGATCGCCAGATTATTGGCATGATGGCGCGGGCGAAGCAATCGGCTGATCTGCATACCAGTGTGCTGGATCAGCTGATTTTGAGCGAGATGCTGCTGCCGGAAGTGTTCAAGCTCGATGATCATATCCATAAATTGTCTTCTATCTACAAGGAAAGAATGGAGACGATGGAAGCAGAACTGTCCCGAAGCATCTGGAGCAGCTCCGTCTGGAACAAGCCGCAAGGCGGCATGTTCTTCTGGGTGGAACTGCCGGAGGGACTGGATTCCAAGACGCTGCTGACTTGCGCCGTCGACAAGGGCGTCGCCTTCGTGCCGGGAACGCCATTCTATGCCGGAGAGCCGAAGCGCAACACGATGCGGCTCAACTTCTCCTTCGCGGAGCCGGACGTGATCCGCACGGGCATGGAGCGGCTGAGCGAAGCCGCATCCGAATTCCTCGGCCGCTATGCCGGCGAGTAGACTGTAGCCGGACGGCCTCTTATGTATCGCCCGCCATCGGCAGGCCGGTAACCTCTGCCGTCCCGTCCTCGGGCTTGCGCCAATCGCGCACGACATGGGCGTACCGCTCCAGCGCCTCACGCCCTTCTCCGGTCAGTGCGTAGACGCCGCGGCTGATGCGCTCGAACCAGCCGTAATAATTGCGCTGCAGGATGGCGGCCGCATCGCCGACGCCGCTGCCGTCCCGTACGGCAGCGGCCCGGAGCGGGCCGTCCGCCAGGCAATGCGCCGCGCGCAGCGCCTTCTCCCGATAAGCCGTCACGAGCGGCTGCTTGGTCGTGCCTCCCACATTGTAATCCCCGCTGCGGGCGCTGAATTCGCGCACGAGCCGGGCTGCTCTCGTCTTCACGGGCCGTGTCTCCATGTAGCTGGCCTCCGAACCGGCCGGCATACAGACGATCTCGACGAACGGGGCCTTGCGCTTGTAGAACGTGACAAGCAGGAAGCCGATACCGAGCTTGCCGCACAGCTGGCGCAGGGAAGAGACGGAGTGACCTTTGCCTCCCTTTTTTTTCTCGACAGCGACATACACCTGCGGCGACAACTTTTGCCGTTCGAGAGCCTGCAGGACAAGCGTCAGATTGAAGGAAGGCTTCAATTCTACAATAATCGGCGGTTCCTGCTGCCCCTCTTCATCCTCGGTCCGCATCGCGACCAGATCGCAATGGCGCACCTCGCCGCGCACGATATATCCCCTGGCTTCGAAGAATGCTTTCAACGGAGCGTACAGCTCCGATTCCTTCCGTGCCGCCGCTCTGGCCGGCTTTGCTTCATGTTGGTCTAAAGCTTCCATGCCCGCTACCCCTCTCATCCATCCGAACATTGGCCGACCCGCATATTCCGGTCGCGTCCCGCGCCATTGGCACCCGCAGATCGTTGATAACACGAGTATAACACGAGCGGAGCGGGCTTGCTTTTCTCCAAGTTGGTCTACCAAATTATCGTGCAAATAATCCGTCCGGCCCGCATAAGTATGTATTACACTTTGTTCACGCATCCGCTCCAGCAGGGCCGAGAAAGCCCGCGAGGCGCGGCCAGTCTGTAAGAAGCATGAGCAATCGTTGAGACACGTGCATACCGTATACGAAGCGAAGCGGCGATGAAGGGCTGTGTTGCAAATCGGGAGCAATGGAGGTATAGAGTATGGATATTTTCAAGCGGATTTCGGAGCACCGCGCCGAGAGCGAACGATTGGCCTGGACCGGTACCTTTAAAGAATATGTGGAATTGCTGCGTCGAGATCCGACACCTGCGATGACGGCTCATGCACGCGTGTATGAGATGATTGCGTCACACGGCGTAGAGGAGGTTGACGGGCATAAGCGATATGCCTTCTTCGAGAAGGAAATCTTCGGTCTGGACCGTGCCGTTCACAAGCTGGTCGAGGAGTATTTCCATTCGGCAGCCAAACGTCTTGATGTGCGCAAGCGCATCCTGCTGCTGATGGGTCCGGTGAGCGGCGGCAAATCAACGTTGGTCACGATGCTGAAGCGGGGCTTGGAGCAATTCTCGCGCACGGAGAAGGGAGCCGTCTATGCGATCAAGGGCTGCCCGATGCATGAGGAGCCTCTGCATCTGATTCCGAATGAACTGAGAGCTGAGGTGGAGCATGAGCTGGGCGTACGCATCGAGGGCAATCTGTGCCCTGCGTGCCAGATGCGGCTCCGCACCGAATACGGGAACGACATCGAGCGAGTACCGGTCGAACGCGTCCTGATCTCCGAGGAGAACCGCATCGGCATCGGCACCTTCAGTCCGTCCGATCCGAAGTCCCAGGATATCGCGGATCTGACCGGAAGCATCGATTTCTCGACGATAACGGAATTCGGATCGGAGTCCGACCCGCGGGCTTACCGCTTCGATGGGGAGTTGAACAAGGCGAACCGCGGCTTGATGGAGTTCCAGGAGATGCTCAAATGCGACGAGAAATTTCTCTGGAATCTGTTGTCGCTTACCCAGGAGGGCAATTTCAAGGCGGGAAGATTTGCGCTGATCAGCGCGGATGAGCTGATCGTGGCCCACACCAACGAATCGGAGTACAAGGCCTTCATTGCCAACAAAAAAAATGAAGCGCTTCAGTCCCGCATGATCGTAATGCCGATACCGTACAATCTCAAAGTGTCCGAGGAAGAAAAAATATACGCCAAGCTGATTAACCAGAGCGACATGAAGCATGTTCACATCTCGCCGCATGCGCTGCGGGCCGCCGCTATCTTCTCCATTCTGACCCGGCTCAAGGAGTCGAAGAAGCAGGGCATGGATCTGGTCAAAAAGATGCGCATGTACGACGGTGAAGAGGTTGAGGGCTATAAAGAGAATGATTTGAAGGAAATGCAGAGCGAATTTTCCGAGGAAGGGATGTCGGGGGTTGACCCGCGCTACGTCATTAACCGGATATCGAGCGCCTTAATCAAGCAGGATCTGCAATGCATCAACGCGTTGGATGTGCTGCGAGCGTTGAAGGACGGTCTGGATCAGCATGCTTCGATTACGAAGGAGGAGCGGGAGCGGTACCTGAATTACATCTCGGTGGCGCGCAAGGAATACGACAATCTGGCGAAGAAGGAAGTGCAGAAAGCCTTCGTCTACTCCTTCGAGGAGTCGGCGAAGACGCTGTTCGAGAATTATCTTGATAACATTGAAGCCTTCTGCAATTGGAAAAAAATCCGCGATCCGCTTACCGACGAGGAGATGGATCCGGATGAGCGGCTGATGCGCTCCATCGAGGAACAGATCGGCGTATCGGAAAATGCGAAGAAAGCGTTCCGCGAGGAAATTTTAATCCGCTTATCCTCGTATTCCCGCAAAGGACGGAAGTTCGATTACAACAGTCACGAACGGCTGCGGGAAGCGGTCGAGAAGAAGCTGTTCGCTGATTTGAAGGATATCGTGAAAATTACGACCTCGACGAAGACGCCGGACGAGAATCAATTGAAGCGCATCAACGAGGTGTCCGCCCGGTTAATGGAGGAGCACGGCTATTGCCCGGTCTGCGCGAACGAACTGCTGCGTTATGTGGGCAGCCTGTTGAACCGCTAAGCGGATGGAAGCAATAGGGGTATGGCGGGGAACCTGCAAGCGTTCGGCTTGCAGGTTTCAGATTGAAGAACGAACTCCCGCGAATACTGCAACGCGGGAGTTCTTTACGGTTTTTATCCCTATCATCCGCTCCACCAATACTGCAAGAATGCAGCAATTTCATTGACACGAGGTTGCGAAAATACGATTACTGCAAAAATACAGCAATTACCGTGCGTCGAGGCATAAATAGCCTTCAAAATGGCGAAATAATGTAATTTTTCAGGATTTTCTCGGAATTTAGCCTATTGAGGTTAAAAATGCTGCGCCTGTGCAGCAGACAGCTTGCCCTATTTTTTCGGTAAATGTTTTATCGGATAGCATGAGCGTATTATAATTTCGGAGAATGAAAAGATGTTAGCCCAGAAACTCTAATAGCGAATCTGAGCGATGATAAAAATAGTGTTGGTATTCATGTACACCAGCGTTGATAGGCTTGATTTTTAAAATAAATCGACATAGTTCGACATTATGGTGTTGATTTTTGTTGTTTTTTGTTACAAAATGTTCACAATCTCCCTCTTTCAATCTTCCAAATTCTGCGTAAATTATTAGTGGAGGGAGAGATACAGAGATGAGAATGATTGATGATGTGAACGGTAACTCGAGTTTGCCTGGCGCCGGGAGGAGAAGGCGCCATCGCATCCGGCTGCGCAAGCCGGAGAAGAAGCCCGCTTACGGGGTATATACGGATTGTTCGGCTCCATTCTATGTGACGGAGATCGAGCCTTGGGAGCGGGAGGAGCGCTGCCGCTTCATGGGCGGCGAGATCGTCATGGACGGCCGTTATCATTATGTGCGCGGAAGGCTGCGCGTCCCGTACGGCAATGGCCGCGGACATATCCGCTGGGAAGTATGGGTGGAGATCCGCCCCGATGACGCCGCAGGCTCATCCAAGTTCGAGCGCGGGACACACCCGATCGGGAATGCGCCAATAGAAGGGCGGTTGTCTTCCGCGATTCCCGGCTATCCGGATACGTTGACGCTGGCTGTCAGCGTGCATGGTCAGAGCAGAGGATCCTTGCCCGAGGTCCGCATTCAAGACATGGAGCATCTCCTGGGCAGAGAACAGCGGGAAGGGGTAACCTTCCAGCGGTGGCTGGACCTTCGCCCGCTGCATGCGGAATATCATCACTACACCGACGCGCAATAATATCACATCATCTACGATCGACTTCATATATGCGGAAGAAGGCACTGGCCGTGGCGGCCGGTGCCTTCTGTTATTGGACGGTGAGTTTTGGTTCTATTTTTTGCGTCGGGCGCTGCCCCAGAAGGAATGCCGCGGCGAATCCGGCTGCCAGCGTAACGATGCTGATGATGAGCGTCATCGCCGATCCGTTCAATCCCGGGTATACGACGACGAGCGAGCCAACGACCATCCCGAGGACTAGTGCATACATCACGGCCGGGAAGCGGGCGAGGAGCATGCGGATGAACTTGCTGCTGACGATAAAGCCGACGATGACGCCGCTCCCGATGATGGCGATCAACGGTATATCGAGGGTGGAGAGCGCATGAATCGCGGTCGGATAGGCGCCGAGCAGCAGCAGCACGAAGGAGCCGCTGATGCCCGGCAGAATCATGGCCATGCTTCCGAGCCATCCCGCCATAAATAAGAACACGCCGGAAGATGCGGTCAATTCAATAACCGGAGCCTGTCCATCGGGCCGGAGGAAAGCGGTGGCCGCTACGGCTGCCCCTGCGGCAATCGCCAATAGGTAATGGACGGCGTTGAAGGATCGGGAGGCGTCCGCTTCTTTCCACAGAAAAGGCAGTATGCCGACAATTAATCCCATAAAGAAAAAGAACGTCGGCTGGGGATGCTCTGCCAACAGCCATTTCATCAGGCGGCTGAGCAGCAGCAGCGATCCTCCGACCCCGATCCCCAGCGGAATGAGAAAGCCTACATGCTTTTTCCATTCCCTGCTGAAGAACCCGCTTATGGCGGCGATCAGGCGCTCGTACATCCCGAGGACGATAGCGATTGTTCCGCCGCTGACACCAGGAATGAGATCGCTGGCGCCAATTAGAATTCCACGAAAGATATTTTTCCACTCGAACATTGATAAGCTCCTTTACATATCGATAAGTCCAAAAACAAGCCATATCCATTGTACAATCAATTGCCGCGAGAGTCCAAAGGCTCACTTTGTCATGCAGCAACAATTTAAAAAGGAAAATGCATAAACCTCCTGCCTGTCTATCCATAATAATGGCGAGTGCTGAGCGCAGGTTCGGCCCATTTCATATCCTACAAGGAGGCTAAGGCATGACTTTTCAACCATTACGACCTCAAAGTCAGGCGCCGTCATCCGGAGCCGGTATGTCCGGCGGCATCGTGGCGAGCACGTACAGCGGCAACAGCTCCGGCCCATCGGGCAGCACGGCGAATCAAGGCGCATACAGCAGTTTCAGCGGTCAAGGAAGCTATGCGCCAACGAGCAGCCATGGTATGGCTGGCAGCGGTATGTCCGGCGGCATCGTGGCAAGCACGTATAGCGGCAACAGCTCCGGTCCGTCCGGCAGCACGGCGAATCAAGGCGCGTACAGCAGCTTCAGCGGTCAAGGAAGCTATGCGCCGACGAGCAGCTACGGTATGGCTGGCAGCGGTATGTCCGGCGGCATCGTGGCAAGCACGTATAGCGGCAATAGCTCCGGCCCGTCCGGCAGCACGGCGAATCAAGGCGCATACAGCAGCTTCAGCGGTCAAGGAAGCTATGCGCCGACGAGCAGCTACGGTATGGCTGGCAGCGGTATGTCCGGCGGCATCGTGGCAAGCACGTATAGCGGCAATAGCTCCGGCCCGTCCGGCAGCACGGCGAATCAAGGCGCATACAGCAGCTTCAGCGGTCAAGGACACTATGCGCCAATGAGCAGCACTGGCATGGCTGGCAGCGGTCTATCCGGCGGCATCGTAGCGAGCACGTACAGCGGGAACAACTCTGGCCCATCGGGCAGCACGGCGAACGAAGGCGCGTACAACCGCTTCAGCAGTCAAGGAATGCATGCGCCATCGAGCGGCTACGGCATGTCCGGCGGCATTGCAAGCGGGCTTCAATCCAACTATGGAGCTTACCAACCAAGCGGCTTACATAGCTATGGAGCCCCATCGTTTGCAAGCCAATCGTTCCAGCCTAGCGGTCAAGTGCACAGCATTACGGCACAAACTCACGGCGCGCAGCACAATGTAGTGCCAAGCAACTTCCAGCCAAGCGGTCAAACTCAAAGCATTACGGCACAAACGCATGGCGCACAGCAAAATGTAGTGCCAAGCAACTTCCAGCCAAGCGGTCAAACGCAAAGCATTACGGCACAAACGCATGGCGCACAGCAAAATGTAGTGCCAAGCAACTTCCAGCCAAGCGGCCAAGTGCAAAGCATTACGGCACAAACGCATGGCGCGCAGCAAAATGTAGTGCCAAGCAACTTCCAGCCAAGCGGCCAAGTGCAAAGCATTACGGCACAAACGCATGGCGCACAGCAAAATGTAGTGCCAAGCAACTTCCAGCCAAGCGGTCAAACTCAAAGCATTACGGCACAAACGCATGGCGCACAGCAAAATGTAGTGCCAAGCAACTTCCAGCCAAGCGGCCAAGTGCAAAGCATTACGGCACAAACGCATGGCGCGCAGCAAAATGTAGTGCCAAGCAACTTCCAGCCAAGCGGCCAAGTGCAAAGCATTACGGCACAAACGCATGGCGCGCAGCAAAATGTAGTGCCAAGCAACTTCCAGCCAAGCGGCCAAACGCAAAGCATCACTTCGTCGTTGTCCTCCAGCGCTTCTGCTTCCAGCACGGCGGACCTGGTGCGAAGCGTTCAGTCCGAGAATCAATTGGGGTAATAACACGGCGGCTCTCTAGGGCCGCCTTTCTATTTTCAAATACGTAATAAAAATATAGC
This sequence comes from Paenibacillus thiaminolyticus, assembly GCF_007066085.1. NCBI lineage: Bacteria > Bacillati > Bacillota > Bacilli > Caryophanales > Paenibacillaceae > Paenibacillus > Paenibacillus thiaminolyticus. The sequence continues at coordinate 2,061,781 of NZ_CP041405.1, read as the reverse complement.
TTGACATTCGTAAGTAACATTCGTTATTATACTTACATAAAGTAAGTTCATGTTATTTAATGAGCGACAGTGCTGAGTCAACATCAACAACTCGATCATTGATAGCAAATTTAACACAGAGGTGAAAGAAGAATGAAAAAAGTATTGGTTGTTAATTCCAATCCAAAACCGACGGAAATGTCCTATGGACTCCGCCTGGGCGAACATTATTTGGCTGCGCTGCAAGCGAAGGGTGACGTTGCTATCGAACGCGTTAACCTGTATGAAGATACGATTCCTCTCATTGACGGCAGCGTGCTGGATAGCTGGGGCAAAGCTGCGAATGGCGAAGCGCTGACTCCGCAGCAAACGGAAGTGCTCGGCCGCATGAACGAGATTCTGGAGCAATTCCTTGCTGCCGACTTGATCGTATTCATTACGCCAATGTGGAACCTGAGCTATCCAACGATGCTGAAAGCATATGTCGATAACGTAATTATTGCTGGCCGTACGTTCAAATATACGGCAGAAGGCCCTCAAGGCCTGCTGCAAGGCAAACGCGTCGTGCATATCGAAGCGCGCGGAGGCTTCTATTCCGAAGGACCGGCTCAGGCGTTCCAGTTCGCGAATTCGTATCTGAAGGCGGTTATGGGATTCATCGGAATTACGGAATATGAGAACATTGTCGTGGAAGGCATGAACGCCGTTCCGGACCGTGCCGAAGAATTGCTGGAGAACGCCAAGCGCGTGGCAGAAGAAAGCGTAGCACGTTTGTACGCTTCCGTGTAACGATTACAACCGATTTGTATCCGGATCTTAGGATTCATAGTGGTCATACCAGACCGGCTCTTGCGAGAGCCGGTTTTTTCTGCTTCCCCGTCATTATCCGCTGTCACCAAATAGGCGCCTGCACATATGATAAGGATATCGAAAGAAAGGAGGGGAGCGGACGAAGATGGCGGTCATCAAGGCAAACTCCGGAGACGTAAGGCTGCTGGCTCAGCTGTTGCGGGCAGAAGCGGAAGGGGAAGGAGAGCTCGGTATGCTGATGGTTGGCAATGTCGGAGTGAATCGTGTTTTAGTGGACTGTCTTGATTTTACTGACGTGCGGAATGTGAGGGACATGGTCTTTCAGAGCCCGGGAGGATTCGAGTCGACACAGAAAAGTTATTTCTATCAAAGGCCGCGTGAGTCCGAAATCCGACTGGCCAGACGGGCAATCAACGGGGAGCGTACCTGGCCGGCTACTTACGCGCTGTGGTTCTTCCGTCCGGAGGGAGAATGCCCGGGAACCTGGTACAATCAGCCGAATTCCGGGCGGTTCAAGGCCCATTGCTTCTTTGCCCCGTCTGGCGACGATTGTCCGGATGTGTACCGGTAAGTCTCCATCCTGCAGAAGCTGTTCAGCATGACCATCGCTTGTAACACAACAAATAAAAAGCCGTAAAGGCTGATAAGGAGAGAGTGCAAGATGAGCTACAGCTATTCTACGTATGGATCTTCCAACCCAATGGCGTATCAGCCGCAATCTTGGGGCGGATCTTGGGGTGGATCGAAATGTATGGCCCCTCCGACCCCGACCCCGTACATGGCTGCCCCGGGGACAACCGGGTACATGATGCCGCAGCAGGTGCCGCAGCAGGTGCAGGGCGCTGCCGTTCCGCCGCCGATGCCAAGCGGCAGCCCGATGACGCCGACCGGAACGGTCGTGCCGAGGCCGCCCCAGTTGTTCGAGCAGTCCTACATCGAAAACATTTTCCGGCTGAACTTGGGCAAAATCGGCACCTTCTACATGACCTACGAGAACAACTCCCAATGGAACGCGAAGGTGTTCCGCGGCAGGCTGGAGGCAGCGGGACGCGATCATATCATCATCAGCGACCCGAATACAGGGCAGCGCATCGTTATGCTGATGGTCAATTTCGATTATGCGACCTTCGATGAGCCGTTGAACTATCAATATCCGGGCTTCACGCCACGCGTGGAGGATGAGGCGTAATCGTGAGTCCAGGCCGCTTCCAATGGATGCGGCTATTCTTCTGCGCAGGCTTGTCCGGGGGTCAGGCAGGACGGATCGGTGGAATGCGGCGCCGTTCGGGGAATCGGCAGCGGCGTTTGATTTGGGGCGCGAAATGGGGCTATACTAGATAGAGAGAGCGCCATCGCGCAGTATCTGCAGAAATCATTTTTACGAAATGAGGAGGTTGTTAACGTGATCGTTACTTTGAATAATGGTGTGCGCATGCCGCAGCTTGGCCTGGGAGTATGGCGCGTAGAAGAAGGGCAGCAAGTCAAAGAATCGGTCAAGACGGCGCTGGAGACTGGCTACCGCCTCATTGATACGGCAGCGATCTATCAGAATGAAGAAGGCGTAGGCGAGGGAATGCGCGAGTCCGGCGTGAAGCGCGAAGATATTTTCCTGACGACCAAAGTATGGAATTCCGATCAAGGCTACGACGAGACGCTGCGGGCGTTCGATGCCAGTCTGAACAAGCTGGGCACTGACTATGTCGACCTGTATCTGATTCATTGGCCGGTGCCTGCGAACGATAAGTATGTCGATACATACAAAGCGTTGGAAAAATTGTATGCCGACGGCCGCGTGCGGGCGATTGGCGTATCGAACTTCCATATTCCGCATCTGGAGCGGATTTTGCAGGAGTGCAGCGTGAAGCCGGCCGTCAACCAGGTGGAATGCCACCCGCGCCTGGCTCAGAACGAGCTGCGGGAATTCTGCGCGCGCAACGAGATTATGTTGGAGGCCTGGAGCCCGCTCATGCAGGGCGGCGATATTTTGACGAACGATACGATCGGGGCGATTGCGGGCCGGCATGGGAAGACGCCTGCACAGACGGTGATTCGCTGGCATTTGCAGAAGGGCAACATTGTCATTCCGAAATCGGTCACCCCATCGCGCATCCGGGAAAACTTCGACGTATTCAACTTCGAGCTTACGGAAGAAGAAATGGCCGATATCAACGGATTGAATCAGGATAAGCGCGTTGGTCCGAATCCGGACGAATTCAATAACGCGTAAAGATAGCTGAAATATGCGGGACATCCGTCCCGGAGACAAGGAACCGTCCGGCTGATGCAGGGCGGTTCTTGCTGTGCCCGGAGAACGTGTAACGGGAACGGGCAAGCCCTACTCCTTCACGCCGAGCAAATAAGCCGCAATCATGTCGATGGTCTCGGCCTTGATCCGCTCGGGCGAGACGGGCAGCGCGGAGAACACGATCGTGTCCACGAGCCTGTCCAGCGTCTCGAATACGATAAACGATGCCGCTTCGATATCCGTCACGCGCAATTGGTCCCGTGTCAGATTCAAATACTCCAATGTAAGCCTCCGGCCTATCTCGTACTGCTCATCCATCAACTGCTTAATTTCCGTATCGGATTGATACATGACTTCCAGTTCATTGTGGAATTCAGTATAGACCTCGTGGCTTCGAATCAGGCTGTCCACGACATGGGCAATGCCCGGCCGCACACCGCTGTTCTGTAAATCGACTTCCTCCAACGAGGCATGGAACATGTCCATAAAATGTTGATTATACCGCTTCAGCGCTTCTACGAACACTTCCCGCTTGTCGGCAAAGTACGCATAAAAGCTGCCTGTCGACACGCCGGCTGCCGCCGCAATCTGCTTCGTATTCGTCTGATGAAAGCCTTTCTCGGAGAAGAGGCGCATCGATGCCTGCAAAATCGCTTCTCTCGTTCGTATGCTCCGCTCCTGACTCGGTGTGCGGGTGGTCTGCTTCCCCTTGCTCACACTCACGAAGCCGCTCCCTCCTTCATGGTAACGATTGTAGTTGATTGTAGAGGAAGTGTCCCGCTCTGTCAATGAAATGTGAACTCAAGTTCAAATTTATCGTTGACAAACATGAACTAAAGTTCATATAATTCAAAAAGTGAACTATAGTTCATATTTGAAGCAAAGGAGTGGAAGGCGGATGAATCTTGCTCTACGAAGAACGGTTTCTTTTATTGCGATTATTCTCGGATTTTTTATCGCCTTGCTCGACACGACTATCGTCAATGTCGCGCTGCCAGAGATGACGCGGTATTTCGGCGGGTCAGTCGGGCAAATATCATGGGTAGTGAACGGATATAATCTTGCGTTCGCCGTCTTCATCATGACGGCGGCCCGCTTGGCCGACCAATTCGGAAGGAAGAAAGTATTTCTGGCGGGGGTGCTGCTGTTCACGCTGGCCTCGCTGTTCGCCGGACTTGCGCCGAACGCGGGGATGCTGATTGCGATGCGGGTCGTTCAAGGCTTGGCGGGAGCCATTATCGTGCCGGTGACAGTGCCGATGGCGATGAATCTGTTCCCGAAGGAGATGCATGGCATGATCATTGGCATCTGGGGCGCGATCTCGGGCTTGGCTGCCGCCAGCGGGCCGGCGCTTGGCGGAATTTTGACGGAGAAGCTGAATTGGCAGTGGATCTTCTATGTGAATGTGCCGCTTGGCATCGTCTGCATGTTATTGACGCTTGTCTTCATTAAGGAGTCCTATGACCCGACTTCCGGCCGGCGCATCGACTATGCCGGGACGCTCGCTATCACCGCTGCGATGTTCTGTCTTACGTACGGCCTGATCCAAGTGAATGAGTATGGTTGGGATTCTCTGCAGATTGTGCTGCTGCTCGGCGGGGGAGGCTTGCTGCTGGCGCTCTTTTTTGTCGCGGAGTGGAAGGGGAAGGAACCGATGCTGCCGCTTAGCATGCTTCGAATCAGGGCGTTCAACGGGGCGGCGATTACGATGCTTATCGTCGGCGCCGGATTGATGATGATTTTTTTCTTAACGTCGTTCTTCCTGACGCGAATGATGGAGATGTCCGAGCTGCGGGCCGGCCTCTTGCTGTCGGTCGTCGCCTTGGGCTCGATGCTCTCTTCATCAGTCGTAGGACCGCTGTCCAATCGCTTCGGCAGCCGCTTGTTCGCGGTGGCGGGGCTTACGATGATGGGGGCAGCCGCCTATTGGCTTGGCAGTCTGGAGCCCCAGTCGACCGAGATGGACGTCGTGGCCCGGCTGGCGTTGGCAGGATTCGGGATGGGGATGACGATCGTGCCGGTCATGGCCTCCTCTGTTCGCCATGTGCCGGAAGAGAAGGTCGGCATATCGTCCGGGGTCGTCAATATGACCAAAGCGCTGGGCAGTGCGCTCGGCGTCGCTTTGATCGTCACGATGTTGCAGTCCAATATGACGGAGGAATTGGAAGGGGCGCGGATGCTCGCGGCCGATACGCTGCGAGCGGACACGGTGCTCGATGACGCACTCAAGGAGCAGCTGTCGGAGAAGCTGGCAGCTCCCGCTCCGGCCGCGAACATGGCATCGCCGAAGCTGTCAGCCGAGACGGCGCTTGCCGGGATCGAGGAGCAGGCGGCACGCGCCGCCGCCGAGCTTCCGCCGGAGCAGCGGAAGGTCTTCGCGGAGCATCTGGACGGCCAGATGCAGGAAGTGAAGCGGCTGCTGGGACAGGTGGAGGATGACTACCGGGGAGCGGCAACCCGTGCCTTCAGCCGTACCTTCGTCATCTCCTGCTGGCTGCTCCTGTTGGGCATTCCGTTCGCCTGGATCAGCGACAAGCGGCGTGCAAGGAGCAGATAGCAGGGCGGGGGCGGAACAGTCCCGTTACGCCGCCAAGTACTCGTTCGGACGCCCGTACCCGGCTCACTCCTTCGGAAGCTGCAGCCGGGCGAGCGCCGCGAACGGGTTCGCGTCCGTATCGTCTTCCGGCTCGTCCCGATAGACCACCGCGCTCTCGTAGCTCGGATGCTCCTGAACTTCATTCCGTTGAAGCTGAATATGATCGATCATATGGATATAGATGAGCGCTGTATTGTATGCGTCATCGAGCGCCCGGTGCTGCGTGCCGACGAACGGAACCTGTAGCGTGTCCAGCGCCGTCTTCAGTCCGACCTGCTGGTGGCTTCCCCGGTTCATGACCTGAGACACCGGCTTCTGCAAATTGTTGTGATTGCGCAGCCAGTGGAGCGGGATGCGCTTCATGCGGCATTCCTTGAGGAATTGGGCTTTGTCGTCCGGTCCCCAGGAGCAGAGCGCGTAATCCTCGGTATCGATCCAGGCGACGAATTGATCCAGCACATCCTGAAGGACGGGAGAAGCGTTGACGTCTTCCTGGCGGATGCCCGTGAACTTGACCGTATCCAGCGACAGCTTGGGGGAGAGCGTCGGCTTGACGAAGGCTTGGAACGTGTCGACGATCGCGGCCTTGCCGTCCTGCTCCGCCACTTTTACCGCACCGATCTCGATAATCTCCGCGAATTCTCCTTTTTTGCGCTTAACGGTCATTTCCAGGTCATAGATGATGGCTAACATGGGCTTACTCCTGTTCTGTTCATTTAGTCTCTCTGTATTTTACCATAAAAGACAAGACAGGTTGGAAGGAACTACTTGGATGGGTGGGACAAATGGAAAGAAGCGGCCCAAAGGGAAGGAACCGGCCTTAACGGAAGGAGGGCCAAACGGAACCGCCGCCTTTGCCGTTGAGGGCAAAGACGGCGAACTATCACTTACACAGCGGTAAAACGGTACAGGATGCTGCAGAAATCATGCTCCATCTGCGGCACATGAATTCCTGCGTACATGAGTTCATCACCGCCGTAAATGCGGCCGGTCTGTTCCAAGCGGTACATCGCATCCGGACATAGACCTCGCAGCTTGATGCGGCCGATCGCCGGGTTGGGTTCGGCGAGCACGCGGAAATGGCCGAGCAGCGCCTCCTTGCGATCCGCGGAGACGAACATCCATGCCGTCACGGGGCTCGTGAACGGACTGGAGAGGCGGTACATGTCCCCATGCTGCACGAGGGCGCGCACCGATTTGTAGAATGCCACCTGCTCCTTGACCTCGGTCTTCTCTGCCTCCGTGAACTTCGTCAGGTCGAGCTCATAGCCGAGGTTCCCCGACATGGCCACATGTCCTCTCATCTCCAGGGAGGCAATGCGCCCGATCTGATGGTTAGGGACGGCCGACACATGCGCCCCCATAGCGCTGACCGGATAGACGAGGCTGGTGCCGTATTGAATCTTGAGGCGCTCGATGGCATCGGTGTTGTCGCTTGTCCATGTCTGCGGCATGTAGAAGAGCATCCCCGGGTCGAAGCGGCCGCCGCCGCCGGAGCAGCTCTCGAACAGCACCTCCGGGAAGGCGGAGGTCACCTGCTCCATGACGCGGTATACGCCCAGCATGTAGCGGTGCGCCGTCTCCCGCTGCCGCTCGGGCGGCAGGGCGGCCGAGCCGATCTCGGTCATGTTGCGGTTCATATCCCATTTGACATAGGCGATCGGGGCACTCGACAAAATACCAGTGAGCATGTCCGCGACGGCGCGGCACACGTCCTCGCGGGAGAAATCCAGTATAAGCTGCGAGCGGGCCTGCGTCCGTCTCCGCTCGGGGACATGCAGGCACCAATCCGGATGGGCACGGTACAGCTCGCTGTCCGGGGAGATCATTTCCGGCTCGAACCAGAGGCCGAACTGAACCCCCTTCGCATTGACCCGATTCGCGACATCCGCCAGTCCGCCAGGCAGCTTCTCCGTGTTCACGAACCAGTCGCCCAGAGAGCTGCGGTCATCATTCCGCTTCCCGAACCAGCCGTCGTCCAGCACGAGCAGCTCGATTCCCAGTTCAGCGGCGCAGCCGGCCAACGCTTCGATTTTGCCGGCGGTGAAGTCGAAATAGGTGGCTTCCCAATTGTTGACGAGCACCGGCCGCTCCCGATCGCGGTATCGGCCGCGGCAGAGCCGGGTGCGGTACAGCCGGTGATAGGTCCGGGACATCCCGCCCAGCCCGGCGGCCGAATAGACCATGACCGCTTCCGGCGTCTGGAACGATTCGCCCGGCTCCAGCAGCCATTCGAAGTCGAACGGATTCAATCCCATCGATACGCGCGTCGAACGGAATTGATCGACTTCCGCCTGAGCCAGGAAGCTTCCGCTGTAGACGAGGCTGAAGCCGTACACTTCGCCGTGCTCTTCATCCGCTCCCCGCGCCAGCAGCGCCATGAACGGATTGTGCTGATGGCTGCTTGAACCGCGGCGGCTCTCGACCGATTGCATACCGGCCGCCAGCGGGTGCCGCTCGATATGGCGCTCGCGCGCCCAGGCGCCCGGCAAGCGGAGCAGGTCGAACTCCGCATGCGGGAAATCGACGCTCATGCTGAGCGCCCGCTGCAGTCTCATCGCTGCACCGCCGGCATTCCGGTAGCAGACGGAACGCGCAATGGCGTCATGCTCCGCGAATACGGTATACCGCAGTATCGCTTGCAGACCCGTGGCCGCATCCTCCAGCTCGATCTCGAGCGTCATCGCTTCTTCATCCGATTCGGCATAGGTCGCTGGCAGCCCTTCCAGAGCGGGCTTCCCGCTGACAATCGCATGGCGCCGGTACATCAGCTCGGACGCCGTCCCCCCATGGGCCTGCTGCGCTTCATAGGCGGGGTGGCGGAAATCCCCGCAGCCATACCCCGGCAGCTCTTGGGGGAGCGTATCGGGCGAGAACGAGCGGTCTAGCGGCTCCGGATTCGGATGGAACGAGCATCGCTCCACATAAGGGATTCGCTCCAGGGCGTGCAATCCTCTCAGCTTGCGCCCCCAATAGATATGGGCGAGATAGCCGCCCTTCACCACTTGCATCATGTAGCTTGTGTTCGGCGTCTGCAGGTGAAAGAGCTGCTCCGCCTCGTTGTAATCAATCTTCAACGTTATCCCTCCGTGACGTAAATGGCTTGTCCGCTTTTTCCATAAGGAACAGGAACAGGAATCCTGCCGGACACTGGCCGTCTTCTCGGTATTGCCATATTTTGTATGTCCTTGCGCTTACTGCAAATGTTGCCGCTTCCGCTTCTTCTTATATTCGGAGGGAGAGCATCCCTCGAATTCGAAAAAGCACTTCGTAAAGTGTCTTGTGCTGAAATAGCCGACTTGCTCGGCAACCTGCTGCACCTGCAGCGACGGGTCGGCCAGCAGCTGCTTCGCTCGCATCATACGCAGCCGCGTCACATATTTCACGAATGTCGTTCCGGTTGTCTGATGAAATAACGTGCTCAAATAATTGGGCGTGACATGAAAATCCCGCGCCAGCTCCGTTAACGTAATCTCGCTCGCATAATGCAGCTCCAAATAGGCGATGACCTGTTCGATCATCGTGGAGCCGCAATCCTTGGAAGCATGGTGCTGCAGCAGGCTGTCTCCAGCCTCGTGAAGATCTTCGAGCCAATTTTCGCTCCGAATGTCAATCCGCAGGTTCATCGTGACGGATACATACGCCTCAATCGATTGCGCGACGGACGGGGAGCAGGCGGGCACATGCTCCGCATGGAACAGCTGCCACAGCCGATCGGCGGTCTTCATATAGGACAAGTAGTGATGGCCCTGATAGGCCGCGTTCAGATCGAGCCACAGCCGGCTGAATTCGGCCAGACCGGCGGCGTGCGGCCCGATCAGCTGTTCCTTGCTCCAATGCCTGCCAATCCCTCTTGTGACGCGCAAGGGAGCGAACCGGGCACATTCGTTCAATTCATGCCGCAGATCCTGCAGCGAGGCGCATATTCCCGTAGAGAACAGCGTCACGGTCACGGCCGCCAACGGGCCGCTGCCTGTCTGCGCCTCTTGCTCCAGCTCCCGCAGCAGCCTGCGCATCGCGCGGCTTCCTTCCTGCTCCCGCTCCGGCAGCCAGGCGCCGATAAGAGCCATATGGCCATGCGGGAGAAGGAACAGCGCCGAATAGAAGGATTCGGACACGGCCGCTTCCATCTTCAGGCGCAGCCGGGAGAAGTACTGCTGATGGAAGGCTTTCTCCTGCTCCTTCAGGCTGCTGTCGATCGCGAACGAGATGCCCATATATTGCGCCTGCTCGATAAACGGATCGTGGCATGACAAGTGAGGATCGACCCAGCCCGAGAAGGCTGCGTTCAAGTTGCTCTCGAACTGCTTATGGAGCAGGCTCCGCTGCTCCCGCACGATCCCGGCGACCCGCAGCAGCGCCTGCTCCAATTCCTTGGAGCTGGACGGCTTCAGCAAGTAATCGGCCGCTCCCAGCTTGACCGATTCGCGTGCGCTGTCGAAGTCTGAGAATCCGGTCAAAATAATCCACTGCGTCGATGGGGAAAGAGCTTTCCCGATGCGCATCGCTTCCAGTCCGCCCATTTCCGGCATTCTCAGATCGAGCAGCACGATGTCGGGCTTGCCGTCCGGCAGCAGTTCGAGCAGATCCTCTCCGCTCTCCGCTTCCCCGCATATGTCGAACGGGTGCGGCATCTCCTGAATCATGCTCACCAGTGTCATGCGTACCAAATATTCATCATCGGCAATGAGAATCTTCATGCACTCACTTCTTCCTTGCGGATTTGAATCGTAATGCTCGTGCCCTCGTCTACCGCGCTCTGAACGGCAAAGGCTGCCGACGGATAGAGGAGGCGCAACCGTTCCTTCGTATTGGCCAGTCCGACCGCATTCGGCCGGACGGCTTCTTCATCGAAGCCCTTCCCGGTATCCTTCATCGCGATCGCGAGCCATGGCTCCCCGTCGACCGATACCTCCATGGCCTGCACTTGCAGGAAGGCCGGGCGCCTGAGCGGCTCGATGCCATGAATGATGGCGTTCTCAACGAGCGGCTGCAGCAGCAGCTTCGGGATCATGGCATCTCCGACGGCCTCGTCATGTTCGATACGGAACGTGAACTTGTTCCCGAAGCGCAGCTGCTGCAGCTCGCAATAGCGCTGCAAAAAAAGGAACTCCTCCCGAAGCGTGCTCTTGGGCCGGTCCTCCAGCGTATACCGCAGCATCCGGCTGAGCGAGACGATGGCTTCTTCGAGCACATCCCGCTTGTTCATCCGGTTCAGGCCGATAAATCCATTTAACGTATTGTAGAGAAAATGCGGCTGAATCTGCGACTGCAGCGCACGATATTCCGCTTCCTTCAACTGCAGCTTGGCGATATATTCGCGCTTGACCATGTCGCTGATTTGATCGGCCATCGTGTTATAGGCGAGCGACAGCTCATGAATTTCTCCCGTCCCGTTCCTCACCTCGATGCGCGACTGCCAGTCTCCGCGCCGAAACCGGTTCATCGCGGAGAGCAGCTTATGATACGGGTTGATGATCCAGTGCGACAGCAGCTTGAACAGCAGGAACGTCGCCGCGATTCCGGCAATGGCGAACAAGCCGCCGACGATATAGAACCAGCGGATATTGTTCATTAATTCCGTCTTGGACAGCAGCACGACGATGCTCCAGTCCGAGCTGTTCATCTGCTTGGCGATCTTGACATACGAGTCGCGCTCGCCCTGCACCATGTTGCCCGGCTGCACCGCTTGAAGCTGGATCTCCTCCGACAGCGGATGATTGGAGAAGATTAATTGATTGTCCTGGTCATAGATGCTGACAATCGAAGACACGTCGAATTCAATGTCCTTGACCAGATGATTGATAATGGATAGATCCGCGTCCGCCATCAGCACGGCCAACGGCTGCCGCGAGTCCGGATCCTGGATCAGCCGGGCGACGGAGAACGCATGCGATACGGTCGGGTTCGTCACGTAATAGCGCGGATGCGGACTAATGAAGACGGTCTTGCCGTCGGCCTCGACCGCCTTTTGGTACCAGGATTGAGTCCGGAAGGAATAATTTTCGGTAATCTGTCCTCCTTGCGAGGAGGGGAGCATATAGGTCGAACCGTCCAACGGCAGCAGCACGATGCCAAGAATATCGCTGCGCAGATTGCGCATCAAGTTCGGCAAGCCGTTGCGCAGCGCGCGTTCCGACAGCAGCTTCGTATAATCGTCCACGGTGCTGTAGCGGGAGCTCGCTTTTAATTTAAGCGCGTTCATCACCTCATCGCTCAAATAGGGGGTAATGGTCAGCCGCACCAGATCATCGAGATACGTTTCCATATTTTTCGACAGCGACTCCAAAATGGTCTCTGTCTGCTTCGAGGTCCGTTCGGTAATGACGTTGTAGAAATAGGAGGGCATCACATACACGATAACAACCATCGGAATCATCAGGATGATGAAGTACAGCACAAGCAGCTTGGACCGAAGCGAATGCAATTTCTGCGAAATCATGATGCCCTCCCCTATTGCGGTGCGGATGCGAACCGGTAACTCTGTTTATCCTTTGACGGCGCCAGAAGACAAGCCGTGTATGAACTGCTTCTGCAGCGCCAGGTAGACCAATGTAATCGGCAGCGCTCCCATCAGCGATCCGGCGGCGACCCAACCGATATTGCTGTTATATTGTCCGAAAAATTTCGCCAACGACACGGTGATGGTCCGCACTTCCGTTTTTTCCAGGAAAAAGACCGAGAACTGATAGTCATTCCAAATCGCGACGCCTGCCAAAATAATGACGGTGGCGGTGACCGGCTTCAGCAGCGGCATGATTAGCCGGAAAAACAGCCCGACACGGCTGGAGCCGTCGATCATGCCCGCCTCATCCAGATCCTTCGGAATGGTGCCGATGAACCCGGTAAATAAGAAGATCGTGATCGGCAGGTTGAATGTCACGTGAATCAAAATAATTCCCCAGTACGTATTCAAGGCATGAATATCGACATAGAAGCGGTACAAGGGCACCAAAATGGCCAGCGGCGGCACAATGAGCACCGAGATGAACAGCATGTACATGAACTTGTTCCACTTCGTCTGATGCCGGGCCAGCGGATAGGCGGCCAGCGAGCCGATCGCGACGACGAGCACGACTGTGATGCCGGTGATCAGGATATTATTGATGAATGCTCTCCCAAGATTCGCTTCATTCCAGGCGTTCACGAAGTTGCCGAGATAGATATATCCCGGAAAGGCCCATTTGGAAGACAGATCGTCGGCCGCCTTGAAGGAACTGGTCAATAAAATATAAAACGGAATCGTATGGAGCGCAATGAGAATGATCGAGCCGATGGCGATCAGCCATTTTTTATATGACTTCATTATTGCTGCATCTCCTTTCTTCGCAAGAAGTACAGCGCAGACATGCTGATGACGGAGATGATGACGAACATCAGGTTACCGAGCGAAGCCGCATATCCCGCATCTTGTCTGGAGAAATACAAATGATACATCAAGGTAGACAGCGAGGAGGACGCATAGCCCGGTCCGCCGTTCGTCATGGCGATAATGACGTCGAACAGCTTCAGCCCGCCGATGAGATTGAGCACGACGTTGATCGTGATCGACGGGGCAAGCAGCGGCAGCGTAATGTTGCGGAACTGCTTGAGCGATGAAGCGCCGTCAATCTGCGCCGCTTCGTAGTACTCCTTCGAGATCGACTGCAGGCCGGCTAAATAAATCACCATGGCAATCCCCATGTATTGGAACGTATTGACAAAGGTAATAATCCATACGTTAATATTCGCATTCGCTAATAAATTGATCGGCTCGTCCTGGAACCATAAAATAATATCGTTCAAGGCGCCTCCGTCATATTGGAACACAAAATACCAAATGTAGCCCATAATGAGCGGACTGATAATGACCGGCAAATAAACGATGGTCCGGATGAGTCCTTTGGCCCGTATCGAGCGGTTCAAATATAAAGCGTACAGCAGGCCAAGTATATTTTGCAGCACCGTGCTGCCGACGCCGTAAATGATCGTGTTTTTCATCACGTTGACAATCTGCGGATCGGAGAACATGCGGCGATAGTTCTCGAAGCCGATCCAGCGGAAATCTTGGGAGTAGCCGTCCCAGTTCGTGAACGAAATCTGAATTCCCTTCATAAACGGATAAAAGACAAAGGCGGCAAACAGCGCCAAGGCGGGAATATAAAAGAGATTCAGCACGCTGCCGGACGACCGTTTTCTGTTCATATTCATCGTGTTCTCACTCCTGACCTCTCATAGAGAGAGGGCTTGCTCGGATGAACAAGGCCCTCTTCTACTGCGTCGTCTATCTATCTGTTGCGCAATCGCTCTACTTCCTGCTTCATTACCTCGGAATATTGCTCCGGCGTGATGCGATCCGCCAGAAGCTCCGTGCCCTGCTTGCACAGTACGTCCCACATTCCGCTCGGCAAATAAACGCGGTCGAAGTAAGGGAACACGCGGACATCCTTGTACTGCTCATAATAAGGCGAGAATTCGTGCTTCGCATCTACGCCCTTGAGGCCCGGAGGAAGCATGGTGACATTCGCGATTTTGCTCATGTTCTCCGGCTTGGCGAAGAAGGCAAGCAATTTTTTCGCTTCTTCCATATTTTTGGTGTCTTTCCATACGCCCATCGTAAAGCGCTCGCCGCCCGAGAAGCTCGGTTCGTCGCCGGCAACTAGCGCAGGCACAGGCATATAGCCGATTTTCATATCTTGGTTCATTTTACGCACTTCTTCGGCAAAGCTCGGATTGACCATGACGAAGGCGACTTTGCCTTCCGCGAACTGGCGGGAGGCATCGCTGTATTTTGCCGTAATGACGTCTTTATTGATATAGCCCTTCTTGTGCATCTCCTGGAATTTTTCCGGGAGCGGCGTCCATTTCGTCCAGTCGAAGGTTCCATTCAGGAGCGCTTCCTTCTCATTCTGCTCCGGGCTGATGAGGAGCGGGGTCGCCATCAGATCGAAGTACTGGCCGATCGTCCAGTCGTCGATGCCGGAGAAGTGGAAAGGCACCGTCTCGCCGTTGGTCTCCTTCACGATCTTGTCGGCTGCCGCCATCAGCTCGTCGAATGTGGACGGGACGGGAATATTCAATTGCTCCAGCAGGTCGGCGTTGTAGGTGAAGCCGTCTTTGGCCTCGCTCAGCACCAGCGCATATACTTTGCCGTCCTTGTCTGTGACGACGTCCTTGATTGTGTCCGTTAGCTGAGGAACCCACGGTTCATCGCGCAGATCGGCCAAGTAGTTGCCGTAGCGCACCTGCGCCCAGCCATGCGTATCGAAGATATCGGGCATTTCATTCGCGGCCATTTTGACCTTCAAAATATTATCATGCTCCGAGCCGGGGAATTGCAGGTCGACTTCGATGTCCGGATTTTCTTCCTCGAATGCGGCCACGATGTCTTTGTACGCGCGTTGCACCACCGGATCGTTCACGCTGCTGTCGACCGTGATTTTCGTAGATGCCGAGGTGTTCTTTTTGGCCGGTTCGGTGTCGGTTGCCGTATCTCCCGAGCGGCTGGAGCATCCAGCCAGCAGCATGATGGCCGCCAGGGCGATGGCTGCCCCTTTCATGAATCTGGTTTTCATTGATTGAGACCTCCTAGTTGTAAGCGTTGCCACCATTCTATCAACTTCTCATTTTGCACGATACGACCTAATCTACGATGAAAGCGCTCTTTCTTAAACAAGGTTCCATATAATGGAGTGGAATGGATGGAAGGTAGCAGAAGCCAAGGGAAGCAAGCTGCCGGACCAGCTTCAAAAGGATTGACATTGTCCGTTGTCCTCTTTACAATGAACGTGCAGAAACGTTCGGCTTCAGCAACCAAACTCAGTCCCATGGATTGAGCGGCGAAATTTTGCGGAAGCGTGCACGGGTTACCGCTTCGTGAGCGCATCTGGTTTCGTTCGCCCCCTGTCAAGCGACAGGGGGCTTTTTGCGTGGATTTACGGAATTTCAACAAGAAGGGAGCGTAATAGACTATGAAATTATTTCGTTATGCGCTGTTAGTCTTCATCGGGGCTTGCAGCTATGGAACATTATCCTCAATTATGAAGCTCGGGATAGGAGAGGGATATACCGTGCCCCAGATTATCGGGAGCCAGTATTTCTTCGGCTGGCTGCTTCTGGCTTCCGCCGCGCTTCTGTTCTCCCGGCGCCGTGTGAGCGGGAAGCAGGTGCTGGTGCTGCTCGCGTGCGGCTTGTCGGTCAGCTGCACCTCGATTTCATACGGGATCGCGGTCGAGCAATTGCCGGCTTCCATCGCCGTCGTGTTCCTGTTCCAATTCACATGGATCGGCGTCTTGCTGGAGGCGCTTCTCAACCGGACCTGGCCGGATCGGGCCAAGCTCCTCTCCGTCCTGATTCTGCTCGTTGGCACGGTGCTTGCGGGGGGACTCGCTGACCACGGCCTGTCCGGGTTAACGGCGAAGGGCGCGATCTTCGGCCTTATCTCCGCCGTATCGTTCGCCTTCTATATTATGGTGAACGGGCGTGTCGCGACCGATATGCCGATCTTGAACAAGAGCTTGTCGCTGACCACCGGAGCGGCGGCCAGCCTGTTCCTCGTGTTCCCGCCGACCTTCCTCGCCGACGGCGCGCTTGCGTCCGGCTTGTGGAAATACGGCCTCGTCATGGGGCTGCTGGGGGTGCTCGTTCCCGGCGTCTTCTTCGGCCTGGGTGTGCCAAAGATTGGCCCGGGCCTCGGTACGATTCTGGGCGCGGCCGAGCTGCCCGCCGCCGTCATCATGTCCGTCACCGTGCTGCAGGAGCAGGTCAGCTGGCTCCAATGGGCGGGGATCGCGTTGATCTTCGCGGGCATTTGTCTGCCGCAGTTCGCGTTTGTGCGGCAGGAGCGGCACCGGCGCGCGCTGGCGCGGACGAATCTGTAGCTAGCGCAGCTGGCGCGGGACAAGCCGGGAGCCGAGGGCTTCCGGTTTTTGTGGGCATGACGGAGCTTATGCGCCTGCTCGTTAAATTGTCTTCAATTCATTGAAGCTTCTTCTCGTTTAATAATTTGAAGATAGCGATAGATGCTAGATTCAGAAGTTTTCATAATGTTAGCAATCTCGGGAACAGCCCCTTTTAATAGAAAAACACCACGATTGTTTAAGTCGCGGATTATTTCTAATTTATCTTCTTGTTTTAAGTATTCAATCTTAACTCCTTTTTCCTCCGTAATTTCCTGGACTATTTGTCGGGTCATTTCTTCAATCGAATGAGACAAGTTTTCCGACTCTAAGTTTTCATCATGAATATTTTGGTCTTTACTATTCGTTTTGTTGTAAGAATAAACGATATCTTCAACAATCTTTTCTAAGTTATTTATTAAGGATTTGTCGGTATTAACACAAATCATTCCAATTAATTCGCCTTGTTCACGAATAAAAAAAGTCGATGATTTTAGATCTTTGTTTCCAGCTGTTTTCCCTTGATAATTTGAGATGAAATGTCTGTCTTGGTGTTTATTTTCTTTCAATATTTTCAACACAAGGTCGGTGGCTGGAGCACCTACTTCGCGATTTGAGATATGATTGTTTCGAATTGCGACGACAGAATGATTTAAGTTGCTCAGATCATGAAGAACAACTTCACTATTCCTGCCCAGAATTTCAGCTAAAAAATCAACAAAAGGAATATATTTTTCTAATTTGTTATTCATAATATCCTCCCATTTCTTCATTAACATTGTAGTAAAAATTTATTATCTAGGCAAGTAATTTCTGTTTCGACTGATATTTCGCATTTTTTTGTAAAAAATTTATGAATTAAGCTATCCTAGCATTTATTGAAATGGCTTATATGATATAAAGTTTACCGAAGCAGTGCCAACTTATTCGTTGTAGTAAAAAATTATTGTTATGAGAATAAAATATATTGACTGTAAAAAATTATTGATCTACAATTTGATCAGGATAGATTCATGATTAAACAAAAGGAGAGGATATTGTGAAAAGAATAAATACGAAAAAAGCGCCTGAAGCGATAGGACCTTATGTACAAGCTGTCAAGTTCAATAACATGATAGTTACATCCGGTCAACTTCCGATAAATGCCGATGTCGGAATAATTGAGAGCGCTTCCGTAAAGGAACAGACTTACCGCTCACTTACCAATATTAAAAATATTTTGGAAGAAGGGGGTGGTCAGATAAAAGACATTGTTAAGACTACTGTTTATTTGCAACATATGGATGATTTTGCAGAAATGAATGAAGTATATGACGAATTTTTCAAAGGAATGCAATGTCCTGCCCGAACAACTGTTGAAGTAGCAAAGTTACCTATGGATGCGTTAGTAGAAATTGAAGCAATAGCTACTGTGAAGGGGGAATAAAAATGGAAATGCAAAAATTCGTAGACATGTATAGTGTAGAGCGCAGAAATACACGCTGTTTAAAGTGGGATGCATTGGAGGAGCGGTTCGGAGATCCTAACTTAGTCGCAATGTGGGTGGCCGACATGGAGTTTAAGGCTCCTAGAGCTGTGTCAGAAGCTTTAGTAGAACGAGCAGAGCATGGCGTTTTTGGATACTCAGTAACACCTGATTCTTATTATGAAGCTTATTTCAATTGGCAGCAAAAACGTCATGGGATCCATCTAGAAAAAGAGTGGATTCGATTTTCAACTGGTGTTGTTCAAGAACTTTATAATTTGGTGAACATTTTTACTGAAGAAGAAGATGCGGTCATCATTATTACTCCCGTATATTATCCATTCCATAATGCTATCCGAGATACCAACCGCAAATTAGTGCGTTCTGAATTAATTAATGAAGATGGAAAATATCGTATTGATTTCGATGATTTCGAAAAACAAATTGTAGAGAACAATGTAAAATTATTTATCCTATGCTCCCCTCATAATCCGGTAGGCCGTGTATGGTCTGAAGAAGAATTAGAAACCGTTCTCGAAATCTGTAAGAAACATCATGTATTTGTGATAGCTGATGAGATTCATCAAGATATTATGTTAGGAAAACGAAAATTTATTTCTGCTCTGAATGTGAAAAACCGAACATTTCATGATAATTTAGTCGTTGTCACTGCACCATCTAAAACATTCAATTTAGCATGTTTATTAAATGCACATACGATTATTCCAGATGAAAAAATTCGTGAAAAATATGATCAAGCCATTAAGACGATTAATCAAACAGAAAAGAGTCTGATGGGCCAGATTGCCGCGGAAGCAGCTTATACACATGGGGAAGAGTGGGTAGAAAGTTTACTCGAGGTCATTCGTCATAATTTCAATTATTTAAAAAATGAATTGGAAAAACATGCACCAAAAGCTATTGTAACAGACTTAGAAGGAACATATTTAGCTTGGATTGATTTAAGGCCATATGTAAATTGTGAAGAAACGAAGGAGTTTATCCAAGATAAATGTGGCTTAGCAATTGATTTTGGTGAATGGTTTAGTGATAAATGTAAAGGATTTGTTCGTTTGAATATGGCTACTGATCCGAAACTTGTAGAATTGGGCACGCAACGCGTCATTACTGAACTACAAAAACTAGAATGTTAGGAGTAATGACTAATGAAGATATTGAAAAATTACAAATTTTCACTAATCCTGCTAGGATGTATGTTCATTGGTTCAATCGTTGGTGCAATAATGGGGGAAAAAGCTCAGATTTTTTCCCCTATAGCTAACTTATTCTTAAATTTACTATTTTGCTGTGTTGTCCCATTAATTTTTGTCTCATTAGTGTCTGCCATTGCGAATATGGAAAGCACAAAGAAACTTGGAAAGATTTTAGGGATCATGTTTTCCTTATTTATCTTTACAGGAATTATCGCGGCGATTTATATGCTAATCGTTTGTGTTATATTTGACCCGGCTAAGGGTACCAACATTGTTATGAACGAAGCCGTTGACGCGTCAAGCAGTATGAATTTCTTAGGTATGTTCACAGTAGAAGATTTTCCTTTGTTATGGTCCCGTCAAAACTTAATGGCATTAATTGTTTTCTCTATCATATGTGGACTCGCTACAGTGTCAGCTGGGGAAAAAGCAAAACCTGTAGTCAAATTATTTGAAGGAGCAACTGAAGTTGTTATAAAAATTGTCAGCTATGTCATGTATTTAGCGCCGATTGGTTTAGGAGCGTTCTTTGCAACATTAATTGGAGAATATGGCTCAGAAATTGCTGGACCATTATCCCGGGCAATTATTATTTTCCTCATTGCATCTGTTGGTTACTACTTTATCTCTAGCATGTTGTTCGCTTATATTGGCGGAGGAAAAAAAGGCGTATCCCTTTTTTGGAAAAATATCATTCCTTCAACATTGACCTCATTAGGAACTTGTTCAAGTGCAGCAGCGATTCCGTCAAATTTTATCGCGGCGAAAAAAATTGGTGTTCCAGATGATATTGCTAATATCACAATTCCTATGGGAGCAAACTTGCATAAAGATGGAGCTGTGTTGATTCAAATATTAAAAATTGTCTTTATGTGCAGTATTTTTAATATAAATATTTTAGAACCAGGAAATTTGATTACTGCAATCATGGTGTCGGTTGTCGCTTCTTGTGTAATGGGTGCTATACCAGGCGGCGGATACGTTGGAGAAATTTTCATCGTCTCTGCATTTGGATTCCCGGAAGTTGCGATTCCAATTATGGTGCTAATCGGAACAATCACTGATGCTCCGGCAACTGCAATTAATGCCACGGGAGATGTAGGAGCTGCAATGGTTGTAAGCCGTGTAGTTGAAGGTAAAGACTGGATAAATGACGGCGCACAAGAAGCAGCTTAGACGATCTGACGTAATAAAAGGGCGTCTCTAAGTCGAACCGACTTATGAGATACCCTTCTTTTATTTTTTTATATCTTACATGTTTGCTTTTCTATAGTATATACATAATCTGCCACTTAGTCAATATACATATAAAACGTTGAGAGCCGCAACCGGGGAAAATAAGGGTGACTATACAGGGAGAATGGTCCATAATAGAGAAATATGCGTATTCATTCTAATTCTTTAAATTTTTAAATATTATGAGATGAAAAGAGGAATGCGACTTGTCAGTCAACCCTTCTATGCGCATCGTATGCAGCGGCGAACATGTGTCTATGGGGCGGACCCGCACTTTTTTTATGATCATTCTCATCTGGGCGAGGGGACATGAGATGTCATTCGGCAGCCCAGCCAGTCGAGGAACGGGGGAGCCGCTGCAGTTGACCGTCATCCCGGATCGGTCGGTCACAGTGCGGGAAGTCTATGGCTTTCAGGCCGTGTCCGGAGCGGATCAGGTGACGGTGCCGTTGGGAGCATGGGAAGCGGACGGCTTCCGGCTGGTCGTGCTGAAATGCGACAAGGAGGACGGCGGAGATCCATCCGGAATGCAGTTGGTCGCCCAATGCGAGCTCTCTCTCCCGGCTGGCGACCTGATGTTGGATCGGCAGGGAGTATTTCTGAACCTTGATGACCTGCCGCGGGTTGACGAGGAAGCGGATCAGCTTGCCGCGAGAAGGGAGCAATGGTTCCGGGCGCTCCCGGAATTCAACTTCATTCTGGAGCCGCTTCGTGAGGGAAACCCCGCCAGCGCCTATTGGACCATTCAGCGGCAGCTTGACGAGATCGTGCTGGAGGCAGTGCAGGCCCATGACGAGCTGCGGGATCTGTATCTGGAAATGTACGAACATATTAGTCAGGTGGTAGAATCATCGCTGCATTCATAAAAAATGCGTGTTATTTTCAAGTGATATTGCGATTTCAGTGCGCGTACAGCGGATCAGCCCAAAAAGAAAGGGAGCGGCAGCCATGCCCTCCCTTTCGTTATCGGCTCTTGACCAGCAGCTCGACCGCTTCCTTCACGATCTTCCCCGTATCTCCGCCCAAAGCCTGCTCCTCCAGCAGGCAGTGCTGCAGATTATCGGCCACGATCTGGGCCAACGCCTTGTCCGACGCGTTCCGCACAGCCGATAGCTGGCTGACGACCTCCTTGCACGGTTTTCCCTCTTCCATCAGGCGCAGCACGCCGCGCACTTGTCCTTCAATCCGCTTCAGCCGTTTTTTCACGTCATCCGAGTAATGATTCATACGATTTCCCTCCTCACACACATACGCGTATAGGTATAGTATACCCGAAATCCGACAAAAAGCGTTATAAGGTTATTAAAAATAACGTTAAATATTTCTGTTAAATAATAATAACAAATCTATCGTTCCCGTTTAAGTCCGATCCCGAAAAGAGCTTTACGATAGAAAGAAAGGGGTTGAGAGCGATGGAACTACGGAATTTGAAATGGTTGCAGGAAGAATATCGCCGCGGCAACAAGGCGGTGCTGAATGGAATTGTCTCCGAACGCAATCGCGTCATACGGTTCGAACTGGAGGATGTGCAGGAGGTGCTGCAAGCGATAAGGCAGCAATACCCCGGTATCGAGCGCGATGAGATCGATATCCGCTTCATGGAATATTTGCTCCTGTTCATGGAGAAGCAGGCCGCGCGGGCGGTGGCAGACGCTGAGGCGCTGCCGCAGCGATTCCAGTGCTGGATGGATGACCAATTCCGGAAGCATGAACCTTGTTTTCGTCAAGAGCGCGATCTCGCGTTCATCGTGGCCGAATATCAGGCGGGAAGCAAGGAGTCGGCGCTGAAGCGAATTTTTGTCCAAACCATCCTTCATCAAAAGCAAGGGGTGCAGGTCCGGCTGGACATCAAGCATAGCGTAGTGCGCAAGATGTACAACTCGATTCAACGCAAATATATGAAATATTTCGGAGCCGATGAGATGACAGGATATTTCGTGGAATGCGTGATCGAATTTCTCGAAAATAACAGGAACCTGCTGTACACGGAATCCCAGCTGCGGGCCCGGCTCTATCATCATGTGAAGTACTCGTTGGAGCGGTTCACGGAGAAGAGCTTCGGCAAAATCATTCCGGGCAATGCGCAGGAGCCGGATCGCCGGGAACGGAGCTTCGAGGATGGCGAAGCGGCGGGGAACGGTAAGGATCTGGAAGATAAGGCGTACTCTCCTTATGATACGTACGCTTTTGCAAGATTTCAGCAAATCCGGGGAGAGAGCAGCTTCGCCAAATTTTTGCGGGAAATCGAGATTGAGGCGCTGCTGACGGAGAAGCAGCTGCGAGTGTATCCCTACATTTTGATTAAAAGCAATATCGAGTATAAGCCTGCGGGAGCGGATCGGGGCCGGAGCTTCGAGCGGCAGGACAAGCTGCCGTACAAGCAAATTGCGGCGGAGCTCTATAGCGTGTACCAATGGCGCATCTCGGCGGAGATGGTGCGCAAATATGAGCTCGCGATTAAAGAGACGATTCGCAAGGCGTACTTGAAATGGAAGGAATACCGCTTCGTCAAGCGAATTCCTTTGCCGCAAAAAATCAATGAATATATGACCGTGTACCACAGCATCGGCGAGGAGACGAAGGCATACCCGCTGCTGTTCCAGATTTTCGTCAATTGGTTGAAGGATAATCTGGACGAGGAGGATGACGAGGAGATTGACTTTTTCAAGCGGGATTACAGCTTCGATGATTCTCCCTATGAGTGGGTTGTCGAAAATTGGTTGAACCCGCGGTACGGATCGTTGAACCGGCTGCTGCAGCAGAAGCTGGCGACCTATTGGGAGCAGGTGGCCGAGATCGTGCATCATGATGCTCCGCTCTCGATTCTGACGGCGCAGCAGAAAAAACGAATTATGGAGCGGGTCGGGACGATTTTCAGGCAGTATCTCAAGGAGAACCAGCATCATGTCAATCAATTGATCAAATATTCTTGCTTTTATAAGAAGGACGCACAAAAAACAGGCAAAACGGGTTTGAATTCAGACACTAGCTATAGTACAGGGGATCATCGCCGGACCTTGGCTTAACAAGGCAACCGGACAGGAGCGGCCGCTCCCCCGACCATTCCCCGATGCATGGGGCTAGAGAGGAGTGCAGATATGGAACGATGACGGAACGGCTGCGTTGTTTTCTCGGGAAGCCGATTGCGGCCGGCAAGGTTAGCGTCTATTCGCCCACGGTCGATCAGATCGGCGAGATAGGCGAGCTGCTGTACAATTTGTATCTTTTGCTGGCGACCTTCGACAAGGAGGAGGTTGTAAGGCGGCTATTCTCGGTAGATGATGACGATTGGGCGCAGCTCGAAGCGGAGGATGATTTCCTGCTTCTCTGCTCGATACCGGCGCTTTATAGCAGTCTTTGCGATGCGCTGCGTTTTTTTACGAGAAGCGAGTTCGTCTATGATGAGGACGTTCAAGCCTTCGTAAGCGACGAGGCGGTGATCGATCGGCAGAATTACCGGGACGTCGTTCGCGCCGTGAAGCTGGTGAACGGCATTGCGGCTGCGGAGACGGCGCCGGTCCGCTTCAAGAACGACAAGGCGAAGGAGCTGTACGGCAAGCTTCAGCACTTCAAGGCGAAGTGCGCCCGGGATAACGACAATACGCTTCATT
Organism: Paenibacillus thiaminolyticus; assembly: GCF_007066085.1. Lineage (NCBI taxonomy): Bacteria > Bacillati > Bacillota > Bacilli > Caryophanales > Paenibacillaceae > Paenibacillus > Paenibacillus thiaminolyticus. Next base: position 2,037,748 of record NZ_CP041405.1, on the reverse strand, counting down.
TGAAGGATATTTTGTCCATCCTCTGCCATGCGGAGGGCAATGGCATCCATATTTTTAATGTGGGTGAATTGACGATTTATCAGGTGTATGAGCATTTTGAGCGCTTGAATGTGCGCGAGCGCCATACCCGCTTGCTGAAGGTATGGGCGAATGGATATTTGGGCCGCGATGAATCGCTGCCGGAATGGATGACAAGAAGCAAATTGTAAAACCAAACGGAAAAGCAGATGTGAAGCAATGAAGAAGCACGGGGCTTCAACTTACGAGGAGGAAACGATTTATGGAACAAGGACGTTACGGATCTAGAGCGATTTTGAATACGCAGGTTATCGACTATGCGACGAATGAACCGATTATGTATATGGATTATGCCACATCGGCCACTAATGAATGGACGTCGGAGACGGTCTATGCCCGCGGCGGCAACGGCAACCCGAAGCGTATCGCGTGGAATGGGGAAAAGGGAGCGACGCTGACTATCGAGACGCAGATCTTCACGATGGAGCATCTTGCGCTCCTGGCGGGTGAAGAGATTGTGACTGGTCCGCAAACCATTTATAAGCGGGAAGTGCTCACCGTTCAGGAGGATGGATCTGGCGGCAACAAAGTAAAGCTGAGCAAAGCTCCGCAGGGCGGCAGCACGGCCGTATCGGTATTTGCCTTCACCAATGGCGTCAAAGGGGCGGCGCAAGAAGTGAAAACCGTCACCGGCAGCGACATCGCCTTGTCGGACAAAGCGACCGTAGCGGCAGGTGAGGAGGTCGAAGTCTACTACCAATTCCAGTCGGCTTCCGCGAACAAGCTCTCCTTCACGGCCAAGGGCTTCCCGAAATACGTGAAGATTGTGGGCGACACGCTCTATGCGGATGAAGCGGCCGGCGAGATGGTGCCGATGCAGATGACGTATTACAAGGCGAAGCTGCAGCCGAACTTCACCTTGGTGATGAGCCCGACAGGCGATCCGAGCTCGCTTACGCTGACCTTCGATATCTTCCCGGTGAAGGTAAATGGAACGGATACGTTGGCGGATATGATCATTTACGAGGAATAATCGATTGTAAATTCTGCGGGGGAGTGGCGGCACTCCCCCTTTTCCATGGAGAATGCTTGGATTGAGAAACTCTGGCCGGAGTCAGAGTTTTTGATATCAATTATTCTGCCAGCGATAAGGAGAGAAGCGATATGAGCGCGATGAAAAATTTAGCAATCAAGCAAGTGAAAAAAGAGATGAAGGACCGGTTCAAGGAGAAGAAGCGGGTTGAATTCGGGGACAATCGGAAGCTGGATGTCGATGTGCGGTTCCGTCCATCCCTGAAAAACGAAATGAAGAAGGAGCTAATCCGCGTCTTGACGGAGGCGCTGGAGCACAATAAGCCGCTAGATGCGGGCATGCTGCTCGGGCTGCAGACGATGCTCGCGATCAAGCATTTCACCTCGCTCGTAACGGACGCCGCGACCCTCGACGATTATATGGAGATGCTGCATGTGCTGCATGACGGCGGCTACACAGAGCGCATCCTCGAAGCCTTCGACCGGAACGAGCTGGCCGCGCTGTACGGCGAATTGAATGACGCGCTGCAGTTGTTCAACCGGGCGATGGAAGCGGAGCTGGCCAGGGCGAAGGAAGCGAATGCCGCAGACGAGGCAGGCAAGCCAGTTACGGCAAAGAAGGCAGTCGGCAAGGCAGGCACGGCGGGGAAGGCCGATAAGACAGGTAAGGCAAAGACAGATAAAAGAGGTAAGACAGGGAAGTCAGATAAGACAGATAAGACAGATAAGACAGGTAAGGCAGCCTATAGAGCAGGCGCGGAAGCGAAGGCGGGCAAGCTCAGCAAGTCACGCAGCACAGACCAGGCAGGCAAGGAGACCACGGCAAGTGCGGGAGATGTGGCGCCGGAAGCGGCATCCCCGTTAACCCGATCATCCTCCCGGGCATCGGCACGCGGAATAAAGGGGGAGAAAAAAGATGGCCAAGTATGAACTATCGGATCATATGGTGAAAAATTTGCTGCAGTTTTTGAACCGGACGCCAGTGGAGGGGTTCGCCGAGCAGGATGCGATGTATGAGATTCGGTATGTGCTGTCGAAGCCCCTTGAGGAAGACGAGCCGAAGAAATAAGGCGGAAGAGAACCGAGAGTGAAGCGGGACAAGACGGAGAGAGAATCTTCAGAAAATGTGCCCAAAGGAGCGGGACGAACCGCTCTTTTTTGGCATGGACAGAAAGGAGTGGGGAAGAGCGTGAATGATGTAACATTGCGGCTGTCGGCGTCGCTCGATATGAGAAGCTCGACCAAGGCGATCAATCAAGCGATTCGGGAATTGGAAAAAAGCCCGTCGCTCCAAAGGCTTCAACTGCGAGCCGGCATCGACCCAGCTTCTCTCCAATCGCTCAAGGAGTGCAGCACGGCCATCGTGAAGCAGAACGAGGCGGTCAAGGATGCGATCGACGGCTATAAAAAGCTGGGCGATCAGATCGAGGAGGCCAATCAAAAAGCAGCTAAGGGCGGAGCGGCCGATTCTTCAAGCTCGCAGCCTGACTCGTCTGCGCCACGGCAGAACAGCTTCGCCAACAATCTCAAAAAAGCGAAACAATCTGTGCTTGAGAATGTAGCGAAACAACTGGTGAATGCCCCGATCGAAGGGGCACGGCAGGCGGTGCAGACGGTTATCGAGGTAGATTCCAAAATGGCCGCTCTCCGGCGGGAAATGGATTCGGATACCAACTTCGACCGCATGCTGGACCGCTCCGTCACGCTGGCGGGCGAATTGGGCCGCTCGCTGGACGATGTTCTCAATACGATGCACGGACTGGCCCGTTCCGGCTGGAATGAACAGCAGGTCATGGCGCTGACGGAGACGGTGCAATTGGCCCGGAATATTTCGGGCTTAAGCGGAGATGAAGCGATCGCCGCGCTGACCGCCGCCATGTCCGCTTTCCAGATCGAGGCAAGCCGAAGCATGACGATCCTCGATTCGCTCAAGGCGGTCGATCAAGCCTACGCTGTCTCGACGCGGGACTTGGCGCTCTCCTTGACCGAAGCCGGCGCAGCGGCGCGATCCTATGGCGTCAGCATGGAAGAGCTGATCGGCCATGCCGCCGCCATCGGCAGCATTACGCAGGAATCGGGCGCCGTCATCGGCAGCAGCCTGGAAGCGATATATGAGGGCATTATGAAAGCCGATTCCTCGGCTGTCGCACTGCAGGAGGCAGGGGTGTCGCTGCAGGATACGTCAGGGGCGATGAAGTCGGCCTCGAAGATCGTGGAGGAGTTGGCCGGCAAATGGAATCAGCTCTCAGAAGGGACGCAGCGCTATATCGCGCAGACGATCGCCGGCAAGGAGCATATGCACCGCTTCATGGCCTTGATGGCCAATTATCCGGTGGCGCTGGATGCAGCGAACGCAGCGCTCTATTCCGAAGGCGCGGCAATGAGGGATAATGAGACGCATATGCAGTCGCTGGAGGCCCGGCTCGCGAATATGCGGACCGCGTGGCAGGAGCTGGCGCTCACGATGGGCGAGGCTTTCATCAGCGACTCGCTTATCGCGCTAATCAGCGCCGCAACAGCGCTGGGGCAGGCGTTCGTCTGGCTCGCGGAGCGAATCGGTACGCTGCCGCTACTGCTCGGGACGATGGCGGCAACGGTAAAAGTGGTCCGTACGGCGATTGCATCCTTCATCGGGAGCATCTCCCAGACAGCGGCCGGTCTTCTCGGTATTGCTCCGGCGTCGGCTACGGCAGCTACCGGACTGAGAGGACTGGCTGCCGCAACGAAAATGTTAGGCAGAGCGATTAAAAGCTTGGTGGTCAGCACAGGGATAGGAGCGTTAGTTGCCCTGATCTCTTGGGGCGTATCCGAATTGATCGGGCTATTCGGCGATGCGGAAGAGGGCGCGGAGGAGGTTAGCCAATCCCTCGAGCGCATGAATGCATCCGCCGCGCAGGCTGGTCATCTGAAGACGCTGGCGGCGGAGTATGAGCGCTTGGCCGCAAGCGAGGAACAAACGATCGAGACGAAGACGCGTCTCGCACAGATCGAGAGTACGCTGCAGTCCCAGTTCGGCATCAGCGTGAAGTCGCTGGAAGGGAGTGCCGGCGCGTACGAGCAGAACAATGAGCTGATTCGGCAGCGGATCGCGTTTCTCCAGGAAGAGGTCCGGATCGAGCGGGAGAAGGCGCAGCTGGAATACGAAAGCCAGAAATCCAAAATCGATCGCAAAATCGAGAAGGCGTCAACGAAAAGGGAAAAGGCGGAGCAGGAGCTTAACGAAAGATCGCAAAAGTATGAGGAGTTCCTGAAAAACAGAGAGAACAAAACGATAATAAGCAATGAGAATGAGTACTTTAGCAAGAAGTTTTTTCCCGTCGATTTTGATCCGAATAATTCGTCCCACTCGGTATTTATTAGGATGATGGGGGAAGAGCTCGCCACGGAAGTAAAGAAAGCACGCGAGAAATGGGAAGCCTCCAACACCGAATTTACGGAAGCGGTCAGTACGGCAGAGAACGCGATCAAAGGACGGCTCCAATCCTATGTCGACGCCTTCGAATCCAAAGGAGAGGAACTGAATGAGCATACGCGCTTCTTGACTGATGTGCTGGCCTCCTGGGCCGCCGCCAATCAGGTGGAGATTAGCGAGAGTGACTTCGCCGCGATCTTTCAAGCCTTCCAGAAGGGCGACATTCAGCGGGTCGAAGACGTTGTCGACTTATTCGCCAAGCTGCCCGGGAACATCCAAATCACCGGAAGCTCATTGAAAGATTTGGATAAGCGATTCAACCAGATGAAGATCGGCGCGGGCGGCGCGGCCGACGGGCTGGACGGCCTGGCCTCTTCTTTGCAGAAGAGCAAGCAAGGGGGCGACGAGCTTCGCAACCGGATCAAGAGCACGCAGGACGAGCTTAAATCGTTCAATCAGATTTTGGCCGATCTGGAGGCGGGCCAATCGATGTCTACTGAGGCGATGCTGGATCTGATGGCCACCTATCCGGAGCTGCAAAAGCATATCAGCAAAACGGCCGACGGCTGGAAGCTGGAGAAAGAGGGCATTCAAGAATTACGGGAAGAAAAGCTGAAGAAGGCGAAGGACGATCTGGAGAACGAAAAACGTTCGACGCTGTCGGCTTATTTCGAATCGATGGCCCGAATTCGAATCTACGGCGTCGAGATGGGCAGCATTCAGGATCTGGCCGATGCCAAAAAGAGAATCGCAGAAGCCGAAGCGAATCGGGAGAAATCGAAGCAGTTCACAAACTTGGTTTCGAGTATCGTTCCTGGCTCGAAGGGATTCTTCGATAAGGTACAACAGCGGGAAGACGAGAAGCTGAAGGAAGCAACACAGCAGGTTAAAGATACAGAAGACTTTTACAAAAAATATGAAGCGCTGCTCGATGACGCCTACTACGGAGTCAGCCGCAAAGGAACGTCCTCCTCTTCTTCCGGCAAGAAGGATTCCTACCAGCCGAGCTTGCGGTTCAACCCATTCGAGGAAGCGATTCAGCGGGTCAATGCGTCCCTGGAGAAAAATCAGCAGCAAATGGAAGAGGCGATGGCGTCCGGACGCCAGTACGACAAGCTGCTGGAGAAGCGGATCGGTCTCTACAATGACATGGGGGAGGCGCTGCGGAAGCTGCGGCAGTCGCAGTCATCGCGCCGCTCGGAGCTGGCATCCCTGCTCGGATCTGCCGGGCTGGTCAAGAATGGCGAAGTCGTGGGGGATGTCCGTACGCGGCTCGAGTCGATAGGCAAGCGCGGGAGCAAGACGGGCTATTCGGCTAGGGACTATGAGAAGTTCGTCGAAGAATATATGGAGCTGACCCGCACTATCGGCGACACGGACCTCAAAATCGATCAGAACGTCATCCAACTGGCCGATGCCTATAAGCGCCGCTTCGAGAGCCTGCAGCAGCCGAGCGAGAAGAAGAGGGAGAAGCTGAGGCATCAACTGGCGCTGCTTGGCGATATCAATACGGCCGAAGAGAAGCGGCTTGCCGCGCAGAACGCGGCCGAGAACATGAACGCGCTGGTGACGGAAGGCAAGCGCATCCGCGGAGAGATCGATGATACGGAGCAGATTATCCGGAACAGCAAGACGCCGCCGGAGCAGAAACGGGCCGCCACGATCTATCTGGAATGGCTGCGGGACAATGATCGGAGCAAGCAAGAGGAGATCGTGGCCGAAGCCGAGCATGCCGGTCAACAGCAAGCCGAAGCCTTGATTGCCGGGTACAAGGAGCGAATCGAGGAACTCGAATTCGAGAACAGCCTGCTTGGCAGCCTGGACACCGAAGAGAAACAGCGCAGAGCCAAAGAAATCGATGATCAGATCATCTCCATTTACGAAGAGTCGGGCCGGACTATCGAATCCCAGATAGCGGAATTGACGCGCAAGGCAGCTAACGCGGACTCGTTGGCCGAGAAGCGCCGCGCCGAATCGAAGCGGCAAGCGCTGCAAGAATACCAGCGCACCGTGCTGAAGCAAATCGCAGACAATCAGGCAGCGGAACAAAAAGCAAGGCTCGATAACGCGAACAAGGTGATTGACAACCTGAAAAAAGTGCTGCAGCAAGAAAAAGAACTGCGTACCCAAGCGATCGAGGAAGAGATTCGGACGGAGAACAAGCGTCACGACGAGAAGATGAAGCACCTGGATGCGGAGCTCAAGAAGACCGAGGAGAATATCAATGCCCAGCTCAAGGGGCTGGACCGCGCCAATGCGGAAGAGGATTACGATTCGCAGCTCCGCAAGCTGATGAAGGAACGGCAGGATATCCAGGATCGGCTCAACGTTCTGGCATTGGACGATTCCTTCGAAGCGAAAGCGAAGAAGAAGCAGCTTCAGGAGCAGCTCGAGTCCAAAGACGAGGAGATCGACAAGTTCAAGCTGGATCGGGAACGGGAGCTGCGCAAACAGGCCCTCTCCGATCAGTTGGAAGACCGGCGCAAGATCATCGAGAACGAAAAAGAGCTCGAAGATAATCAGCATAACGATAAGTTAGCCAAGCTGGACATAGAGAAGAGCAAAATCGAGCAGCATTATAAGGGAATTTTGGAGGATGAAAAGTACTTCTATGGCATAAAGCAGCAGCTGCTCAGCAATGACAAGAACGTCGTGTTCACGGCGCTGGACGAAATCAAAGGCAAGTACGACTCGTTCTTCGCGGAGTTAGCTAAGGCAAGCGAACGGCTTGGCCAGACGATTGCCGACAACATCAAGTATAGCTTCGAGCAGGATTATGACGAGCTGGAGCAGTACGGGAAGAGCTTAGTCCCCTCGATTTCAGGTACGGTCAAACAGCCGGGAACGACTTCGGGAACCATGCTTCCGGGCGCGGGTGACCAGCTCAAAAACAAAAAGATCTTCTCCGCCGAATCCGGCGGCATGATGCCGGCGTGGGGGGAGAAGCAGGGCAAATTCCTGCTCGCCCATGAAAAAGAGCTAATCCTGAACCAATCCGATTCGTTCAATCTGCTGAAGGTGGTCGATATCACCAGAAACATTATCGATTCCATCAAAAGGCCGTTCGCTTCCGTTCCCGCGCTTCAGCCTGCCCTGGCGGGAGCGCCGACCCAGAACTTCCACATTGCCATTACGGGGAACTTCGCGCAGAAGGACGGGGACGATATCGCGAAATCGCTCGATACGGCGCTCCGGGCCCGGGGGCATCGATTATAGGAAAGGCAGGTGAATGGTGAACATGACGATTAGAGACGCGGATTATTTCGTCTATGCCGGGGTCTCCAGCATCGACTTCGGCATCCGGAACGTCAATATCAGCTCCGGCATGCTGGAGGAGAGCTTCGCGGCCCCGCGTTCGATTCGCGAGGTCAGCATCGCGGGACGAGACCGGCCCTATTTTCAAAACATCGCCAAAGAACCGCTGCGCTTCCAGGTCTCATGCGCATTCGAAGAAACATGGAACTCGGATCGGATTCGCGAAGCGGCGCGTTGGCTGACCGAGCAGAGCTATTACCGGGAGCTGGTCTTCTCTTCGGATCCGGAGCGGGTCTTCTATGCGCTGGTTATCGACGAGCCGATGCTGATCCATAACGGATTATCCGAAGGGTATATCAACGTGACCTTTAAATGCGATTCTCCGTATTCCTACTCCCCGGTCTACTACTCTCCGCGGTATGAATGGAAGGAGACCGTGGCGGACATTGCGGAGCGGAACTTCGCCCAGGGAAGCCGGGAAGCGGTGATTCTGGGGCCGCAGGGAGAGCTGCTGCTCGATTCGCAGAGGCCGCGCTGGAGCGATTACGCCTCGGGTACGAGATGGTCCGATATTGGGTGAACGAAAGGAGAGAGGACGAAACGATGGCAACTACAACGGAAAAATTAGCGCTGCATCTTCCGGACTATACGGATGAGATTTACGAGACGATCGAGCAGCTCGGCCATAACTTCGCCAAGCTGGATGAGGTCTCGCCGGACTACGGAACGGCGCCGCCGGTCGCGGGAACGTGGCAGCAGCGGCATATCGTCTGGAATGCGGAGCCGGCGATCGGGGATTATGCCGGCTGGGTGAACACGCGGACAGGCCGCACGGCACCGTCATGGACGGAGCTTACCTCCTACAAGACAGGGGATTATGTCATCCCGAAGACGGATAACGCCCATGTCTATATATGCATTCAAGCCGGGCATTCCGGCGCGATGGAGCCGGTCTTCCCGACCGCGTCCGGCCAGGAGGTGCAGGACACGCGGGGAGCGCAGCGCTGGCAGCGCTCGAAGCGGTACGAGAAGCACGATATCGTATTTCCGACGGTCGATAACGGCCGTTTTTATGTCTGCATCACGGCGGGCGAATCCGGGGGGACCGAAGCGGAATGGGCGTTGACGGACGGAACGAGCATCTATGACGGCACCGCCGTATGGCTCGGCTATCGCATCGCCAAGTGGAAGGAGAGCGGCATCTCCGCTCTGTTCCGTCCCTTCGGGAAAATCGAGTAGAGGTGGATGTGATGGCAAATTGGCTTGCATTATCGAATTTGCTCGGGGTGTACACCTCGGAGCCGCTGCCGATTGCGCTCGAGGGAGACGGGGCGCTGACGAAGCTGGCCTGGGACTGCGATGTTCCGCCCTCCTGCCGGGCTGCGGTCCAGACCTCGCTCTCCCCGGATCAGGGACGGACCTGGAGCGATTGGAAAGCGTGCGTGAACGGCGGCGGCATTCCGGATATCGAAGCCGGGACGCCCCTTCGCGAAGCGATGCTGCGGTACCGGGTCATTCTGCAGTCCGGGATGCCGGGCGTCACGCCTTCCTTCCGGTCGATCTCCTTCCGGCTGGAACCGGTTGTCGTGTTCGACAATAAGGGAGATGTGAGCTGCTCCCCGGAAATCTGGATCACGAAGGAAGGAAGCGGCGAGTTCGCCATCGTGAACACGTCGCAGGGAGACGCCGCATTCCGCTTCGAGCAGTTGCTGGATGAAGAGAAGGTGTATGTGAACAATGATCGGCAGCATATCGAGACCAGTCTGGTGAACACGTACCGCTACAGCGGGTTCAACGACGGGTATTTGTCGCTGCCGCCCGGAAGGAATGTGCTGAAGGTGTGCGGGAACGCCGCGTTCCAATTCCGCTATCAATTCCGGAGAATTCAATAAGGAGGCGATGATGATTGCTGGGCGATATTGATTATCTTAAGAAGCCGTACCGGCCGCAGCTGTTCCTCGCCAAGCCGAACGGCAGCGTCATCAGCAAAATCAGCGAAGCGTATGACATAAGCCAGAGCATCTCGCTGTCCTCCGTGAACGAGCTGACCTTCAAAATTCCGCTGTACCTGGACGTGAATCACCGGCTCGTGCCGAACAAAAATATCGGTCTGCTCCGCGAGCGGTATCATATCCGGGTGACGCTCGGGTCGAAGAGCGAGTGGTATATGATTCACTCGATTGAGGACAGCGGACAGGAAGACAGGCTGTACCGGCAGGTCGCCTGCTTCGCTCTTCCTTATGAGCTGAGCGACAAATCGATTCGGGATTACAGTGTCGAGTCGTATCATGCCGAGCAGGTGCTGACGGAACTGCTGCATAGCACGATCTGGAATATCGGCTATATCGATGCCGACTTCAAGCTGACGTACCGCGCCTTCGAGTTCGGGAACACGACGGTGCTGGATGCGGTCTATCAAGTGGCCGAGACCTACAATGCGGTCGTCCAATGGGACACGCATCGGCGAACCGTGTCGCTGCTCAAGCCGGAGCTGTTCGGGGTGAACAAGGGCCTTTCTTTTTCCTATGGCAAATACCTGAAGTCGATCGGCAAGGAAGCGCGAGCGGATGAGATGGTCACCCGGTTGAAGGCCTTCGGCCAGGACGGGCTTACGATTCAAAAGGTCAACCCGACGGGGCAGAATTACATTGAGAATTTCAGTTATTTTCTGTATCCGTTCGAGCGGGGCGAGCAGCGTCAGGTGATCCGGCACAGCCAGTACATGTCCGATGAATTATGCCATGCGCTGCTCGATTATGAGGATCTGGTGGAGAGCAAGCGGGACAAGTTCCGGGAATTGCTGGCTGAACGCAAGACAATCGAAGACAGTATGACCGAACGAAGCATTGAGCTGGATAAGCTGAAAAAAAACGAAGCGGTCATTACCGATACGATGATTTCGCAGCAGTTCGAGCAGAAGATGTTTTTCGAGAAGTATACGCACCGCGGCAGCAGCTCGCGAAGCTTCGCGTTGAATCCGGAATATCCGTACGCGGTTCTGTGCAAGGTCAGCCAAGGGGGCCTCACGGTCGCGCTCGACGGTGCGGATCAAGCCGCGGCTCCGGACCGGTGGATGCTGCTCGGCAAGCGGCATCATGCGGACAAGGCGGCCGTCGAGGTGCGGGGCGGCGCCGAGGCCGAGGTGTTCCTGCAGGTGGCGCTCATCTCCCTCGACGAGCTGAACGGAGCGAACAACGGCACGGACATTATTGAAAAGTTCAGTCTCGATCATAAGCAAATGCAGATCGCCGCGAAGGAAATCGAGATTAAGCATTTGGAGCAGCAGTTGGACGATGTCAAAGCGAACATGGCCGAGCTGCAGAAGACGCTGTCCGCCGACAGCAATTTCGCCCCGGAGCTGCTGCAGGAGCTGAACCTGTATGTCATCGAGCGGGAGTTCAGCGATGAGAAGTACATTGACGAGCAAGATCTGTATGAGGCGGCGATCGAGAAGTTCAAGGAGCTGCAGCGTCCCCGGACGACATTCCGCATCGATATCGTGAACTTCCTCGAGATCGTCGAGGAGCAGCATAACTGGGACAAGCTGGTCGTCGGCGACTGGGTCACGATCAAGCATGAGCGGCTTCAGATTGAGATCGAAGCCCGCATTGCGGAGATGACTTATGACTATGAGGACGGCAATATCAGCCTCACGATCAGCAACGCCAGAGATGTATCCGATGCGCAGAAGCGGCTGGAGAAGTTCATCTACGACAGCAAGAGCACGTCGATTGTCGTGGACAGCAACAAGAAGAAGTGGGGGCAGGCCGTTGTCGATACGTCGGATATGAGCCGGTTGTTCGACCATTTCTGGAACAAGGTCACGGACGACATCAATATGGCGTCGAATGAGTTCGTGACGCTGGATCGGAAAGGGCTGACGATTACTGATCCGAACGATCCGGACCGCTTCCTGCGGGCGACGCATGGTGCGCTGGGTCTGACGCGCTCGGGCGGGCTGCGGTACGATACGGCGATTACGCCGGACGGCCTGATCGCGGAGACGGTGCTCGGCAAGATCATTCTCGGGCAGCGCGTCGTCATCGGCGATACGACCGGGGTGTTCACCATCGAGGGCTCTCGCCTCATGATCGACGACCGTTGCGGCCGGGAGGTCGTGAAGCTCGGACTGCTGGCGGATCGTCCCGATCGGTTCGGCATGATCGTGAACCGGTACGCTTCCGGCGATTGCGGCAGCGACACGAAGGTGAACCGGGTCTCGATGACTGCGGATGACGGCTTCACGATCGAGCGCATTCGCCACGGCGTGTACGAGAAGACGTTCGGCACCTCTCTGGACGGCGATCTGTTCGTCAAGGCCGGGGTTGACGATCAAGTGTTTACGATTGACAAGCAGGGGCTTGCGCTCGGTTCCTCCGTATGGTCGCAGGCTCCTTTTCACGCCGATTACTTGGGGAATGTCTGGATGAACAAGCTGTTCGCGAAGGACGCCGAGATCGACAGCTCCCTGTTCAAGAACGGCCATATCGAGGGCTCCAGCCTGGTCATCGGCGAGGGCAACGATGTGTTCAAGGTCTATCCGAGCATAGGCATCTGGGCCGGGCACGATGAATTCGGGAAGGCCCCCTTCCGCGTCGACATGAAGGGCAATCTGACGGCCTACAAAGGAAAATTCGTCGGTCCCGCTGGCGATGTACTGATCGATACGGAAGCCGGCTACATCGATATGGACCATCTCGATATTATCAATGTGGGCAAGCTCATTCCGGAAATGATCCAGGTGAACACGATTCTGGCCGACAAGACGTATGTGAATGATCTGACGGTGAATAAGGTGAAGACGCTGCCGAAAGATGTGATGAAGGAAGGGGAATATGTCGACTATATCGAGATTCAGGAGCATGCGATTCAGTTCATCACAGCCAGGGTGTCGAAGAGCGAGCCGGCGCATGATTCGCGCGGCCGTCCGCTCTACTGGCAGGATGCGGACAAGAAAGTGTTGACGACGGAAAATACCGGGATTGTGGCCAACACGTACAATTTCGACAGCATCAATGTGAAGCAGAAGATTACGTTCGAGCGGGACAAGCCCGACGGCAGCGCCCAGCCGGCCCGCTATCTCGGCATCGGGGACGGCACCGGGGAGGGCCACGGCGTGGCGGTCGAGAAAAAGTATTCCGGCGGTTATATGCTGGAATACGGCGCCAGCGCCACAGGCAAAAAACGCAGCCTCGATTTGCGGGACGAAGGCGTGCACGTGACTGCGAAGGAGAGCGGCATCGTACTGGACGGTCGAGACATCGAAGCGATCGCCAAGGGCGGCGCGGGCCGCTTCGGCACCGAGCGGGCTTATATTGAGATGACCGCAGACGGCAACATGATCTTCCATGCGGTCCAGTTTGATTTTGTGAACAGTTGATGGTGAAAAAGGAATGCACCGGTTCGTTGGCGAGCCGGTTCAGCGGTGAAGGGTGGGAATGCGATGGCTGCTATCGCCTTGAATGGGGGCGCAACCGCCCCGGTCGTGAAGGATGGGCATGTGACTTATACGATACAGACTAGGGATTATGATGATGACTACTGGGAATCAACCGGATCAGGCAGCACCGGCGCTCTGATTACCGGCCGCGGCATTGCGGCGAGCTCCCGCTTCTATGTGAACGGCGTGTCTGCCGCGGTCGTCGGGGATCGGGTGAATGAAGTCTGGCAAGCCAGCCCTTCGGTTCCTTCGGATACCGATAGGACGCGGTACATCAATATTTCCCCGGGCAAGTCGGGCAGCGGTCAAGGCATGATAGCGGGCGGCAACGCGAAGCGGGTATATTTGAACGGCAAGCTGATTGCCGTCCAAGGCTCAAGCGTGACGACCTGTCTCGGCACTGGGACGACGATTAGCGAAGGAAATTCCTTGATCAATATGTAGGCATGTCTGCGCTTCTCTTGAACGAGAGGCGTTTTTGGGTTGCAAGGAATGTGTGTCTTTCGTGTGTATATCGAATTCATCGACATAGTAAGGAGGTGATAGGATGGCCCAATTACGGACGCAGCTTGAACTGCATGATCCGGTGACCATTATTTGGCGGGAAGGCACGCCAGAGGAGCCATACAAGGAGCATCTCGATTCGCTCCCCGTCATTAACAACCAGATTACGCTGTTGGAGATTCCTTCCCAGACCGACAAGGTCCGCATCGAGGGGTTGACCGAGGTCGACCCGCAACGATTCGACAAGAAGCTGGCATTGTCGCCGCATGAATTTCTGGTCAACTATGCGAACGGAACGATTCAGTTCCATCCGTCCCAGGAAGGTAAGACGCTGCTGTGCAAGTATAAGGGCAGAGGCCTGATCCTCTATCCGGCTTCCCGCATCTATGCGATGGTCAGCCGGCATCCGGATGTCGTCAAGACACTGCAGGACATGATTGACGAGATGCTGCAGCGGCTGCAGGAGACGAATCTGGCCATCGCGGAGGTCAACGAGGCCGTGGCGATGGCGAAGGAGGCGGCTCATGCAGCGGATCGGTCTGCCGACCAGGCGAATCAGGCCGCGGATGAGGCGAAGCTCGCTACCGAGCAGGCGCTGTTGGCTTACAAGTCAACGCTCCTGGTGTTCAAGCCTCCCGTGGCGGATATGAAGGAGCTGATCGCGACCTATCCGTATCCGCATATCGGCTGGACCGTGCAGACGTACGAGGATGGCAACCGTTACCGCTTCGACGGCAAGGAATGGGTGCTCATCGACATCTTCGGCCGCAGCATTCAGCCGGTGAGCGAGCATGCGGACGGCCTGATGACGGTCGCCGAGCATTTGAAGCTAAAAAGCATTCCGCTGGAAGTGAAGGACCGGGTGATGGTGTTCTGCCTGCCGAATTCTTTATATCAGGGGGTTCAGAGCGTCATTGCGAGGTTCCCTTTTCAGGGAGAACTGATCGGCGTCGAAGCGTTGTGCGGGGTAGCCGGCGAATCCGATACCGAGATTACAGTGGAAAAATCGCTGGATGGGGCGAATTGGAGCGAGATTATGTCCCAACCGGTTCGAATCAAGGCCCATCAGCATGTCGATGATCGCAGCGCCGTCATCGATAACAAGATCGTGAATGCCGGCGATATGTTCCGGCTTCATGTCGTGAAGCAAGGCGTGAACATCCAGCATGTCACGCTGCAGCTCATCGTCAAAATATAACGATAACGAGAAAAGAGGAAAAAAGATGACCAAACCGATCGTAAGCTGGTTCAACAGCGCTCATACTGCCGAAATTGCCGCCCCGTTTGATTTTGGCGTCATTGATGCCGGAGATCTGGGGCCGCTGCATACGTTCAACATTTGGAACAACCGCAACGGCGATACCGATGTCTCGAAGATGGAGGACTGCACGTTCACGACGCGCGACATGGGCGGGGGTACCGGAGATACGCCCGAGAACAACGTCGAAGCGGTTAAAAATAACTGGTTCCATGTTCAGGTAGACTCCCTGGGCGAGACCGATATCGAGGAGGAGACATCGGCGGTCGGCAAGATTCGCATGAAGCCGATCGGCACGACGGGCAAGACGACGAAGGATCATAAGGGCAACCCGCTGTCGATTCCGCTGACTCCGGCCAAGCAGGAGATTCTGGGGGTCAACAATAACGGGAACCCGATGGACGCTGCCGGCAACTATGTGACCGTGTCGGTACAGCCGAAAATTCCGTTGGACGCGTCGAGCGGCCGGCAAGAATTTAAGCTGCGCGTGTCCTACCGCTATGTATAACCTTGAATAGAGTAACAATTTGAACCAAGATGATGTATCCAGGCGGGGCCGATAGGGTCCCGTCTGTTTTGCTATATGGAACTATTTATCTCACAATACAATGGGAGGTTACGCATGATTTTTCAGAAAAAAATAACGCGTTCGCCTGTTGCCCAGTCGTTCATCTGGGTGGCGGAATATGCCGACGGCTCGCATCTCGCAGAATATAACTTCGACAACCGAAAAGCAAACAGCTTTTATCATATAGACAAAACTAAACTGATCCGGTTCGGATTGATAGGGGAAGGCTCGCAAATCTACTTCGATGTAGGCAACGGTGTCTTCACGATGAACGGCCACCGTCTGTCCTTGTCCTACTCGGCCTCCTCGCGGGAATATCCGCTGACCGGGCGGACCTTCCTGTACAACGACATTATTACGTACAAAGACGCCGTCTCCGACGCCAAGCTGTTCACGACAGGCGGGAAGGAAGGCACCTTCTCCGACTCGATTACCCAGTACAATATCGGCTACAAAAAACAAATGCAGCTCCACGACGCCAACATCGATTTTCAATGCATTCTCTCGATTCCCTATCATGATGCGGCGTTCATGCAGATTAAAATAACGTCAGACCTTGATCTGGACGGCACATTGCATATTCGCAGAAACGGCTTCCTGGTGGACGAGATGCAGGCGCCCCTGAAGGCGAAGCATGCCGGGCAAATTAATTGGACGATACGATGAGGTGATTCGATGACAAACGCAACGCATGAAGTGCTCATTCCCGTTGATTTGGCAGCGGGCACGTTTACGAACACCGTCATAAACGACGGCAAGCTGCAACTGAAGGAACTCAAAAAAGACGACAACGGAAACATCGTCTACGCTCCCTCCGGCTCCTGGGAGTCGCTTCCGATCGTCATCCAGGACCGGTTCACGGCCTTTCAACGGATGACACAGACCGTAGACGTGAAGGGTGCCGCCGACTACAAGCTATACATCCGATATTCATCGGATAGCATCACTTGGACCGAGTACGCAGCCATCGACAAAACGGCCGGCAATCTATACAGCGCCCCCTTCGCTAAATACGCCCAGCTCAAAATCGAGCTCATCCCCGCCCAGCACGCCGCCGCCTTTACCGTAGATGACTTCACCGAAATCGTGAAATACACCAACGAATGGGTCAACTCCGACGAGGGCGTGCTGGAGCTGAAAAAGCATTATCTCTATAAGTACGAGAGGGACGAGTCTTGGGAAGACGAGGGCGTGGTGCTGAGGAAGAGGATACCGAATGGGAAGATGAAGAAGATTGATTCGTTACGAGTGGAGGGATAAGAATGCCAGTTCCAGCAACTACCGGACAATTGAGAAAACATGTGAAGGATATGAGGATTGGAGATTATATAGTTTGGAGTTATCACAATGATGACTATTTTGAATTTGGCGCGGACACGTCAAGGTATACAGAATGTCCATTAGAAGGAATTCCAAATGGGGAAACCACAAAAGGTAAGTACTGGTATGGAATAAAAGTAGATCAAGGATTGCTTATTTCCGACAGAGTTCTTAGAAATCAATGGTCATGGGACTATTTGAATAGTCTGAAGTATATCGAAGGGGTTAGTACGACAATATCTACGGTGAAGGGTATCCTTCGTTCCCTTACTGGCGGCGTTGCTTATGCGGATGCTAACGGAAATAAATCATTAACCGATCAAGGCAATGGTGGGTGGCCTACTAATAATGAGTGGGATAAGTATATAGTTAATTTTCCTTCAAGCAAGATACAACAAGACCACACTAAAAATGATGTTTTCCATTGGAATGAAAAAATAACGATTTGTCAAGAGACTCCAGCTCTTGGGGTTATCACATATGACGGGTTTAACACTACTGACTCTAAAAAAAGAGTAAGAAGAGGGTATAAAACGATTCAGGCCTTGTATCACATAGCAGCAGATTCTGCATCGGAATTTAATGGTTTTCGACCCGTATTCGAATATCAAGAATAGAAAGAAGGTGAATATAAGTGCTAGAAGAGGTAAAAAGTGTTGAACAATTAAAAATTGGGAAAAAAATAAGATGTCACTATAGAGCAATAGCAAATACATTAGGTACTTTTTCAGGACTTGGGAAAGAAACATCTGACTTCATTTCACCTACAACATCATCTGCTGCACCAAATGGTGATTTTTATTTTATTTGTGTTGATAAAGATCATCTCAGTAGATGGAAATTGATCGCTGATAGAAACATAGAACATTCCATTTCATGGGACACCTTAAATAGTGCTGGAGTAGCTAGTGGAAGTGGATTGCCCGTACGAATTGATAATGAAATAGATGGTATACTTCGTTTACTAACTGGTGGAATTGATGAAAACAATAAAGATAATGAATGGGATAAATATATTAACAACGGAGAATCCGACCACACAAAATGGAATTTGGCAAATAATTTTGCTTGGACTTCAACAACGAGTTTTTTTGCTAATAATAATAGTCCAGCTTACCGAACTATGAGAGGTGGCTCTAGCGAACCTGGCTATTTAAATAGCTATCCAAGCGATGCGAAAACTTTATTATGTGCATTCAGACCAATGTTATTAATTACTTCCCTTTCATCTCCGTCTTTCGTTTGTAACGACAACCTATATAAAACATACGATAAAGAATGGAAACCAATTTCAACAACTTTACCTTCAAAAGACACTTTTATGAATGATGGCATTAGTGATTTGTCTGTTTTCGATAGAAAAGAGCAAACTGTTTCTCTTCCTATGACCTCCTCTGTATTGGGTGAAGGGAAAGTGTTCAAAGCAAAGGTTGATTACAAAAAATACTTTGATATAAACAGGATTGATGTTAAGTAGATCTGAACTGGTTCTGTTTTTTTGTAGTGAATTAATATATTTGGTGGGTGGTGAGGAAAGTGGCAATTATAGATGTTACTTGGGATGTAGTAAATAAAGGTAGTGGTGTGATTCTAAGTAATGCGAACCTAACAGCAAAAGTCCCTAATTACAATAATACTGTAAGAGCAACGCACGGGAAAAGCCACGGAAAGTGGTACTGGGAAATAACCGTAAGTGTTTATAATTGGCTACTCATAGGAATAGTGAACAGAGATGCTGTTTTAACTTCTACTAATAGTTCCACTCAAAATGCGCGGTATTATTGGGAAAACGGAAAAAAACTACCGGAAAATGTTCTGTATGGGAAGAATTTTGTTGTTGGAGATGTAATAAGTATCCTTCTAAACTTGGATAGTGGGACATTAGAATTTTGGAAAAATGGAGTTAGTCAGGGTATATCTCATACCAATATCAAAACTATGGGGGAAGTTTTTCCTGCTGTTTCAGCTCCACAATCAGGAGCAACAGAAAGTACAGTAACAGCTAATTTCGGAGCTTCCTCTTTTGTCTATCCTATGCCTAAGGGATTTTCTTCTTTTGATTGTAGGCAAAGGCATTGGGATAGTAGAATGCTATTTCAAACAAGTACCGAAAATCGAGTGGCATTTTATAATAAGTTCAATACTATAACTGCAATTCCCAAAATGACATCAAATATTACGCCATCTGGACGTGCATTTGCAAAGGATATTTATTCAACAAGCTATGATGCTTGGAAAGCATTTAATCAAGTTGATGATACAGAAGGTTATGCATCTAAAACTGGTAGTGGTGGAGTTGGTTTTTTAGGGTATGAGTTTGATAAACCAATAGCCATTGCGAAATATGCTGTCAGGAGTATGGCTGGAAGTTCTCATTTGAATAAGCTTCCAAGAGACTGGACTTTTGAAGGCAGTCACGATGGAGATAAGTGGCATGTATTAGATACACAGAAAAACCAAACGTGGACTACCATAAATACAGATAAGGATTACTACATCGACAATCCGAAATCTTATAAAATGTATCGTTTGAATTGGTCTGCTAACAATGGAAATACAGGATATACAGATGTAAATGAATTAAAGATGTACAGAGGTGTTAATGTGGTTTCATATATTCCGACAGTAAGTGAAAAATACTTTACGGCGTATGGGATGGACAAAATAGCCCAAGAAACTTTAAAAAATAATTATGATAAGGTGCAGCTAATATCCAATAAAGAAAGCGACTTAAATGAAGGAAAGATATTTGAGCATAATATAGATTTGAAGAAATATGAAGTGAAGGGAATCAGGAATCATGATTGAAGTTATAAAAATATCTATAAAAATAAGGAAGGCTGCTACATGGAAAATAAATTCTTACTGAAAATAAATGATCAGATGTACCATTCTCTAATTAATGAGAAATACGTAGAGATTGGGGATGAATTAGCAAAAGATGACTTTAGCGTTTATGGTCTTAATAATAGTTTTTACATTGATTTAAATAATAAACTTATTAACAGAAGTTTTGTGGTCAAAAATCCTCTCATATATGAGAAAGGAAGAGTGTTTAGACTTCGTATTGACGGTTCCATGGTGAAAAAAATAGAGGACAGTTATTCAAAGGGGAAGGTAGATGTTACTCCTATTTTGAATTCATTTTCTAATGGAGAGGTTACTGTAAGTGCTAGTAGTACTGCATCAGGATATCCGGTGTATAATGCATTCAATGACTCATCAAGGTATTGGAAGGCAAATAATGTTGACACATCAATTACGATGATTTTTCAAAAACCTATAGTCCTTACAAGTTACAGCATTAGTAAATATTACGGGACTGGTCCTGGCCCCAATTATTCATCCTTTGCTGGATCGAATGACGGGAGAACATGGACAACGCTTGTAAATAAAACATCATTATCTGTAAATTTTAATAATAACGCAGCCTATACACATTATAGGTTTAGCTTAAGCGGTCACACATATGCTGCTGAAAAATTTCATACAGTTAAAAGAATACACATTTATAGAAGTTATTATCAAAAACTATTGATTTTGCATGATGATAAATACAAATACTACGATAGCCGCAGCAATGAGTGGGGAATTATTGGTGATACATGTGAGGAAATGGACTTTTTACAATATGGTATCCTCCCATCTTCTATTCCCGAAGCAGCATGGGCTAAAATATCAGGTGAGATTGAACTCCTCTATTACAGAGAAGATGATGTACCTGAAATGGTTATCTCTATTTTAACTGAACCATTTACTCTGGCTGAAGAATTTGATGATCAGACAATAAAAATAATCGAATATACCGACAACCCTGATCAAGAAGATTCGACCATCACCTTAGAAACCGAACCATTCACCTTTTACGATGAGGTTGGTGACAGTTTCGATGTACTATATTACACCGACGATCCAGATAAGAATGAAGCTGAACTTGAAATCCACCATACTTATTCGCCACTGGATGAGTTGGATGGAGATTTTGAATTGGTGACATGGACAATGGAAGAAGAGGCAGAGGTTCAAGAGGAGCTAAAACCAATATTTAAAGAAAAGATTGAAGATGGCGATCTATACGGTGTAACCGTGGATTTATCAAAAGGAATTGTATATATAAAGTGAGACAGCCCCTATGGAGCTGTCTCTTTTGTTTTGATTATTTATTTGAAAGGAGATGATTTTGTGGCAGGTAATGCAAAACCTGATATGCCGGATTTAGGGGATGAGGTAAAAATTGAACTTATTTCCTTTTGGGGTTCATCAGTAAATACAAGTACGGCATCCGATGCCTCTGCATTGCTTGATGGTATTACAATTAAACAAGGCACTTATAATGCAGCTTTAATGTCAACGACCCACAACTCATATTTAGAGTTCTCAATAAGTAGCCACTGTAACTTGTGGGCTGTCGGCGGCAGCTATTCCGACACTGGTGGCAGTACTCCTAAACAAATAAAACTGCAAAAGTGGGTTGGGGAGAAGTATGAAGACGTTGGAATCTATAATACTACATCCTCTCATGATTGGTATCTATTGTGCCCGAGCTTGGCAGCAGGTAAGTATAAAGTGACTGCAGCAGGAAATTATGTAGCTTTCAACGAGTGGTATGCGGAAAGCATGACTCCAAATAAAAGCCTAATCCAACTAAACAATGGCGAGTATCGAACATACAGAGACACTGGATGGGAAGTCATATGCCCTCCGGTAACTTCGCAATTATTCGCCCAACACGGCATGACCGATCTCTCCATCATCCCGCCGGAGGCGTGGCAGGAGCTGGTCCAACTCTCTCCCACAGTCGAAATCGTGACATATGTGCCGGAGGGCAACAAGGTGAAGTCTTTCGCCGAGACTTATATGGACATCCCCCTGCGCATCGACATGAAGGCTTTGCCATTCGAGCAGCTTCTCGTGCAGCCGAGCGATTTTGAGTTACATGGCAGTCTCCTCGCTATCATTGCGAATCAACTTCCTGTCCAGGCGTATGAGGGCCGATGCCAGTTTATTTTGTCGTTCGATGGCGGCGTGACGTGGGAAGTGTTCCGGAATGGACGATGGAAATCGGTGAATGCGGCCGATATGGCGAAGGTGCGTGAGCTGGGCATGAGCTTCAAAGCGCTCGCCCGCATCAAAGAAGCTCACTTCCAAGATAAAGGCAGTCAACTTCGGATTGGCTATTATTTGGACGAGAGCATTCATCGTGAAGAGGAAGTGAAGCTGGATCATTCGCGGTTGGTGGCGAGGTCTGCGCTGGACGACGTTAAGGTCAAGGACCTGTCGCTATCGCTCCTGAATACGAAGGCGTCGATTGAGCTCAAGCTGACGGGCAACAAATTAACCGGCCGCTTGGATGATCCCGATAAGGGCAAGGTTCAGTACAGAGTGCTGCTGAATGATAAGCCTTATTTCCCAGCCAACGGGGAGTTCACGCGTCTGGCCGCTTCTCCGGTCGATATTAACCTGACGATCTCGGAGCGGGATATTGTGTTCAATCAGGAGAATAAGCTGCGCGTCGAATATCAAGATTATTGGGGCGAGACCGAGTCTTGGGAGACGAAGTTCATCGGCAGCTACTCCGGCTTGATGTTCATGGACGAGACGGGGAATTATTATTCCGATACGTTCGGCGGGATTCTGAAATACTTGGATTTCGATATGCTGATTGCCGGGCAGACCAGTCTGGATCAGAAGGTAGTCGTCAAAAACCAGCTAGGCTACTCGATTACGAACCTGACGTTGAAGACGGTCAATGAGTCGCTGCCGGATGGCGTCGCAATAGAGCTGTCCCGGAAGTCGAGCCCGTTCCTTCCCGTCGATAGTCTGCTGTACAGTGAAGTATTGCATCAAGGAGACACGGTTGAATGTTATGTCCGGATTGCCACGGAGATTGACGCCAAGCCGACGCCGGATGGCCGCTTCGAGATTCGGGCCTATGCCAATCGGATATAGACAGTCTCAATACAATGAGATTGGAAGTGATTACAATTACGATTCACGAAGATGAGAATTGTCTAAATGGAATATTGCACGTCAAATCCCCTTCTAACCGCATGAGAGGGGCTTTTTATTTGTATGGCTCCGGAAGGAGCGAGGTGAAAGCCGCTCTCGTATCGGCAACCCGGGTGAGGGAGGGCATAGACGCCGCAATCTCCGCGAGAGTGCCGCGAGGGGCGGAGCTGCCTGCCGTCCTGGATATCAAGTACCGTGGCAATGAGGATATGACGGCCGCGATTGAAGCGATGGCTTCCAGCTACCTGTCTGCATCGATCGAGATTAGGCCTCATAACCGGATGGTTGGACGGGTGGAGCTGCTGGAGACGCCGCGCAAAGACGTTAGCCTGCCTCCGGCCGCCGATTCGACGACCCGCAGCGATCCGGAGCTCGTAACGCTGAATTACGGCGACATGAAGAGCATGGTTACGGGGAAGGGCAGCAATGAGTCGTTCGAGGCCTTTATTCATTTCGGTCCATTGAATGAATTGCTCCCCGATGTGTACCGCTTGGAGAAGGCGACGATGAAGCTCTATTATGCCGGCGCGTTCCCGGTCGGGACGAGCATTGAGCTGCATCAGCCGCACAGCATTTGGAGAGAGCTCGGGATTACCCACGCGAACAAGCCCCATTCGGTAGAACTGCTCGCGGATGAATACACGCTTCACCCGGCAGAGCGCTGCATTGAGGTGGATGTGCTTCGCATCGTCGAGCGCTGGCTTCAGGGGGAACTGGACAACTACGGATTTATTGTGAAAACGCAAGACGATTACGCGGTCACCTTTTATACGAGAGAATCCCACAAGCCGCCCGTGCTCCAGCTCCGCTATATTCCGAACCAAGTGTACAGCATCGGCAGAAGCGCGATTGACGCCTCCGTATTCGTCTACGGAGTTGGAGGCTCCGACCGGAGAGCCAGCCTTACGGTCCATAGCGACCGCGGCGCGGATGAGCGGACAGCGACTCTCTATGTGCATCAGCCTGCCGATCCGATGTTCGAATGGCGGGATGGCTTCCTGCTCGTGTCCAGGCCGGCTCACCCGGCAGCGCTGACGGTAGCGATTCGGGAGTACCCGGAGCTGGAGGCCGGCTGCACGATTCGCAAGAACATGGCAAGCGAGCGCAGGGTGATCATGGCGGCCAGCACGCCGGACAAGCCCGCTTGCATCACGGTCGATCCGAACATAAGCCTGGCTTGCTCCCTTACGGTTATGAAGAAGGAATCCGAGGGGCCGGAATCATCCATTACGGCTTCTGTCCCTGCTCTGCCTGCGTATGTGGAAGTGTCGCGCTACCATAAGCATTACGACGATACAGTGGCCAGCCTGAGCGTTCGGGAAGAGAGGGATTCGGAGGTCGGCTCCCGGGCAACCGTATCCAAGCCGGATATGCATACGGCGCTGACGATTCGGGCGCTCGGTGAGCGGGAGATAGCAGGCCAGATCGAGGTTCCTCACTACGAGGATCATCATGCCTCGCTTGCGGCATCTCGCCCGGATGTTCCGGCCGCTCTGGACGTGAAGCATGCTTCTTCCATCGAGACGTATCTCTATGTGAAGCATGAACATACGCTGGACAGTACCGTCATGATTAAGCTGCCATCGGAGCTGAAAGCCTTCCTCGTTGTTCACGCTTTTGATGAGGTGGAGGCCGCCCTTCAGGTCAGCGTTCCGGATCTTCACGGCTATCTCGCGCCAAGAGTCATTGGGGAGGAGGACTGCGCTGCGGCAGCCCTGATCCGCCAGCGGGATGCGGGAGATTTGCATGGTGTCATTACCGTCGGCAGCGCAGGCGGGGCATATTATTATATTTTGTAGCAGGAACCCATATTGTGAGCCGTCCTTCACCGGATGGCTCCTTTCTTTTTCCGGAGAGATTGCTGTCGATGATGAGGAGGGATCGGGTGTACGAAAAAATAGTGAACAGCAGTATCGGATTCATCGGCGGCTTGATGAGCTACATGTATGGGGGAGGGAGCAGCTTGCTTGAGTTTTTGGCGCTGTTGGCGCTTATGGATTACATCAGCGGCTACGCTGCCTCCGTCATGGAAGCGGCCAGAGGCATGCCGCATGCCGGGTTAAGCAGCAAGAAGGGCTTTGTCGGGCTTGCCAAAAAGGGCCTGATGTTCGTCGTCGTGCTGCTCGCTCATCGCGCCGATGTGGCGCTTGAGAGCGATTTTCTCATGTACGGCGCGATATGGTTTTACATTTCCAATGAGGTGATCAGTATTGCGGAGAACTACGGACGGATTGGCCTGCCTTTGCCGCCGCAGATCAAGCAGATTATCGCGATTTTGAAAACGAAGGAACAGCAGCAGCGGCAACAGGAACAGCATAACGAGCAACAGAAAAGGATAATGAGCAACATGAGCGGGATATTGAGGCAGCATGAGTGGGATAACGAGCAGCTTGAACAAGATAACGGGAAAAATGAACAGGATAACGATCAGAGACAGCATGATCAGGATAACGATCAGCGACAACATGCACAGGATAACGATCAGAAAGGAAGGATGAGCAAATGAGCAGCAGAGGAACGCAGGTATGGGGCTCGGCGGCCCTGCATCCCCAACCGATTGTCATCAAGGGGACGAATAACACACTGAATTTCCAGGTGGACGGTGTCGAGTACGAGGCGAGCATTCCCCAAGGAACGTATGGGACGAGGCTGGAGCTTTTTACGTCCGAGTTGATCGAGCCTGTCAATGAAGCGCTGCGGCACGCTCAAGCGCCTGTCATCGCCAGATTGGGCGGCAACCGCCAGGACAAGCATATTTGCGTGCTTGTGCTTGAGCATACCGACACATCGGATGACCATGTTATCGATGGCTTCGGCGGAAGCGCACGAGACGTGATCTGGGGCGAGACGGAGCACATCTCGGCCGTGCAATGACGAATTCGCCGGTGACTAGTTGTCATCGGCGAGTTTTTCTTGGGGGAGACGAAGCTACTAGGTCACCAATACTGCAAATGTGCAGTATTTTCCCTCTTCTAAGGGGAGGTTCGAGGAAATTCCTGCAAATTTACATGATTTTACCCGTTTTACCTCCCATCCAAGCGATAACGGTTAGAATTCCTGCATCTAGGCAGGATTCCCTTCTTCCGTTTATCGATGTCTATGAAAAGATGTAGTTTTGCAGCATTTTCGGGGCATCTGAGCCCAAATGGCCGCCCATCAGAGAACAGGGCATATGGCATAGGGCATGCTTTCTACCTGCCCTCAGCCTATCCGGGTGTACCGGGTACCTGCCTTCGCTCTGCCGTTGCTCTGCCTATGCTCTGTCTTTAATCTGTCTATAAATAGTCTGCGAATTGACATCGCCATCAACCGAAGTAATATAGAAGTTATAAACCAGTTGTAATCTAATTCCCAATTATGTTCGTTGATCGCCCATTTTTCGCTGCATCATGTATACTACATAAGAGCCTGAATCGATAAAAGGAGGTGATCCGGTCGCTGGGGGTCGAAGCTTGCGGGTGAAGGTAGGGGAAAGTGAAGACAAAGGGAAGACAAAGGGAAGACAATTGCAGACAAGGAGCATGGCGAAGGCAAGGTTAAAGCAGCTTGAAGTCTGGCAAATTTAGAGTTTAAAGTTTAGAGTTTACGAGAGCGTGAGTCACTTTGCCGCTCATGGCTAAGTTGCATGTAACGGGAAAGTAGTAGTTATCCAAGCCAAAGCCGACCGCATTATTGATAACGCTTACATTTTGGCGGTCGCTACAGCAGAGGTAAGACATGAAGGAGGGTAATGATGATGGTACCGTGGAGAAGCAAACGGTTCAGCCGAATAAGTGCCGTGCTGGCCGTACTGATGGCGGTGATAACATGCGGCAATGCCGCCGGGGCGGAAGCAGTGGGAGATGCGAACAATCAAGCGACAGCGACCACGGCCGCAGCCGGCAATAAAGGCAAGGGAGAGACTCGTTCCGAGGCGAAGGCGCTGCCTGTGAAAAATCCCGGCTTCGAGCAGCAGACAGCGAAGGACTCGATTCCGGGCTGGACATCAATATTCGCCAGCGTGGAAGGCGCTGTAAGCCATGAGATCAGCAAGGAAGAAGCGTACCGCGGGAAGCACAGCTTGAAGATTACGGATACGAGCCGCGACCATGCCGTCGCGGTTCAGAGCGATCCGCTCACGGTCGAACCGGGCATAACCTATACCGGCTCGGTCATGATGCTGCTGAAGAGCGGCAGCGCCAGTCTCCTGTTCCGCTATTATGACGGCAGCGGGAAGCAGGTCGGCGACGATATGCTCCAGCATATATCATCGGGCTACGGCGAATGGCAGAAGGTGCAAGTATCGGGCAAGGCACCTGCGAATGCGGTGACGGCCCGCATTTTCGCCTCGGTCAACAAGTACCAGATGGCGGAAGTCTATTATGATGACTTCGAGGTGACCTACCCGAAGACATCGCCGGGCGAGCCGCCGGCAGGAGAGATCAGCTTCAAGGGAAGAACCTTTGCGCCTCCGGTTGATCTGGGCATTCCCGTCTTCACGGTAGCGATCAACGATGCCGTCGCCGGCGTAGAGGACGGGCGGGCGACGATGTACTCGACCGCGCAGGGCGATACGGCCGTGTTCAGCGTCGTGGATATCGAGAGCAACAAGCTGCTTCGCTCGTTCCCGCTGGAGGGGGTTCATACGGTATGGCGCCATACGATCGCCCCGGATGGAACCGTCTATATCGCGGCGATAATGACGGGCAGCAACCGGGGAGAGTTGTGGAGCTACTCCCCGCGGACGAAGACGGTGAGCAGCCTGGGCGAGCCGCTTCCGGGCGAGAAATCGATCTGGTCGCTCGTCACCGATGACAAGGGCAATGTGTATGGCGGCACCTTCCAGCAAGGCAAAGTATTCAAGTATGATCCCGCAGCAAAAACGTACCGCGATTATGGCCGCATGATGGGCAATCAGGAATATGTGCGGTCGATGGCCTATCACAACGGCTATATTTACGCGGGGATCGGTACCACGGGCGCGATCGTCAAGCTCAATGTGGAGAGCGGCGTGAAGGAGGTCATTTCCGGCCCGGTCGCGGGGCTGCTTGGCGTGAATCCCGCAGATGTGCCGTTCGCCTACGATATGGCGATCGTCGACCGTTATTTGCTGGTGAAGTTCGGCGATCCGCAGATGGCTTTGCTGTTCTATGATCTCGAACGGGGAGAATGGCTGCCGCATGTCGTCGGCAAAAACATCGGCGGCACGCAGGGCGCAGGCGTATTCTCCTTCAACCAGCTCGTGACGAAGGACGGCAAAGTGTATGTTCCCGCCAACGGAGTCATCACTGAGATCGATCTGACGACGTTCGAAGCGCGGATGACCTCCATGCGCTACGGCACTTCCTTCCGCGGCGCCGCCTGGGTCGAGTTCCGCGATGATCCGGGCTTCCCGGGCCAGTCGTTCGTCACGATGCAGCGTGACGGCAAGACTTCCGTATTCAATGTGGACGCGGAGACGAGCAAGACGCTTCCTTCCGTCGTCCAGGGCTCGGCCAATCCGCTGCACAATATGGAGAACGGTCCCGACGGCAACGTATACATGAGCGGTTATCCGGGCGGGATCGGCGTTCAGTTCGATCCGCGCACCGACACGTTCAAGACATTCAGCCTCGGGCAGGCGGAGGGCATTGTCGCTTACGGGAACGACATGTATTTCGGTATTTATCCGGGAGGCCATATTTATTCATTGGACACGACACAGCCGCTTCCCCAAGCGAAGGAGGTGTTCCAGATTGGCTCGGAGCAGGATCGCCCTTATGTGATGCGGGCCACGGATGATTTTATCATGATCGGCACGATCCCCGATTACGGCAAATTAGGCGGGGCGCTGACCATCTATTATCCAGGCACGGGACAGAAGGAAGTGTACCGGGATATCGTTCATAATCAGAGCATTAACGGTCTGGCCTATAAGGACGGGAAAATATTCGGTTCGACCACCGTCTTTGGCGGGCTTGGCATCGGCGCAACCGAAAAAACGGCGAAAATGTTCGTGTGGGACGTCGCCAAAAAAGAAAAAATCAAGGAATTTACGCTGGATATTCCCGAGCTGGATCAACCCGTGATGATTAGCGGCTTGACGATTGGGCCGGACGGCAACGTATGGGGAGGCGTCGACGGGATCATCTTTAAGCTCGATCCGGTGACGTATCGCGTTCTTGATTATAAAAACATTTATCCGCATGTGAAAAATTACGGCTTCTGGCGTCCATATCATCCGCATTGGGGGCAGGACGGCTTGCTGTACATCGATCTGGCGGATCGGATTACCGTCATCGATCCGCAGACGCTGGAGCATGTCACGTTATCCGAGGATTACGGCAGCACATTCCAGGAGATCGCCTTCATGACGCTGGCCAAGGACGCTCAGGGCAACGAGCACATTTATTACATCGATGAAGCCAATGTCAAGAAAATTCAGGTTACGGCCCATCACCGCTGATCCTGGCCTCTCGTTTGCTTGACGCAGGATGCAACAGCCGATGACCGCCGTCATCGGCTGTTTTTCGGATAAGATGAAATGCTGGCCGGATTATGACAGGAACGCCGAGAGAAGAACAGAATTACTGTCAGAAGAAAATAAAGATTTAGATAGAAAAATAAAGTATTTTCTTAGTGCTTAGGTTAAGATAAGTCCCCTGTTTAAGCACTACATGCTACCCGCGTACGTTCTTTAATTGGTAATTGGAAATGGAATATAATGAGGAGGTCGTAGCCCAAGCGAAGGCGTGGGAGCGTCCTTTTTAATTGAACTAACTGGCAGGATTGCTTAATCACTACACGAATACCTTAATTATGACGGATTTTACTATGCTCGCAAAAATACGTTATCTGAAAGCTACGCAATGATTATTATTTGAAGAGGTGATGATTAAATTGAAGCAAGGGATAATAGTTTTTCTAAATGGAACTTCAAGTTCCGGAAAGACTTCCATAGCGACTGAACTATTAAACCAAAATGAAATCTCGTTTTATCATTTATCAATTGATGATTTTTTTAATGGATTGTTTCATGACTACATTGATTTCATTAACACCAAATATGCAGATGATGTGCAAGGCCCAACCCATATAATTATT
Organism: Paenibacillus thiaminolyticus; assembly: GCF_007066085.1. Lineage (NCBI taxonomy): Bacteria > Bacillati > Bacillota > Bacilli > Caryophanales > Paenibacillaceae > Paenibacillus > Paenibacillus thiaminolyticus. The sequence continues at coordinate 2,007,870 of NZ_CP041405.1, read as the reverse complement.
GAACCATTGATTACTTTGTTTTATTCAACAATTAAATTTATGTCGGTAATGGGGACGAATATCGTTGTAGATACAGTAAATGATACTGATGATCGATTTAATACATTTCTAGGTTTATTAATGGATCATCCTGTACTGCTTGTAGGAGTAACTTGCTCGAAAGAGGAGCTTATTAGGAGAGAAAAACTAAGGGGCGATAGAGAGATTGGTTTAGCAATCTCACAGTATGATAAAGTTTATTGCTTTAATGAGTATGACCTTGAACTAAATACTGAAATCTTGAGTCCAGATGAATGCGCCAATTTGATATTAAATTTTATTGGATCAAATCGTGAATATTCTGCTTTTAAGAAGCTAAATAAAAGAAGCAGTACGAGTTAGTAGTTCATTGAAGCCGTATCCTTATCCTTCAGATAACACCCTGTTTCATGCTTCGGGGCATTTGACAGAGTTCACAGAGTTTATTACGCTAACGCAGAACATTAGCTCAATAAATTGCCTTTTACCACTTTTAAACAACATACTAAAATACATGTGTACCAGTTAACCCCTGAGTCTAACGTGGAGCATATAAGACTTCTATAAAGTGTTGTGGTAACTGGTACATACTTAGAGGATTTGGCGTTAAAGAGTCGTATATATATTGTGCAGTGACCTCTCAGGGAAACAACCGCCCCTAATAGGTTTGGAGCCAGCAGGTAACCCCTCTAGGACTTCTTTAACAGAATTGAGGCGCTCCATGTTCTTGGCACTGCACACACTGATAAATTATCAGCCTGTCAATATGATAGGCTTTTTTGCATAAAAACAAAGAACTTAACAGAATAAAGAAGGAAAATGTTTCCACACGTCGAAAGAACACAACAGAGAGCCCTTTAAAGTGTTGAGGCGAATACTCGACCACTAAGTTTATTTTGGGTAATGCACTGACTCTGAAACCTGACATGCTACATTGGGCCCACTGCGGAGCTCTTAAGAAAACTTGGTTGGTCTGGTGCTAATGAATGTAAATAGGTGATCATAAGTTGAATAATTTTATTCTTACGGATGCAAGAATTAATGAAGGCCAAGACAACTCTAAATCTTTTTATCCCTTCTATGTTGGAATAGATATCGGTTCGGATTTCCATGTTGCTGCTTGCATTCCGTTTGAAAAGTTCCGCAGTGAGAAGGAATGGAAACGCAGTAAAACAATGAAGTTTAACTCGGATAGTCAAGGGATTACAAAGTTCATCCATGCTTTATAAGATATTCAAGCACAATTCGGATATAAATCCCAGGATTTCTTTATATTACTGGAGCCAACTGGTGGGCATTATTCATATTTAGTTGTTCGAGTTTTATTGGATCGAGGTTATTCTATATATCAGGTTGAAAATAAAGCAGTAAAAGATTTTCGTGAACGCCAGCTAGGACTTAATGAAAAATCCGATGAAATTGATGCTAGAATCATGGCCTATATGGGATGGCATAAAACCCTTCATCCAGATATGCGATCTGTGCGAATAGTTCGTCCTGCAAGTGCAGAGCAGGTTTTGTACCGCACATTAACTAGAGATCGCTGGTTACTTACTACTCAATTAACAAGACGTAAGAATCAAGTCCAGCAATTATTTTCTGTAACCAATCCTGAACTTAAACGAGCTTTTAAGAAGACAGGTGCGTTAAGTGTCCTCAAACTTGCACTAAAGTATCCTACAGGCCAAGAAATGGCCAAGGCAACTCAGGATGAGCTAAGACAAACTCTAATAACTATTGGTGCAAAAACTATTTGCTACAAAAGCTTCTAAGACCTTAGCTGAACTGTTACCAAACACATTATCCTTGAACATTCCGCACCTAGCTGAACGGCAAACGTGGCTCATTGAAGAAGCTTTTCGCATAGATGAAGCAATTAAAAGTATGGATAAACAGATTGCTTCCCTGCTTTATGGCGATAAAGAAAAAGGATATCAACCGCATCCTTATACAAAGATACTTATGTCCTTCCTTATTATGAGTGAATCTATGGCGTGTACATTTATCGGCGCTATTGGTGATGTTGAACGTTTCTCAACATATTTAGAGCTTAAAAAGTACCTTGGTGTAGCCGCAGAGAATAAAATCTCGGGCACTTCCGTTTTTAAGAGTAGGCAGACATTACGAGGGTGTTAGAGATACACGCAGAGTTCTATTCTTAATGACTTTTCTGTTAATATCCCCCAAAATAAGCGAAAATAGTTTCGCGTTTACTATAAACGATTAGTTGATCGAGGAATGGCCAAGAGAAAAGCTATAGGTCATGTATGCGGTAAGATTGCACAAGTTCTATACTCATGTCTCAAAAACAACGAACTATATGATCCGTTCAAACATGCGACTAAAATGGGAGTAATCCTTGATGGCGATAAAGTAAAATTAAAGATCCCAGCTAATGTAGAAGATTATGAACGCCAGGCAGATGAGTTAGCGGATGATGATGTTTTGTAGTCGCACATACCTTACACTGCCTTATTTAATACCAAAGAGAGCCTATCCCTTTATTAATTGGAAGTTAGTAACCTCCAAATAAAAGTGATAGGCTTACTTTATTTCTCCTAAGCGCTACACTACATTAGACTGCCGGCACTTCATTAAGCTGACGGACAGGTTAATGGAACAAAATAGAAGGGTTTTAGTGTCGATTGTAGAATAGTTCCTTAGAAATTCTAAATTCCAATTGGAAAGAAGGAATGAACGTGGGGAAAGTTATTGGTTTTGAGTTAAATAGTCAGGATGCAGAAAAAGCAGCTAATTTTTATTCTAATGTTTTTGGCTGGGAAGTAAAAGAACCCCAATGGGGTTATCGATCTGTGACTACTGGAGGCATTTCAGGTGGAATTGCTCAAGGACCACATGACTACCCTCATGGTACTCGTATACAAATCGAAGTTAGTTCAATTGATGAAGCTATTTCCAAGGCAAAGGACTATGGTGCATTGACTGTACGAGAGAAAATGGAGTTTGATGATTTCTTTCTTGCATACTTGGTTGATTCCACAGGACTGGGGCTTGGACTTATACAAAAGAAATAGAAATAAATTTATTATCAAGCAAACGTTCAACTAACGGGGAACGTTAGTTGAATAAAACAGCGACAGTCTAGGACTTTATTTTCTTGTCCTTGGCTGTCGCTGTTTCAATCTCTAAGCTTAGACTAAAACTTAATTATTGGAGTCTGAATGTATGACGATTCGAAGAACAGCGTGGAATAAAAACATCCAGTCTAATACTTTATTTTCTTCGTAGAATTACAGATCTTGAAAAATTAAGGTTGACATTTTGTAAGCGGATACAATAGAATGGATGCAACCAAACTTTGTTAATTACTTTAACAAACTACGAACTTAGCGGAAAGGGGGGAGTGAATTGATTAGCAGAGGCCAGACGGGAAATGCCAAGCTGGTGAAGCGGATGAACCGGGAAGGAATTCTTCATCAGCTCAGAGAACACCCGCGTGTATCGAGAGCCGGTTTGGCGAAATTAACGGAGCTGAGCCGTCCGTGCGTCTCCGCTTTGGTTGATGAGATGATTGCGGAAGGGTTAATCAACGAAGTGGGGTTCGGAGAATCGAAGGGCGGGAGAAGACCGATTCTTCTGGAATATAACTTTCAAGCATACGGCGTTATCGGCGCGGTGTTCGAAGGCAGCACCCTGCAATTGGCCCTTGCTAATCTGCGAGGAGAACTGCTAGTCCAGCGCACGGCTTGCCTGCCTCATCCGATGAATGGGGAAGCGGCCATTGAGAGCATGGAGCAAGGGCTGGCGGCCCTGCTTGAGGAGAGCGGCTTTCATAGAGAATGGCTGCTTGGCATGGGGCTGGGATTGCCGGGCATTACCCGGCGAAGCTCCGGAACGGTAAGCTACGCTCCGAGTACGGGGTGGATGGGGTTGCCGGTGCAGCGCGAAATCGAGGCCGTCCTCGGACTGCCCGTAGCGATTGAGAATGACGTCAACCTGATGACGCTCGGTGAATATTACAAGGGGATCGGGGTTGGGCATTCCAATCTGGTGTATATGTATGCGGGTACGGGAATCGGCGCCGGAATTATGATCGACGGGCAGCTATACCGCGGAGCCAAGGAAGCGAGCGGCGAGATTGGGTATATGGTCGTCGGCCCCGTCGGGAAGCAGGCCAAGGGAGAATACGGCGTATTCGAGCGGAATTATTCCATACGGGCGATCCGCGACAAAGCGAGAAGCGTCCTTCCCGCGATTGACGAGGACACGAGCATGATGAAGCAGATCGCCGGCCAGGCGGGCCGCGGACATGAAGGAGCCCGGAGACTGCTTGACGACGTGTGCCGGCACTGGACCTATGGCATTGCCAATATTACGAGTGTCATGGATCCGGAACTGCTCATTCTGAGCGGAGAAATGCTGCATATCGGGGACGAGGGGATCGCTGCCATCCGGCAATGGCTCAATGATTGGGTACCTTCCGTTCCTGAGATCAAAATGGCTGCGCTCGGCGATCAGGCGGGACTTATCGGGGCGATCCATTGCGCGCTTGAAGCTTTTTCACCATCTTCAACTGTAAAAAGGTAGTACTCAACCAACTCTATCCGCTCTTTTCACATCATCCTGCCGCCCTGCTTTTGGGCGGTTCAGACGTTCCTCATCATGACGAAGAGCAGCAACTTCAAGATAACTCTCCCAGCGAAAAAACACCAAGAATTCAGCCAGCTTTTATTAACAAGAAATACTATAAATTAACTTTTAAGTTATTTTGTAACAGATCAGAGGTAAATGAAAGAGAAGAATTTTTCTGAAAAACAAAAAAATTCGATATTATCGGGAGGTCAAAGAAGATGCACACAAAAAAGTCACTTAAGTGGTTGATGGGGGCATGTCTCAGCATGGTCATGCTGATGGTGACGGCCTGCAGCGGCAGCACTTCTTCCGAAGGCGGCCAGCCCTCGGGAAATAACGGCTCTGAGAAGCAGAAGCTCGTTATTTATACGGCGAGAGACAAGAATGTCGTCGAGGAAATCATACCGAAGTTCGAGGAGAAGCATCCGGAGGTCGAGGTGGAGGTTCTTACGATGGGGGCGCAGCAAATTTTGGAGCGCGTGCGCGGGGAAAAAGCGAACCCGCAGGCGGACTTCTGGTGGGGCGGAACGCAGTCGGCCTTAATGACGGCGGCGGATGAGGGGCTGCTCGACAGCGTGAAGCCGAGCTTCGCCGACAGTATTCCGGAACTGTACAAAGACAGCGAGGATCGCTGGTATGGCGAAATGCTGCTGCCGGAAGTGATCATGTACAACTCCGCGGCGTTGAAAAAAGAAGAAGCGCCCCAAGATTGGGATGACCTGCTGGATCCCCAATACAAAGGGAAAATCATTATTCGCGGCGTGCTCGCTTCCGGAACGATGCGAACGATATATTCGGCCATGATCTACCGTCAAGACGCGAACGATCCTGCCCCAGGCTATGAGTGGCTGAAGAAGCTCGACGCCAATACGAAGGAATACGCCCAGGATCCAACCAACCTGTATCTGAAGCTGGCGCGCGAGGAAGGCACGCTGTCGCTGTGGAATCTGCAGGATATCATGATCCAGAAGGAATTGCAGAATCAGCCGTTCGACTTCATCTATCCGGCCAGCGGCGCGCCGATTCTGGTCGATGGGGTCGGCGTAGTCAAGGGCGCCAAGAACATGGACGCAGCGAAGAAATTTTATGAATTCCTGTTCGATTCCAACCTGCGGGTGGAGCTGGCGGAGAAGCTGTACCAGATTCCGACGCGAACGGATATTAGCAAGGAGACGCTCCCGGCATGGCTGCAAGGACTGGAGTTGAAGCCGCTGGCGCTGGATTGGGCGGTCATGGCGGAGAAGGAGAAGGAATGGATGCAGCATTGGGACGAGAGCATCAAGGGCAAAGGGTCCAATTAAGGCATTCAGGCGGAGGCTCTTCCGCCTGAGCACTTACCAAGGGGGCAAGCAACTTGATAGAGGTCAACCTGGATCATGTGAGCAAACAATTCGGAAACGTAAAGGGAGTCGCGGACGTTCATGTCCGGATTCAACCCGGGGAGTTCTTCACCTTTCTCGGGCCGAGCGGCTGCGGGAAGACGACGACGCTGCGAATGATCGCGGGCTTCTACTATCCGAGCGAGGGCCGCATCCTGTTCGGCAGCAACGATGTGACGACACTCCCCCCGAACAAACGAAATACGGGCATGGTGTTTCAGAACTATGCGTTGTTCCCGCATATGACGGTGTTCGAAAATATTGCATTCGGGCTGCAAGTGAGAAAGGTCGCGAAATCTGACATCGTGCAGCGGGTCGAACGCGCGCAGAAGCAAGTTCACCTGGAGGCGTACGGCAGCCGCCGCATCGATCAATTGTCCGGCGGCCAGCAGCAGCGGGTAGCGTTGGCCCGCGCGCTGGTGATCGAACCGCAAATTCTGCTCCTGGATGAGCCGTTATCGAATCTGGATGCGAAGCTGAGAGAAGAAACGAGAATCGAAATAAAAAGACTGCAACTGGAGCTCGGAATCACGACGATCTATGTCACGCATGATCAAGCCGAAGCGATGGCGATGTCGGACCGGATTATGGTGATGCAGGGCGGCGTAGTGCAGCAGATAGGGAGTCCGGAGGAAATATATAACCGTCCGATCAACCGGTTTGTCGCGTCTTTTATCGGGGAATCCAATCTGTGGGAAGGAACGGTGGAACGAATCGAAGACGGAGAAGCGGCCATCCGCATCGCTCCGGATCTTGTCCTGACGGGGCTGGCTGCGAATGCTTCGCCTGACTGCAGGCTGGAAGCGGGCAAGCGCGTCACGATGTCCATCCGTCCGGAATCGATACGCGAATCGCTGCCGGGAGAGCCTGCGGACAATGTGGTTCACGGAAGCGTGGTCATCTCCGAATTTACGGGCGTGAGCGTGAACTACGTGTCACAGGCGGCAGGGCGGCAATTGAAGGCGATGTTCGTCAATCAAGGGCATCGGGTGCGCGGAAGAGGAGAATCCATTTCCTTGTTCATTCCAAAAGAAAGCATCTATTTTTTGGGATAGAGGGGGGATGAACGATGATTCCGAAACGGAACATAAAACCGAGGAAACCGGGAATTGCTCCATTCAGGCCCATTTCCATTACGCAGTCGCCGTACTTTGTCTATGTCCTGGTCGCGCCCTTGTTTTTGGTGCTGTTGGCTTATGTCGTATATCCGCTGTTCCAGACGTTTATGCAAAGCATTCAGGCAGAGGATCAACTCTCGCTTCACAACTATGCCCGTTTTTTTAGTCTGGAGCATACCTCCAATCTGGAGGCGCTCTGGACCAGCATCTATATTTCGGTGTTAAGCGTAATCACCTGCGCGATTGTCGGCGTTGCGATGGCCTTTTTACTGGAACGCTACGAGTTCCCCGGCCGCAAAATCCTGGCCGTCCTCGTGCTCGTGCCGATGGCCTTGCCGCCGCTCGTCGGCGTGCTGTCGTTTACGTTTCTCTATGGGGAGAGCGGCATTATTCCGCGGGCGCTCAAGGAACTGCTTCAGCTGGAACAGGTGCCATTTGCGTTAAAAGGCATCTGGGGCGTGCTCGTCGTCCATACGTTCACGATGTATACGTATTTTTACATGACGGCCTCGTCGGCGATTCGCAATCTCGATCCGTCGCTGGAAGAGGCGGCAGCCAGCCTCGGCGCGGGACGGCTTTACATATGGCGGCGCGTTATTTTGCCGATGCTGACCCCGGCCTTGGTCGCCTCGTCGCTCCTCGTGTTCATGATCGCGATGGCTTCCTATACGGCTCCGCTTATTTTCGGCATTGAGCGGACGATGACGATGCAGATTTATTTGTCCCGGACGAACGGGAATCTCGATATGGCGGCCGCGCAGTCCACCATCCTGTCGGTCGTGTCGATCGTGTTCCTGCTCGTCATGCGCTGGTATCAGGGCCTGCGCAATTACCAGAATATGAGCAAGGGAGTCAGCGTGCATCGGACGGAAGTGAAGAGCCCCGCGGGCAAATATGTCGCCATGCTTCTGTCTATCGCAGGGGTAATCGTGCTGATGCTTCCGATTCTCGTGCTCGTTCTGATCTCGTTCTCGGCGGACGGCAGGTGGACGACGCAAATTTTGCCTCCCGAATATACGGTGGAGCATTACGTGAAGCTGTTCACCGACAGCAAAACGTGGCGGCCGATTGCGAACAGCTTCCAGATGAGCTTCGTGGCCACTATCGGCAATGTAATTTTCGGCGTCGCTGCCGCTTATGCGATGGTGCGCTTGTCCTTTCGAGGCAAAACGCTGCTTGACGTGCTGATCATGCTTCCGTGGGCCTTGCCCGGCACGGTCGTCGCGGTCAACCTGATCGCCGCCTTCAGCGAGCCTACCGCATTCAGCTTCAATCAGGTGCTAATCGGCAGCTTCTGGATACTTCCGTTGGCGTATTTCGTCCGCCATTTGCCGTTAGTGTTCCGCTCCACCTCCGCCACCCTGGTCCAGATGGACGCATCGGTCGAGGAGGCGGCGCGCAATCTGGGGGCATCGTGGTGGTACAGCTTCCGGCGGGTCGTGTTCCCGATGGCATTAAGCGGGATTCTGGCGGGAACCCTGCTCGCGTTCGTGCAGGGCATCGGGGAATTCGTATCTTCGATTTTGCTCTTTACCGCCAAAAGCACTCCGTTGTCCGTCGAGATTTTTCAGCGGATGTATTCGTTTGAATTCGGCACCGCTTGCGCGTACGGCGTGCTCCAAATTTCCTTGATCATCATTGTGCTCTTCATTTCGCGCAAAATAACGGGGGACAGCACAGCTATGTAACGGGCGGTTATTTGAACAGACGGTCATTTCGTGGGAACACCTAGGGGTTCGCCATCCACGTGATGATATGCAGCGGGGAACGGCCATTCCCTGCTGACAACCAATCCACCATTATGAGGAGGGATTTGATGATCAAAGGCAAGTCAGCTTGGAGATTCTGTTCCATGGTCATGAGCGTGGTGCTGGCGGGCAGCACCCTGCTAGCCGCACAAGCCCAACCCGTGTATGCGGATCGCGGGATAGCCGATCTGTGGAAGTCGATTCGGCCATTGACGACGATCGCGAGCGCCATGAACACGGGGGCTCACCCCGATGATGAACACAGCGCGACCTTGGCCTACCTGTCCTTGGGGCAAGGCGTGAACACCTCCAGCGTCATCGCGGTCAGGGGGGAAGGCGGGCAGAACGAGATCGGGAGCGAGCTGGGGCAGGCCCTCGGCGTCATTCGGACCCGCGAGCTGCAGGAAGCATCCCGCATCACCAACGTGACGTTAGGGATACTTGGCGAGAAGCTGGACGATCCGATCTACGATTTCGGCTTTTCGAAGAGCGTGGAGGAGACGCTGGAGAAATGGGGCGACTCGGTCGTCTACGAGCGCTTGATTCGGCAAATTCGCGAGCTGCGCCCGGATGTCATCATTCCTTCGTTCTTGAACGAAGCCTCCACGCACGGACATCACCGCACGATCAACGTGCTTACCGTCAGGGCATTCAAGGATGCGGCGAATCCGGACATTTTTCCTGAGCATCTGAAAAAGGGGCTTCAACCCTGGCAAATCAAGAAGCTGTACGTGCCGGCCGACTCCAAGGATTACAGCGTGAATGCGCCGATCGGCGAATACAATGAAATTTACGGCGCCTCGTATCTTCAGCTTGGAGAAGAATCCCGCTTCATGCACCGAAGCCAGGGCATGGGCAGGGTGTATGACGAAGGCCCCGTGCAAGGGGAACTGTTCAGCAAGTATTACAAGCTCGAGCTAAGCACGGTCACGTCCAAGGAGAAAGAGAATGATTTCTTCGCCGGCATCGCCTTCACCTTCGAGGATTTGGCGCAAGAGATTGAGGCGAAGGGCACAGACAGCAAGGGCAAGGTCGTCCGCGATCTGCGCACCCTCCACAAGGACGCGAATGAAGTCATTGCCGCCTACCCGAGCTTCGCGGGAGTGCTCAAGCAAGTCCATCAGATGAAAGCCAATGTACAGACCGCGCTGGCCGACGTCAAAGCATCCGATCTGGAGGCGGCAGCCAAGGAGGATCTGCTTCACCGGCTTCAGGTCAAGGAAGCGCAGTTGAATACGGCCAGCATGGAAGCGGCATCCGTCGTGGCGAAGGTCAAGCCGGCCGAAAGTGAGTTAGTGGCGGGCCAGACGACGAAGGTCGTTGTCTCGGCCTTCAACGGCGGTTCCACGACCTTGCGCAACGTTAACTTGAGCCTTCGCGTCCCCGCAGGCTGGAAGGCGGACCCGGCCGGAGCGGCCCGCTTCGATCAATTGGGCTACAACGAGACGGCATCCGTCGTGTTCGAGGTCACGGTTCCCGCGAACGCGCCGCTGTTCAAGCCTTATGACCCTGCGGTGTTCCAGGGACAGGCCGAGTATGAGGCCTACGGCACCGCCACGGCGCTGGACGTTACGCCGCAGAACGCCGTCGCCGTGCTGCCGCCGTACTCGATGACGCTTAGCCCGAGCGCCACGATTCTGAATACGCTCCGGGCGGGAGAGCCGATTCCGGTGAAGGTGACCGTGCGCAACTACACGCCGGGCGCTTCCAAGGCGTCAGTGTCGCTGAACGTGCCGGAGGGCTGGAAGGTCGAGCCGGCCGTGGAAGAGCTAAGCTTCGCCGCCAAGGGCGACACGAAGTCCGCCGCATTTACGGTCAAGGCGGGAACGAACGTGGCGCCGGGTACCTTTTCCGTGAAGGCGATAGCGAAGAGCGGCACCGTGCTCAGCACGCATGGGGCACAGGTGATCGAATACCCGCATATCGGCAGGACGTATCTGGTACAGCCGGCGGAGCTCAGCATCCAAGCCTTCGATCTGAAGGTGCCGGACCGATTAAAGGTCGGCTACGTGTCCAGCGGCTTTGACAACATCGATCAGTATTTGCGTCAGGCGGGCGTCGATGTCGTCAATCTCGATGCGAAGGATATCGAATCCGGCGATCTGTCCCAATACGACACGATCGTGCTGGGCATTCGCGCGTACGCCTTCCGCCCGGAATTGATTCCGAGCAACCAGCGCCTCCTCAGCTATGTCAAGGACGGCGGCAATCTGGTCGTCCAATATCATAAGCCGGAGGACAAATGGTCGCCGGAGCTGGCTCCGTATCCGATTACGATCGGAAAGCCGCTGATTCAGTGGCGCGTCACGGATGAGAATTCCAAGGTGACGACGCTGGCACCGGATCACCCGATGTTCACCACGCCGAACAAGATTACGGATCAGGATTGGAACGGTTGGATTCAAGACCGCTCCGCCTACAATCCGTCGCAGTGGGGCCAAGAGTATACGGCGCTCATCTCGAACGGCGATCCCGGGGAGAAGGAGTTCACGGGCACGTTCCTGACCGCGCATTATGGCAAAGGGGTGTATACGTACAGCTCCCTGGTCTGGTACCGCCAGATTCCGGCGCTCGTTCCGGGCTCCATACGGATGTTCGTCAATATGATTAGCCAGCATCAATAGGAAGGCGGTACACGCATTCGCAACCATGCAGCTTTGAAAGCTACCTGAAAGAAGCCTGATAGCTGCCTAATAACGGTCAGCCGGATACGGCTGTCTGCGCAGCATGGAACCATTGGCGAGGGCCCCGAACGGATTATCGTGAAAAGACCGCAGCGTAAGCCGTCAACCTGAACGGATTACCGTGAACAGACGGCAACGTAAGACGTCAACCTGAACGGATCACTGTGAACAGACGGCATCATAAGCCGTCAACTCGGACGGATTACCGTGTGAGAACGGCAACGCGAGCAAGCAGCCAATTTCCGTTACGGAAGAGAACAGTTCCAGCTTTCAGCCCCTTTCGGGGCCCTCTCCCATTTTCGCACAAAATAGGAGGTGCAAAGCGAGTGAAGGCAATCGGAGTTCATGGGCGGGACATCGAGCAAGTGACAAAGGAGGCGCGGTTCGCTGTCGTCCCGTTGGGCTCGGTGGAATATCATGGTCCGCATGCGCCGCTCGGGACGGATACGATCCTGGCAGAGGGCTTTGCGGAGCGGATTGACCCTTCCCTGCATCCTTTGATCTTTCCGGCCGTTCCGTTCTCGGCCTGCCCAGGCAAGACTCGGCATTATCCGGGCACGATCCCGGTTCGCCCTACGGTCTTTATCGACTATCTCACCGATGTCGTGGAAGGCATTTGCCGGCTCGGCATCCGCCATATCGTGCTGCTGAACGCACACGATGCCAATATGGGGCCAGCCCGTACCGTAGCTGAGCAGGTGACAGGTACCTATCCTGAAGTAAGCTTTCTTTTGATCAACTGGTGGCAGATGGCGAGTGTGGAGTTCACGCAGCGGATGGGGCTTTTTCAAGGAACGGCTGGCCGTGGACATGGGGGACCGTATGAAATGTCTGTCGTCAAGGCCTTTTTCCCGGAAATGGTAACCGTACAGAAATCGGATCTGGAATTCGATGCAAGTTCTCTCTTATCTCCTGTACCCTATGTATTGGTTGAAGGAACTCCGCAAGGGTGGGACGGCTATACGGGCCGCATTCGGCAGTGCTCCCTTGAGGCGGGACAGATCATCGTGGAGGAAGCGAGCCGCAATATGAATTTGCTCATCCAGGAGTGGCTGGCGAGGAGAACAGACAAGAAGAAGGAGTGACAGGAACGCTATGGGATATCGTGAGAAATGGATGGAAGCTGAGGGAACGGCATTTCCCGGCAAAACGTACGCGGAGGTGGTGCTCGAACCGGCTTTTAATGAAGCGAAAACACATTTGCTCGGCCCAATGATGGCGATCAACAAGGCCCATCTTATCATGCTGCAGCGGCAGCAGTTGGTATCGCTTGACGAAGCGAAGCAGATCGCCAGGGCGATTCGGGCAATTGATACGGAGGCACTGCGCCAAGCCCGCTATACGGGGCAGTTCGAGGATTTGTTCTTCCAGGTCGAGCATCAACTGCTGGAGCATGCGGGCGAGATCGCCGGCAACCTGCATCTGGCGCGCAGCCGGAACGACATGGGCATTGCGATCTACCGGATGGTGCTGCGGGAGAAGCTGCTCGTGACGCTGACTTCCGCGCTGAAGCTGAAGGAGCAGCTGCTGCTGTTCGCCAGCGACCACACCGGCACGCTGATGATCGGTTACACGCATACGCAGCAGGCGCAGCCGACGACACTCGCGCATTATATGATGGCGGTCGCCGATTCACTCAACCGGGACATCCGGCGCATGATGGCGTCCTACGCCAATTGCAACCGCAGCAGCATGGGCGCCGCGGCGCTCACGACATCGGGCTTTGCGATCAGCCGGGAACAGATGATGGAGCTGCTCGCTTTTGATGAACTCATCGATAATTCCTATGACGCCATCGGCGGCGCCGATTATTTGGGCGAGATCGCGACAGCCTTGCAGCTCGCGGCGATCAATTTGGGCCGGGTCGTTCAAGATATGCTGCTCTGGTGCACGCAGGAGTTCGGCGCGCTGCATGTGGCGGCCCCGTATGTACAGATCAGCTCGATTATGCCGCAGAAGCGCAATCCCGTCTCGTTCGAGCATATGCGCGCGCTGCTGTCGAGCTGCGTCGGCAATACGAACACGGTGCTGTCGATGATTCACAATACGCCGTTCGGCGACATCGTGGACACCGAGGACGATATGCAGCCTTATGCCTGGAAAAGCCTCGGCATGATGAACAACATTTACCGCCTGTTCGCCGCTGTCATCGGGACGATGGAAGTGAAGAAGGAGGTGCTGCGGGAGCGTACCCAGGGGAGCTTCGCCACGGTGACCGAGCTGGCGGATACGCTGGTCCGGACGGATGGCTTGTCGTTCCGCAAGGCCCATCACATCGTCAGCGACGTGGTGCAGCAGGCATTGGCCCAAGGATTGGCGGCGGATCAGATTACGCTCACTCTCGTCAACGAGAGCGCGCTGCGCCATATCGGGCGAGATACGACGCTTAATGAAGCAACGCTGCGTGAAGCACTCGACCCTGTGCATTTTGTAGATATTCGTTCGTTGCCAGGAGGGCCGAGTCCGAAGGAAGTCAAGCGCATGATTGAGATTCGGATGAAGGAGCAGCAAGCGCATTTGAAATGGGTTGGCCAGGCGCAGGACAAGATTCAGCGGGCGATGCAGCATGTGGATGAAGTCATCCTGGAGTGGAGTGGGAGCTGATGGCGGTACGCCGTATCCCCCTGCTGGCCGTCGACGGCGGGGGGACCAAATCGCTTGCCGTCTTTACGGATAGGCAGGGTCAGGTGCTCGGACGAGGGCAAGGCGGCCCGTCCAATTACCATGGCAGCGGGACAGAGGGAGCCAAGCTCGGGCTCGCGGCGGCGATTCGCGAGGCGATCGCGAACCTGGAACACAGTGGCGGAAGCTGTGTCGAGTCGAATGCGGGCACCGTCTTGGAAGTGGAATGCGCCGTGTTCGCCCTGGCCGGCCTGGATACCGAAGCCGACAGGGTCGCTATCACTGGAATGGTACAAGAGGCGATCGCGCTGCTGCCGCTTCAAGTCGGGCACCTGATCGTGGAGAACGACGGCTATGCCGCGTTGCTCGGCGCGACCGGCGGTCAGCCGGGGATATTGGTGATTTCGGGAACCGGTTCGATTATATACGGGATCGACGAGTACGGAAGGACGGCCAGAGCAGGAGGCTGGGGCCATCGTGTCGGCGACGAAGGCAGCGGCTATTGGATCGGCAAGCAGGCGGCGTTGTCGATTCTCAGGGCTTACGACGGAAGAGGAGCGGACACGAAGCTTAAGGAATGGGTGCTGCCGTTTTTAGGGATGGAGCGGGAAGAAGAGCTATTCAACTGGATGTACGGTTCAGCCTATTCCATCGAGCAAGTAAGCCGGCTCTCCCGCGCGGTCGGCCAGGCAGCCTCTGCAGGGGATAAGGAAGCGCAGCGGATTTTAGCGGCAGCCGCTGATGAGCTGTTTTACGCCGCAGCCGCAGTGATTCGTCATCTGTCGTTCCACCGCGATCCCTTTGTTGCGATTATGCAGGGCGGTGTGCTGCAGCATGAAAGCTACGTCCGGGAAGCGCTGCTGCGACGGATCGAAGCGTACGCTCCGCATGTCCAATGGGACGAGGCCCGCCGAGAGCCGATTTATGGTGTTATCGCCATGGGATTATCTTATTTGAAGACAAAGGGGAGGGGAAACGCCAATGATAACGTTGAGCCATCCACATTTCAGGCGGGAAACCGATGAACAGCGGGAGGCTGAAGGGGAATGAAGACAAGATGGCTATTCGTGTTCGCCCATCCCGATGACGAATCCTTTGCCGCAGGAGGGACGATAGCCAAGCTAAGCCGTGCGGGCCATGACGTGATTCTCGCATGCGCCACCTCGGGATGCAAGGGGAGGTCAGGGGAGTTCCAATTCGCTACCCGCGAAGAATTGGCCCGGTTCCGGGAACAGGAGCTGCGGAACGCCTGCTCCATTCTCGGCATCGCCGAACTCGTGCTGTACCGGTATCCGGACGGAGAGCTGCAGTCGCTTGACTCGTCCGCGCTGGCGCATCGGATTCAGACTACGATTGTCGAGCTAAGGCCGGAGGTCATTATTACGTTTCCGCCGGACGGGGTGACCGGACATCCCGATCATATCGCGATATCCCAGGCCACGGAGAGAGCGGTTGAGCTGGCCGAAGCGCATTACCCGGAGGGCCGGAAGCCATTATTCTACTATACCTCGATCCCACATTACTACGACCATTGCCCGGATTCCGGACCGACGCAGACCTGCCCGATCACGGCGCGAACCAATATCCGGGGCTTCCGCCAGCATAAGGGGCGGGCCTTGCAGGCCTACCGGAGCCAGATCTACTCCGTGAACCGAGCCTATCCCGGGGTCATGGACGGCGACTTCACCGTCATCGGCGAATACGAATACTACACCCTGGTCCGCGCCAATGGCCAGCCTGTTCAAGCGAAGGCGGCATCGGCGGCTCTCTACGAGCTGCCGGAGATGGAGTTGGGGTGATCGTGGCGGGAGGAGGCACCACTTATCTGGTTGACCTGCTGAGTCCGTTGGAGACCCACATGAGCAGATACCTCGTTAGAGCCAGCGGTAATGATTATTGCCCATAATGTAGCCCCGTGTCGCTAGCCCCGGGCCCACAAACCGGGGCTTGTCCTCGGCCGCCCTCAAGCAAGGGACGACCCGTGAGTGCAACGACCGATACCCTATCATGCTGGCCCATGATATACTAAATGAGAGAACCAGTTCAATAATTCAACAGAACGAGTGGAAGATTCAGCCCTTTGCCCCGGTAAGGAAAGCGGAGTTGTGCAACTTGATGATTGGGGCACACCTACCGGTGCGAATGTGAAGCGCACATGAAATTCCCGGGACATTCGCACCATAATTATTACATAATTAACCAATTTAATTAGAAAGAGCTATGGGGGAATTGCAAGTTTTGGTTGTTCTATTCATTTTCTAGAGTTATTCAATCATAATTGAGTGGATTCTTGACACATTCAGTCAATTCTCGCTGTCGCATCCTACGCGGATGCGTGGATTGAAATCCGTTCTTGCTCGTATTCTGATAAGGAATAAGTGTCGCATCCTACGCGGATGCGTGGATTGAAATAACTCTTCGAATGTCTTCGGCGCGCCTGTCGGCAGTCGCATCCTACGCGGATGCGTGGATTGAAATAAACAAGAAAAGAACGGGAACCTGGAGCGTTACGGTCGCATCCTACGCGGATGCGTGGATTGAAATCGTCGCCTCGTCCGTACTGTGGCCGAGATTTTTGTCGCATCCTACGCGGATGCGTGGATTGAAATGTTCGGAATGGAAACGTGCCCGCCACCCCGGCCGGGTCGCATCCTACGCGGATGCGTGGATTGAAATAAACAAGAAAAGAACGGGAACCTGGAGCGTTACGGTCGCATCCTACGCGGATGCGTGGATTGAAATCGGAGACGGCGGTCGCCTGGGCGCAGCAGGCATTGTCGCATCCTACGCGGATGCGTGGATTGAAATGCTCTTTGTCTGTAAATTTACGGGACGTGGATGGGGTCGCATCCTACGCGGATGCGTGGATTGAAATTGGGATTGCGTTCAGTTCCAAGGCTGGCATTTGAGTCGCATCCTACGCGGATGCGTGGATTGAAATGTCAACGAAAAACGTACCCAGGTTGAATTTTTTGGTCGCATCCTACGCGGATGCGTGGACTGGGAACAAAAAAAGGGCCGTTTCGCAATGAAACGGCCCGTACTATGAATCAATGGGATTGTTCCTTTAACTGCGTGATAATCTCCAATGAAAAGCCCGTGACTCTGGCGATCAATTCTGGATCCAAATCTTCGGCGAGCATTTGCTTGACAACTTCTTTTTTTGCTTCACGCTTACCTTCTCTTCTGCCTTCGCGTCTACCTTCACGCTTAATGGCATCCAAGGTTTTTTCAAGCCCCATAACCGATACGCCTCCTTTTACGTTTTGAATAAGCTCGCGCAACTGTGGTTCATTTTCCGGCAATTTCTGACTTAATATATTCGCCATCCAGGCGATTAATTGCTGTTGGCTGTCCTCTGGCAATTGCTGTATCGTATGCATCAGCTTGCCGAGCCGATTCAGTAACTCCGTCTGATCCGCCGTCTGATCAAGCAAAAAGACAGAACCGATCGTATTGGAAAGAGCCAACAACTCTTCTTCTGTATATCGAGCAACATCAATAAGGACATATTCAAAATTCAGGAGTTCCGAGCCGAACATCGTTTCATTGGCTAACAACTGGCGAAATTGGCGACTGGCGGTCCAGCGTCTCTTCCCATTGTACAGCACAATCGGCACAATGGGAGGCAGCCGGAATGTTTTAGGCTTGTCCTTCGCTTTTTCCTGATCTTTCATAAGATACCGCCAGATCTCAACCTGATAAAGCAGCAGGCGATATGGCATGAGGAAGTCCACTTTGGACTGCATTTCCAGCAACAAATAAAAAACGACATCTTGTCCATTCACCTTCACCCGGTACACCAAATCGGCTTCCTTACGCTTGAAGTCTTGAAGAACAAACGAATGGGGGATTTCCTGTACA
The DNA here is from genome assembly GCF_007066085.1 of Paenibacillus thiaminolyticus. Lineage (NCBI taxonomy): Bacteria > Bacillati > Bacillota > Bacilli > Caryophanales > Paenibacillaceae > Paenibacillus > Paenibacillus thiaminolyticus. Next base: position 1,989,844 of record NZ_CP041405.1, on the reverse strand, counting down.
TTCGTTTCATCGATGCGCTCAACCCACTCTTTTTGAACAAAGGAGCGAAGCAACTCGACAAAGAGTTTTTTGCTGGACAATAGGAAGCGGTATGACGTATCGTGGCGGTAATGAATGGTATTGTGTTCATCAGATTCCTTTCCCATACATGCCCCTCCTTCCTGCCATCCTTTCCTTTATTATACCTGATTATAAGCGGTAAGTAATAGGTGCGGAATGAAGTCGAGTAGGTGCCGCCTCTCTCTTGTCTGCTATTTTGCATGAATGAGTTCGGTTGCGAAAGTTGTAATGGATGGCAATGCTCATGGTCAATAAGCGATGCGAGCTGCACCGGAACGCCAATGTATGAAGCGGCACTTAAAGCGTACATAGTACCTAGACAAAAGGTAACCGGTTACGTATAATATATGTAACCAGTTACCTTTTATTTGGAGGCCTATTGTCATGAGTGATGATCAGAAAAAAGCATATATTTTTGGTGCGATTCTTACATTGGCAAACCGATTACAGATTCTTGGTGACAAGCTAGATGAGAACGTAACGATGAAGCAATGGCTATTGATAGCGATTATTTTGAAGTGCGGAAACCCGTCGCCCACATTAAGTGAGGTTGCCGAGATGATAGGCAATTCCAGACAAAATGTGAAGAAGATGGCCCTTATTCTTGAGAAACAGGGGTTTGTGTCGCTAACGAAAGATGTTCATGATGCGAGAGTCGTTAGAATTCATCTGACACCAAAGTGTACAACCTATTTTCAGGAAAGAGGCGACAAAGAGGAGCAGTTTATGGATGCATTATTTGACGCATTTGATGAGGAGGTAACGAATGGTTTATATAAGGGACTCATTCAGTTAGCTGACAATATTGCGAAAATGGAGGAAGGTCATGATAATGCTGAAAGGAGTTAAAAAATTCATGTGGGTGATAGCAACAATTTTGGCAGTTATCGTGATTGGAATTATCATCTTTTTTAATATACCTTATTCGAAGACAAGAGCAGAATTCGATCAGACACTCGCTGAGAAAATCGGTAATTCAAACCCAAGTGAAGCTGTTTTTACATACGACGAGATAGAAACTTTGCCGATTCCTGTGAAAAGGTATTTTGAATATAGTGGGTACATTGGCACTCCCAAGATGACTTATATGAAAGCAGTCTTTAAAGATGTGGATTTTATCTTGTCACCTGACCAACCAGGCCTAACCATCGATTATACACAGTACAACTTTGTTAGTGTGCCTGAGAGGATTGCATTTATTGATACATCTATGTATGGGATCCCTTTTCAGGGCTTTGATTCCTATGTTAATGGGGTAGGCAGCATGAAAGGTGTTATTGCAAAAGGAATCACGCTGTTTGATCAAAGAGGGGAGGAAATGGACAAAGCCTGTTTGGTTACTTTTCTAGCGGAATCTATAGTCATGCCCAGTGCAGCTTTGCAGAATTATATTACCTGGGAGGCTATTGACGACACTCACACCAGAGCAACCATATCTTATTATGGCATTTCAGCTAGCGGCGTATTTACTTTTAGCGAGAACGGAGAGGCGCTTTCTTTTACAACGAACGACCGGACACTTGTATCAACAGATGGAACCAAGCAACAAGTGGCATGGTCCGCCATGTTCGGGAACTATCAGACGATAAACGGTATAAAGCAGCCTACCCATCTTCAAGCTGTGTGGCATTACAAGCATGGAGACCTCATTTATTTTGACAGCAATCATTTTGAAATAGAGTACAGGTAGAGTGTCTATGGGATGGCTGGCACCTCCAAATCCATAATCAGAAGCTGGACCCCTCTGCAAAAGAAGATCCAGCTTCCGTATTTTCCGCATAGCTTCCGCAACCTACATAAATTTCCGCGACACCTTTTTCCCGTCATAGGTGAACAGCACCATTTTCTCCTCGACCTTCGTCTCGAGGTGGACGGCCTTGCCCCATAGCGTATAGACATACGGCAGCGTTCGTTCGAGATATTTCAGATCGAGCTCGAGCCCTTCATAGTGATGCTTCAGGAACAGCTCGCCGTTGCGGTGGTAGTCGCCGTCCTCGACCACGAGGTACGGGAAGCCGCCGTTGACGCGCGAGTAGACGAGCTGATCGCGGATGTTCTCCCATGATTTATCGGTAATTTTCCATTCCGGCCCCTTTTTCTCGAAAATGTACAGATCCAGCTCTTCCGACAGCTTTTTCGTTAAGTAATTGCGCAGGAACGATTGATCGGAATCGAATTCACGCACCTCGAAAATTTTGGCGCGGCCCTGACCCGGCTCGCGGCCGAACCGATCGCGCTCCTCCTCCGTCGGGCTATCCCAGCGCTTCTCGATATCCTCGAATATTTTCACGCCCAAATAATAGGGATTCAGGCTGTGGCGCGACGGCTGTACAACCGATGCGTTCAGCTTCGCATACTCGAGCGTCTCCTCCGAGGTCAGATCCAGCTCCCGCAGGATGCGCTGATGCCAAAAGGAGGCCCAGCCCTCGTTCATAATTTTCGTCTCCATCTGCGGCCAGAAATAGAGCATCTCATCGCGCAGCATCGTCATGATATCGCGCTGCCAATCCTCCAGCACCGGGGAGAATTCCTGGATGAACCAGACGATGTCTTTCTCCGGCTCCGGCGGGAACCGGCGGTCGGCGATCCCCGGCCGGGGTGAAGTGGAACGCATTGCTGCCTTCATTTCCTCGAGTGCCCACAGGTCATCATAGGCCCCCGGCGGAGCGGGCGGTTTCCCTTCGCGCTGTTCGCGGATTTTCAGCTCCATATAGCGCTGCTTGTCGAGCGTCTGCGGCCGCACGATCTGCGGGTCGATATGCTCCTGGATGGCGAGCACGGCATCGATGAAGCTCTCCACCGCCTGCGTCCCGTATTCCAGCTCATATTGCATGACGCGCTCGGCCGTCGCAGACATGCTCTCGACCATATTGCGGTTCGAGGCGGAGAAGCGAGCATTGTTCTTGAAGAAATCGCAATGCGCCAGCACATGCGCGACGATCAGCTTGTTCTGAATGAGCGAATTGCCCTCGAGCAGGAAGGCATAGCACGGGTTGGAATTGATGACGAGCTCGTAGATTTTGCTTAACCCGAAGTCGTATTGCATTTTCATCTTATGAAAAGTCTTCCCGAAGCTCCAGTGGCTGAAGCGGGTCGGCATCCCGTAAGCGCCGAACGTGTAGATGATGTCGGCCGGGCAGATCTCGTAGCGCATTGGGTAGAAGTCCAGACCGAAGCCGGCCGCGATCTCGGTAATCTCGTCGATGGCATAGTTCAGCGCCTGCATATCGTCGGCTGTCATGAGCGCACCCCTTCCGGCTGTTTTTTGAAAAAGTGCTTGAGCGCGCGGTACACCTCGGCCTTTTCCTTGATGACATAGTGCATGAAGTGGGGGTTCTGAATATGGCGGTACGCGGACATGAGCGTGCTGCTGCGATTGTATTGATTCACTTCGCCGTAGCCGAACAGGTTGGCGCGCTGCAGCAGCTCGCCGATCAGCTTCACGCAGCGATCGTTGTCGCTGGTCAAGTTATCCCCGTCTGAGAAATGGAATGGATAAATATTATAGGAAGAAGGCGGGAACCGGCTGTCGATAATGTCCAGTGCCTTGATATAGGCGGAGGAGCAGATGGTGCCGCCGCTCTCTCCGCGGGTGAAAAACTCGTCCTCGCTCACTTCCTTCGCTTCGGTATGATGGGCGATGAAGACCATATCGACCTTCTCGTATTGGCGGCGCAGGAAGCGCGTCATCCAGAAGAAGAAGCTGCGCGCGCAATATTTCTCGAACGAGCCCATCGAGCCGGACGTATCCATCATGGCGATAATGACGGCATTGGAATGCGGCTTCACGATTTCCTCCCATGTCTTGAAGCGCAGATCGTCCGGACTGATGCGGTGAATCCCCGGATTCCCGGCAAGCGCATTGCGGCGCAAATTTTCGAGAATGGTGCGCTTCTTGTCGATGTTGGACATGATGCCCTTTTTGCGAATATCGTTGAACCGGATGTCGGTCGTCTCCAGTTGATCTTTGTCCTTCTGCTTCAAATAAGGCAGTTCGAGTTCATCGAACAGCATATTTTCGAGATCCGCGATGCTGACCTCGGCTTCGATGACATCCGTTCCGGCCTGATCGCCGGCCTGCTTCCCTTTGCCCGCGCCTTGGGAGCCGTCGGTTCCGAGTACGTCTCCGACCTGGCTGTCGCCGTCTCCTTGGCCGACATGCTTTTTCTTGTTGAAATTGTAGACGAAGCGGAATTCATCCAGGCTCCGGATTGGAACTTTAATGATTTGCTTGCCGTCGGACATGATGATGTTTTCCTCGGTGACGAGGTCGGGGAGATTCTGCTTAATCGCATCGTTAACCTTCTGCTGGTGGCGCGCTTGATCCTGATATCCTTTGCGATGGAGCGACCAGTCCTCGCGGGACACGATAAACAATGGGTTGGTCATAGATGGCCCTCCTTACTAACCAAGTGAAATTCCCTGAATAAGCAGATGAATCGCTTTCTACTCACTTTATTCAGGAGGGCCGGGATTGATGAGGGAGGATGGCGATGATTATTTGCCTGCGGCAGAGGTGCGCCGGGGCCGGCCGCTAGGGCCTTGCCCCTTATTCCATCCAGTGCAGCTGGCTCCAGCGCGGCATTCCTGTATTGGGCTGCGGAGGGCCTGGCGTGCTCCGTCCTTCCTTGATATAGCGGCTCAACAGGGCCGTCAGCTCCTGGACGATGTCAGGGAATCGAGCGATTACATTTTGCCGCTCGCCGATATCGTCGCTCAGCCGGTACAGCTGGAACGACGGGGAGCCGGGAGGCTCTTGTCCAGGCGCCGGATCGCTCCACCCTCCAGAGCCGGGGCAGAGTTCGAGCTTCCATTCGCCCTTGCGAATCGAGAAGGAGCCGTCGATCGAATGATGCACGATCGCTTCGCGAAGCGGCTCCGTTCCATCCGTGCCGAGCCACAGGGGGAGATGGCTGACGCTGTCCTCGCCCGCATCGTCAGGGAGCGTCTGGCCCGTCACATCCGCGGCCGTCGCCATGAAGTCGACGAGGCAGACCGGCTCGCCGGAGAGGGTGCCCGCCGCAATGCGCGCCGGCCAGCGGACGAGCAGCGGCACGCGGTGCCCGCCTTCATAAATATCGGCCTTGTGGCCGCGGAAGACATAGCTTGGATGATGGCCATATCGGGCCAGCTCCTCATAATCCGCGCTTGGGGAGCAGCCGTTGTCGCTCGTGAACAGGACAACGGTATTGTCCGCGATGCCGCATTCCTCTAGCTTGCGCATAATCGCGCCCACGACATCGTCGACCATGAGGACGAAGTCGCCGTATAGATTGGTTCCCGAGCGCCCGACGAATTCCGGGGCCGGCACAATCGGCGTATGCGGGGCGGGCAGCGGGTAATAGATGAAGAACGGGCTGCCGTCCGCCGCAGAGCTGAACTGCTCAATCCGCTCTAGCACTTTGCCGGTCAGCCGGGGCAGCACCTCTTCATGCCGGAAATTGGGCGCCGCCGGGCCTTCCCGCCAAAATCCCTTCTTGTCATCGTTGCGGGTCAGCCGATCCGGAAGCTGTACCACGGCGTCATTCTCGATATAGACGTAGGGCGGCATATCGAGCGAGGCGCTGATGCCGTAGAACTCGTCGAACCCGGCATCGATCGGACCGCGCCGAATTGGCTTGCTGAACTCAACATCTTCGGCCGCGGGGCCGGTCCGGTGCCAATCGAGCCCGAGATGCCATTTCCCGTAGCATGCCGTACGGTAGCCGGCTTGCTTGAACAAGGATGCGACCGTCATCCGGCCTTCTTCGAGGATGCTGGGAGAATACCCCCACAGGACGCCTTCCTTCAATTCTGAACGCCAGTTATACCGTCCGGTCAGGATGCTGTAGCGCGAAGGGGTGCAGACGGCGGAGGAGGAATGCGCATCGGTGTAGATGAGGCCCTCCCGCCCAAGCCGATCCAGATGCGGCGTCGTGATTCGGGATTCGGGGTTCAGACAGGAAATGTCGCCGTATCCCAAATCGTCGGCCAAAATGTAGATGACATTCGGATGCGTGCTTTTGTTAGTATCCATCTGATTCTTGCTGCGGTTCATGTTCGCGTTCCCATTCATACTCATGCTTCCCCTCTCCCTTCCTGAATCGCGGGCTGCAGCAGCTTCATAACCTGCGCGGCCTCGTCCAGAAGCAGCTCATAGAGGCGATGAATGAACGGGGCATCGAAGGAAGTGCCCGGCATGCCGACCGCAATCGCGGCGGCGAGCCGCCCCCCGTCATAGACGGGAACGGCGATGCGGCGAATATGGGGCAGGATGGCCCCTTGATCATCCGCCAGGCCGCATTCTGCAGCATTGGCAATATACCGTTCCAGCGCCTCTGCATCCGGACGATATGGCGCCAAGGCTCCGTTATCCGCGTGCTCAAGATATAAGCGCCGCGTCGCCTCATCGGCATGCGCCAGCAGCAGGAAGCCCCACGGGTGAAGCGGGTAATCGGTCCGGATCTCGCCCGTCTGCTGCATCGCGATCCCTTCCGGATGAACCCGCTTGTCCCGGCAGATCATGCGGCCGTGCCGATAATCAATCCAGAGCGCGGTGCACCCCGCTTCCAGGGAGATGCGGTCCAGCACCGGTCCGCTCGCGCCGCGGAGCCCGTGATGCCGCTCGGCCCGCTGCATCAAGGCGAACAACATGGGGCCGGCCACATATTGCTGATTCGCATCCTTCTCTACATATTGCTGCTCCAGCAGCACTTGCAAATACCGATTCAGGCTGGCCGCGCTCAATTCGGCCGCTGTCTTCAATTGATTGAAGCCGATCCCGGATTCGGATTCGACGATCGCTTCCATAATGCGAAGCCCGCTGCTCAACCCTGGTGCGGAAGCCGCCATCGTTTGCACCTCCAATACGTAATGTCTCGTTAGTATCATATGAGTTACTTTATAGTTTCATATATAATATCTCATTTCCGCAATCGGTGCAATTGCAAAAAGAAACCGGTCCTACCCGAGCATCCTTTGCTCGCCGTAGAACCGGTCATGCCTTCGCCGCTTAGGGCCCCATGCCTCCAACGCAGATGGGACCATGCCTCCAACGCAAATGGGAGCTGCCTCCGCGGCAAACGGTGATGCCTTCGCCGCAGGCTGCAGGCCATGCCTTCGTTGCGGCACGGACGTGCCGTTATCTTGGAGCGGGCACCTTGCCGCAGGCGGCTTCCCGAATCCGTTCATTCACAGCCATCCGCTTGTTCAGCAGCCATTCGGCGCTGTGCGGATAGGTGCGGAAGGTGAGCGGCTCATCCACATCTTCCTCGATGAGCGCGACGACGGCCTCCCGCCCGATATAGGATTCAAGCAGCTGCAGCGCGCGCAGATCCTGCAGTGCCTCCCGCAGTACATCGAGCCGGATCGATTCGAGCGGCCCCTCTTCGCCTGGGTAGACGAGGAAGGCGTCGCCTGACGGGAAGGCGTACGACGCATCTGTCGTGCGGAACGGATCGATCGGCTTCCGCGAATATTGCGAGTAATAGAAATTATAGCCCCAATGGAGGAAGCCGTCGGCCTGGAATTTGTACAGCTGCCAGCCGAGAATGCGGTTGCGGGCCGAAGGCATCGAGAAGAAGCGGTTCGACACCTCCCGGTACTGGGAGCAGCAGTAGTAGGTCCAGAGCGGCTTCACGCCGTTCTCGATGAAGGGCTCGATATGATTGTTGGCCGGAACGGGCACCTGGACGAGCCCGCTCTGATAGAAATCATAATCGGACAACGCGTCCATCACAGGGAACCCTGCCAGCAGATCGGACACGGACTCCACTGCATTGCGATAAGAGTCCATCTGCTCGACACGCGGTTCGTCCGAGATATGGAAATGAGCCCGGTCCGCGATCCCGTTCGCCTTCAGCCAGGCAATTAGCTCGGGCAGGAACTGGCGCAGGAACGCGCGGTATTCCGGACCTGACGCATCCGTCTCCCATCCGAAGATTCGCTGCGGCTCGCCGTCCACGGCTGCGACAATCTTCGGCGCATGCTTCGCGCCCCACTGGGTGAACAGATGGGACATCTCGAAATATTCAACGCCCTCCTCCAGGCACAGCTTCACCCAGCGTTCCAGGCGCGTGAAGCCGAAGGCATAGCGATCGCCTGTCTTGGTCACATCCACGAGCTGGACGGTCGGCCGCTCCCCGCCGACCTCGGTATCCAGCGGCGGCGTGAACAGCGGCGTCAAGATCATATTAATGCCATGCCGGACCGCCGTGCGGATGAACCTCCGGATCAGTTCCCAATGCGCTTCGCTGAATACGTCCACGCCGTAGTAGGCCGCGATGCCGTCGCTATGGAACCATTCGGTATGCATGAGCTGCTGCTTGGGCAGAGCGGCGGGGAGGACGACGAGCGTGAACGTCTCCTCGGCGAGCAGCTCGCCGGCGCTGCTGGCTAGACACACCGTGATCGGATGCTCGCCTGCGTCCCATCGTTCATCGACTTCAGCCGTAATCCAGAGCGCCCGCCATTGTCCGGGACAGATGACGATGCCCTCCCGGGGATCTACGGGTGCCAGCAGATCGGGATAGAGGCCCGGGGCGGAGCGGAGCAGATTGCCGTCATGGTGCGCATAGATGGGCAGCTCTGACGGAACCAGCGCAACCTTGTGAACGGTAATCGCCCCCGCCACGCCGCCGCGCACCGATACGGATGCTTCCTTCCGCAGCTCTTCTCCGCGGTAGGCAAGCTGGAAGTGCAGGGCTTCCCCCTGCAGGACGGTTGAGGTCCGGAAGTCGGGAGCCTGCAGCGGCTCGTCGGCAAAAACTTTGACTAAGGAACTGATAATGCGGGTGTCCAGCACGTGATTCGCCATTTTTCATGCCACCTTTACATGAAGAGTAATTTTCTCCTGATTCATATGATAACGCTTTCTACAACTTCTCCGTGGAGCCGAATTTTCCTGTGAGTATCCTTTCTTTTCTGGAAAAAAGAGCGGCTTTCTCCAACAACTTTTTTACATTTATACATCCCAAGGTATGCGGTCCGCGTGTCAAGCATTGTCGGCGGTTAGCATATATTCACCAATTCATAAGGGAATCCTTCGATTTCAATGTGGAAAAAGGCGGCGGATTCAGATAAGATAGGATCGTAAAATAGTATAGATCACCAAATGATCCATAAAAGGAGTGGCAACATGCTGCGACGCTACGCAATGATAGGAAGCCTGAATATGTTATTGTCCGTTGCGCTGGGGGCGTTTGGTGCGCATATTATGCAGGCAAGACTGACACCGGAGCGGATGGCGACCTATGAGACGGCAGTTCAATATCATATGGCACATGCGCTTGGATTGATTCTGATTGCAATCCTGGCGGATAAGCTGGCAGACCAGAAGAAGGTGCAGTGGTCGGCCCGCCTCTTGTTTACGGGTATGATCATCTTCTCGGGAAGCTTATATTTGCTATGCTTCACCGGATTCTCCATGCTGGGTGCGATTACGCCTATTGGAGGCGTCGCCTTCCTTATCGGCTGGCTTATGCTAGCCTTGGCGGCACGAAGATAGCATCAAGCAGACGGGGTGAGACTAGGGGCCGGAAGGAAGAGTACAAGGTGAATAATCAGATAGAAGAACCGAGGGTGGAACCGCGAAGAACGTCGCTGTTCGTCGCTACATCGTTATTGGCGGCCATCACGTGCATCGGAGGCGCGGTCGTTTTTTTTCTGTCGGAGGGCGTTCTCCGAATCGGTATCGGGCTCCTATGGGGAGCCGCCGTCGCGTACATTGCCCTATCCGAATGGCGAGCGAAGCCGCTTCGGCGGGATACAATCCGCCAGACTTGCTGTATACTTGACAACAGAGCACCGGCCGGTTCGGAGTGGGCATATTTGGTTAATCATGTGCCTGTTCCGATTTTTTTTATAGAGAGGGATGGTGCGGTTAAGGGAGTGAATCATTCGTTCCGCGGTGTAACGGGATACGAAGAAGAGATCCCGGCACTGTCCAAGGTGATGGATGAGTGCTCCAAGAGGAAATTATTGGATTCATTGACGGATCTTGGACCGGGCGACGAGAAGGAGTTGGCGCTTGCCGGGTTCCATAAGGAGGGCTTTCGTCAGGATTGGATTGGCAGGGTTGTCCGTCTGGCCGATGGAATCTGCCCCCAAACGGCCCAGCCGATCTATTCGGTCTCTCTGCAGGATCCGAGTCCGGATCGGCATATGGCGGAACGGATCCGGTACATGTCCTATTATGATGATATGACCGGGCTGCCGAACCGGCGCATGTTCATGCAGCGGTTGGAGGAAGCCATCGGGATGGCCGTCAATGAGCGCTTCTCGATCGCCGTCCTGTACATGGACCTGGATCGGTTTAAGCGGATTAATGATACATTCGGCACGGATTTTGGCGATATGCTGCTGATGCAGATTGCCGAGCGCCTGCTGCGGACGATGACAGACAATGACGTGGTTGCCCGCATGGAAGGCGACGAATTCGCCTGCTTTTTCACGTTCGTGGAATCGGAGGCCGAGGTGCATAAGCGGATCGTTCAATCGCTGTCCGTTCTGGAAGAGCCGTTCTACTTGAACGATGTCCCGGTTCATGTGACGATGAGCATCGGCATTGCGATGGTCGAGAACCCGGGGGCGGACGGGGCTCAGGCGATGAAGCATGCGGATCTGGCGCTGTCGCGCGTCAAGGAGCAGGGGAAGAACGGCTTCCTGTTCTATGTACCGGAGATGAATGATCGGCCGCTGGAACGGCTGACTCTGGAAAATGATATGCGGCGGGGGCTGAAGAAAGAGGAATTCGAGCTGTACTATCAGCCGCAATACGATATGAATACGGAGCGCATCGTCGGTATGGAAGCGTTGGTCCGCTGGAATCATCCCGTACGCGGAATGATCTCGCCGGGGGAATTTATTCCTATCGCGGAGGAGAACGGCTTTATTGTCGCCCTTGGCACATGGGTGCTCGAAGAAGCCTGCCGGCAAAATAAAGAGTGGCAGCAGAAGGGCTATCCGCCGATACCGGTATCGGTCAACCTGTCCGTACGCCAGTTCGAAATGGACAACTTGTCGGAGACGGTGCAGGAGGTATTGGCCAAGACCGGATTGAATCCGGCCTACCTCGATCTGGAGATTACAGAGAGCATGACAATGGACGTGCCCAGGGCATCTCCCGTGCTGCAGCAATTGAAGGATATGGGGGTAGCCATTAGCATTGACGATTTCGGCACCGGCTACAGCTCGCTCCATTATCTCAAAAATTTCCCGATACACCGGCTGAAGATCGACCGATCATTCGTCCGCGATCTGCAGCAGGATCCGAATGATGCCGCGATTGTGTCGGCGATTATCGCCCTGGGGCACAATATGAATATGCAGGTCATTGCCGAAGGGGTAGAGACGGAGGAGCAGCTTCTCTTCCTGCAGAAGCATAACTGCGATGAAATCCAGGGGTTCTACTTCAGCCCGCCGCTGTCTTGCCAGCGGTTCGAGCAGTTGTTCCGAGAGCAATGCGAGACATGTTTACTATAGGCTTGCGATACAACAGCCGCCATGCGAAGTCGTTGGGACTTGCGTGGCGGCTGTTCTCGTACTGCATTAATTATGGGCATCCATCGATTCGATTTCGAACAGTTGGTAGGCGTAGACATTCTTTTCATCGACATGGTACACATTCAGCAGTTGATTGACGGGGTCATAATTCAGAATCCGGCAAGGAATGCTCAACATTTTTCCTTTTCCTTTGTTGACGGTAAGCCGGACGAGGGAATTTTGCTCAATGTAGCGCTTGATCTGAAGCTCTGTCAGAACCAATCTCATTCGTGTGGCGGAAGGAGCTTGTCCGTTCTTCTCCGGATCGTCGGCGCTTGTCGCGATGTGAAGCTCTTTTTCCGAAGACTCCGTCTTCGTCTTGTGGGAATCCGGGACCGGCGTCGGATGGGATTCTGGGACAATCCGGTGCACAGCCGCCGTTCCGGCCTTCTTCTCCCCCGCGTTATCCGACAAGGCGGGGCTCTGGTTCCTTCCTCGAGTCGCGGTTGGCTTGCCAAATGGAGTTGCATCCATGTTGTTCTGCTGCATGGCTTCCATCAGATTCAACAAGGATCCCATTTCCACACCGGATTGGATCCGGAGATCGAGCACGTCCGGTGAAGCATGAAGCAGGTGAAGCAGCTTCTCCAACGTTGCCGCATTGGATTCGCCTTTGACCAGGATGTCCACATTAAATTTGTACACGTTAGATGTTGATGTTATGGGATACAGCATGTTGATTCCTCCAACCTGGACAATTAGCCTAGATGAACCCATTATAATACGGGACAAAAATCATAGCATAGTCCATAAGTCCTATTATTGGAAAAAGATTTTCATTTTCCTATGGAGACCTTCCGCAGGGGGGATGCATAGGATGATATCATCTTGGGCGGAAGGGGTATGCAGAATGATGCGCATGGTACCAATGGCTATAGAAGGCATGACCGTTCTAGGCATTGAAGTGAAGCTTCCGAAGACGACGCTGCTCGCGATTACGACAGAGGAAGGATATATTATGTGCGGGGCGCTCGATGTCGGACTGTTGAATGAGAAGCTGAAGGATCGCCGTATTGTGGCGGGGCGTGCCGTCGGAGTCCGCACGCTGGAACAGTTGCTGGAAGCGCCGCTCGAATCGGTGACCGTCGAGGCGGAGAACCGGGGCATTCATAGCGGCATGACGGGGAGAGAAGCGCTCGCGCGGATGGTGTAGTCCGAAGCGGCAGCCTCCCGTCGGAGACGCACATACCGAAGGCGAAAAGCAAGCGGCTTTTCGCCTTCGCGCATAATCATCAACATATGCAAGAATAGAACGGACAACCGTCCTCAGAGTTATCTAATTAGGAACGGTCATGGGCATACTCGTTCGCGATAGCCGACTTGGCTGCTGTGATAGCATCTCGAATGGAGCGGACAGACCGGTTGGAGAGGATGAATGTCTTGCCGATGCGCAGCGCCATCCGTTGCGCCCGCAGCCGGATTGCATCATCCTCAATGCGGTCAATGTCTGCGACATGCGAGAGGCCGACAATGCGGCGAATGATTTTGCAGCCGGAATAACCGACCGCATCCTGCAAAATTCGTTCCATATAAAGATCCTGATATCCGGGGGTAAATGAAAGCCGATCGATGCCGTGCTCGTTCCACAGCGAGCGGAAGCGGGTCTCGAACCCGGTCCAGACGGCTTCAGCCATTGCCAGCAAATAGGCACGGTGCTGCTTCCGGGCGCCTTCATCCGTACTCCAATATTCATGCCCGGCCGCATTGAGCAGCAGATTGGCCAGGACCGCTCCAACATCGAAGCCGATCGGTCCATAATAGGCGAATTCCGGATCGATCACCTTAGTTGACTCCGGCGTGACGAAGATGCTGCCAGTATGGAGATCGCCATGCAGCAGAGCCTGGGCCTGTGTCAGGAACTTTTCCCGCAGCAGCATCACTTCGAGATGAAGGGCCTGATCCTCCTGAAGGCTGCGGTGATCCTCGCGCAGCGCTTCTTCGCAATTATTGTTCGGTGAATCGGTATAAGGATCATCGAAGATCAGATCCTCGGTTATTTTGCACAGCTCGGGGTTGGTGAACGCAGCCGCGATTCGCTTTTTCTCCTGCTGATTGCAGCCCAGGTCCGAGGTGAAGAACAACGTATGCGCCATGAATTCCGCAATATGTTCAGCGAACAGCGGATACGAAGCGGATTGCATCAGCCCGTGGCGCATAATCGCATGATCGCTCAGATCTTCCATCACAGTGAGCGCCAGTTCCGGATCGTACGCATAGACCTTCGGAACGAGATGAGGGACGAGCCTTCCTTGAGTCTGCAGGGCTTCGCTTTCGATGCGGGCCCGATCCAAAGTGAGCGGCCACGATTCTCCCACGACTTTTGCATACGGGAGCGCCTGCTTGATAATAATACGTCGGGAGGGAGTCGCATCATCCGTTCCCTCTGCAACGCCAATTACCCGAAACACCAAATTCAAATTTCCGTCGCCGATTTCCTCGCAATGAAGAGGCATATCGGGCGGGAACAGTCCTTCGATCCCGCGAGCCAAGGCCACGGCATCCTCCAGGCCCAAAGGACGGTAAGCTGTGTGATAAGTCATCGTAGACAGGCACCTCCCGGTACTAAAATGAACATGAACAATCTTCCATATATGCGGTTGTGCTAAAACGCACTCCAAGACTTTTGCGATTTAGTATATCGGATTTTTTTACCTATGGAAACTTTAAATTTGGAGGATGTACAAGGCAGGACCAAGGGATTCAAAAGCGTTGGCTAAGGGTAGTTATACGATAGGGGATGCGAAGCTCCGGGACGGGTTAAAAAGATGTAAAATTTCCGTCAAGGGGTTGAAATTAATTCATTATTATATTAGAATAATTTTCAACAAGGAATAAGTCGAAAACACTAGGAGGCGTTTTACTTATGACGAATCAAAAATTGCAGCAGATGTTAAACCAGCAAGTAGCCAACTTGAATCTGATGTATGTGAAGCTTCATAACTACCATTGGTTTGTAAAGGGCGATTTGTTCTTCACGCTTCATGAGAAGTTCGAAGAATTCTATGATGAGATTACGGAGAAAATGGATGAAGTGGCGGAAAGATTGCTCACGATCGGCGGCAAGCCTTACGCATCGCTGAAGGAGTATGCGGCGAACGCGACGATTCCGGAAGCGCGCGGCAACGAGACGGCCGAAGAGATGGTCAAGCAATTGATTGATGATTTCAATCAATTGATTACCGAATTCGGAGAAGCGTTGAAGGAAGCGGACAGCATCGGAGACAATGTGACGAATGATATGCTGATCGGCATGCAGGGCGATCTGGAGAAGCATATCTGGATGCTGAGCTCCTATCTTGGAAATGCCTCTAAAGCGGTCCATCAGATGGCGTAAACCGGAAGGGGCTTCCGGGAGAACTGTCTCCTTAAGAATAAGAATAGCTTGCAAGTAAAGCATCCTTTGCCATATGGTGAGGGATGCTTCTTCATGTTTATGAACACTCATGCAAGATGATGTCGTTAATGATATTGATTCTCATTATCAAACAATGCTATAATGGTTTTGTTTCCTAGGTAAACAATTTTGGCTGACGTGAGTCATTTTCTCCTAATGTACCGATG
Organism: Paenibacillus thiaminolyticus; assembly: GCF_007066085.1. Classification (NCBI taxonomy): domain Bacteria; kingdom Bacillati; phylum Bacillota; class Bacilli; order Caryophanales; family Paenibacillaceae; genus Paenibacillus; species Paenibacillus thiaminolyticus. The sequence goes on along the minus strand of NZ_CP041405.1, from coordinate 1,974,703 downwards.
TCCTCACGTGCTTGGGGGGGACGAAGCAGGATGCAGGATTGGGGATGAACGGAAGAGAGAAGAGGTTCGCTATATTTGCTCCTTCGTCTGCAGGATGGCGGCAGCTTGTCTTTAACAAGGTTGCTTTCTATATTCCAATGTACTAATATTAGGTTGAGAATCATTGATAATCATTTTATAATGATTACTATGTAAGAAAGGCTCTAGGAAAAGATTAATCTTTAATTTAAAGTATACATCTTTTTAACAAATCCATCAATCTGGAGGTTACGACACATGGCAACAGAATTCGTCATTAATGGTTTGAAAGCGACCATTGAAGGTAAAGAGATCCTGAAAGGCATCAGCCTCTCGATGAAGGGCGGGGAAGTGCACGCTATCATGGGGCCGAACGGAACAGGGAAGAGTACGTTGGCATCCGCACTGATGGGCCACCCTAAATATGAAGTAACCGAAGGCACCGCAACCCTTGACGGCGAAGATGTGCTGGAAATGGATGTCGATGAGCGCGCACGCGCGGGGCTGTTCCTTGCGATGCAATATCCGAGCGAGATTGCCGGCGTTACGAATTCCGATTTCCTGCGCAGCGCCATCAACGCGCGCCGCGGGGAAGGCAACGAGATCTCCCTCATCAAGTTCATCCGCCAGATGGAATCGAAGATGAAGGAATTGGAGATGAATGAAGAGTTCGCTCATCGTTATTTGAATGAAGGCTTCTCCGGCGGGGAGAAGAAGCGCAACGAGATTCTTCAAATGATGATGCTCGATCCGAAAATCGTCGTCCTTGACGAGATCGATTCCGGTCTGGATATCGACGCGTTGAAAATCGTGGCGAACGGCGTGAATGCGATGCGCAGCGAAGAGCGCGGCTTCTTGATTATTACTCACTATCAACGGTTGCTGAACTACGTCAAGCCTGACTTCGTTCACGTCATGATGCAGGGCCGCATCGTCAAATCCGGCGGACCTGAACTGGCAGAGCGGCTTGAAGCAGAAGGCTACGACTGGATTAAGGAAGAGCTTGGCATCGCCGATGAGACGGTTGGACAAGACGCCTAACGACATTCAGCAATTCGATTGACAGGAGGAGCGATGGAACCGATGAGCACGCAAATAACTTTACCAGTGAACCGGGATGCGGTAGCCAACCTTTCCGCCCGCAACAATGAACCGGCATGGTTGTCCGAGTTCCGGCTGCAGGCCTTGGATAAGGCGGCAACACTGGATAACCCGATATTTGAAAAAACGAAAATCGACCGCTGGAATCTGGACGCATACGGCCAGTATGCCGAAGGTGCAGCGGCTGACAGCTTCGCAGCCCTCCCGGAAGGGGCACGCGCCGTATTCGGCGAAGGGGCGAATCCGGAAAATGTGCTGGTACAGCATAATTCCGCGGTCGTGTACAATAAGCTGAACGCCGAACTGGCTGCCAAAGGCGTCATTTTCACGGATCTGCATACGGCGGCCCGCGAGCATGAAGAGCTCGTTAAGCCGCATCTGATGCAAGCCGTTAAGGCTGACGAGCACCGGATTGCGGCGCTGCATGCCGCACTGTGGAACGGCGGCGTATTCCTGTACGTGCCCCGCAATGTAGAAGTGGACGTACCGGTGCAAGCTTTGTTCTATACCGATGATTCCAAGGCTACGTTCGCCCCGCATGTCTTGATTGTGGCGGACGTGAACAGCCGGGTGAACTATGTTGATAATTACGTGTCAGGCCCGTTAAGCGAGCCTGTCATGCATAACGGCGTAGTTGAAGTGTTCGTCAAGCCGGGAGCGAAGGTGACCTACGCTTCGATTCACCACTTTGGCGAAGCGACGACCGATATTTCGTTCCGCCGGGCTATCGTCGAGAATGACGGCCGCGTCGAGTGGGTCGTGGGCGAGATGAACAACGGCAACGGAGCTTCCGATACAAGCTCGATTCTGAACGGCAACGGCTCGACCTCGGACGCGAAGGTGATCTGTGTCGGGAACGGAGAGCAGAAGCTGAACATTACGACGAAGGCTGTCCATATCGGCCTCGGTTCCGAGAGCGATATGATCACCCGCGCCGTAATGCGCGAATCCGCCTCTTCGATCATCAACGGAATTACGAAGATTGAGAAGGGTGCTTCCAAATCGAACGGACAACAGACCGAACGCGTGCTCATGCTGAGCCCGACAGCCCGCGGCGACGCTAACCCGATTCTTCTCATCGATGAGGATGACGTCAAGGCAGGACACGCCGCGTCCGCCGGGCAAGTGAACCCGGAGCAAGTCTATTACTTGATGTCCCGCGGCGTATCCAAGGAGGAAGCGGAGAACCTGATTATTCGCGGGTTCCTGGCCCCGGTCGTGGCCGAACTGCCGAACGAGCATCTGCAGGATCTGCTGCGCCGCTACATCGAAAGGAAGTTAGGACAATGATAGGGCGCGAGCTTCGTAAGCAGTTTCCGATACTGAATCAGGAGATTAACGGTCACCCTCTCGTCTATTTGGACAATGCGGCTACATCGCAGAAGCCGGCAGCGGTTATCCGTGCTATTCAGGACTATTACGAACGGGACAATGCGAACGTCCACCGCGGCGTGCATACGCTCGGTTCCCGGGCAACGGACGCTTATGAAGGAGCGCGCGAGACAGTAGCCCGGTTCATTCATGCCCGGCATCCGGAAGAGATTGTGTTCACCCGCGGCACGACGACGGCGTTGAATCTGGTTGCCTCTTCGTATGCCCGCTCTGTGTGCAAGGAAGGCGACGAGATCGTCCTGACGCCGATGGAGCACCACAGCAATCTCATTCCGTGGCAGCAGGTTGCGAAGGCAACCGGCGCTACGTTGAAATATATTCCTCTGCAAGAGGATGGAACGATTGACCTGGCGGACGTGGAGCAGACCGTGACGGATCGGGCGAAGATCGTCTCCGTTACGTATGCCTCGAACGTGTTGGGCGTTATTAATCCGGTGAAGGACATCGCGGCTATCGCGCATCGCCACGGCGCCGTGATGGTGGTCGACGGGGCGCAGAGCACGCCGCATATGCGGATTGACGTTCAGGACTTGGATTGCGATTTCTACACGCTATCCGGGCATAAAATGTGCGGTCCGACAGGGATTGGAGCATTGTACGGCAAGAAAGAGCTGTTGAACAAGATGGAGCCTGTCGAGTTCGGCGGCGAAATGATTGATCATGTTGACTTGTATGAGTCGACATGGAAAGAGATTCCGTGGCGCTTCGAGGGCGGCACGCCGATCATTGCCGGAGCCGTCGGTCTGGCCGCGGCGATTACGTTCCTTGAAGAGGTCGGCATGGACGCCATTGCCGCTCATGAGCATGAGCTGGCGGATTATGCGGTCGAGCAGCTCTCCGCGATTGAAGGGATTACGATTTACGGTCCGAAGAAGAACCGGATCGGCCTCGTCACTTTCAATCTGGATGATGTTCATCCGCATGATGTGGCAACCGTTCTCGATGCGAAGGGAATCGCCATCCGCGCTGGCCACCATTGCTGCCAGCCGCTGATGCGCTGGCTGCAGGCAAGTGCGACGGCACGGGCAAGCTTCTATCTGTATAACACGGAAGAAGACATCGACCGTCTGGCAGAAGCCTTGCGGGCAACAAAGGAGTATTTCAGCGATGCAATTGGATGATTTGTACCGGCGCGTCATCATGGATCATTACAAAAAGCCGCGCAACCGCGGTACGTTCGATTCCGATGCGGTCACGATCGAATTGAACAATCCGACCTGCGGCGACCGCATTTCCTTGCAGCTCATGGTAGAGGATAATAAAGTCGTCGATGCCCGCTTCACCGGGGAGGGCTGCTCGATCAGTATGTCGAGCGCCTCGATGATGACCGACGCGGTCAAGGGCAGAACGTTGGAAGAAGCGATTGAGATGGCTGAACGATTCTCCTCCATGGTGAAAGGCGAGAACGTGACATTTGACGAGTATGAAGATATTGAAGCACTGTCTGGCGTATGCAAATTCCCGGCGCGGATCAAATGTGCGACGCTGGCCTGGAACGCGCTGCGCAAAGGGATTGAAGAGCCGACGAAATAACGGCGAGAATGTACGTGGATAACGTACGGAGGAGGTAATGCACCATGGCGAAAGAAATGCCAGAACTTGAGGAATATAAATATGGCTTTCGCGATAATCACCAATCCATTTTCCAATCCGGCAAAGGATTGACGCCGGAAATCGTTCGAGAAATCTCGAAGATTAAAGACGAACCGGAATGGATGCTGGATTTCCGCTTGAAGTCGCTGAAGCAATTTGAGAAGATGCCGCTTCCGCGTTGGGGCGGCGACCTGGATGAGTTGGATTTCAACGATATTCAATATTATGTTCGTCCTTCCGAGAAGCAAGGCAAGACGTGGGAGGAAGTGCCGGCGGAGATTAAGGAGACGTTCGACAAGCTGGGAATTCCGGAAGCGGAGCAGAAGTTCCTGGCCGGCGTATCCGCGCAGTATGAGTCCGAAGTCGTCTACCACAGCATGCAAAAGGATCTCGAAGAGCAAGGCGTTATCTTCATGGATACCGATTCGGCCTTGCGCGAGCATCCGGAAATTTTCAAGGAGCACTTCGGCACGGTCGTTCCTCCGGCGGACAACAAGTTCGCTGCCTTGAACAGCGCCGTATGGTCCGGGGGCAGCTTCATCTATGTACCGAAGGGAGTCAAATGCGAAATCCCGCTGCAGGCGTATTTCCGCATCAACTCCGAGAACATGGGGCAATTCGAGCGCACGCTCATCATCGCCGACGAAGACAGCTTCGTGCACTATGTAGAAGGCTGCACGGCTCCTATCTACAGCACGAACTCCCTGCATAGCGCGGTCGTCGAGATTATTGTGAAGAAGAATGCCCGCGTTCGCTATACGACGATTCAGAACTGGGCACCGAATATTTACAACCTGGTTACGAAGCGTGCGGTCTGCGAAGAGAACGCGAACATGGAATGGGTGGATGGCAACATCGGATCCAAGCTGACGATGAAGTACCCTGCCGTTATTTTGAAGGGACGCGGAGCCAAAGGCTCGGTCCTGTCCATCGCGGTAGCGGGCAAAGGCCAGCACCAGGATGCAGGCGCGAAAATGCTGCATCTGGCGCCGGACACGACATCGACGATCGTATCCAAATCGATCTCGAAGCACGGCGGCAAAGTAACGTATCGCGGCATCGCGTCCTTCGGCCGGAATTCCGAAGGCTCCAAGGCCAATGTCAAATGCGATACGCTCATCATGGATAATCAATCCACGTCCGATACGATTCCGTATAACGAAGTCATGAATGACAATATTCAATTGGAGCATGAGGCGACCGTATCCAAGGTGTCGGAGGATCAACTGTTCTATCTGATGAGCCGCGGATTGACGGAAGACGAAGCGACCCAAATGATCGTCATGGGCTTCATTGAGCCGTTCACGAAGGAATTGCCGATGGAATATGCGGTTGAGATGAACCGTCTCATCAAGCTCGAAATGGAAGGCAGTATCGGGTAATTTCATAAATAACTCAAGTGTTTCATACGTGTCCGCTTTGACTCAACATGGATGGCTGTTGACGTCCAGCGGGCACGTTTTTTACTTAAAATGGCCTATAGCATATGTTCTTTTAGATGAAAACGCTTAATTTATATGCTTTCGGAATTTTCTGAAAATGCATGCTTGTCCTATGTCAGGTGTATAGTTCAATCCTTGTCTAACTAGCATTTAATATAGCATTCTTAAATTAAAGAGGTGAAAGTAAAGCTAATTACTCAGCCATTTCCTAGACAGCCGGAAATTCTCATCCACAATAGGTGCCGGTACAGGAACGGCGCTACGTTACGATTGCCGCTACGACCTTTACGAATGACGCCGGTGCGGCCGCAACGGCATTTCCTGGTTTATTTGCGTACTATCTCCTTCATATCAATGGTGTCGTGAAGACGGCGGATGTGTCAACCGTTCAACAACAACGATAACGATTCCGGGGAGCGATGCTCTTGATCCTGCCACTCCGATCGTTGTCTAGTTTGTCGTCACGTAACAACTAGCTTCCCCTTTCAGAGTATGTAAAAGCAGAAGCTTGCCGATCCGAAAAGCGGGCCTTTTGGGATCGGCTTCTTTTGTGCCCTCGGCCAGGTTATCAATAGGAATAAGATATTCATTGCTTTGGAGGTGAATGAACAAATTGGAAAACCAAGTGATTCAAATCAAGGCAAAGCCATGGGATCCGGCCTTGAGGATCGCTTTCCTTGCTCCTTCCGTGATTAGCCCGTGCAGTTCTCTTTCCCCTCCTCCGGAATGTCCGGTGGTGTTTCCGGGGGAACCGGTACCTCCGCCGGCTACCCAGATTTTGCAGGTGGAGACCTTCCAGTACATTACGAAAGCGGATGGGGTTCGAAGTGCATACACGGGCGGGGATGGACTCGCTGAATTCCAGAGCAGGCAGCATACTGAACCCAGGAACGGTCTCATATTAACGGCATGCTGCAGCCGCTCAACGCATACACCGTTACGGAAGGTCTCCTGCAAATCGATGGGATCCCCGAGCAGGGAGTACCCATCACCCTTCAACTCATCCGAATCATCTTGCAACCGGAACTATGAGGCAGCAGGCACCGTTCCTCACCTTGATGGTGGGGGATACGTGGTTGCAGCTGGCGAAACGTAGGCTGCGCCGACATTGCACGGCCAGGGGGGCTGGCCTGGGCGTGTTGTTCATGGTGTTGTTCCCAAAATAGCGTTGCCAAGGCAGCATAGCACGCCGCGCCCAACTGCGCAGCCTTGTAAGGGGCATGGCGCCCGAAGCGCCCAACTGTGCAGCCTTGCAAGGGGCAACAGCATAGCGCCCGAAGCGCCCAACTGTGCAGCCTTGCAAGGGGCAACAGCATAGCGCCCGAAGCGCCCAACTGTGCAGCCTTGCAAAGGGGCAACAGCATAGCGCCTGTAGCGCCCAACTGTGCAGCCTTGCAAAGGGGCAACAGCATAGCGCCTGTAGCGCCCAATCGAGCCTTGTAAGGAGGAGCAGCAATTGCGCCAGCGGCATTCCTGCAAAAGTGCAGCAATTTTAGCAAAGTCAGGGGAAATGTCACGAAATTGCTGCGCATCTGCATCATTTTCTCCAAACTGCGACGTATTCGAGCGAAAACGAGTGAAATTCCTGCACTTTTGCAGGATCCCCTTTTCCAACGATCGGATCTTGTAGAATTCCTGTATTTTTGCATCATTCCCGGCAGGTGAAGGGACCGTTCAAACATACAGGACAAGCTTTCCTCGCGACAAGCCGCTCACCATAGTCAATCCAGTTTACAATTCCCTCGCAGCAGAGAAAACTGCATCTTTTTACCGTGGTATATCGAATGTATGTTCGTGTATACTGGTTATAAGCAAATAAATGCGAACGAATATTCGGAGTGATGTGTGGAGTGATGATAGTGAAGATAGAGCATTATATAGGCAGCACGATCGAGATCATTTATGAGGATCGGCACGGAACCATTACTCAGCGGCGAATTGTCGTGCGCCGCATCCGGGATGGCGTTCTGCATGCCACCTGTCTCGCGGCAAGGGGCTGGCGCCCGTTCCGGCTGGAACGCATCTTGTCCTGGAGACCGCTGACCGGCCGCGGACGATCGGCATGAGACATCGTTACTAGACGAAAGCGACCTACGGCGATAATTTTCAAATAGATTAAGGTGTAGAACATGATTTCTCTAGAGGGACCTGCATTATCTCTGCTAATGATATCGATCGGAATATAATCTATATTCTTGTCTTGAAGAAAAATTCTTCAGGCGGCTTTCGTGTAATGGAGTCAATTGAACAATAGGAACGAGATATGCAGTTTTCCTCAATTCATTATGTTCCTATGCCCTTCTGCCCACGTAGAACCCCTCGTATTCGGATCCGCATGAATGTCTTCCCTCCGCTGGCGCATAATAAGTGAATCTTCACTGCTTGCGCCGCATCGCGCACCGCAGAGAATGTTCGACAGTTGTGAAGGAGGAAGGGACATGAAGCGCGTAAGGAAACGCCTGGAGCGTGCGGCACGAATCGGGACGATCTGTCTTGTGGCTATAGCCTTGCTGTTCGTGGCGCCGGAGACGAGTGTACATAAAGGGAAGGCTGCAGGAAAAGTTGCCGGCGATGAGGCCGTCCAACAGAGACACCCTGCTGCTGTGGCTATGGAAGAACTGAAGCCAATGCCGGCGAATGCAGCTGTGAAGCCGGTACGCAAAGATCGGGCTTACTTCGAGGAGCGGGGAGATATCGTATGGGAGGTGCCGTCAGCCGGCAAGCGAATTGCCCTTACCTTTGATGATGGCCCTGATCCCAAAAATACGCCTGCCATTCTGGAGCTGCTGAAGCAGCATGACGCCAAGGCTACCTTTTTCCTGGTTGGTTGGCGGGTGAAGGATAATCCGGAATTGGTGAAGCGTACCGTCCGTGAAGGACATGAGGTCGGGAACCACTCGTATTACCATAAATATTTCCGCCGCGGGATATCGGCCGCCGAGATCAAGGAGGATATGATGAAGGCACACCGGGTGATCAAAGAGGTGACCGGAACGGCCCCTCACTTGTATCGCCCGCCCGGCGGTTACTATAATCAGCAGCTGGTTGATGTCGCTCATGCCAACGATTACCGCATCGTCATGTGGTCATGGCATCAGGACACGAAGGACTGGAGCTCGCCCGGGGTGCAGCGCATCGTCAATAAAGTACTGAATTCGGCCCGAAATGGAGATATCGTGCTGATGCATGATTTCGCGGAGGGCCGTGCGCAGACGGTGGAGGCGTTGAAGACGATATTGCCGGAACTTAAAAAGCGGGGCTACTCCCTGGTCACGGTCTCCGAGTTGATGTCGCACCGGGTTAAGGGAGAATTAAAAACGCCCCGCAAATAATAATGATGAAGTTACACGTAGACATGCTCGATTTCCAACTGTCTCCGCTGTGCCAGGTCGACGAACTCTTGATCGATTTGCACGAGCGGGCGGAACAGTTCGGTCTGATTCGACATGACGATGATTCCCGTCCGGCCGTCATTCAGACGGGCTTGCTTGTGCAGGAAGTTCGGAATCATGTTCCTGATAAAGGTGTGGGTCATCGTCGGATCCAATTGGCCAAAACTCATCGCGTGCAGATCCCGCAATACGCAGAACAGGTTCTGCTTCGGCTGACCGCTGCAGATCGAGGTCATCTCACTGTACACAGCGGCAATGGCAACGATACGGGAGACGGGATGAATCTCGTCTTCCTTCAGGCCAGACGGATAACCGCTTCCATCTAGCCGTTCGTGATGCTGCAGCGCGGCCAAATACAGCCATTCGTCATCATAGGTCCCTCGTAGCAAGTCGCACCCGAAGCGGGTGTGCTTTTTCATTTGCTCGGCTTCTTCCTCGCTCTGGCTTCCTGCCTGACTTCCTGCCTGAATTCCCGCCGCAGCCAGCGACGGCGTATCCTTCTCCACTAGAGCCATGCCGATCTCATGAAGGAAGCCGGCCTTGCCAACACGCACCGCATCCGCTTCATTATAATTCAACCACTTCGCTAAATAATAGGACAGCATTCCGACTTGGACCGAATGCTGGTAGGTGCAATCATCTTCCGCTCCCATCATCAAGAGCAGGGAGACGACATCCCGTTCCTCCTTGATCTGGTGAATCAGCGGCGTTAATGTTTGTTCCACCTGTTCATCTTGTATATGACCCTGGGCAGCCGCCTCATAGAATAACTGCTCCACTCCGGCGACCGCTTCCTTATAGGAAGACTGCAGCCGATCCGTCCGGGAAGAGGAAACTAATTGTGGAAGCGTTGTCATTGATTCGGCTTGTCTCTCTTCAATATCGATAAAATCAAGATGATGCCGCAGGAGCAGGGCGATATCCTTCTCCTTCAATCTCGTTCCGGCGGAAATCACAAGAAGCCCGTGAGAATTAAAAATATCCTTCGCCACGATATCGCCGTCCGTAACGCTTAAGACATGAACCTTCACGTTCATTCACCGTCCTAGCCAAAAATAGACAACATATGTACCGTAATCATATCAACTTCATTGGAACGTGACAACAGCATTTCCCATTTTACTTAAAAATTATCGGTCATGAAATCAACGCAGCACTCGTATACACAGTAATAAGGCTTGTATGATCCGCTCCTTCCGGCGAGGGTGTCGGCGATCCCTCCGTTCTTCCACAGTAGTCACCCGAATCGGACACATGCTATTCTAATCTGTGGATGACATTCTAGATAAGGGAAGGATGCGAGAGATGATGCCATCGCCTCAGTGGAATACATCGGATTCGATTCTATTGCTATACACGAACGATATTCATAGCCATTGGGACGGAGCGGCCCGTCTGGCCTCGCTCATTAGCCGATACCGGCAGCATTGCGGGGAAAAGATCGTGCTGCTGGACGGCGGCGATCATATGGACCGGGCTTATATGGAGACAGAGGGGACCTACGGCGCAGCGAATGTGCGGCTCATGAACCGGCTCGGCTACGATGCCGCTGTAATCGGCAATAATGAAGGGCTGACGTTCGTGCCGGAGCGGCTCGGACAGGTGTACCGGAGCAATGCCCGCTTTCCCGTCCTGGCCGCGAACGTCACCGCGCTCAGCAGCGGGCAGCGTCCGGACTGGCTGAAGCCGTGGGTCGAGATGGTGCGCGAAGGAATTCGGATCGGCATCGTCGGCGTTACTGCGCCTTATGCCGATTATTACCGTTTGCTCGGATGGGAGGCGGGCGATCCGATAGCTGCCGTGCGGGAGGCGGTCTCTGCTCTTCGCCCTCGCGTTGATCTGCTCGTCGTCCTGTCGCACTGCGGGCTGACTACGGATGTGAGAATAGCAGAAGAAACGGAAGGGATCGACCTTATTCTGGGCGGGCACAGCCATCACCTTCTTCCGGAGGGGCATAAAGTGGGCCGGACCTGGCTGCTGGCGGCGGGGAAATACGGCGATCATCTGGGTGTGGCCGAGTGCAGGCGGGCCCCATCGGGGGAGATGGAGCTGTCAGTGCGCTGTACTCCGGTGACCGGAGAGCTTCCTGATCCGATCGTGGAGGCCGAACTTCTCCAGGCCAGGGCCGAGGCGAACCGGAGACTATCCGTCTCTGTCGCTCAAGTCGCGGAGCCGCTCGCCGTGCGTTACGATCGGCCGTCCCCTCTCGGCCAGCTGCTGGCCCAAGCTCTTCGCGACCATACCGGGGCGGATATCAGTCTCGTCAACGCCGGTCAACTGCTCGGGGATCTGCCAGCCGGCACCGTGACCGAGGGCATGCTGCATACGCTATGTCCCTCTCCCATTAATCCGGTTCGGATGAATCTATCCGGCGCAGACGTGAAGCAAGCAATCCGGGAGAGTCTGCACGAGGAATGCTACGGGCGGGTGGTCCGCGGCTACGGGTTCCGCGGGGAGCAGCTTGGCACGCTGTGCGTGGACGGGCTGCAGGTGGAATGGACGCCCGATCCGGACGAGGAGCGGATCCGGCTGTGGCTCGACGGCCGGGAAGTAGCCGATAACGACCGGCTCGTCGTCGGGACGATCGACATGTTTGTTTTTGGCGGAGGCTATCCGAGCTTGAAAAATGGACAGGATATCACGTTTTTCCTGCCGGAGATGCTGCGCGATATTTTGGCCGTCCAGCTGCGGAAGGCGGAGGAACTGCGCCGCTGCCGCGAGGATCGGCTTGCGATTGTCCATTATCGTTAGTCGGAAAGGTGGACACCTGTCATGGTCTATATTTGGATAGCGGTCATTTTGGGCATCGTGGAAGGCTTGACGGAATTTATCCCGGTTTCCTCTACCGGGCATATGATTTTGACGACCCGGCTTATGGGCATCGCCGAACAGGAGGAATTTCTGAAGACGTTCGAGATCGTCATCCAACTGGGCGCGATTCTCGCGATTACGGTCGTGTACTGGCAGCGGATTCTTGCGATGCTCGGACTGAGAAGCCGGACGGTGGCGCAGGGGCATGTCCGCACGAAGCAGCTCAATCTGCTGCATGTGGCGCTTGGCATTGGTCCCGCCCTTATCGTCGCTTTCTTCGCCCGGGATTACATCAAGAGCCAGTTCGACAATACCCCGACCATACTATGGGCTCTTGTGGCCGGAGGCGTATTCATGTGGATTGCGGAATGGTTCGGCTCCCGGCGCAAGCCGGCCGCAGAGACGATGGATGACATGACGTACCTGCAGGCGCTGTTGATCGGACTGTACCAGATTCTCTCTGTCGTCTTTCCGGGCTTTTCCCGTTCGGGCTCGACGATGTCCGGGGGCATGCTGAGCGGGGTCAGCTATCGGGCGGCTGCCGATTTCTCCTTTCTGATGGCGATTCCGATTATGTTCTTGGCGAGCGGCTACGAGCTGATCGACGGGTATCGCATGCTTACCCTGGATATTATCGGTTTTTTTGCTCTTGGGTTTATCGTTTCCTTTATCGTTGCGTATATCGTTGTCGTTATCTTTTTGAAGCATATCCAGCGCATTCGGCTGCGCCATTTTGCCATCTATCGCTTCGTGCTTGCCGGGCTATTCTGGTTCTTTATTATCCGATAAATCGGCGATGCCAATGCCGACGGCCACCATCCGGCGGTTTCTGCCAGCAACCCGCTCCGGGAAGCGCCAGAAAGCAACATTCTCCTCTTCGCGCACGGCAGCATTTTTGCTATGATAGAGTAGCTGATGGAATCGTACGAGCATAGGAAAAGAAATTGCAAAATCAGAAACAGCAGGGGTTGACCATGTGTGCGTTGGATGCCAATTCAGGCTTGCCGTCCCGGCATGCGGCTAGCGAAAAAAATTTTCAATGAAGAAGGCCTCGTCCTGTTGAACGAGGCGGTACAGTTGTCCGAAGCATATATTGACCGGCTCTGGAAGATGGGAGTCTCTTATGTCTACATTGAGGATAACCGGACGGAAGGCATCGAGGCTCCTTCGCTGTTAAGCGAGGAGACGCGCAGGGAAGCCACGGGCGTAATTCGGCGCCAGTTCAAGCAGCTGATGAATGAGTCAACATCACGGAAGCAGCCGCGGCAATCCTCTTCGATTGGCAAAGCATTTGGAGGCATACTCGATTCGATTATCGATGAGCTGTCCGGCCATGAAGACGCGATGGTCATGCTGAACGATATGCAGGCGACCGATCATTACCTGTTCCAGCATTCGTTGAATGTATGCATTTATACGACGCTGCTTGGCATCCACCACGGGTATGGGAAGGAAGAGCAGCGGGTATTGAGCATGGGCGCGCTGCTTCATGATATCGGGAAGACGCAGATTGATCTTACTATTTTGAACAAGCCCGGGAAGCTGACCGATGAGGAATTCGCCCAGATGAAGCGGCATGCCGAGCTTGGCTATCTCATCCTGAAGGAGGAGCCGAATATTCCGCTGCTTGCCGCCCATTGCGCGTTCCAGCATCATGAGCGTCTGAACGGAAGCGGCTACCCGCGCGGAATTCGTTCCGATGAGATTCATGAGTATGCGAAATGGGTGGCGATCGCCGATTCCTATGATGCGATGACGTCGCATCGGGTGTATAAGGAGGCGACCTTGCCCCACGTAGCGCTGGAATTGCTGTACACGGGAGCGGATACGCTCTATGATGCATCGATGCTTGCCGTGTTCCGCGATCGGCTTGCTGTCTATCCCGTCGGGATGTCCGTCCGCCTGAGCACTGGCGAGACTGGCGTCGTCGCCCACATTCATTCGGAATACCCCCAACGGCCGATTGTGCGAATCTTGACCGGACCCGAGGGAGAAGAGCTAGCCGTGCCGCACGAGGTCGATCTGGCCCGGTCGTTGAATGTGACGATCGTCAGCTCGCATGTCCAAAATTGACCCTGTCACTCGGGAAGCTTACAATGAAGCTATAATAAGAGTGGTCAGGGGGCGACATACGTGCGGGAATCGGACAGCCGCGGCTTTTTTTGGACATGGGGACAATGGGTATACCGTCGACGGCACGCTGTGTGGATCGGTTGGACGGTATTCTTTTTGGCCATGTCTCTCTTGGCCCTGCAGGTTCCTTCGATGCTCAAGGATAACGGATTTACGCCAACCGGAAGCGAATCGGAGCAGGGGCTGTCCATACTGCGCAGCGAGGTCGGGCTCTCTTCGACGACGATGGATATCGTCTATGAGAGCCGGGATGGCTCCTCCTTGATGACGGAAGACATATTCAGGCAGATCGAACAACGATTTTCTGGACTGAAGCAGGAGCCGTACGTCAGCGACATCCGTATTCGCCAGGAAGGGCGGCAGGATGATGCGCGGCAGGATGTAATCGCCGTCCACGTCATTCTCAATCTGGATACGAATGAAGCGTTGGAGAGATATCCGGAGATCCGCAGCCGGATACCGGATCTTCCGCAGGCTGACACCTATGTCAGCGGAGCGACCCCCGTCTATTACGATATGCAGGAAGCGAGCAAGCGGGACATTGTGAAGTCGGAGCTGATTGGACTGCCGATTGCGCTCATCGTTCTGCTTGCCGTCTTCGGCACGCTGCTGGCCGGACTGCTGCCGCTCATCGTCGGTGTTGTCAGTGTGACCATCACCCTCGGTCTAATCTACTTCATCTCGTTCGGGACGGATTCGCTCAGCAACTTTCTCCCGAATGTCGTGACGATGCTCGGGCTCGCCGTCGGGATCGATTATGCGCTGTTCATGGTAAGCCGCTTCCGGGAAGAACTGCGGCAGCAGGGCTCGGTTGAAGCCGCGGTGGCGATGACCGCCCAGAAAGCGGGGCGCTCGATTTTTTTCTCCGGCGTGGCGGTGTTGATCGGGCTGGTGGCGATGGCGTTCATCGATCTGGCTCTGTTCCGTTCCTTGAGCCTGGGCGGCGTGCTCGTCGTGACGATGTCCGTCATCGTAGGCAACTCGCTGCTCCTGGCTCTGCTGGGCGTATTCGGCGAGCGCATCAATCGCTTTCCGGTCATTCCGGCACGGTTCCGCAGTCGGGATACGGAAGGAGGCAGCGTCTTCTGGCGCCGAATCGCGCATAGCGTAATGAAGCGGCCGGTTACGATTGTCATTATCCTGTTCGTTCTGCTGACTGGCCTCGCACTGCCGATGGCGGGCATGAATATCGGCATTCCGGACGCGGAGATGCTGCCGCCGAAGTACGAGTCGCGAGCCGGGTCCGATCTGCTGAACGAGGCTTATGACAAGCGGGAGCTGAACCCGATTCTCATCGCGCTGCGCACGGAGCAGCCTTATACGGATGCCGGGACGATCCGGCAGGCGGAAGCATGGCAGTCCGATCTGGGCCGCATGGATGGAGTGCGGCGCGTCGACAGTTATGTAAGCTTGATGAGCAGACTGCCCGGCCCGGACGCGAAGGCGGAGGCCTTGAAGGATCCTGCCCTGCGCGCTCAAGTGGAGGGCAGCCATCTGGCGAAGGAGCGGCTTATCGTCATGCAGGTCATTCCCGATGGCGACCCGGAAGGGCAGGAAGTGCGCGATCTCGTACACAGCCTGCGGAATTGGGAGCTCCAGAGCGGAATGACCGCCAAATATGTGACAGGCGGACCGGCGGTGCAGCTCGACATAATCGAGCGGATTACGGGGGCGCTTCCTTATGTCGTCGTCTTCATCCTGATCGTGACATACTTGGTATTGTTCATCGCCTTCCGTTCGGTTCTGCTTCCATTGAAGGCGGTGCTGATGAACATATTGAGTCTCGGATCGAGTCTCGGCATCGTCGTGCTTGTCTTCCAGCACGGATATTTGGCCGATCTGTTCCAGGTCACGTCGACCGGCATGGTGGTTGCGATGCTGCCGGTCATCATATTTTGCGTCGTCTTCGGCATATCGATGGACTATGAAGTCTTCCTGTTGTCGCGGATTGCCGAGGAATACGAGCGTACGGGACATAACGAGCACAGCACGGCAGACGGCCTCATGAAGACCGGCGGAATTATTACGAGCGCCGCCTTCATTTTGATCGTCGTGGTAGGCGCCTTTATTTTCACGGATAATGAAATGATGAAAGCGATCGGCCTTGGACTGGCCACTTCGGTGCTGCTCGATGCGACCTTGATCCGCATCTTCCTCGTCCCCTCGCTGATGAAGCTGATGGGGCGGGCCAATTGGTGGGCGCCGAAGGGGTTCCGTCGCAAGGAGAAGAAGCGTGCGGCCTAATCGAATATCCGCCCGGATGACCAGCTTCGCCCGGAGCATGTGCTCCTGCCGCACGGAGCGAGCCTCTGGCCGCTCAATAGTTGGGGAGATGACTGCTGATTGGGCAGGGTGGCGATGGACATCGCCAGACAATAGGTTAATGGAAAAATAAGGTGGAATGTAGTGTGAATCAACTAGAAATGGAACTAATCAAGGAAAAGCAACAGATCAGCCCGGCGTATGATCCTTGGGATCCGATTCGCTCGCTGCGCGCGTACGGTCGCCATGTCTTGACCAGCGTTGAGATGACGGTGGCCCAAATGTGCAATATGCGCTGCGAGCATTGCGCGGTCGGCCACACGCTCATGATGAGCGAGCCCCCGAAGCTGCCGCTCTCCCTCATGCTGAAGCGGCTGGATGAGGTCGAGCATCTGGAGACGCTCAGTATTACGGGCGGGGAGCCGATGTTCCATCTGAAGACCGTAACCGATTATATCGTTCCGATTTTGAAATACGCCAGCGACCGAGGAATACGGACTCAGATCAACTCGAATTTGACCTTTGATATCGGCCGCTATGAACTGGTCGCTCCATATTTGGACGTCATGCACATTTCGTTCAATTATACGTGCATGGAAGATTTCCATGCGGTCGGGTTTACTCATACAAGCCATGAGGTCAAGTCCGGAGCCGCATCCCGGTTATACGAGCGGATGATCGATAATACGAAGCGGCTGAACGAGGCAGGAATGTATATTTCGGCCGAGTCGATGATTAACTACCGGACTCACAGCAAGCTGAGCGAGATTCATCAGCTTATCGTCGAGATGGGCTGCCAGCGCCATGAGGTGCATCCGATGTATCCTAGCTCGTTCGCGGAGAATCTTCCGGTGCTGCCGCTATCCGATCTGAGACAGTCGATACATCGGCTGCTCGACACCCGTCACCGAGACGTCTGGATGCTGTTCGGGACGCTTCCTTTCTTCGCTTGCAATACGGACGAAGAAGACCAGAAGCTCCTTCAGCGCCTCCGCTCAGAGCCGATGGTCACGCTGCGGAACGATCCGGACGGTCGCAACCGGTTGAATGTCAACCTGTTCAGCGGCGATGTCTTCGTGACCGATTTCGCGGACATTCCGGCCTTCGGCAGCATTTACGAGAGCCGGCTGGATGATATTTTCAATTCCTGGCTGCAGGACCACCCGCTGTCCCGCACAGTCGACTGCCATTGCCCGGCGGCCGCTTGCTGCGGACCGAATCTACTTGTCGCAGATATGTACTACAAGGGCGCCGACTTCAAGACGAGAACGGCCCTACTGCCAGCCTTGGCGAAGTAAGCAGCAGCTTGAAATATTTATGATACTGATAGGCGGATGCCAGTTGGCAATCCGCCTTTTGTGCGCTGGGCAGCGCATCGTACTAACGGATGAGAGTCCCGGGCGCACCGAGAGGTGGCGGAAAGCGCATAGCTAACCAATAGTGCTCTGGCCGCGAGGCAGGGTGCGGAGGATTGGAAGGCAAACCTCGGAACAGGCGGCATGAACCATGTGGCTGTCTAAGTCGGATGACCCTGCAAAAGAAGGGGATGTCCCATACCACCGGAGGCTTTGAAAGTTAGGAGGACTGGATTCGAGGGAAAGTCGATGACGTGACCCAAGGAGAACTCATCGTTTCCGAAAAAAGGGTACTTCCAGGACGAGTGGGTAAAGAAAGTCGAAGCGGTTGCGCCGCGCGTGCCGCTTCAAAGAAAGCGCGGCCGTTTCAGTAACGGATGCTATAAAGTAACCCCGAAATGAATACCAAAGCATGGCGAGAAGTCGGGGAACTGCGTACTACTGTGGAACGGACGAACAACAGATACGTCCAGATCAGTAGCCTTGGTGCGGCTGGCTTCTGCTCACTCAAAAGGTGAATGAGAAGGGGAAGGCGGCTCGCTTTATCGAGACTGAAACTGGAATGAGTTTCGCGAGTAGGCGGCAAGGGACGGAATGTTCCCTAAGTGAATGAAGCGAATATCTAAAAAAACAGTTTTTAGTACTTTAATCGTACTTAACTATTTTACCTTTAATATTAGGTATTTCTCTATGGCCTAATCATAATGACAATAAAAATCTTCCGGTATACGGTAAGGAATTCTCCTCTAACAACATTATTGTAATATTTCAGAAAAGAACCTATTTTCAAGTCTCCTTGCTTTTAGATACTCTGTGTTAGTCTAATAGGCCTTTTAAACTCTCATAACTCAAGCCTGTGGCCTTCTTCCCGTTAAATACTAGTTGGGGAGTACCCGCTATTGCTTCTGAAATAGTAAATGTTTTTTATGGTATTATATGTACAAGAATATTTAGCCAAAGGATGTTATTAAAAATTATTATAAATAAGAAAAGTTTGGAGGTAACAATTTTGTATACACACTACTCATTTGTAACAGCGGGAGCATTTACATTATTAAGACCTATTTTTGTCACACTTGTAATGGCATCTTTATTAATGTTTTTAATCATCATCTTACCCAAATTAAGGAGGAAAATGACGGGTGGTTTAGCCGTTGTAGGGTTATCATTAGTTTCCGTAATAGTATCCGGTCAATTGCTATACTACTACGGAGTAATCACTGATGAACTTGGTTTACGTGGAGATCTAATCGCTACTTCTATATTCTTCGTAAACTTAATCTTCTGTATAGTTAATCCAATTATTTTCTATACTCGCCGCAAATAGCATAAGTAGTTGTGGCTCAACACAAAGGATAGTGCTTGACACCATGAGCCATAGCGGGAAAGGTTACACTCCGCAAGAAGATCCTTGTATGTACCGTTCGCGGTTGCGGGTAACATAGTGTCTTCGCTGGAAGGCCTTCATTCGGTGCCGCCACTGACTTCCGTTGACGGAAGAAGGGGGGGCGATTTTCCATTTTCCGTGGCGGTTGTCTAAGGTTTGCTTCTTGGTCTTCCCCGGGCTAGACAGTCTTCGGCTAAAAGTGAGGCACTCCGTGAGATGCTGTGGTGGTGACTAGTCCAACGAGAATGGAACTTAGTCCATTCACGTACGATGCCTAGTCCAATAAGTCCAATAGTCCAATGGAGGGCGGCACGCGGACCAGCCACGGACGGAGCACGGTCCATGATTGGTGGAACGGACTCCGTCCAGGGTGCCGGGCGGCTGTTACTTGGTCGTACGGTCTTCCGCTGCGGCGTCGGGGTTGGGGCCGATATGGCCGGCAATCAACCGGCCATGGTAGCGGCCGGTCTCGATGAAGACTTCGTTCGCATTGCGGCCCGATGCGATAACGCCCGCAACATACAGGCCGGGCACGTTCGTCTCCATCGTCTCCGTATCATAGACGGGCTTGTCCTGATCGTCCTGGAGGCGGACACCGCTCGACTCCAGCAGCTTGCGATCGGGACGGAAGCCGGTCAGGGCGAGCACGAAGTCACACCTGATCTCCTCTGTCGAGCCGTCGCCGCACTCAATGCGCACCTGATCTTGGGCAATATGGACGACGCGGGAGTCGTAACGAATATGGATTCGCTCCTTGGCGAGCTTGCTCTCCAGAATTGGGCGGACCCACGGCTTGATATTGCCGGAGATCTCTGTGCCGCGATAGACGATGCTTACCTGGGCGCCCACCCGCTCGCATTCGAGCGCGGCATCGACGGCAGAATTGCTGCCGCCGATGATGACGACCTTCATGCCGGCGTACGGATGCGCCTCCTGGAAATAATGGGTGACATGCGGAAGATCCTCGCCCGGGATGCCCAAGAGGTTCGGATAATCGAAATAGCCGGTCGCAATGACCACATGCCGGCTGCGGTAAGTGAGTGCTTCTCCGCTGCGGGTCTCCGTATGCAGCTTGAAGATGCCGTCCTCATCCTTGCCGATATCCTTGACCTCTTCATAGGAGCGGATGCGGAGCCCATACTGCTCCGACACTCTGCGGTAATAGACGAGCGCTTCGTGACGGTACGGCTTCTCATTCGGGGTCGCGAACGGGAGGCCTCCGATTTCCAGCAGTTCCGGGGTGCTGAAGAACTGGAGATGGGTGGGATAACGGTAGATGGAATGTACGATGCACTGCTTCTCGATAATGAGCGGATCCCACCCGCTGCGCTGTAATTCAATCGCGGCCGATAGCCCGCAGGGCCCGGCGCCTATAATTATCACTTGTTCCAAATCGGTTCGCCTCCGTGTAACATGCTGTACTATGATGTTATCCGATATGAAGCCGTTCCTCAAGTGAGCGGGCAGCAGCCGTAACATAATTTTAAAGAGAAGACTAAGGGGAAACCCTCCAGTTGAGCGGATGCTTATGGTATAGTAGGGTCACTGACAGTTACTTTATGACGATAATTGGAGGGACTTGTTGTGAGTATGGCCACATTGCGCGCAGACCGGCTTCCGCGCCCGGAAGCGATGATCTTCGATATGGACGGGACGCTGTTCCGCACGGAGTCGCTATTGATGACAGCGTATCATCGGGTATTCGATACATTGCGGAGCGAGAAGCTTCACGAGGGGCCGACGCCCCCGGAAGATTTGATAATCGGTTCGCTTGGTATGCTGCTGGCGGACATCTGGAAGCGGGTCATGCCGGAAGGCAGCCCGGAGGCGCACCGCCGCGCGGACGAGCTTCTGCTGCAATACGAGCTGTCCGGATTGAACGAAGGAATCTCGGAGCTGTATCCGCAGGTGAAGGAGACCCTGGCCGAGCTGCAGCGCGAAGGCGTGAAGCTATTCGTCGCAAGCAACGGGCTGGAGGAATATATACAGGCAATCGTGAAGACCTTCGGCATGGACGAGCTGTTCACCGGCTTGTACAGTGCGGGGGGAAGAGGCACCGAGACTAAGGTGGAACTGGTGCGGATCCTGAAGTCGGAGCACGGCATCGATTCGGCCTGGATGGTCGGTGATCGCTCCTCTGACGTGGAAGCGGGGAAGGAGAACGGACTTGCCGTCATCGGCTGCCAGTATGCCGGCTTCGGCCAGGAACAGGAGCTTCAGGGCTCGGACGTCATCATCCGTCAATTCGACGAGCTGTTGGACTTATACCGTACGACAGCATCTTAACCGCGACAGGCGCAGACTCGGAGAGCTGCGCCTGTCGTATATGATGGACGATTCTGAATTCAACCGTCATTCTTATCCTTCCGATTTGTTGTCGGTTGTCGGGAGCGGCGATTTGTCGGAATCCGGCAGTTTCATACCCGCCTTTTTCCGGTACAGCCAGGATGCATATTCCAGCGGGCGCACAATCGAGTTGCGGTACGTCTCCTTGTCGCCGATGCGGTGGAACACTTCTCGCGCCGGCTTCGGATTGACCTCCAGCAGCCAGATGCGTCCTTTCTGGTCGATCGCGAGATCGAGCGCCAGTTCGCAGAGAGCATCATATCTCTTCTCAAGGAATTCGGCTACCGCGAGACTGAGGACTTCGGCCTCCTTGCGGATGTCCTGGATGCGGCCCTTGTCTCCTATCCACTGCGTCAGCAACCACTCCATTCGCACGGCCTGGCCTCCGCCATGGAGATTGGATGTGATGCTGTTGAGCGGTCCGACGCGCCCGGCGCAGCCCGTAACCGACCAGACGCCAGAGCCGTTCTTCTGAACGAGCATCCGGTAATCATGCACGCGGCCGCTCGGCAGCTTGAGCGCGATGCCCTGCTGGATGAGATAGCGGTCGTTCGCCTTCCAGGAGGCTAGCCTGGCGGCCAACTGAGAGAAGGTCATTTTCAGCGGCCGGATGACCTGCCGACGATGATCTCTTCCCTCGACATAGACCACGCCGTCCGCCGAACGGAGGCGCTGGATGCGAAGAATGCCGCGCCCTCCGGTGCCGTTAATCGGCTTCAGGTAGAGCAGCGGCCGCTCCTTCAGCATGCGCTGCACATCCTGAATCCCCGAATACAGCCTTGTGTCGGGAAGATACTTTTTCAAGGACGGGACTGTGGAGAGCACTTGGTGGATCGTCCATTTATTGCGGAGCGGACGATTCAGATACAGGAGCTTCGGGTATTTGCTGCGGAACCGCTTCAACTGCTCGAACCGGTAGCTTTTCTGAATGCGGCACCGGTCGAAGATCATGGTCGGGAAGCGGGTCCATTTACGCATCCAGCGCCCGCTCTTCGGATGGTACCACATGCCGTTGATTCGCTTCTGATGGTCATCGACATCCTCCGGGGTGAATACGAAGACGGTCAACCCCAGCTTCTTGCCGGCCACAGTCATCTTCTGATAAATATGCCGTTCTTCCAATTGTTTGTGTTCATTCATATAGAGCGTCAAGATGCCAAGAACGGGTTCATCCAAGCGTCTTCACCTTCTTTGACGTTATCCGCCGGTTCGGGATAAATAAGTCGAATACTGGAATATTCGTTCCAGTGAGCGCCTCCGAATGTGAGGCTCATCGAATTTCATCGGCTTCGCATTGGCTTCGAAGAACCAGATGCTGCCGTTCGTATCCACGCCCAAATCCATCGACATCTCGCCCAGCATATGTCCGGAGCCGCGTTCGATCTGCCGGGCGATGATGATGGCCGCGTTTTTAGTCCGGGCCATCGTTCTCCGCGCTTGTTCGGCACCGAAATTTGCGCTCAGCAGCTTCTCGGGATCCTCGATGCTTCCGCCGCGGGGGACATGGGTCGTAATGCTTGAAGAGCCGGCGACACGGGCGCCGACACCGGTAATATCCCATTGGCCTTTGCTGTTCTTCTGCACGAGCACCCGCAAATCAAACGGCCGCCGGTTCACCGTAGCCAGCGGAATGCCTTGCTGGACGATATAATCATGGGTCCCGGCCTGCTTGCGTATCCGGGTCCACAGCTTCGAGATCGTGGCGCATTTGAACAGGGCGCTCCTTCTCTTGTCCTGAGTCTTCAGCCGGAACTTCATCGCTTTCGTATGATTGACGCGCAGCGTCATAATGCCCATGCCCGCCTTGCCCGTCTCCGGCTTCAGGAACAGATAGGGATGTTTGTTCAACATTTTGGCCAGCGCGACAGAGGTGCGCAGCCGCCGCGTCGCGGGGATGAAGGGCCGGGTGGCCCTCGATTTTTTCAGCCATTCGAACAATTGCCATTTGTTGAAAAAGTAAGGATTATACAGGCGAATGCTGGAATGGCCCAGAATCTCCTCGATCTTGTTGCGGACGGCAGGCAGATTCTCATCCTCCCGCAGCGGGATGCGGTTATAGACGATGCGGGGAGGGGGGAACCAATCCTGCTGCCAGGCTTGCTTATCCTCGTTGTAATCATAGCCCGCGATTCGCTTGGCATCGAGCTTCAGATCCCTCACGGTCACGATATATACGGTAAATCCGAGATCCTTGCCCGCACGCAAGATGTCCAGGAAGTTATCGCGATTGCCGCGGAATTTTTCCTTGGCATCCTCGATCGTCAGAATGGCGACGATCGGCAGCTGATCTTGCTCTATGCCACTCACATCGGATCCCTCCTGCGGAATTTGCTAAGGAACAAACAATGATCCAGGATATGTTCAATGGATGATTGACCTTCAGTGCGCAAGGATGGATGCTTGAATATCGAGCGCCCTGGCTTGGCATTGGCCTCGAACATCCATACATGCTCATCCCGGTCAATGCCGAGATCGAAGCCGAGCTCGCCGAGCAAATGAGGATAGTTCCGTTCAATGGCCATCGCCAGTTCGACGGCTACCCTTTTCATATTGGCAAGCACTTCGTCGGCTCTGTGGCCGAACATCCGCTGGAGAGCCTGCTCCGGCGTCATCAGTTGACCGCCATTCTTCACGTGAGTGGTAACGCTGCCTTTGCCGGCTTTCTTGGCCCCGATTCCGACAACGGTCCAGTCATTCTCTCCGTTCTTGTGCATATGGAAGCGGAAGTCGATCGGACAGCCATCGATCTCGACGAGCCGAACTCCCTGCTGCACAACATAGTTACGCAGCGAACGGCCGTGCCTTCCTTGCAGCATGCGCATGAGGCTGGAGAATTGCTTGAAGCGGAGCAGCGTGTTTTTGCCATTGACCGTGTAACGTGCGAAATAGCCTTTTCTCGGCAGGTAGGTCAGCCGGTAGATGCCGATACCTAGGCTTCCCGAGGTCGGCTTGTAGTAGACGAACTGATGGCGGGCCAGCATGTCGCGAATCGTATCTTGCGTCGGATTCATGACCGATTCCGGCACGTGGAGATTAGCCTCCAGATCGTTTTCCAGCAGCTCGTAGATATCGGATTTTTTGAAGAAGCTCCAGTTGAAAAAAGGGATGTTCCGGCGAACGAACCGCTCCCGCAGCATCTGGATCGGGGTCGTCGTCTCTGCCCTCCGGCTCGGCAGCCGGTTATATACGACATCCGGCAGCGGCACGGTGCGCCGGATCCAACTGCCGGATTCCGATAGGAAGTAGGCGTTGACGGTCTCGTTATGCCAATTGATGTCGCGCGGAGTGAAGGCAAAGACGTAGGCTTTCTTATTCCCGACGCGCAAAATTTGCTTAATGAACGAGGTTCGGCTGCCGAATGGATGCGAATGCGTGTGCAGCGAGGAATCCGATAAGATGCCGATCAGCGGCCCCAATTGCAAATCGCCTTCCTGATCGTTGCGAAGATAGACCATACCGGATTTCGGCACCCGGACGAAGGAACGAAGGCCGGCCGGTATGATGACATGGTTGCCTGGACGCTTCACCGGCTTCAGCGTAGCGGGGATTGTCGCCTTGCCCAATCGAAGCCGTACTGATTTTTTGCCGGTTAGCTTCAATTGCTTCATTAAGGTGCTGGAGAGATACACTGTTTTCTCGGATTTAGGTGTTAAGTGGACGTTGCATACCGTCAAACTCATGGACTTACCCTCCTAAGATGTCGACCCAATACATAGCGCGCATACAAGATGGGATTTTCCACGGATTTCACAGCGGCTTCCCGCTCGCCTGTCTGACGGAAGACCGTCCTGCCCGGCTTCGAATTGACCTCCAGCAGCCACATGCGGGCTTCCCGATCAATGCCGTAATCCAGACCGACCTCCATCAGACGCCCGTGTCGTGCTTCAAGTAGAGGGGGAATGCGCTCGCTATAAGCATGCAGCTGCTCCATGAGCCGCTCGGCACGCTCCGGGTCATATTCGCGCTTCAAAAATGGAAGGACAGACACGGCCCGCCCGCCTCCATGGAGATTGGAAGTAATGCTGTCAGGGGTGCCGATGCGTGCGGCCGTGCCGGTCATCGTCCAACGGCCCCGGTCATTCTTTTGCATCAGCACACGAATGTCGAATGGCTCGCCTGCTTGCGTCAGCAAGGACAAGCAAGGCTGCATGACAAAGGTTCGTCTGCCGATAAAGGCGGCAATCCAGTCGTATCCATCCTTGGTGCATTCAAATTGCTTCGTTAGCGGGCGGTTGCGTTGATCGCGTCCTGTTATATGGAGTAAGGGGGCATGGCTTCCATCTCTTTGCTGTGCCGTCCGGCGATACTGTATCCGGAGGGCAGACTTCCCCTTGGAGCCGGCATGAGGCTTCAGGAACAGGCTTCCGCCGTAGCGGGACAGCGCAGCAGCGAGGCTGCGCTTGCCCTTGTAGAGATGAGTGGGCGGCAGAATCGCGCTCAGGCCAGACTCCGTGGATAAGGAGCGGTAGATGTCCCATTTGCCCCGCAATCCAACCCCCAACTGGGCAGTGCGTCTGCTCCGCAGCAGCTTGGCGAGGGCGGTTGAAGTTCTGGCGCTGGCGCTTCCGCCGGAGAATATGCATCGGTTGTACACAAGGGAAGGCAACGCGGTAGTGCAAGGCTCCCATCGCTGGTCGCCGTAGACATAACCGTTCACCGTGCCGGAAGCAAGGTCGGCCCATTCAGGCGAAAATACGATAACTCGAACGCCGTGTTTGCGTCCGGCCTGACACAGCCGGCGGCAATATTCAGGCTCGGTGAAGGGAGGCGTTCCGGGCGATTCGGTCTGCAGAACGCCGATGACAGGCTGCTGATCGGTTCTATTCTTCTTCATTCCCTGTCGCCTCCTTAAAATCCGGACAAATACCGGGCGTATTCCACCGTTTTGCGGACGGAGGGACGGACTCGGTTGACGTTCAACGGAGTATTGTCATTTTTGGAAGGCTTGGAGTTGACTTCAAGCAGCCATACTTTGCCTGACGTATCGATAGCCAGGTCAATCCCCAATTCACCGAAGTGAGCGGGAATATGCGTGTCGATGCCGCGTGCGATATCGAGCGCGGCCCGCTGGAGCTTGCCCACGATATCGCTCTTCGCGCCGGTCGGCAGATTCGAGCGGCTGACCGCTTCCTTCACGGTGCTGAGCGTTCCGCCGCGCGCCACATTCGACACGAAATGCTGCGTGCTCGCGGTTCGGGCGACGATGGACGTGATGCTCCAGCGGCCATGAATGTTCTTCTGAACGAGCGCGCGGAAATCGATCGGGCGCTTGGCATAATCGATCAAGTTCAAGCCTTGCTGGATCTGGTAACGGTTCGTCTTCAGCTTCCCGGACAGGGAAGAGAACAGCTTGGTTAAGCTGTTGAAGTTCTGGCGCTTGGTGCCGCTAATATTGGAATAGAGGGCTTGAAAGCTGTTATCCGAGGTGCGGTTAATACAGATGATGCCTTTGCCGAGGCTTCCCCTGGCCGGCTTCAGGAAGAGGGTCTGATATCGCCCGCTCATCGTCTTGAGCGTAGAGTAGCTGCGCAGCAGATGCGATTCCGGCAAGTAGCGTGTCAACTCCGCACTGGCCTTCAACGCGTCGAACACCTCGGTCTTATCCAGAAACTTTTCATTGAAAACATGTGACTGGTAACGTGATTTTACTTCTTTCATGAAATGCTGTACGCTAGGTTTGTTCTCCAGAGATCGTGTAGTTAAGCGATTGTTCACGACATCCGGGATTGGCATGCTGGTGAGCTGCCAAGTTCCTTTTGTAAAAACCCATGCCTGTATCCGTTGAGAGTCCTTCACATGTTCTGGCGTGAAGAAGCAGGCAACGGCTCCTTGAGATTGGCAGGCATCGACCATCTCCCGGCAGAAGGCGGTAATCGTGCCGAACGGCCGATCCGGAACATCAGGATAATCCCGGCTGATCAGGACGCCGATGAGCGGACCGATTCTCAACGTCTGCTGGGTATACGTTAGCCGCACGGTACCACCGTTAGACAGGCCCATATTGCGGGCAAGCGCGTGATTGATCCGGAGCCCGTCAGATTTGGGAACGGAGGATACGGTCACACTCTGTCTGAAGGAACCGAAGCGGAGCGTAATCGGATGGTTTACGGGAATCTTCCATTGCTTGACATAGCTGTCGCCCAACATGATTGTGTCTTCCCGCAAGATGCCGGCGCTCACAACGTGGAGCCTCACTTTTGATTTCAACATGTTGGTTCTCCTTCCAACGACGACTTGCATGATGGATCACGGTATGCACCGGGCTGGAGTCGATACTACTGCAGGTGAACCGCATACGTAATTCATCATATGAGGACATATTTCCCTTGGTGATTGAGCTGCACCATGAAAGGAGGGGCGGACGTGCCCAATTGGTTGTTTATTCTATTTAGCGTCATTGTGGCCGCGTTTGTCGGCGGCATTACGAATCATTTTGCAATAAAGATGCTGTTCCACCCGCGGCAGCCGATTCATCTGTTCGGACGAAGGGTGCCGTTCACGCCAGGCCTCATTCCGAAGCGGAAGTTAGATATTGCGGCCTCGTTAGGGGATGTCGTATCTGAATATTTGGTGACCAGCGACGGGCTGCGGGCGATGCTGCGCCAGCCGGAGGTGCAGGACCGGGCGGCGGCTGGCTTGGCGGGCTTTCTCGACCGGCTGCTGGCGGATGATCGCACACTGCGCGAATGGGCCGCGCTCGCTTTCCCCGGCCACAGCTGGCCCGAGTTGTGCGCGACATGGGGTGAGCGGCTCGACAAGCTGACCGAGTCGGGAATCCGGCGCGGCTTGGCGGGCAGCGGCTGGAACGAGCGTCCGCTGTCCGAATTCCTGCCGGAAGGGCAGGAGGAGAGCCTGAACCGGCTGGCAGGCAAGGCCGCTTCCGCCATCCTGCTGTCGATTGAGCGGGAGCTGCTGTCGTCTAGCGGGCAGCGCATGCTGCTGAGGATGGCGAAGGAGTTCGTCGACCGGTCGAAGGGCTTCATGGGCGTGATGGCTGCCATCTTCGTCGATGAAGACAAGCTGGTCACGCGGATTACGCCTCTGCTGGCGGAGCAGCTTCGTTCCGACAAGGTCCATGAGACTGTGACCCTCATGCTGGAGCGGAAGCTGGAGGAGTGGCTGAGCCAGCCGCCGGCCGAGCTGCTGCGCGCCTGGTCCGGCGACGAGTCCGAGCCTGCCGGCCAGATTATCGGGCTGGCGAAGTCATGGTTGCAGTGGAGCCGCCGCTTGGAACGGTGGGGAGACGCGCGCCCGAGCCGCTGGCTGGAGGAGAGTAAGGAGGCTTGGCAGCCGTACGTGCCGCGGCTCGTCGATTCCGCGATCGCGCTGTTGGACCGCAATCTGGACAAGGTGGTGCGTGCCGCCCGCCTGCAGGAAGTCGTCCGTTCTCAGGTGGAGCAGTTCCCGATCGAGCGGCTGGAGACGATTATTTTGAGCGTCTCTGGGAAGGAGTTCCGTGCTATCACGTGGCTCGGGGCGCTGCTTGGGGGGCTTATCGGCTTGATTCAGTCTCTGATTCTGCTGGCTATCGGTTCGTAGCGCCCGCGACAGCGGCCGCTCCCGTATGGTATGCTGACTAACGAGGAAGAACGGAAAGGATGAGAATGGATGAGTGTACATGATCAAGCCCATGAATTGGCCCGTGCCTTGCAGCAATCGGACGAGGCGAAGGCCGTCGAGACGGCGATGAAGGCGATTGAGGCCGATGCGGACAGCAAGCGGATGCTGGATGATTTCCGCCTGCGCCAGATGGAGATGCAGCAGAAGATGATGACTGGCGAGATGCCGGAGCAGTCGGAGCTGGACAAAATGGAGAAGCTGTATGAAGTGATCAGCATGAATTCGGAGATCGCGGAGCTGTTCGAAGCCGAACAGCGGCTGGCGGTCGTTATTCAGGATGTGAACAAGATCGTATCGGATGCGCTCGGCCATCTGTATGCCTGATATGGCCACATTGAGCGCGAGTCCGGGGCGGCAGACTCGGCAGACCGGTTCTGCAATTGCTGCGGCGTGAACGAATCTGGCATGTTATCTATGGATGCCGCATACGCTCTACTATAGCCAAGCTATAGGATTATAGAACGATGGCGCCGCCGGCTGTCTTCGTTGCTAATGAAGGAGAGCGATTGCCCATGATGAACCGAATGTCTTATTTCCGTTCTTCGAAGCGTAGTGTATGGAAGCATGTCCTGTCGATAGGGGCTGCCCTTGTCATGCTTGTCATCGTACTGCCGACACTGTCTTTCCAGGGCGGCTGGACGCCGGCCGTCTGGTTCGGCATCGTCTGGTGCGCCTTCGCGCTGCTTATCATTGCCGCCCATCTGCACCGCCTCCTGCGCGTGGATGAAGAGACCGAGCGGGACCTCCAGCGTATCAAGCAGGAGAAGATGCGGCGTTGGGAGGAGCGGCTAAGCCGCAAAATCGTGCGGATGAAGTGAGCATGGAGCAAAGGGGCAGCCCGGTCTTGGCATTGACCGCGGGCTGCCCCTTTTTCCTGTCTGTCCGGTTGTCTTATTTACCGCGGATCGCCGTCTCCAACGCGACTTCGATCATGTCGTTGAACGTCGTCTGCCGCTCTTGGGCCGTCGTCTGCTCCCCGGTCAGAATATGATCGCTGACGGTGAACATCGCCAAGGCGTCAATGCCGTATTTGGCCGCTAAAATATAAAGCGCCGCCGTCTCCATTTCTACGGCGAGAACCCCGTATTTGCCCATCTTCGTCTGCATCTCTACAGTGTCGGCATAGAAATGATCCGAGGAGAAGATGTTCCCTACCCGGAGTTGAAGCCCTTTTTCCTGGCCGATCTCATAGGCGCTGCGAAGCAGATCGAATGTCGCAATCGGGGCGAATTCGGCATCCGGGAAGTAGTGCTTGTTGATGGAAGAGTCGGTGCATACCGCTTGCGCCAGCAGCACGTCGCGCAGCTTCACGTCTTCTTGAATCGCGCCGCATGTTCCGATGCGGATGATGGTTTTGCAGCCATAATCTTTGATCAGTTCCGTCGCATATATGGAGAAGGAAGGAATCCCCATGCCGGAGCCTTGAATCGATACTTTATGTCCTTTATAGGTTCCTGTGTATCCGAGCATGCCGCGAACCTGGTTGTAGCAAACGGCGTTCTCAAGGAACGTTTCTGCGATGTACTTCGCGCGAAGCGGATCGCCAGGCATCAAGGCGACGGGTGCAATGTCTCCAACTTGTGCTTCCAAATGAATACTCATGCTGAATCCCTCCATTGTCCTTCACAAAATAAATTTAGAACCGTTATATAATATGAAAACGGTTACTTGTCTTTATACGATACCATGAACACGGATTGAAAAACCGTGATGGCCGCCCTTATATTCTGTGAACAATTTCACCAAATTATTGACGGGTTGGTAACTGAATGCGCCTTCTTCGCCAATTATAATCAAGATATGACAAACGGCCCCGACCTTAATGTCGGCAGCCGCCATCAGTTCAATGCATGCATGGCGCATTTTCGGCACCATGAATTTTTACGGTTGGGAGATATCTTGCGAACGCCATTTCCGGTAAGCGGGCGAATCATCCATGTCATCGCACATCGATTGCAGCTTCTCCAAATCGGTAATGTAAATGTATTTCTGATTCATCATCAGCACACCTTCGTCCTGCAGCTCGCGCATGACCTTCGAGATCGATTCCCGGGTCACGCCAATCATGTTGGCCAAGAGGTGATGCGTTACTTTACAATCGATCTTGTAAGCGGATTCAGCGGGCTTGCCCAGGTTGTAATACAGATCCAGGAGCAGGTTCGCCAGCTTCAGCCGCACGTCCAGATAAGACAGGTAGCGGACTTTGTTGTTCATATTGCTCAAATGATCGAGCAGCCGGTTATAGGCTCTCTTCAGTACCGCCGGGTGTCTGTCCATGATCTTGATGAAATCGGAGCGGTTCATGATCCAGAAATGGGAGGTCTCCATCGTTTCTACGGTAGCAACGCGGCGAGGGTAAGTGGCAATGGTCTCCATCTCGCCGATGATATCGCCAGGGAACTGGAAGTTCAAAATAATTTCCTTGTCGTGATAAAGACGATATACTTTTACTAGTCCCTCCCGCAAAATATATATATCGGAGCTATCATCATCTTCATGGATGAGCACCTGGTTCTTTTTGTAAGTACGTGTTTTCAGCAGGGGAAGGATATTGTCGCAATCCTCCTGCGATAAGTCTTGTAACAGAAAAACGTGCTGTAAACTGCTGAGCATGGATTCTCCTTTCATCGGCAGGAATATGGATATATTGCCTGTCGAAAAACCATAATTACATTTATACATCTATTATATTACATGACATTCGCCGGATAAGCCAAGTGCCGGCGCGGGTGTCCGATTAGACAACTTGGATAAGAGAAGAGGAGTGGTAAACATGTTTGAACGAGTATGTGTCGTCGTCATGGATAGCGTAGGAATCGGAGAGCTTCCGGATGCGGAACGCTTCGGCGACGCGGGCTCTCACACGCTCGGCCATATTGCGGAGCGCGTACCGACAATTCAGCTTCCGAATCTGCAGGCGCTCGGTCTGGGCAATATCGCGGACCTGCCGCATATTCCTCCAGCCGAATCTCCACTGGCCTTCTATGGCAAAATGGCCGAGACTTCCGTCGGCAAAGATACAATGACCGGCCATTGGGAGCTGATGGGCCTGCATGTCGACATTCCATTCGAGGTCTATCCGGAAGGATTTCCCGAGCCGCTCATCAAGGCTTTCGAGGAGAAGACGGGACGCAAGGTGCTCTGCAACCGCCCTGCTTCCGGCACGGATGTGCTGAATGAGTACGGGGAAGAGCAGATGCGCACCGGCGCCTGGATCGTGTACACGTCTGCGGATAGTGTCTTCCAGATAGCGGCGCATGAAGAAATCATTCCGCTGGAAGAACTATATGCGGCATGCGAGATCGCGAGGGAGATGACGCTGACTGCGCCATATGCCGTCGGACGCGTTATCGCGCGGCCGTACGTCGGCGAGCCGGGCAATTTCAAGCGGACCGCCAATCGCCATGATTACGCGCTTGCTCCGCCAGCGAAGACGGTTCTGAATTCTATCTCCGAGGGCGGGTATGATGTGGTATCCGTGGGGAAAATTAACGATATCTTCTCCGGAAGCGGAATCAATCACTCCTATCCTACCAAGAGCAATTCACACGGCATGGAGACGACGATTGAGCGCTTAGGAGATGCGGGGAAAGGGTTGATCTTTACTAACCTGGTTGATTTCGATTCCCTGTACGGACACCGCCGCGATCCGGAGGGCTACGCCCGCTGCCTGGAGGAGTTCGACCGGGCGCTGCCGGAGATGATGGAACGGGTCGGCGAGAAAGACCTGCTCATCATTACGGCCGATCACGGCAACGACCCGATTCATGCAGGAACGGATCATACTCGCGAGTATGTGCCGATTCTGATCTACAATCCGACGTTTGCAGGCAAGACCGCTTCCATCGGAGTACGCTCGACCTTTGCCGACTTGGCCGCTACGCTGGCAGACAACTTCGGCGTCACGGGAACAGGTCACGGGACCAGCTTTTTATCGCTGTTGACGGCCCGCTGACGTGCTCGCTTTAGATAGATGCAAGACGAAGAAGGATTGATTAATCTCAAGGGGGAACTCGTCAATGAAGAAATCGATGTTGTTGGTATTATCAGCGATGCTATTGTTCACCTTCGCTCTGGCCGGCTGCGGCAACAAATCCGGGGGCACGAACGCTGGCGGCGCCGAAGGCGCTGAAGACGGCGGGAAGAAGCTCAAGGTCGGGATGGTTACCGATATGGGAAGCGTGAACGACAAATCGTTCAACCAGAGCGCTTGGGAAGGCCTGCAGAAGCTGCGCGACGACTTCGGCTATGAAGTCAAATATTTGGAGCCGAAAAATGACGGCGAAGTCAATCCGAGCTTGAACCAGTTCGTCAAGGGCGGCTACGACTTGACCTGGGCCACGGCTTATACGCTGGATGATGCGGTAACGAAGATTGCCAACGAGAATCCAGACGCGAAGCTGGGTATCGTCGATTCGGAAATCATCGTGCCGAACGTCGCTTCCGTCTCCTTCAAAGAAAACGAAGGCGCATTCCTGGTCGGCGTAATCGCCGGCTCGATGACGAAGTCGAACAAAATCGGATTCGTCGGCGGCATGGAAATTCCAGTTATCAAGCGCTTCGAAGCCGGCTTCCGCGAAGGCGTCAAGGCGGTTAATCCGGATGCTTCCTTCAAGGCGATTTACACGGGGCAATTCACCCGCGTCGATATGGGGAAATCGGCTGCTTCCACGTTGTATGACGACGGAGTCGATATTATTTTCCACGCTTCCGGCTTGACAGGCAACGGGGTATTCAATGAAGCAAAAGAGCGCGTGAAGCGCGGCGACCGCGTCTGGGTTATCGGCGTAGACAAGGACCAATCGCTTGAGTTCGGCGACGATGTGACGCTGACCTCGATGATTAAGAAGGTCGACGAAGCGGTATATACGATTTCCAAGGCGTTGGCGGACGGCAACTTCCCTGGCGGCCAAGTCACTTCTATGGGCCTGAAGGAAAAAGGCGTCGATATTGCGCCGACTTCCGACAAAAACGTGCCTAAGGATGTATTGGACAAAGTCGAAGAATACCGTGCAAAAATTGTAAACGGCGAGATTGAAGTGCCGACGACTTAATTTCACCATACCGTCTCCCCGCCCGCTAGACCGGCGGGGAGATGTGTTACGGAGGGGAACGCCATATGCACAAGGGAGATATCATACTAGAGCTGAAAGGAATTACAAAGCGCTTTCCCGGCATTATAGCAAACGATCAAATCAGCCTGCAGTTGAAAAAAGGCGAAATTCATGCGCTTCTCGGCGAAAACGGCGCCGGCAAATCGACATTGATGAATATCGTATTTGGATTGTATCAGCCTGATGAAGGCAGTATTGAACTGAACGGCCGGCCGATTGTGATGGACGGCCCGAACAAGGCGATTGAATGCGGCATCGGTATGGTGCATCAGCATTTCAAGCTTGTTCACCCTTTTACGGTTACGGAAAATATCGTGCTCGGCATGGAGCCGACGCGAGGCATAAAGATGGATTTGAAGGGCGCTGCCCTTAAAATACGCCAGCTGTCCGAGCAGTATGGGCTGAATGTGAAGCCGGAGGCGGTCATCGAATCGATTTCCGTCGGCATGCAGCAGCGGGTCGAAATTATGAAAACGCTGTACCGCGGAGCCGAGATTATTATTTTCGACGAGCCGACCGCGGTGCTGACGCCGCAGGAGATCGATGAGCTGCTGCACATTATGAAGCGGCTGGCGGCCGAAGGCAAGTCGATTCTGCTCATTACGCACAAGCTGAAGGAAATTATGGAGGTTGCGGACCGCTGCACGATTATCCGCCGCGGCAAAGTCATTGATACCGTGAAGGTGTCCGAGACGGATCCGGAGATGCTGGCCGAGAAGATGGTTGGCAAGCATGTCGAATTCAAGACAGACAAGGCGCCGGCTTCACCGCAGGATGTGATGCTTCAGGTTGACAACCTGATCGTGAAGGACGAGCACGGGCAGCATGCCGTAGACAACGTTAGCTTCCAGGTGCGCGCCGGAGAGATTGTCGGTATCGCGGGCGTGGACGGCAACGGTCAGAATGAGCTGATTGAGGCGATAACCGGCATGCGCCGGACCGCGGGCGGGCATATCCGGCTGGCAGGCCAGGATGTGACGGACGCGTCTCCGCGTGCCGCTTCGGACAAGGGGATCTCTTATATCCCTCAGGATCGGCATAAGCATGGGCTGGTGCTCGACTTCGACGTCAGCGAGAATGCCGTGCTCAAATCATATGACAGCCCGAAGTTCAGCCGCAAAGGCTTGATGGATCAGCAGGCGATTGAACAGGTGGCGGAACGATATGTCGAGCATTTTGATATTCGGACGCCAAGCATCCATACGCTGGTGCGGGCGATGTCCGGCGGGAACCAGCAGAAGATCATTATCGCGCGCGAGATCGACAAAGATCCGAAGCTGCTCGTCGCAGCCCAGCCGACACGGGGGCTGGACGTGGGAGCGATTGAATTCGTGCATAAGCAATTAATCGCCCAGCGTGACTCAGGCAAGGCGGTCCTGCTCGTGTCGTTCGAGCTGGAAGAGATATTGAATGTGGCCGACCGCATCCTCGTCATGTTCGACGGGCGCATTGTCGGAGAGACGACGCCGGAGACAACGACAGACCAGGAGCTGGGTCTCATGATGGCCGGCAAGCATCAAGGGGGGGAACGTCATGAACAAACTTAAATCGATGCTCGCCAAAGAATCGGTTATCATCTCTCTCGTGGCCATCATCCTCGGTATTCTTATCGGAGCTCTCGTTATGCTTGTCGGAGGCTATAATCCGCTGCTTGCATATCAGTCGCTGGTGGAGAAAATATTCGGCTCCGCCTATGACATGGGGGAGACGCTGCGGGCGATCGTGCCGCTTATCTTCGCCGGATTGGCCGTAGCGCTTGCGTTCCGTGCGGGTATGTTCAACATCGGGGTGGACGGCCAGATTGTGATGGGCTCGCTCGGTGCGCTCATCGTGGGCAATATGATATCGCTCCCGCCGATTCTGCACGGCATCGTCGCCATTATTGCCGGCACGATTCTGGGCGGTCTGTGGGGCGCGCTTGTCGGTCTGCTCAAGACGAAGCGGGGCATTAACGAGGTTATCTCCTGCATCATGCTGAACTGGACCGCGCTCTATATCAGCCATATGGTCATCAAGGCATTCATGGCGGAATCGGGAACCTCCCGTTCGCAGAACATCCAGGAATCGGCCAGCATCCAGATCGGCTGGCTCAGCGATGTGATGAGCGGGGCCCGCGTCCATTGGGGATTCTTTATCGTCATCGTTGCCATTATCGGATACCACCTGTACATGAACCGGACGAAGTGGGGGTATGAGACCCGCGCCGTAGGGAATAACAGACATGCGGCGGAATATGCCGGCATGAGCGTGTCCAAAGTCATTACCCGGACGTTCTTCCTCTCTGGGATGCTGGGCGGCATGATCGGAACACTGGAAGTGCTGGGCGTTTTCAAATATATGGCCATCTCCTCCGTTACTTCCGGTATCGGCTTTGACGGCATCGCCGTCGCGTTGCTTGGCATGAACGGCGCGCTGGGTGTCCTGCTGGCGGCCGCGCTGTTCGGAGCGTTAATGTACGGAGCGCAGGGCATGAGCTTTGGAGCGGACGTTCCTGGCGAGGTCATCAAGATGGTCATCAGCATCATCATCTTCTTCGCCGCGGCTCCAGGCATGATTCGCTGGTTGTTATCACGGTTTTCACGTTCCAAAAAGGCGAAGCGGGAGGGATAACAGATGGAATTACTCGGATCTTTAATCAACGGGACTCTCGTATTTGCAACAGCACTCGTCTTCGCCGCGCTCGGCGGACTCATTGCGGAGCGTTCGGGGGTTATCAACCTCGGATTGGAAGGCTTCATGGTGTCAGGCGCGTTTTCCTCCGCGGTTGTGGCTTATTACGCCGAACAGGCGGGACTGGGTGCGGCTTCCCCATGGCTGGGTTGTCTGGCCGCGCTTATCTTTACGGTCATCTTCTCAGGCATTCATGTCATTGCCTCGGTCCGCTTCAAGGCGAACCAGGTCATTAGCGGTATCGTGGTCAATATGCTCGCCGCCAGCTCCACCTTCTTCCTGGTGAAGCTCATCTTCAACGGGGCGGCCGAGACGCCGGTCCTCAGCAATGTGTTCCACCGGATTCACATTCCTTGGCTGAGTGATATTCCGTTCGTGGGCAGAGCGTTCTTCCAGTCGTATCCGACGACGTATATCGCGCTCCTGTTCGTCATCATCGTCTATTACGTGATGTTCAAGACGCCGCTCGGCCTGCGTCTGCGGGCGGTCGGCGAGCACCCGGGAGCGGCGGATACGGCCGGGGTGAAGGTCAACCGGCTGCGCGGCTGGTCCGTCATGGTCGGCGGATCGATTGCCGCCCTGGGCGGAGCGACGATTGCGCTGACAGCGAACAGCAGCTTCGCGTCCAACACGATCTCCGGTCAGGGGTATATCGCGCTGGCGGCGGTTATCTTCGGCCGCTGGAATCCGATCGGTGCGACGTGCGCGGCCTTGTTCTTCGGCTTCGCGCAGGCGCTGCGAGATCAGGTTCAGCTGTACTCCTTCGCCAATGCGGTACCTACGGAAGTATTTTATATGCTGCCGTATGTGCTAACGCTCCTCGTACTGATCTTCACGGCCGGCAAGAGCAATTCGCCGTCTGCGCTTGGCGCGCCATATGAGCCGGGCAAGCGGTAATATCAACAGCAAGCGACATGGGCTGGCCTATGCCTCCCTCTTCCCGTCGAGGAAGAGGGAGGTTTTTTCATGTTCTGAATTCACTTCGCATACATTTTTCATAGCTTGAAGCGCCGGTGCGCGCTCCATTCTTTCCTTCAGCGGACTGACCACGAGCGAATTTTTTTAAATAAGAGAAAATCGCAGTTTTTATATCAATTTTAATCCAATTTTGAACCATTTTAAGGGTAATTACCAAAAATAATCTGTTTGAATTCTGAAAAAGCGGGAGGTATAATATCAAACATCTGCGGTGTCAGAACTACTTTAACAAAATGGTCATTCGGTCAGTGAGGAGGTGACAGCATGAAGAGTCTTCGTTTTTTTTGGTCGGAATTAATGGGGGTCATCCGGTCGAAGGATGTCCTGATTCCGGTACTCGGTCTCCTGGTTATCCCGCTGCTGTACAGCGGCGTCTACTTGGTGGCGAACTGGGATCCGTACAGCAACGTCAAAAACATGCCTGTCGCAGTCGTTAATGAGGACCGGCCGGTGACGTATGAAGGCAAGGAGATTGCGATCGGGCGCGAACTGATTGAGAAGCTGCACAGCAATGATGCGGTGGACTTCCATTTCGTGTCACGCAAGGAGGGCGAGCGCGGATTAAGCGAGAACAAGTATTATTTGCTCATTATCGTGCCGGAAGAGATGTCGCACAACGCGACCACGATTCTCGACCCCAATCCGAAGCCGATGAATCTGATCTATAAGGAGAATAGCAGCTATAACTTCTTGTCCGGTCAAATCTCCGACAAGGTCGTGCAGAGCATCAAGTCGGAGCTGTCGCAAAAGGTGACGGAGACCTATGTCGAGCAGATGTTCAGTGCAATTGATACTGTCGCCGAAGGATTGGGCGCCGCCAGCGAAGGGGCCGGTAAAATCGAAGACGGTCTCAGCCAGTTAGGCGCCGGAATTGAGATGTTCCGGGACGAATTGAATGCGCAGGTCGACTCGAAAACGGCAGAAGCGGAGACGATGGTCGAGAAGATGCTGGCCGAGAACGAGAAGAAGCTCGATCGGTTGATTCATGATGAACTAGACAAAACGATGGATACGAAGAAGCCTGAGCTGATGAAGAAGGTCCATCAAGACATCGATACAGAAGCTGAGAAGTACACCAAGGTTGTATATGATACCGTCCATACGCGGATCGACGACATGGTCAATGAGTACTCGCCATTGTCGAAGGAGAAGCTTCATGAGCAAATCGATAAGCAATCCTCCGCCTATGGAGACGAGATTCGCAAGAAGCTGCATCAGGAAATCGACGCTGCGTATCATAACAACATGGATCAGGTGTTAGGCAAAATCAGTCAGGAGGTCGACAAGTCGATTGCCGACATGGAGCCGGCAGCCCGGGTGAAGATGCACAGCATTATTGACAAGGAGTACGACAATGTCGACAGCTCCATCCGTTCAACGCTGAACCGTTACATTGATGAGAAAGTGGATCAGATCTTCGACGATGCCATCAAGCGCGGGAAGGAGCAGTTGGGTAACATTCAGGCGAACCTCGATCAATTGGAAGAGAAGCTGAAGCCAATCGGCGAGAAGCTGCCCCCAGAGCTCCAGCAGCAGTGGGAAGCAGTGAAGAAGCAGCTGGAACAGGTTCGATCCCAGGTCGAGGAAAATCTGATTCAGGCCAATCTGGAGCAGCTGCGCGATAAGGTGAAGCAGGATTTGAACAACATGGTCAACAAGGAGCTCGACAAGTTGAAGCCCGCGCTGCTCTCCAAGCTGCATCAGACAGCAGACCAGAAATTCGATCAGGTCTATCCGCAGGTGCGTTCGCTCGCCCAGCAGGTAGCGATGTCCAAAGCGAATGAGCTGGCGCCGAAGCTGCTGGCCAAAGCGCATCTCGTTGCCGAAGATATTTATCAGGAAAAATCGAAACAGCTGACCGACAAGCTGCATGATACGGTCGATTCCAAATGGATCGAGTACGAGCCTAAGGTTGTCGCGGGCCTCCATCGGAAAGCGAATGACGAGCTTGATCGGATGACGCCGGAGATTCTAACCAAGATTCACCAGGCGGCCGACGACAAGGTGAACAGTCTGGAACCGATGGCGCGCGATATGCTGCACGACATGGCGGAGATGAAGCTGAAGGAAGCCGCCAAAAAGGTGCAGGACATGATCTTCGTCAAGATGAGCGATATGCTGAATCAGGTCGATCAAGCGAAGGATGCAATCAACGGCGGCTTTGAGCAACTGCTGGACGGTCAGGAGCAGCTGTTATCCGGGGGCGCGGAGCTTCGCCAGAAGCTGCAGGAAGGCGCGGATAAAGCGCAGCAGAACCCGACCGATAAGACGTATGAAATGATAACGTCCCCGGTTGGCAGCGATAAAGTCGCGAATCATGATGTCACGACCTACGGCGTAGGCATGGCTCCGTATTTCCTGTCGCTTGGATTTTTCGTCGGGGCATTGATGTTCTCGATGGTCTACCCGCTGCGGGAAACCTACAACCGCCCGCCCTCCGGCACGGCCTGGATGACGAGCAAATACGGATTCATGACGGTGGAGAGCGTTCTGCAGGTTGCCATTGCCGGATTGGTTGTCCTCCATGTGATTCATTTGCCGGTGACGAACGTGCCGATGTTCTTCGTCGTCTGTCTCGTTACCAGCTTAACGTTCTTTGCCATGATCCAATTTTTCATTACCTCATTCGGGAACGTTGGGCGCTTCATTATCATTTTGCTGCTCGTGTTCCAGCTGTCCTCGACGGCAGGCACCTTCCCGATTGAATTAACGCCGAAATTTTTCCAGATGCTGCACCCTTGGTTCCCGATGACTTACACGATCCGGGCCTTCCGCGGCGTCGTGTCGCTGGGCGACATCCAATACGTCTGGTTGAATCTCGGGAAGCTGTCCATCTTCCTCGTCCTGTCGCTTCTCGGCAGCTGGATCTATTTCATTCTCAGCCACCGGAAGCTGGCGAAGACGGAGCCGTCGACGGACGGAACCGCGGTGACTGGCTGACGATACGGCCGCAGCCCGTACCGATAGAGAGAAAAATAGTGAAAAAGGTTAATATGGGTGCCGGCAAGAAGAAAGACGCTAGGAACATTTCGTTCCGGCGTCTTTTTTCGTTATTTCGAATAAGAAAAACAAGCTCGTGATTTTGATGAATTTTTACGATAAAAAACAACAAATATCAGCCTTCGTCCAAGGGATGCGGCCAGAATGAACGTTCTTTTTTCTTTTTACCCAGATAAAGGTTAGAACGGAGGACGACTGCATTGATCGATTCGTTCAAGGAAAACGATCAATGGCTCATCATTTTCGGGAATCGGCTTATGATGCAAAAACCCGAGGATATGGAGCTTTTTCCATCCGAGTTAGGGAATTGGTTTTCCTATATCATTCATTTTCTGCAAGAGAATTCGATGATTGCTGCAATGAGTTCTGGATGGCGGCAACCTACGTCGTAAAAGGATTAGCGAGAAAAGAACCCCTGTTTGCCGTCGACCATTTCCACGAGACTGCGCGGCCGAATTTGTTGAGAATGATGGCTTGGCAGATTGGCTCAGAGCAAGGCTATACCTTCAGCGTAGGGAAGAACTATAAATTTATTGATCGCTACCTTCCGAATGAAGATTGGGACGCGCTGCTCCCGACCTATTCGCAGAATGGTTATGAACAAATGTGGCAGTCATTATTTACTTGCTATGCGTTATTCCGCACATACTCCAAGGCGGTGGCTGGCCGTTTCGGGTACCGGTATCCGGATTATGATGAAGTCATCACGAAGTATACTGTACATATTCGAAATTCATGGAGGTGAACGAGATAAAATGACCGCCATATCCCAACGACTCAGAGAAAGAACGCGATGAGTCATCCAGCGCTCTCAACGAAGATAATGCGATTTGATCTGTTGAAAGGATGGAATATACGAATGGAATTGACTATTCTCCTGACTGAACGGGAGAGTGAACGTAAGACAGGAATGGGGCCTGAGTGAACGGGAGAGTGTGCGTAAGACAGGAATGGGGCCTGACTGAATGGGAGAGTGTGCGTAAGGTGGCTGGAGGGGTAGTTACTCGCTTGGGTTCTCCACCGCTCAGTATGCCTGGTACCTGACCCGATGGGAGAGCAAACAAAAAGAGAAGGGGGTTAATTGGCGATGAACCGTCATTTTTTTCAATGGCTCTATCATCCGTCCAAGGAGTCGGGAAGGAATCTGCTGTTATAATCGAATTCCGCCTGAATATGAGGCGCCACTTCATAGTCCTCCGTATGAGGAGCAATTTGATGAAGGGCGTATTCCTTTGAATGCTACAGGATACAAGTGCCGGGAACGTTTTTTTTGCATCGTTCTTTCAAGATGTGCTATCATAGATACAGAGTACAACAGTTCGGAGTTCGGGGGTGTAACAGATGGAAGGGAATGATGGAACGGTTACGAAGTATGAGACGTTGCTGCATCATATTGAGGGCTTGAAGCCGGGAACGAAAATATCGGTGCGCAAGCTGGCGAAGGAGATGGCGGTGAGCGAGGGGACCGCTTACCGCGCCGTCAAGGAGGCGGAGAGCATCGGCATCGTCATTACGAAGGAGCGGATAGGGACGGTCCGCGTCGAGAAAAAGCCGCGTAATATGTCGGACAACCTGACCTTCGGTGAAGTGGTCGACATATTGGGCGGACATGTTCTGGGCGGCGCCAAAGGTCTTGAGAAGACGCTGAACAAATATGTCATCGGGGCGATGAAGCTCGATGCGATGGAGCGTTATATCGATGCCGGCAGCCTGCTTATCGTCGGCAACCGGGAAGATGCCCACCGGCTTGCCTTGCAACACGGCGCGGGCGTTCTTATCACCGGGGGATTCGGCACCAGCCGCGAGGTCAAGCTGCTGGCCGATGCGCTGAATCTGCCGATTTTTTCGTCGAAATATGACACGTTCACCGTTGCCTCGATCATTAACCGTGCGCTGTTCGACCGGTTAATCAAGAAGAAGATCATGATCATCGAGGATATCGTCACGTTGAAGTCGAAAATGTATGTGCTGCGTCCTTCGAGCACGGTGCAGGATTTCGAGCGGATGCGGGAAGAGACGGGGCACAGCCGCTTCCCGGTCGTGGACGAATGGAACCGCGTTATCGGAATGATGACGTACAAGGATATGCTTGGGGCGGATTCGCAGCAGACCATCGAGAGGCTGTACACGCGCAGCCCGCTGACGGCCACGCTGCAGACGACGCTGGCGACGGCGGCCCATACGATGGTGTGGGAAGGCGTGGAGCTGCTGCCTGTCGTCGATCGGAGCCGGAAGCTGATTGCCGTCGTGACGCGCCGCGAGGTGCTGAGCGCGCTGCGCGACGCGCGGCAGGAGACGCAATTGGGAGAGACGTTCGTTGATTTGATATGGAACGGGTTTGAGGAACAGCGGGACGAGGAAGGCAATCCGATGTTCCGTGGGGGAATTACGCCCCAGATGGTCAACGGCTTCGGCGCGGTGTCGGAGGGCATACTGACGACGCTGATGACGCAAGCCGCGTTGCGGGCGGTCAAGGAGATGCGGAGCTACGATCATGTGATGGACAATATCACCACGTATTTCGTCCGTCCGCTCCAGATTGAA
Source organism: Paenibacillus thiaminolyticus (assembly GCF_007066085.1). Taxonomy (NCBI): domain Bacteria; kingdom Bacillati; phylum Bacillota; class Bacilli; order Caryophanales; family Paenibacillaceae; genus Paenibacillus; species Paenibacillus thiaminolyticus. The sequence continues at coordinate 1,931,545 of NZ_CP041405.1, read as the reverse complement.
GATGTCGTCACCCTGAAGCCTCAATTGATCGAAATGAGCCGGAAGTTCTGCAAGCTGGAGGTCGAGATTCGGCATGGAGAGGTGCTGGTGGCCAAAGCGATGATGACGATGCAGTCGATCGACCACGACTGATTCCCGCCTTTCAACGGCGAATAGCCTCTGCCCATCTCGGGCAGAGGCTATTGTCGCGCGCTGATGCGAGACGCACGCATGTATGACGGCTTATTTCAAGGAGCCGACCCCGTCAAGAATCCGCTGGAAGTGCATATGGTTGCGCACTCCGGCCAGCAGATTGAACAGTCCGATCAGCATAACGGCGGCACCGACAATGATGCGCATCGTCGAGGCGGAATACACGATCGCCTGAATGCCGGCCAGGCAGAGCAGCATTAGTCCCATGCAGATGTTCATTCGGGCGGTGAACAGGCCGCGGAGCACGGTGTCCGTCTGCCGCCGGGAGCGGATGCTGAAAAAGACGGACAGCACGGATGTGATGCACAATAACAGGAATAGCGTCCATTGAATCCATTCCATCAGGAAGAAACTCTCCTTCTCACTTGCTTTTCATAGGTTATGGCTGTCCCTAGTGTATCACAGAATCCGCCTCATCCCAATATTTAGGACACCTTCGCCGGAATATAAAGTTTGACATCGACCCACACGTGAAGGACGCCCTCGGTGACAAGCATCGTGCGCAGCAGCACGGTGTAGTCCTTTTCTTGCACATCGGGATATATCTTGTTGGCCAAGAGACCCTCGACCAGCTTCGAATGTTCGTCAATCTGGAAGACGTCCCTGCCCTTCAAGCCGGATAAATCCTTGAGCAGGCGGCGCCGAATCTCGGTCTCATGGGCCTGGGGAAGAGCCGTGCCCGTAGCGGGCTCATAAATATGAACCTCGATGCTCTTGATAATCGTCCGCCGATTCTTGTAGCGAAGCAGATCCTCCGCCTCCGCCTTATAGTGGGCCAGCCTGTCCTGCAGATCAATATTCATCATCATCAGCTCGTTGTATTGGTGCAGGTGCATGGCGTGGTATACCGCCGCGCCAATGACGGCTCCGACCAGGACGAGCGCGATGTCGCCCAGCCATCTAGGTACTGCCTTCAGCCGCATAGGCCCGCCTCCTCTCGCTGACGGCACCCTTCTGCGGCTAGATTCGGCTTCGGCATATCCATTGAATCAGCTCGGTTCCCATATGGGCGCCGATGAAGGAGACGACGATGTAGAGCAGCTGCTTGAAGACCGGGGAGAGGTTCCCGTCCAGGAAGTTGCTTTCAATGACACGTATCGGGTCGATCGTTCCGCCGACGGCGGCGACGACGGCCCATATTTTCAATTGCTCGGAAATATGCTGCATCGTATCGACCGGCGATTGCAGCGCGACGACGGCTCCGATGCCGGCTAGTATTGATCCGCCCAGCACAACGCCGAAGGCGATAAAAAAATCGATAAGCGCTTTGGACAGAAACGTACCCATTGAATGGCTTCTCCTTTCCTGCTCCCGCGGGTGCCTCCTGGCGGACAAGATGTCCTTTATACATATATAGAATTTCCGTGAAAAAATATGATACAATACAAGATAGACGAAAATATGTTCCCATACATGGCACGGCACAAGAAGGGGAGGGGAAGGCTATGGAACCGTTCGTGCACCTGCACGTTCACAGTGAATACAGCCTGCTTGACGGTGCGGCCCGCCTCGAGAAGCTGGCCGCCCGGGCGGCTCAATATGGGATGAAAGCGCTGGCGCTTACGGATCATGGGGTCATGTACGGGACCATCGCCTTCTACAAAGCATGCCTTGCGCACGGCGTCAAGCCAATTATCGGCATGGAAGCTTATGTTACGACCGGGTCGCTTCATGATAAAGGCTCCCGCAAGGAGCAGCCGAACTATCACCTGATTCTCTTGGCAAAAAATGAAGAAGGTTACCGCAATCTGATGCGGATTACGTCCATCGGGCATTTGGAAGGGTTTCATTACAAGCCCCGGGTGGACATGGACACGCTGCGCCGGCATGCGGATGGTATCATCGCGCTGAGCGCCTGCCTTGGAGGAGAGGTGTCCCAGCATGTGCTCCACGGGCAAGCAGAGGCCGCCCGGGAGGCGGCGGAACGTTACCGCGATATTTTCAAGGATGGATTCTATCTCGAACTGCAAGACCACGGGCTGCCTGAGCAGAAGAAGGTCAATCTCGGCCTTGTTGCCCTCAGCGAGGCGACGGGCATCCCGCTGACGGTGACGAATGACGTGCACTATATGGAGGAAGAGGACGCTGCGGTGCAGGATGTCCTCATTTGCATCGGCACGGGCAAGACGAAGGAAGACGAGGATCGGCTGAAAATGGGGACGACCCAGATGTATTTCAAGTCGGCGGAGGAGATGAACGCGCTGTTCCGCCACGTTCCGGAGGCGGTGGCCAATACGGCGCACATTGCGGAGCAGTGTCAGGTGACGCTGGATCTTGGCGCCTCGATTCTTCCTTCTTTCGAGCCGCTGCCGCCAGGGGTGCCCGCTCCCGATTATTTGCGCCAGATGTGCCAGGAAGGGCTTGAACGGCGCTATGCAGAGCTGCCCGCCTGGTCGGACGAGGAGTTCCGTACGGCCGCGCAGGAGCGGCTGAACTATGAGCTCGACACGATCGAGAAGATGGGGTTCTCCGATTATTTCCTTATCGTGTGGGATTTCATCCGCTTCGCGCATGAGCAGGGCATTATGACCGGGCCCGGCCGGGGTTCATCCGCCGGCAGCCTGGTCGCCTACAGCTTGCGTATTACGAATGTGGATCCGCTCAAATACCGGCTGCTGTTCGAGCGGTTCCTCAACCCGGAACGGATTACGATGCCGGATATAGACATCGATTTCAATGACGAGCGGCGCGACGAAGTCATCCGCTATGTTGCAGACAAATATGGCCATGATCGAGTGGCGCAGATCATCACTTTCGGCACGATGGCCGCGCGCGCGGCCGTACGGGATGTCGGCCGGGTGCTGAACGTGCCGTATAACGAGACGGATCGGGCCGCCAAGCTGATCCCGAACCAGGTCGGCATGACGCTGGCGAAGGCTCTGAACGCCAGCAGCGAGCTGCGTGAATGGAGGGAGCGCCAGCCCCGCATCGGCGAACTGCTCGACATGGCGGCGAAGGTGGAGCGGATGCCGCGCCACGCGTCGACCCATGCGGCTGGCGTCGTCATCAGCCGGGAGCCGCTGACCCATTATGTGCCGCTCCAGGCCGGGACGGAGCATGCGGCGCTTACGCAGTATTCGATGGAGCATCTGGAAGCGGTCGGGCTGCTGAAGATGGACTTCCTCGGGCTGCGCACCTTGTCCATCATCGAGCGCACGCTTGGTTGGGTGAAGAAGGATACGGGAGACGAGATTAGCCTGAGCGCGCTCGACGATATGGATCCGGCCACCTATGCGCTTCTTGGCAAGGGGGACACGACGGGCGTATTCCAATTGGAATCGGCCGGCATGCGCCGCGTGCTGCGGGAATTGAAGCCATCGTCGTTCGAGGACATCATATCTGTCCTCGCGCTGTACCGGCCGGGTCCGATGGAGTTCATCCCGAATTTTATTCAGAGCAAGCACGGCCTGAAGCCGGTAGAATACCCGCATCCCGATCTGGAGCCGGTTCTCCGGGATACCTACGGCATTATCGTCTACCAGGAGCAGATTATGCATATCGCTTCCCAGATGGCGGGATTCAGTCTGGGGCAAGCGGATCTGCTGCGGCGGGCCGTATCGAAGAAGAAGCGTGAAGTGCTGGATCAGCAGCGCCAGCATTTCGTGGAAGGCAGTCTGGGGCAAGGCTATTCGGCGGAAGAAGCGAACCGGGTGTACGACATGATCGTCCGCTTCGCCGACTACGGCTTCCCGCGTGCCCATGCGGCGGCGTATGCCGTGCTTGCCTTCCAGACGGCTTATCTGAAGACGCATTATCCGACAGAATTCATGGCGTCCATGTTGACGGCCAATATGGGGAGTCACCGGAAGGTGGCGGAATATATCGACGATTGCCGGCGGCTCGGCATCGAGGTGCTGCCGCCGGATGTCAATGAGAGCTTCGTGCCGTTCACGCCGGTTGCGGGCGGTATTCGCTTCGGCCTGGGCGCGATCAAGAATGTCGGCACGCTGGCGATCGACAGCATTATTCGCGAACGGCAGGAGCGGCCTTATGCGGATTTGCTCGATTTTTGCCAGCGGGTCGATCTGCGGGTCTGCAACCGCCGGGTGATCGAATCACTTATCCAGGGCGGAGCCTTCGATTCCTTGCCGGGGCATCGCGCCCAGTTGCTCGCCATGATCGACGAGACGCTGGAGGCAGCCGCGAAGTGGCGCAAGGATCGGGAAGATTTGCAGATCCAATTCCTCGATCTCGTCGAGGTGAATAACTGGAGAATCGATTATCCCGATGTCCAGCCGCTTACGATGTCGCAGCAGCTGGAGCTGGAGCGTGAACTGCTCGGTCTTTATCTGTCCGGACATCCGTTGGACGAATATGATCAATTGCTGGAGGAGCTCGACACCGACCGGCTTGTCGACCTGCACGAAGCGCCTGACGAGAGCGAGTGCATCGTCGCCGGCATGATCGTGTCGCTCCGCACCATTACGACGAAGAAGGGCAAGCCGATGGCCTTCGCCGAGCTGGAGGACCGCGTGGAACGGGCCGAGGTCGTGCTGTTCCCCGAAGTGTGGAAGCGGGCGGAGCGGCTCGTCGGCAAGGGCGCGCTCGTGGCGGTGCAGGCGAAGGTGCAGCTTGAGGACGAGGGCTTCAAGCTGCTCGCCCACGAGGTGGTGCCGCTCGAGGCCGGCGCGGTCTCCGGCCTGGCGAAGCGCATCGCCGCCCGGCGGAGGAAGCCGCTTGCCGCAGGGATGCGCGTGCCGGACATCGCAGCGCCCGCAGCGGCCGAGGCCGCCGGACACCGCGCTGCGCCGCAGCGCCCGGCTCCGGCCCGCCAGCCGCAGCAGGCGCCAGCGGCGGGCCAAGAGCGCGCCGCGCGGGGTGAAGCGCCAGCGCGTCTACATCAAGATTACGGCCGACCGCGAGCGGCCGGAACTGCTGGAGGAGCTCAAGCGGCTCCTCCAGACGCAGCCCGGCCCGCTGCCGACCGTCCTGTTCTACGAGCGCGAACAGCATCTGCTCGCGCTGAACGACTCGTACGCGCTGAAGCCTTCGCCGGACCTGTTCAAGCGCATCGAGGCGCTCTTCGGCGAAGGAAGCGTACGCGTAAAATAATGATGAAGCGTTGAACATTTCCCCGCCCTTCCGCATACATTTTAGATACGTCTCAGATGCAGGAGACAAGTCCGAACGGAGGACAGGGAAGGGAGGGGATGGCCATGCCGCTCGATTTGGCCGAGCAATGGCTCAACCGGCGGGGTGTCACCCTGGACAGCATCGCGGACATCGTCTATCAGCTTCAGTCGCCTTACAATGCGTCTCTGACGATGGAAGCGTGCCTGGATAGTGTGCGGACGGTAATCCGCAAGCGGGAAGTCCAATACACGCTCATTACCGGCATTGCGCTGGATGAGCTGGCGGAGCAGAAACGGCTGCCTGAGCCGCTGCAATCGATTATGGAGGCGGATGAATCCTTGTACGGGGTGGACGAAACGCTCGCGATGGGGATTACGAACGTATACGGCATGATTGGGTTAACGAGCTTCGGCTATTTGGACAAAGCAAAAATCGGCGTCATCCGCGAGCTCAACGATAACCGGGAACAGGTGCACGTCTTTCTCGACGATATCGTCGCCGGATTGGCGGCGGCCGCTTCCGCCCGCATCGCGCACCGGAACCGGGACGCGCGCAGCTACGATGCGGCAGATGACGCGCTGTAGCTTGAGCGGATGCCCCGAGGACTCCCCTGACATACATGACGGCTAGCGATTCCACCGGATTTGGTTGCGGTGAAAATGTCAATTATGTTATCATAATGGCATTATATGAGCCGTACTTGGGACGTTAGGGGGGTCATACGCGCATGTGGACAGTCATCTACATCGCTCCGACTGCCAATTTAGCAGAGAAGATCCGGATCAGATTGACAGAGGAAGGATTTCTCGTTCAGGTTCGCCCTGTCCATCTCTCCAAACAACAATTTGAAATCCTGGTACCTTCCGGGGAAGTCGAGGAAGTTCAAGAGGTGCTCAATTCGATTTTGCATGCATGAGACGGCTGATGGATGAACGCTAGGTTGTTCAGACAGCCGATTTTTATTGCCTGCGGTTAGGACAATCTCTGGGGAGCCGCAAGACTGCTCCTTGCTGAGAAATCACGCCTAAAGAGGTGTAACGGGTGTTTAAAGACTTATTTCAAAAGAAAAAGTACGCAACAGTGCCTTCGCCGATGATGAACGATGATCGTCCTAAGCGTGAAATACCCGAAGGGTTAATGAACAAATGCCCGAAATGCGGCACGATTCAGTATCATAAAGAATTGCAAAAAAACCTGAAGGTATGCTCGGAATGCAATCATCATCTGCGATTGAATGCGTGGGAACGCATCGAAATGACCTTGGATGAAGGCCGTTTCTTTGAATATGACGCGGAAATGGATTCTGTCGACCCGCTTCAATTCCCGGATTATATGGAGAAGCTGAACCTTCAAAAAGCAAAGACGGGCTTGAAAGAAGCTGTAATCACCGGGGAAGGCACCATTGGCGGTTATCCGGTTGTGGTTGCCGTCATGAGCTTCGAGTTTTTCACGGGGAGCATGGGTTCAGTCGTCGGCGAGAAGGTGACGCGCGCGATTGAGACGGCGCAGCAGAAGCAATATCCTCTGATCATCTTTTCCACCTCTGGTGGTGCGAGGATGCAGGAAAGCATTCTGAGCCTGATGCAAATGGCGAAGACGAGCGCGGCGTTGGCCAAGTTCCATGAGGCCGGCGGTTTGTACATTTCCGTCTTCACCGATCCGACGATGGGCGGCGTATCGGCCAGCTTCGCGATGCTTGGCGACATTATTATTGCGGAGCCGGGCGCACGAATTGGCTTTGCCGGACGAATTGTCATCGAGCAAACGATTCGCCAGAAGCTGCCGGACGAGTTCCAGACGGCGGAATTTAACTTGAAGCACGGACAGATCGATCTGGTCGTTCCGCGCAAAGACATGCGCCAAACACTGATCAAGCTGATTGATCTGCATACCGTGAAAGGAGAGGTGACGCATGGCGGGTGAGCTTCCGTTCGAGCAGCCTTTGGTAGAGTTGAAGAATAAAATAGACGAGCTTAAGCGGTTCGGCGAAGAAAAGAACATTGACTTTACTGAAGAGATCGCCCGGTTGGAGCAGCGTTACGCCAAACTGGCCGAGGACATTTACACCACGATCAGTCCGTCGCAGAAGATGCAATTGGCACGACATCATCAACGTCCGACCGCGCTTGATTTCATTCAGCATATTTTTACCGATTTTATCGAAATGCACGGAGACCGCTTGTTCGGCGACGATCTGGCGATCGTTGGCGGATTGGCGCGTCTGAACGGCATTCCCGTCACGGTTATCGGCCATCAGCGAGGGAAAGATACGAAGGACAATATTGCGCGCTTCTTCGGCAGCCCCCATCCAGAAGGCTTCCGCAAGGCGCTGCGCCTGATGCAGCAAGCGGACAAGTTCAACCGACCGATCATTACGTTCATTGACACGAAGGGTGCCTATCCAGGCAATACGGCGGAAGAGCGAGGCCAATCCGAAGCGATCGCCCGCAACCTGCGGGATATGATGCTGCTCCGCGTGCCGGTCATTTGCGTCGTCATCGGCGAAGGGGGCAGCGGCGGAGCGCTGGCATTGGGTGTGGGCAACCGCGTGCTGATGCTTGAAAATGCGATCTATTCCGCCATCTCTCCGAACGGTGCGGCCTCCATTTTGTGGAAGGATGCATCGAAGGCCGATCAGGCGGCGGAAGCGATGAAGATTACGGCAGACGATCTGAAGGAAATGGACATCATCGAGGAGATCATTCCCGAGCCGCAGGGCGGAGCTCACAAAGATGTGCCGGCTGCCTCGGCCGAAGTCAGAGAAGCGCTTGTCCGCCATCTGGCAGAACTGCTGGAGATGAGCGCCGATGAACTGCGGGAGGACCGGTATGAGAAATTCCGCCGCATCGGGGTATTTGAAGAACATACCAAGGTAGGAAGTACCGAATCATAAAAACGGTATATGCTGGTAAAACTAAATATTATGATAATCTTCATATACAAACTTGCCGAATTATAGTAAATTAGATAGATGAGAGCATACGCAAGATATGCAACAATAGACATAAAAAGAGAGCACAACATTGGAGGAAACTCATATGCGTAAAACGAAAATTGTCTGTACGATCGGTCCTTCCAGCGAATCCTTGGAAAACATCAAGAAATTGATTATTGCCGGCATGAACGTCGCTCGTCTGAACTTCTCGCACGGCGACTTCGATGAGCACGGCAACCGCATCAAAAATATTCGCCAGGCTTGCGCCGAGCTGAACAAGACAGTTGCTGTTCTGCTCGACACGAAAGGCCCGGAAATCCGTACGGGAAAATTGGCGGTAGAGCCGATTGACCTCGTTCAGGACGAATATGTCACATTGACCACGGAAGAAATTTTGGGAGACAAGGACCGCATCTCGGTTACATATAAAGAATTGCCGCAAGATGTGGAAGTAGGTTCGACGATTCTGATCGACGACGGTCTGATCGGACTGTCTGTCGTTGATATTCAAGGCACGGAAATCAAATGTAAAATCGTTAACGGCGGAACGATTAAGAGCAAAAAAGGCGTAAACGTTCCAGGCGTGAAGATTTCTCTGCCAGGTATTACAGAGAAGGACGCAAATGATATCCGATTCGGGATTGAACAGGGTGTCGACTTTATTGCGGCTTCTTTTGTGCGTAAAGCGAGCGACGTCATGGAAATCCGCAACCTGCTCGAAGAGAACAACGGAGGCCACATCCAAATCATCTCGAAAATCGAGAACCAAGAAGGCGTGGACAACCTCGACGAGATTCTGGAAGTGTCCGACGGTCTGATGGTTGCACGCGGAGACCTCGGTGTCGAAATTCCGGCGGAAGAAGTTCCGCTCGTTCAGAAGCGAATGATTGAGAAGTGCAACCTGGCCGGGAAGCCAGTCATTACTGCAACGCAAATGCTTGATTCCATGCAGCGCAACCCGCGCCCTACCCGCGCCGAAGCGAGCGATGTGGCGAACGCCATCTTCGACGGCACGGATGCAATCATGCTGTCGGGCGAGACGGCTGCAGGTAAATATCCGGTAGAGTCGGTGCTGACAATGTCCCGTATTGCGGAGAAGGCGGAGTCTGCACTCGAGTATCATGAGCTTCTGGCGAAGCAAAGCTCGAAGCAGCAGGCGACTGTAACCGACGCAATCAGCCAAGCGGTAGCGAACTCTGCATTGGAACTGGATGCGAAGGCAATTATCAGCTCTACGCAGACAGGCTATACGGCACGAATGGTATCCAAATACCGTCCGAAGGCGCCAATCATCGCCGTCACTCCATCGGAGCAAGTGATGCGCGGACTGTGCCTGTCCTGGGGCGTCGTTACCGTCAAGAGCGAAGCGGCTAATTCGACGGACGAAATGTTCGATGAAGCGGTTCGCGGCGGCGTGAAGACGGGCATCGTATCCGAAGGCGACCTCGTCGTCATTACGGCTGGCGTGCCTACCGGCTGCGCTGGTTCGACGAACTTGATCAAGATTAGCCAAATCGGCCAAAGCCGCCTTTCCTAATCGGCAGCTTTTGATACGGATATTGATTCCATAAAAACAAGCAGAAGCAATGGTGCAACCGCCATTGCTTCTGTTGCATTTGTGAGCGAAGGCTCCATAGGATACAATAGGGGGGAACAGGAATGAGCGATTCCGAAATGAACACGCAAGCCGCGTGGTATGGATTTCCGCTCCGTGTTAGATATCAGGAGACCGACCGGATGGATGTCGTATTCCATGGCAATTACGTCACCTGGTTCGAGGTGGGCCGGACTGAATGGATTCGGGCCCAAGGCTTAACCTACCGTGAACTGGAAGCGCGGGGATTGCTGTTGCCGGTCGTCGACCTGCATCTGCATTTTATGCGCCCGGCTGTATATGACGATACGGTTGTCGTGTTCACGAAGCTCATTCAGCGGACACCTCTGCGCCTCACCTTCGCCTCCAGCATCTGCCGTGCAGGGGAGGAGGGTGCCGAAGCCGGCTGGTATGTTGAGCCGGAAGGCGAGCGCCTCGTTGAAGGCGAGACGACGTTGGCTTGGCTGAACGCGAACTGGAGACCTGCCCGAATCGAGCGGGAAGCTCCTGATGTATGGGAGCTGCTGAAGCAGGCATGCCCTTGACACTCCTTCAGGGCTGCTCTGGCGGTCATTCGCGTTGCGGATCGGCTGGCCATCGGCCGCGAGCAAAGGAGATAATGTAGCAGCTGTGTTCGCGCAAGCCTCGGCTTCGCAGCTACAGTATGAACTTTAGTGGGAAGGAGATGCGAGCATGAACCCGATCATGATAGGCATACTTATCGTATTGACCTTAATTCCGGCTTTGGAGATATATGGGTTCCTCCTCGTCAGCGGCTGGATAGGAGGGTGGAACACGTTCCTCCTGATCCTTTTGACCAGTGTGATCGGCGCGATCATCGCACGCTACGAAGCGGCTCAAGTATGGGGAGAGGCCCAGAAGCAGCTTCAAGCGAGACAGGTTCCGGGGCGGGCGGTCATTGACGGGCTATGTATATTGGCTGGCGGCGTGCTGCTGCTGACCCCCGGGTTTTTCACGGATATCGTGGGCTTCACGCTCGTGTTTCCGCTGACCCGGCCCCTATACAGGCATTACTTGCTCAAATGGATTGAAAAGAAAATGAAGGATGGCAGCTTCATCTACTATAAGCGATATTGATGAGGTGCGCCTGCACAGACAACGACATGATGCATGCATCATGTCGTTGCTCCGTTCCGGCCACTTATGAGAAATCTCCCCTTGGTAAGTCGTATGAGCGCCCTATGGACGCTATCCCCTTGCGTCAGGAAAGGTAAGCGCGTATGAGCCCCTATAGGCGATATCCCCTTGCGTCAGGAAAGGTAGCATAACCGTAACCGAGCCTTATCAGCGTTATTCCATTCATTTAGGGTAGGGGCTTATGGGCTTTTTTTCAATTCAGTCTTCGTGGATGGCTAAGTTCCGGTCCCTGACGCGTTGGGATATTGGTTGTAAGGACGCCCCTATTGCTACATCTCCATTCGACAAAGGCCCGTGCTTATGAAAAGTGGTATTTTTGTCTAAATCAAATAAACACATGATACATCAACGTTCATTGGCTATTATCCTTAATTTTTGTATTAGACAAATTTTCAATAAAAAAAGCAATTTTCAGCTATTATAAAGGAGGGAATCCTTTATTTTTTATAATATCTTGGACAATTTTACATAAAAAAAAGCGATAGTTCTACCTCGCTTATTTTGGATATGGAATGTATCACCGTAAGGGTACAACATTTTTGCTGTTTAGTTTATTTAGTGTTTTTTGCAATTTATCATTTTCCATTTGTAATTCGTAAATGTCCTTTTGTCTTCTTTTTAATTGTTCGCTAAGACGTTTGTTTTGGGCCTCCAAGCCTTCTACATGTTGTTTCAACTCAAAATTATCCACGATTTGTTGCCTTAAACAATCTATATAGTCACTAACCTAAAGACGTTTCTCTCTCCTTAATAACACATACCAATTGGAACCCTCCCTAAGTAAAATTTATATGTCTTACGACCTTCGATATGTTTTCCGATTCAGGATTGTATATCTATCAAATTTACACTTTATAAAATATTTATACTTATCACAAATATAGCTCTTTTAGAAATGGATATCCAATACTTTCCTGTAAAACAGTGATATATATTAAGAAGAATCGTTAATTAAGTTGTAGTCTAAAATTAAGAATGATAAGTTTGTATAGAGTTGGAAATATAGGATATCCTTTGTAAGCCAAAATTCCTTTTTTGTGTAGCTTTTGAATAAAGTTTGATAAAAAATTCTATATAACGCAGGACTTTTTTAGAAAAACGAAGAATTATGTAAGTTTTAAAAAAATTTTCTTAAATAGTTAGTTAAGTGTAAACTGAAGGTATAGAATTATTGAAATGATATATGAAAGTTTGTGAAAAAATGCACTTAAACTAACGGGGCAGAATAGTTTAATAAGGGGACAATATAATGGAAAGTGTGTTCTTTTTAGTTATTATTTAATAATGTATACAAGATTGTTTTACTCAAACTTCATTTCTTAGCCAATAGCATTTATATAACATTTTGCTAGCATTTCTAATAAAAGAAGGCCAAAACAGAATTTCACTCTGTTTTAGCCAAAAAATACTAAATTGTCCTTATTATAAATTAATGACTATGAACTTTTTCAGCTTCCATACCATCGGCTCTTGTTTTATGCACCGTACCATGTGCATGCTCGGCTGGTGCATAAATGGAATAAAGTTTAAGTGGTTTATCTCCTTTGTTAGTTACATTATGCCATTTACCGGCTGGTACAAAAATTGCATCATCATCATTTACATTTTTTCAAAATCCAGATTGTCTTTACTGTCTCCCATCTGAACAAGTCCTTCACCGTCCTCAATTCGAAGGAATTGATCGATGTCATGATGAACTTCCAAGCCGATGTCTTCACCAACTTCAATACTCATTAAAGTCACTTGCAGTTGACTACCAGTCCATAAAGCAGTCGTTGGTTTTTGTGGTAAAGAACCTAAAGGAATTCATAAAACATTAAATGAAGACTTTATTGTTGATGGGGCGCCAACGTTTTATGAAGCGCGAAATCAAGCCAATTAGAACAGAAGAAGGTATGCTTGTAATTGCAGATAATACTTTTGAACAGCTAAATGTGGATGAATATGATTCACTTTTGATAACAGGTGCTGCTGATGCTCAAGGCATGGTAGAAGATGAATCGACTCAAGAATTTGTAAGTAAATTTTATGATACTGGCACATTAATTGGTGCTATTTCGATTGCTCCAATATTACTCTTAAAACTTGGATATTTAAAAGAAAAACCTTTTATGATAGGAGTAGAAAAATCCAATCTATATGAGGAAGGTTTTACAGATGATGATATGAAATACATGATTGGTTGGGAAGAGTCTTGCGATGAAGTTGTACCTGAAAAATATTTAAAGACAGATAATATCATTACATCTGTAGCATTTGGTTTTCGACAATGGGCTATGGCAATAGGAAAAGAATTAAATATTGAACTTTATCCAAAAAGCTTTGATTTATAGGGGAAAATATCATGAATCTATAAGATATAAAACTATATTTAGAATTTTTATTCCGATATATTATGTTTATTATACCCAGCAATAAATACAAGGTAATGCTCAAAGAAATTACAAAATAAATATTATAGATGTATTAGAATATAATAAATTCCCATACACCTATTCTTATATAAATTAAAATTAAATATAGACTGTATGCTGGCGAAGTTTTGGTCATTAAAGACCAAAGAGCTTGGCCATTTTTTTATGTGAAAATATCCGGTTTTTTATGCTATACTGGTGTCGTTAATGGACTTAAATTTATATTTTCGAAAGTAGGGAAGAAAAATGATTGAATTAAGAAAGATTACCCACGATAATTTTGAGGCAGTGTTGAAGTTAAGCATAACAGACGAGCAGAAAGGAAATGTGGATTCCAGCATATATTGTTTGGCTAAAGCCTATGTAAAGATACTCAACGACGAAAAACCTCCTATGATCTTCGCTATATGCAACAATGATGAAGTCATAGGATATGTCGATATTGGATTTTACGAACTGGCGGAAGGTTCACTTTTATGTGAAAAATATGGAGATAAATCTACTTATGGACTTAATCGCTTTATGATTGATAAAAAGCATCAAGGCAAAGGATTTGGCAAACAAGCAATGATGAAAGTTATTGATTACATAAAGTCGTTTCCACAAGGAAAAGCCGATGCAGTTGCTACATCATATTGGCTGGTAAACGAAGCCGTCCGGAAGTTGTTTGCGTCTGTCGGTTTCGTTGAAACAGGAGCGATATGGGACGGACAAACAGGGGGTAATTGGAATGCAGAAAGAAAAGATATAGAGTATGCAGAAGTAGGTGCCAGACTTGGATTATAAAGCTAATAAGTTAGGTGATTAGTATTATTTGGATTGGTGATTGGTGTCGCAAGTTTTATATTCAAAAGAAATTAATTGTAAAAATTTGTACTTAAACAATCGAAGGCGATAGTTAAACAAGGCGATCAAAGTAGAACGCCTTTTTCTATTTGGAGTTTATGATTGCCAACAGATATTTCATATACTCTCGGGGAATCCCCCTGAAACATAAAGGAGCCTTTACTGTAATGTTCACCGATATTATTGTTTCTTTAAGGTCCTCGAACTACGTTCTGCGGAGTGCTATCCTCGCACCGAGGCTATGCCCACCAACAAAACTAACGCTCTTATATTTGAATTGGTAATACCACTAATATTTATTTACTGAATTATGCAAATAAAAAGGATAATCAGCCCTTATAATGGAATCCTTTTACTTATTGTAATTTGTGGGTTTAGAAGGTGTTTATGATTAAACTTAATTTTACAGAACACTACTCGTTGTGGTGTATTAGTAGACAGTTATTTCACTTATCATAATACACAACTAAAATAGACACCAGTGTCACTTCTCATAACCTGCACGAGACAAGAACAATTACTGGAACAGTACAAGAAACAAGATCAAAGAACAAGAAGAATGAGCATTCGTACCCGACGCTCCCTATCGCAGCAACGATGTGCAGAATGGCAGGTAGCCTTGACCTCCAGATTTCAGACCCCGCGTCGCAGGACTGATGTAACGGATTACGCTTGTTCCTGATTCTTTTTCCACTTCCTGATTTTTGCCCGGAATGTTTTGAAGGGAGCGACGGAATTGATGTGGATCCATCGGGCCATCGGCCAGTTCGGCTTGTCCCCGGTCCATACTCGGACAGATTGGACAAACAGCTCTTCCTCGCTTAAGGTGTCGATCCAGTCCAGCCACTGGCGTTCTGTATCTCGGAACAACCGCCGGAGCTCGGTCAAGGAAAGATCGGCGTAAGCAGCGTAGAACGACTGGTACAGGCCGCCGAGCTGGTTCCATTTATAATCCGGCGCCGGCATGATAACAGGTTTTCCCGCCAGTTCGTCTTTATCCCAGCCCATAACAAGATTCAACCATCCGAGTTGGTAGGCGATGATTTCGGCGGGAGTTCTATCGACTTCAGGAATTCTTTTGTCCTTTTGACTGTCGTCAATCTCCTCGAGCTCACCGTCCAGCAGCAGATAAGCGGCATGGATGGTTTCTTTTAGCTGTTGTTTGGATGCGTATTCGTAGCTCGCCATGGCGATTCTCCTTTTCAGGTTTTTCTATTATTTTACTAGATTAAACCTGACACCTCTATGTCATATTCCGATCGGTCCCGCAGCCAAAATTGATAATTGCATGCGAAAGACGGCGGCTGTAGATCCGATAAAAAAAGCCCTCAAACGCAGGCAAGCAGCGACAGTCCGCAGCGATCCGCTACTAGAGCATTACAGCGCATGCCGCTTGGCAGGCCGCAGCACCGCGGAGCCGATGCCCATCAGGACGAAGCCGAACAGGAGCAGCACGAGTACGTGAAGCGAGATGGCAGACCAGGAACCGCCGGAAGCGAGCATGTCCATAGCGTCGAGCACCCAGCGCTGCGGTACGAAGTAGGAGAGCTTCTGCATCTCCGAGTTCATCATCTCAATCGGCCAGTAGCATCCACCCAGCATGCAGGTCGGGACGATAAGGCCGAAGCTGACCCGGTTGAACAGCGCCGGGCTGCCGACGATCGAGCCGAGCATGCAAGCCATGCCCATGCTGGTGATAAGGAACAGCTCCAGCAGACTCCATTGGGCAAGCAGAGACATGCCCATATCGATTCCGACAAGCCGTGTAAGGAGCAATACGGCCGCAATCTGCAGCGTTCCGAAGAAGAATCCGCCCAGGAACTGGCCGAGTGATATCTGCCACCCATGGACAGGAGCGGTCGCTGTACGCTGCATCGTGTAGTTCAGCTTATCCTCTAGCATAACGGAGACAAGATTCATGGAGGATAGCAGCATGAACATCAGGAACAACCCCATGCTGATGCGCAGGGAAGGGGATACGTAGAGCTCATAATCGGTTACGTTCGCATGCACTCTGTACAGGCGCTGCTCCTTCAGCGCATTCTGGATGGCCCCGTTGAGCATCTCCGGCTCCGGATGGCGGCTGCGGATCGAATTCACGAGCAGCAGCGTGTTCTCTGTCTGTTCGTTGAGCAGCAGCTGAAGAACTACGCTGGTCTCGCTCAGATTCAATTGCAGCAGCTTGGGGGCAGGAAGCTCACCGTTCATCAGGTCGTCCCCATATTGCGGGGGAATGACGAATCCGGAGCTGCTTTTCAGCTCAAGAATATGCTCCCGCAACTCGGCTTCATCCACCGCTTCAATTAGCTCGAAATCCCGCCCAACCGCCTGGAGCAGATGAGCCGACAGTTCGGAACGGTCATGGTCCACGTACATAATCGCCTGACGGCTTTGCTCCACAATATGAAGCTGCAGCAAAAAGGCGGAGACGAGTACGGCCGGCAGGATGAAAGACAAGAAAATCGTTCGCTTGTTGGCAAACATTCGCTTCAGGAACCATTGCGCAATCAGTAGACTAGACATAGTTGACCACCTTTCTTACGAAGCAGGCCGCGAGCACCGATAGTCCTGCCATTATGGCGGCCAGCATCCATAGATAAGGTACGGCCTCATTCCAATCAGGCGCGGTCATCAGCCGCAGCAGGCTCTGCATCGTCCAATGCGATACCGTATAAGGGCCGAAGGTGGCTTGGATGCTGTTGATCGGCACGAATCCGCCGCTCAATGCCGTCATCGTAATGACGAGAAATGGAAATAAGCTTTTGATTGATTTTTCCGACCGCGCAAACGCCGCGGTAATCGTGCCGATGCTCATGGAAGCCAGCACCGTGAGCAGGCAGATGCATGCGATAAGCCATGGCTGCGGCCCCCAGCTCACGCCATACAGCCAATGTGTGAACCAGATGATGCAAAGGCCCTGCCCGAAGCCGAGCAGCGACTGTCCCATCATTTTTCCGCCCATATATGCAAATGGGCGAATCGGAGCCGTCAGAATCCGGTGGAATGTATGATTGCGCCGATCGGAGATGACCGACAGAGATAAGCTCATACCGGTATAGAGCATGAACATCGTAAGCATCGAGACCGCATAGTACTGCATGGCCGTCGGCGTGCTCGCATCCGAGACCGGCTCGATTTCCACGGGAGAAGCGAATGCGCCCGCTTCTGCGCTGGCCCGGGCGGCGCCCGAATCGACACGGTCCGGGGCTGTCTTGCCGTCGTCAGGAATGGCTGCGGCTCCCGCCAGCGTCAGGCTGATCGCTTGCTCCGTATTGACGCGTTCCAGGAAGGAGCCTAGCACTGATTTGGCTGCCATGTTCGTGCTGTATGATTTGCCCATAATCATCTCCCAGGAAGCTTCATGCCCGGCCATAACCTGCTCGGAAAAGGAAGCGGGGATGACGAGGCCGAAATCGATCTTGCTGTCAAACACTTGCTGGAGAACCTTGTCCCTGTCGGACAGAAATACGGGCTCTAGCCACTGCCGCACCTTATCCTCCTGCAGGAAGCGCTCCAACGGCTGCGAGAGCGCGCCCTGATCGAGCTGAACGATGCCGACCTTCGCGGGGACGAGATGTTCATCTCCCCGTTGGAATTGCCCTGCTCCGGACAGCGACGAGCCAAGCAGAAATATCGTCAATAGCGGAAAGATCAGGTTAGCGAGAATATGCGTGCCCCAACGGCGATGTTGTCTGAGCTCGGTTAATGTTATGCCCCACATAATGTCCATCCCCCCTAATCCCGTAATTGCCGGCCGGTCAGCGACATGAACAGCCGTTCCAGATTCGGCTGCTCCCGCTCGAGGGATTGTACCGCCAGCCCGTGCTTCGAGAGAATGAACAGAATATCCTGCAGAGAAGCGTCCGCCGACGGCAGCAGCAGTTCGAGCGTATTCTGTTCCCAGACGGCCTGCTTGATGCGCGGGTGCCGCTTGCATTCCTCCACGGCCGACGCCGGGTTGCTGTCTGCCATCGTCTTGACGTGGATGCGGAGCTTGTCGTCCTGACCGATCTCTTCCTTGAGCTGCTGCTGCGTTCCGCAGGCGATAAGCCGCCCTTCATTCATAATGCCGACGCGGGTGCAGATGGCCTCGACTTCCTCCATGTAGTGACTTGTATAAATAATCGTTGAACCCGATTCATTCAATTGCCGGACGGATTCTAAAATATGATTGCGCGAATGCGGATCGATGCCGACGGTCGGCTCATCCATAATGATGAGCATCGGACGATGGGCGATGGCGCAGGCAATATTCAGGCGGCGCTTCATCCCGCCGGAGAACGATTCCGGCCGATCGCCCTGCCGGTCGGACAGGCCGACCTGCTCGAGGGCCTCGTCGACGCCGGCTTGGAGCTGCTTGCCCCGCAGTCCGTACAGCTTCGCGAAAAAGGTTACGTTGTCCCGCGCCGTCATCTGCTCATAGATAGCCAGATCCTGCGGAACGAGTCCGATTCGGCGCTTCACTTCCATGGTCTGGCTGGTGACGGAGTAGCCGTTCACCTTTATCTCTCCCGCATCGATCGGAAGCAGGCCGCTCAGCATATGAATCGTTGTGCTCTTCCCGGCGCCATTGGGACCGAGCAGCCCGAAGATTTCTCCTTGCTCAATCGTCGCCTGAAGATGGTCGACGACAAGGCGTTCATTGAATTTTTTGACGACATTGCGAATTTCGACGATATTCATCGTTCACGCTCCTCAGTCTTCGTTGTATCCTCATCATATCGAATCGTAAGGCCGCCCACAGGTAGAAATGGTCACCTTGTCGGCATGACTTTCGTCACCTTGATAACATTCATGGACAGATGGAACGCAGAGCGAGGCCCAAAGGGAAGCGCAGCAATGGTTTGCGGGCGGAAGAGCCTCCTTTTCCAGGCCGCCGCGTGCTATAATGGGCACGGACAATGGCAAGGATGGACGGATGTTGCCCCAATGAGTACCTCTATAAAGCAGGTGATCCAATGCTTCAAGAGAAAATAAGAACGGGACTTCGCTACGGTCTGCTGGTGTTTCCGATCCTGGGCACGGTCTTTATGGAAGATATAGCGTCCTATGGGGTCTATGCTTCCTATGCGCTTGGTCTATTGGCCCTGGTTGAACTGCGACGCTTCCGGCTGCATGAGACGGTCCACTTGGCATTATTTGTGGCAGAGCTGCTCTATATGGTCTGGTTCGCCCATCGCTATGGCGGCTGCCTGTTCCTGCTCTTCGGCTCGGCGTTGGCCTCTCACCCACCGGATTGGACGCGGGGAGGGCATGCCGCAGGCGCCTCATTGGCCCTGGCCGCGCTGAATGTCTCGATGCTTGGCCGGGACTGGGAAGGGGCGCTCACCGCCAATCTGGCGCTGGCGGCACTGGCGCTGCTCTGCCTGAACGAATACGTTTCCCGGCAGGACAGAAGGAGGCTGGAGCGTCTTAACGACACCTTGCGCCAGCAGACGTACGAATTGGAGACCGCGCGCCGGAATATGGTCCGTTATGCGCGGACGGTGGAGGCGGCCGCCCAGGCGGATGAGCGCAACCGGATCGCACATGAGCTGCATGATGAACTCGGGCATAAGCTGATCCGGTTGAAGCTGATGCTGGATGCCGCGGAGCAGATTCGCTCGCAGGATGCCGAACGGGCGCTCGAGCTGCAGGGAACGGTGCGGGAGCAGCTTGCCGAGAGCATGGAGCTGCTGCGGATCACGGTGCGGCGGATGAAGCCGGACGAGAGCGATATTCGCGCCTATTCGCTGGAGCGGCTCGTGCAGAGCGTGAACGAGGAAGGCCGCGTCCGCGCGGTCTATCGGGTGGCTGGCCTGCCCTGCCCGCTCTATCCGAGCATCGAGCTCGCGTTGTTCCACAATGCGCGGGAGGCGATTACGAATGCGCTGCGGCATGGCGGCGCGACCGAGGTTGAGTTGACGGTTCAATATGAACCGGACCGCGTCACGCTGGAAGTGATGAATAATGGCGCCCTGCCAGCGCAGCCCGTTAACGCCGGCATGGGGCTGCAAGGGATGGAGCAGCGGACGGGAGCGGTCGGAGGGAGCATCGAGTGGGAGACGGAGCCTCGCTTCGTCATTCGCACGCGCATTCCAATCGCTTCCCGAATATAATCGCCGCAATTTTGCGGGCCTGCCCGCATGGACATGCAGCGGATTCCGCTGCGTGAATAGGGGAGCGGTGCGCAAGCAAGCGGGTGAACGCCTGAAGGACGGAACGGACATGGAAGAGAGAGGGAACAGGCCTATGAAAATACGAGTTCTTATTGTCGATGATGATGCGTTTATCCGCGAAAGTCTGAAAATTATCGTCGGCATGCATGAAGACATGGAGATTGTTGGGACATGCGCCAACGGCTGCGAAGCCGAAGAAATGGCGGCGGAACAAGGAGCCGATGTCGTCTTGATGGACGTGCGGATGCCCGTCTGCGACGGAGTGGAAGGAACGAAGCGGCTGAAGGGGCGGCTTCCCGGGGTGAAGGTGCTCATTCTCACCACGTTCGACGATGACGAATATATCGTGCAGGCGATACGGAATGGCGCCAGCGGCTACCTGCTGAAGAACAATGCCCCGGATCGGATTGTCGAGGGGATCCGTACCGTATTCGCCGGCTCGGTGCTGATGGATTCCGATGTTGCCCGCAAGCTGGCTTCGCTTGTCCACGTGCCGCCTCGGGAGCAGGCGCAGGCCACCGGACGCGCGCAATACGGACTCACCGCGGCGGAGCAGCAGATTATGGAGCGCATCGCCGAAGGCATGTCGAACAAGGAGATCGCCGCGGCGCTTTTTTTGAGCGAAGGAACGGTAAAAAATTACATATCCGATATATTATCGAAGCTGGGGCTTAGGGACAGGACGCAGCTGGCTATCCACTATTGGAAGAACCGCTGATTCCGCGGCCGAAGCGGAGGGCTCCTGCCATGATGGGTTAATTGAATGTGAGCGCCCGGCCGGCTACTCAATGTCTTCCCGCCATAATGTAATTGCGCAAGTCCGTGAAGATTCCGGCCCGGTGCAGCGCGGCAATGATGACGACGGCGACGGGCCCGGCGATCAGGCCGAGCACGCCGAGCAGCTTGAGGCCGGCGAAGGTGGCCATGAGCATGATGAGCGGATCGAGCCCGAGGCTGGAGGCGAGCACTTTCGGCTCCATCACCTGGCGGGCGACAAGGACAATCGCATAGAGGACGGCAAGTCCGATACCGAACGAGGTGTTGCCGATCGCGAAGCTGTATATCATCCAAGGCACCATGACCGCTCCCACACCCAGGTAGGGGAGCAAATCGACAAGGCCGACCAACAGTCCGATTGTGATCGCGTAGTCGACCCGGAGCAGGATGAGGCCGATCGTGACGAAGACCATCGTCATCGAGATGAGCAGGAATTGTGCCCGGCAGTAACCGAACAGGGCCCCCTTCAGATCATGCCAAATGGTGCCGGCCGGCGTCCGGAGGGGCTCCTGCACCCACGCGAGCACCATGCGCCGCCATCGCAGCCAATCTTTGCTGATGAAGAAGGCGGCGAGCAGGACGACGATCGCAATGGTCGCGACGTTGGGCAGGCTGGTAAGCAGCCGGATGATGCCATCCAGGAAGAGCGTGATCAGGTTCGTAATCGTGGTTGTGACGGTCTGCGCGGTATCGGCCAGATTGCGGTTGATCGACTCCTGGACATTCGGATTGTCCTTGTAGATCGAACTGATCAAATGAATGAGCTGCTGTACCTCCCCGCTGTCGAAAAAACGGATGAACAGATCCCTCCATTGGTTGAGAGTATAATCCATCGTTAACGATACTGTGTATATTTCTTTGACGATGCGCGTAATGACGGCGGCCGCAATCGTCATCATTCCGAGCAGGAACAGCAGCAGCGACACCGTGACGCTGAGCCAGCGGGGAAAGCGCAGCGATTCGCTCATCCAATCCACGATCGGGTTCAGCAGGAGCGCGATCAGCCACGCGATCAGGAACGGGTACATCACAGGCAAGAGAAAGTAGCAAGCGACGCAGACAAGGATGGATCCTCCCAAGACAAGGCTTCCTCTCCACAGCCGTTTCAACAGTATGTGATTCATTTTCCCGCCTCCTTTCCGGCTTGGGTGACCGGGATTCCTGCTTCCGGATCCGAACGTAGGACAAACCTCTATATGTAATGCTATGCTTAAAATCACAAGACTTTCATTTTTATTTTCACAAAAAGCATTTATAGACGTGATAAAGCATTTCTATCCACATTCTGTAATGAAACCGTTCACAGTTCCGACAAAATCCTTTATGATTTAAAGTAGAAAGAACCTGCCTATTTTCAAATAGTCAGGGAACATCAGGATTGGCAGAGAAAAGGGAAGCTGTGATTGATATAGGTAAGTAATGCAAAGGAGAGAGGACAGATGACAGCGACGAAAGGTTTGGAAGGTATTGTTGCAGCGGAATCGTCGATCAGCTCGATTATCGACGGAACGCTGACCTACCGCGGTTACAATATCGACGATTTGGCTGACTACGCAACCTTTGAAGAGGTTGTGTACTTGCTCTGGCATGGCAAGCTGCCGAACCGTGACGAATTATCTGCATTACAGAAGCAATTCGACGAGAATTCGGCAATTTCTCCTGCCGTCATCGATCAAATGAGATTGTACCCGTCGAACGCCAATACGATGGCTGTTCTCCGCTCCGCGATTTCCGCCCTGGCTCTGTACGACGATCTGGCCGACGACATGAGCCGGGAGGCGAATGTCGCCAAGGCGGTGAAGCTGCAGGCGAAGCTGCCTGCCGTGGTTGCCGCTTATGCGCGTCTGCGTGCGGGCAAGGAGCCGGTGGCTCCGCAAGCCGGCCGTTCCATCGCATACAATTTCCTGTATATGCTGACCGGGGAAGAGCCGGAGGCAAGCGCAGTGAAGGCGATGGACAAAGCGCTCGTTCTTCACGCAGATCATGAGTTGAACGCTTCCACGTTCGCCGCGCGCGTCACGGTGGCGACGCTCTCCGACGTGTATTCCGGCGTCGTGTCGGCTATCGGAGCGTTGAAGGGACCGCTTCATGGCGGAGCCAATGAAGCCGTCATGAAGATGCTTGAAGAGATCGGTTCGCTTGATCGCGTGGAGGATTACATTCAAGACAAGCTCGATCGCAAAGAAAAGATCATGGGCTTCGGACATCGCGTATACAAGAATGGAGATCCGCGCGCGAAGCATCTTCAGGCGATGTCTCGCGAGCTTGGCAGCAAGAGCGGCAATCTCGAGCTGTATAACATGTCGGTCCGCATTGAAGAGATTGTGACCGGTCAGAAGGGGCTGAAGCCGAACGTCGACTTCTATTCGGCCTCGGTGTACACGCTGCTTGGCATTCCGCGCGATCTGTTTACTCCGATCTTCGCGATAAGCCGGGTATCCGGATGGACGGCTCATATTTTGGAGCAATACGAGAACAACCGGATTATCCGTCCGCGCGCTGAATATACCGGACCGGCCGTCCAGCGCTACGTTCCAATTGCGGAGCGATAATCGCCGGATACGGGACAGAGCAGCGAATAATCGAACTGGCTTGTGCTACCAGACGGCGGGTTGCTACAATGGAGTTGTGGCTCCCGCCGATCGTATGGCAGACGAAGGCCGCATCGCGTGATGGTGCGGCAATTTACTTAAGGAGGAACGTCCATGGTTCAATTGGAGAAGTTCGAATTACCTACTGAAGGCGAGAAAATTACAATTCAAGACGGCAAGCTGCAAGTGCCTAACCATCCGATTATCCCGTTCATCGAAGGAGACGGAACGGGCCGCGATATTTGGCGCGCATCGAAGCGGGTGCTCGATGCCGCAGTCGAGAAGGCGTACAATGGCGAGCGCAAGCTGGCTTGGTATGAGGTGTTCGCGGGCGAGAAGGCCTACAACACATACGGCGAATGGCTGCCGAACGATACGCTGACAGCGATTCGCGAATATATCGTCGCGATCAAGGGACCGTTGACGACGCCAATCGGCGGCGGCATCCGTTCTCTGAACGTCGCGCTTCGTCAAGAGCTGGATCTGTACACATGCTTGCGTCCAGTCCGCTATTTCAACGGTGTTCCTTCCCCGGTCAAGCGTCCGGAATTGGTTGACATGGTCATTTTCCGTGAAAATACCGAAGATATCTATGCCGGCATCGAGTATGCTTCCGGATCGGAAGAAGTGAAGAAAATGATTGCCTTCCTGCAGCAGGAGATGGGCGTGAAGAAGATCCGCTTCCCTGAGACTTCCGGCATCGGCATCAAGCCGGTATCTTCCGAAGGCTCCAAGCGCCTCGTGCGCGCGGCGATCGAATACGCGATCACTCATAAGCGCAAGAGCGTAACGCTGGTTCACAAAGGCAACATTATGAAGTTCACGGAAGGCGCGTTCAAGAACTGGGGCTACGAAGTGGCCGAGCAGGAATTCGCCGAGCAGACATTCACTTGGGGCCAGTACGATCGCATCAAGGAAGCGGAAGGCGTAGATGCGGCCAACAAGGCCCAAGCAGAAGCGGAAGCGGCTGGCAAGATCATCATCAAGGATGCCATCGCCGACATCGCGCTGCAGCAAGTGCTGACGCGTCCGAAGGACTTCGACGTCATCGCTACGCTGAACCTGAACGGCGACTACTTGTCCGACGCCCTGGCTGCGCAAGTTGGCGGCATCGGCATCGCGCCTGGCGCGAACATCAACTATGTAACCGGACATGCCATTTTCGAAGCGACGCACGGAACCGCGCCGAAGTATGCGGATCTCGATGTCGTCAATCCGGGCTCCGTTATTCTGTCCGGCGTCATGCTGCTGGAGCATCTTGGCTGGCAGGAAGCTGCCGACCTGATCTACAAAGGCATGGAGACGGCGATCAACCACAAGACCGTAACCTATGACTTTGCCCGTCTGATGGACGATGCAACGGAAGTGAAATGCTCGCAATTCGCAGATCATATCATTAACCATATGAAATAGGGGGTCGACCGGAATGGCTATTCGACGCAACAAGATTACAGTAGTAGGTGCGGGATTCACGGGTGCTACTACTGCTTTGATGCTCGCCCAAAAGGAACTCGGAGACGTTGTATTGGTGGATATCCCCCAACTCGAGAATCCAACGAAGGGGAAGGCGCTTGACATGCTGGAGGCAAGCCCGGTGCAAGGGTTCGACAGCCAGATTACAGGTACCTCCAACTATGAAGATACGAAGGATTCCGACATCGTCATCATTACGGCGGGTGTAGCGCGGAAGCCGGGCATGAGCCGGGACGATCTCGTCAACACGAATGCAGGCATCGTGAAGTCCGTCTGCGAAAATGTGAAAAAATACTGCCCAAATGCTTACGTTATCATTTTGAGCAATCCGGTCGATGCGATGACCTACGCCGCATTTGAGACGCTTGGCTTCCCGAAGAACCGCGTCATCGGTCAATCCGGCGTCCTGGACACGGCTCGTTACTGCACGTTCATCGCGCAGGAATTGAACGTGTCGGTGGAAGATGTCCGCGGGGTCGTGCTTGGCGGACATGGCGACGACATGGTGCCGCTCGTTCGGTACACGAATGTCGGCGGCGTGCCGATTGAGAAGCTGATTCCGCAGGAGCGCATTGATGCGATCGTGCAGCGCACCCGCGTAGGCGGCGGCGAGATCGTGAACCTGCTTGGCAACGGCAGCGCCTACTATGCGCCGGCGGCATCGCTGGTACAGATGACCGAAGCAATTCTGAAGGACAAGAAGCGCATTCTGCCGGTCATTGCTTACCTGGAGGGCGAATATGGCTACGACAAGCTGTTCATGGGCGTATTGGCCGTACTGGGCGGCGACGGCATCGAGAAAGTGATCGAGATTGACTTGACGCCGGAAGAGCGGGTGGCCTTGGACAAATCGGCTGAATCCGTGCGGAATGTTATCAAAGTTGTCGCCGGATAAATCGAAATTGTGACAAATATTATAGCGATATACAGAAAGATGGTCCGAAAATGGCCATCTTTCTTTGTGTTCAGAGGGAGAGTCTAGTATAATAGGAAGCAAAATTACATACATAACATGACTATGGAGGGAATGTTCCTTATGTACACGGCTCTTGTACTTTTGCATATCCTGGGCGCAGTCGCAATGGGGATTTATGCGGTCATCCCGTTTGTCGTCAATAAGCTGAAGCTCGTGTCGGCATCGGGACAGGAGGGGCTGCTGCTTGGCGTTCATTCCGCGAACCGGATTGCCCAATATGCGCTAATCGCGCAATTTCTGACGGGCGGCTATATGATTGGCAAAGGCAGCTATTCCATGCTGTGGATTATTTTGACGATGGTCGTGTTCCTCGCCATCGCCGCACTGGGCGGAATTATGGGCAAGCAGATCAAGGTTGCGCTGCAGTCGGCGAAGGCCGGCCAGAGCAATACGGCGGCCATTGACAAGACGCAGATGTTCGCCACGCTCGTCTTCATCCTGTTCATCATCATGGTTATTTTGATGGTCTACCGGAACATTTAATCCGAAGCGGAACAGGCAGGGCCGTCCTGTACGTCATGCAGCATGACGTACGGGACCGCCCTTTTTTCTTGCCAATCGCTCTATTTTTTCAACACCATATCGCGCACCATTTCAAGCGCTTTTTCTTTGCCGAGCGGGAATGTTCCTAACGACCATGTTGAATTGTCCAACATATAGACGTGGCCGTTTTTGGCTGCCTTCAGCTTGCCCCACAGCCCGGATTTTTGCATGTCATCCAGTTTTTTTTGAGCCACTGCCAGATTATCTCCATACAGCCCCAAGAAAATATAGTCCGGATCGAACTTGAATAGATTTTCAAGAGATACAATTTCGACGCTTGACTCCGTCGGCGCTCCTTCGCCCATCGGCAGCTTCAAATCTGAGAACAAGACGTCGCCGAGCAAAGCTTTTCCGTAAATCCGGTATTGCGACGCATTTGTCACGTACAGGGCAAACGTCGCGTCTCCCGTGACGGCTTTAATTTCATCGCCGATTTGCTTGGCCTTCTTTTCATATTGAGCAAGCCATTCATTCATTTCCTTTTCCTTGCCAAGGATGCCGGCCATCTCGGGGAAGCGTTCGCGCCACGTGTAAAAATCGCCCTCCAACTGAACTGTCGGCGCAATTTGCGTGAGCTGATCGTACAATTTCTCCGTGCGGCCGCTCGTAATAATCAAATCCGGATTGAGCGCCATTACGTCTTCCACCTTCACGGAGCCGGCATCCACCAGGGTTACTCCTTCCAGCTTGTCCTTCAAGTAATCGGGCAGATCCGGGCCGGCAGACGACATAATCGGCTTGATTCCCATAATCAATAATTCTTCAGTGGCATAGGCAAGGTCGACGACGCGTTGGGGGTTCACCGGAATTTTCACTTCGCCGCGCGATGTGTTGACCACCTTGAAGTCGGCTTCTTGCGTGGATTCCGCCTTTTGTTGCTTTGTTTGGTGATCCTCTGACTTCTGTTCCTCCGCTGCCTTCTCATTCTGCTGAGCTGCGCTCTCCTGGCTGCCTGTTGCCTGGCCTTCCTTTTGGCCGCATCCTGTAAAAATAAGTGCCAATACCAAAATTAATGTTACGCTTATCAATCGTTTCATCATATCGGTTTTCCTCATTTCTTCTCTATTTTTATTGCTAGGCGGTCCCTTGGGAACACTCGTACATGACCTATGTCTTGGTCTTCATTAAAAGGTAGAGAAAGTAGGGCGCGCCCAGTACGGTGATAACGATGCCGACCGGAATCTCCGTCCGGCTCAGGACATTGCGCGACAATAAGTCTGCCGCCAGCAGCAGCAGCGCCCCGATCAAGGTCGCGGCCGGAATCAGAAGCTGATGCTTGGGCCCGACCAGCTTGCGGGCGATATGAGGGGCAATCAGGCCGACGAAGCCAATGCCGCCGCCTGCAGCCACACAGGCCCCGGCCAATCCGGCGCTGGCAAAAATCAATTTGCCGCGTTCCCGTTCGACGCGCAGGCCGACGCCGGTCGCCAGCGGGTCTCCGAGCTGAAGCACATTGAGAGAACGCGCCTTCCACATGGCATAGGGAACGAGCACCAATATCCAAGGCAGAATCGCAATCACGAACGCCCAGCTTGTGCCCCACAGGCTGCCCGCGAGCCAGACTGTGGCATACATGAAGTTGGCGTTGGCTAATTTCAAA
Organism: Paenibacillus thiaminolyticus; assembly: GCF_007066085.1. Classification (NCBI taxonomy): domain Bacteria; kingdom Bacillati; phylum Bacillota; class Bacilli; order Caryophanales; family Paenibacillaceae; genus Paenibacillus; species Paenibacillus thiaminolyticus. The sequence goes on along the minus strand of NZ_CP041405.1, from coordinate 1,903,215 downwards.
GATATGAACGTATTGACTGCGCCGAGGCCGGCAGAGACCGCGATTCCGACGAGAATGAGCCGGATCGGGGTGATGCCTTGCTTCCAGGCCAGCGTAAAGATAAGCAAGGCCGTTGCGCCGGCGCCGACCAACGCGAACAGCGGAATGGTCATTGTCGGCAATACGCTCTTGATCTCCTTCGTCTCGAACACCAAATACATGAAGAGCACAACCGCCAGCCCGGCTCCGGCGTTAATTCCGAGAATTCCCGGATCGGCCAGCGCATTGCGCGACAATCCCTGCAGGATGACACCTGATACCGCCAGTCCGCAACCGATGAGCAGCGCAATGACCATGCGCGGCATCCGGAATTGGAACAGGACGGTCTCCTGCTGCTGGGTTCCGCCGCCGAACAGCGTCTTCACTACGTCAAGCGGAGACAACGGGATCGAGCCTGAGTTCAGGCTGATGAGAAATACCGCAATAATTATCGCGGCCAGCAGTCCCAGCACAAGGGAGGCTCGTCCATGCGGGGTCATACGCAACGGCCGCATCACAGGGCCCTCCCTTCTGTACGCGCCAGATAGAGGAAGAACGGAACGCCGATGACGGCGGTAACCGCCCCTATCGGTGTCTCATAAGGCGCGTTGAACCATCTGGCTGCAATGTCTGCATAGGTGACGAGAACGCCGCCGAATACGGCGGAGCAAGGAATAATCAGCCGATAGTCGACGCCGACGAGCGACCGCACCATATGCGGGATGATCAGCCCTACGAAGCCAACTCCTCCCGCCACCGATACGGCGGCGCCAGTCATGAATAAGACGACGATCGTGCACAGCGTCTTAATCAGTACGGTGCGCTGCCCCAGTCCGGCGGCTACTTCCTCGCCGAAGCTGAGCAGGGTAATATCCCGCGATAGCACTATCGCCATCGCCAGGCATACCGCGCTTACCGGGAGCAGCATCTCTATCGCGTCCCACCGGACCATGGTCAGTCCGCCGGCCGCGAAGAAGCTGATGTCTTGCGCGATGTTGAAATAAATCGCCAGCCCGGAGGCTAGCGCTCCGAACAGAGAGCTTACTGCAGCTCCGGCCAGGACCAGCTTGAGCGGCGACATCCCGCCCGGGGACAGCGCGCTGATGGCGTAGACGATCATGACTCCCGCCGCCGCGCCGGCAAAGGAGAAGATGACCATTTCAAAGTAGCTTAACGCCGGCAACACAATCATGGCGATGGCAATCGCCAGACCCGAGCCTTGAGACAGCCCCATAATCGATGGGGTGGCCAGCGGATTGCGGGTAATGCCCTGCATGATGGCGCCTGATGCCGCCAGGCACGCGCCCACCAATATTCCGCTGATCGCTCTTGGCATCCGCAGCTCGTAAATGAGCAGTTGGGAAGCCGAATCGGTATTGAACCCCAACATCAAATCCAATACATCGTGGTAGCCTGCGTCTGCAGCGCCATACGAAATGGAAACGACAAAGCCTGCTGCAAGCAGTATCGCCCCAAGAAGGATCAGCCCGACTGCGATCATAAGGCGAGAGAATCGGACGGTCCCGGTGAGAGGAGGATGGACCGCTTCATCTGCTTGCATTTGTGCAACCCCCTTTATGTATAAAAATGCAATGCCGAAGCGGCTATGGGATGGACCGTCGATATTACAAATGATATTGAGAATCATTATCGATCAAATCCAAAGCCTATTTTATCAAAGGCGGTTATTCTGTCAAGAGGTTTTTGAGAAACCGACGGGGACACAACCCTCAATTTTGCTAGCGCTTATTGCGCCAAGTCATTTGTAGCGGTATATGATTGCGGGTATAATAAGCATAAATTTCAGAGTTGTATTCTGATACAGCAGGTGATGGAATGTCCAGCTCGCTCATAACGAGGAAAGCGCTTGCAACCTCGCTCAAGGAACTGATGAACGACCACCCTTTCAATAAAATTACGGTCAAGCATATCGTGGATCGCTGCGGCTTGAACAGGCAAACGTTTTATTACCATTTTCAGGACATTTACGATTTGCTCGGCTGGGTGTACCAATCTGAAGCCGTCGAGAGCATCGCCCACTATCGAAGCTATAGCACATGGACGCAAGGATTCCGCAGAATTTTTCACTATATCGAGAACAACAAAGCATTTTGTCTCAACACGCTTAACTCATTGGCAAGGAACCATCTCGATCATTATTTGTACAGCGTCACGATGGGCTTAATGATGGATGTGGTGAACGAAGTCTCGGATCGAATGAAGGTTCGGGAAGAGGATAAGAAATTTATCGCCAATTTCTATGCGCTTGCCTTTACCGGCCTCGTGATTCAGTGGATGGAGAACGGAATGAACGAGAATCCGGACCGGATGATCCAAAAATTGAACGAGCTGTTAGAGGGCAATTTCGCCAAAGCGCTGCATCGCTATGAGCATAAGCCCCAGTAAGCGAGGCTGCCTCTCGCTAGAAAACTATACATTTTATTGCGAATGACAAAAAATCATACAGCCGCCGCATATTGATTATTCCGCGGGCCGTCTTCGTGTAATACAGTTAGTTTGCTGAGGAACACAAGCAATCATACCAATGGAGGCGACGGTTATGAGCACGGAGTACAATACCAAGCAAGTCTATTTTGTCGGTGGCGGAATCGCGTCACTCGCAGGTGCTGCTTTCCTCGTTCGAGACTGTGATTTCCCTGGTTCCCACATTCATATCATGGAGGAAATGAAAATACTCGGCGGCAGCAACGACGGCTCCGGCAATGGCGAGCAAGGATATGTCATTCGCGGGGGCCGCATGCTCAATGATGAGACCTATGAGAACACTTGGGATCTGTTAAGCTCGATCCCTTCTATCGACGATCCGGCCAAATCCGTCCGAGACGAAATTATCGAGTTCGATACGGCTCATCCGACGCATTCGAATGCGCGTCTCGTCAATAAGCACGCCGAAGTCCAGGATGTGACGTCAATGGGCTTCGATATGGCGGATCGAATCGCGATGTCCAAGCTCATTATGACGCCGGAAGAGAAGCTGGGCACAGCCCGGATCCAGGATTGGTTCGGCCCGCATTTCTTCGAGACGAATTTCTGGTATATGTGGGCGACCACGTTCGCATTCCAGCCTTGGCATAGCGCCGCCGAACTCAAACGATACATGATCCGCTTCATGCATGAGTTCCCGCGAATTCATACGCTTGAAGGGGTGACGAGAACGCCATACAATCAATATGATTCCCTTACGGTTCCGCTCCACCATTATTTGACGCAGCATGGCGTCGATTTCAATATGAAATGCACGGTGACCGATCTGGATTTCAAAGAAGGCCGCGGCATTACGGTAACGAAAATTCATTATGTCAAAGAAGGTTCGCCGGGAACGATAGAACTCAATGACGGCGATCTTGTCATCGTGACGAACGGGTCGATGACGGAGGGCTATAGCCTTGGCTCGATGACGTCTGCCCCAAGCTTGAACGGCAAGGGAAGCTCGTGGAAGCTATGGGATCGCATCGCCGCGAAGAAGCCCGGATTGGGCAATCCTTCTTCATTCGACGACCATATCGAAGGCTCGAAGTGGGAGTCCTTCACCGTGACCTGCCAGGACTCGAGATTTTTCGATCGGATGGAAGCCTTCTCACGCAATAAGGCAGGAACAGGCGCTTTGGTCACGTTCAAGGAGTCCAGTTGGCTGATGTCGATTGTGCTGGCGCATCAGCCGCATTTCCGGAACCAGCCGGAGCATGTCCGCGTGTTCTGGGGCTACGGTCTGTTCCCGGATAATGAAGGCGACTATGTGAAGAAAAAAATGTCGGACTGCACCGGCGAAGAGATATTGACGGAGTTGTTAAATCATCTTCATTTCCATGAGGATATGGATGCGATGATTCAGACCGCCAACTGTATTCCGTGCATGATGCCGTATATTACGGCGCAGTTCATGCCGCGAGCGATCGGCGACCGGCCGCAGGTCGTCCCGCAGGGCTCTACGAATCTGGCCTTCGTCGGGCAATTCTGCGAGATTCCGAACGACGTCGTCTTTACGGAAGAATATTCTGTCCGAACGGCAAGAATCGCTGTATATACGCTGTTGGGCATCAATAAGCCGATCGCCCCGATTAACGAGTATCAATATGATATTAGAACGCTGCTGAATGGGCTGGTGACGTCCTTCCGGTAAGAAGCGGCGTGAAGAGCTAAGGCCGGCCTGACAGGCAAAGAGAGCGCATTCCGGGGGAATGGCGCTCTCTTTGTTGTCCTTGCGAAGCTGCTTGCTTATTTGGGTGCAGGGGGCGCCATCGGAAAGAAGGAACCGGTCATAATATAACGCCAGACATCGCGGAATACATGGGCGCGCTGCAGCGCTGTCAGGACGACGAGGGCGATGATGCCGACAAAAATGCCGATCACCCCGAGCAGATGAAGTCCCGCGAACAAAAAGATAAGCAGCATAAGCGGATTCAGTCCGATGCTGGAGCCGTACACCTTCGGTTCAAAGGCATGCCGCGTCACGAGAATAACCGGCCATAGCACCAGAAGACCGGTCCCCAGGAACAAATTGCCTTCGATGAAGGAGAACACCGCCCACGGGACGACTATGGCGGGGATCCCGATCAGCGGAATCAGATCGACGATCCCGCCGATAATCGCGATCGTGAAGGCATACTCGACGCCAAGAACAAGCAGCCCGACAAAAAAGACGAGTGCGGTAATGCTGGATAAAATAATATGTCCCTTCACGTATCCGAAAATGGCATGCTGCAGATCGCCGATTACGACGCCAATGGAGGCGCGCACCCGTTCGGGCACCATCTGCTTGCTCGCCGTCGCCAGCGAATTCCACTGCTTGCTGATGAGATAGGTAGCGACCATAATAATGACGGTGATCACAGCCAGCTTGGGCAGGAACAGCACGCTCGCTTTAATAAAGTTGAATAAGTAGGCGACGAGAGCCGAGCCGGTCGTCGCGATCGTGCTCGTATATTTCGACAAGGACGATTGCAAGTCGATCGCTGTCAGCGTCTCATTCAGATCGGACAGGATAGCTTGGAATTCAGCGGAATGATAGTAATCATTCAGCCAATTCCTCCACTCCGCGATCTGCTCCTGCACGAGGCCCACGATATGCCAGGACTCCGATACGATCTTGGTCGTGAAGACGAAGATCGCGAAGGTAATGATCGAGCCGAACAGCAATATAGAGGAGGCTACGGCCGTCCAGCGCGGGAACCTCCATTTTTGCTCCAAAAACCGGACGAGCGGGTTCATCATATAGGCCAGCAGCCAGGCAATCAGGAACGGGTAAATTATCCGGAAGCCATAATAAAATAGCAGGATAGCCCCGAGTGTGACGATGGTTACCCATATGCCGCGAAAAATGCGATGAACCAGTGTAACATTGAATAATGGCATGGCGTTCTTCCTTTCTTCCTATCCAACGGCGACAATTTTCGCTGTATTTTTTACCTTAATTTTAACAGACCGCGGGATGATTTCCAAAACTATCGCCAGTCTGCGGGATAGGGAGGAGGAACTACGTGAGCCTAGCTGTCGGACAACGACATTTCGTCCAGCGTCATGTCGAAGCTTGGCCCGAGGCGGGTAAGGACATAGTCGATTTCCTCCAGGCCGAGCGCCCGCAATTTTTGCTCGGTCTGCCGCCGGGCCACATCGAATTCCCGGTTGCCCGCTGCCGCTTCGCTTCCGCATTTGAAGTAGGCGTCGAGCAGATCGGCAGCCTTCACATAGCGCTTCAGTTCCTCATCCAGCGTCTGATCGATGAGCGGCGCATAGGCCGTCTGCAGCTCAGCCGGAATCATGCTGATAAGCCGCTCTGCAGCCAATTGCTCGATCTCGCGGAAATTGGCCAGAATGCGCGTATTATGGTGCTTGACGGGCGTCGGAATATCACCCGTGAACACTTCCGTCGCGTCGTGGAACAGCGCCATCATGACGGCCCGGCCTGTGTCCAGCGCTTTTCCGTACACCTCGTTCCCGATTGTGCACAGCATATGCGTCGTCATCGCGACGTGGAAGCTGTGCTCGGCGACGTTCTCCTTCGTCGTATTGCGCATCAGGCTCCAGCGCTCGATATGCTTCAACCGATACATATAGGCAAAAAAATGATGTCCGTGCGGACGCCCGGCTTGGGCCTCGTCCTTGGTTGGATCCATAGGTTCTCATCCTTTCCGGCATCGCATCGAGCTCCGGGTAACTTCGTCCGAATGTCTTCGACAGACGCTCCTATTATGCTATTATATTACTATAGGAAGCGGATTCACGCCGCATGCGGCATGTCGAATCGGCCGAAGCAGAGAAGATAGAGAGGAACCCGACAGACAGCCAGATGACTGCAGATAGATAGCGGGATATTCGAAGAGAGGGGCTTGGGTTTGCTTATGAAATCGTTTTTGCAGAGCGTATATGATTTGATCGTGGAGACATCAACCAATCTGCCGGGCGATGTGCGCAAGGTGATCCGGGAAGCGCAAGCGCGCGAGGACGCTGCAACGCGCGCCGGACTGTCCTTGGGCACGATCGCCCGCAACATTGTAATGGCGGAGACGAAGGTATCCCCCATCTGTCAGGATACCGGCATGCCGACGTTCATCGTGCATACTCCGGTAGGCGCGAATCAGATCGTCATGAAGCGGGAGATTCAGGAAGCGGTCAGCCGCGCGACGAAGGAAGGCAAGCTCCGTACCAATTCCGTCGATTCCTTGACGGGAGCGAACAGCGGGGACAATCTCGGCCCGGGAACGCCGGTTATCCATTTCGAGCAGTGGGAGCGCGGCGACATCGAGGTGCGCCTCATCTTGAAGGGCGGCGGCTGCGAGAACAAGAACATCCAGTACAGCCTGCCGGCCGAGCTGGAGGGCCTGGGCAAGGCCGGCCGCGATCTCGACGGCATCCGCAAGTGCATTCTGCATGCGATCTACCAGGCTCAGGGGCAGGGCTGCAGTGCAGGCTTCATCGGTGTCGGCATAGGCGGTGATCGGACGACGGGCTACGAGTTGGCGAAGCAGCAACTGTTCCGCCGCGTAGATGATACGAATCCGATCGCTGAGCTGCGGCAATTGGAAGAATATATTTTGGATAAGGCGAATCAGTTGGGCATCGGTACGATGGGCTTCGGCGGCGAGGTGACGCTGCTCGGCTGCAAGATTGGGGTCATGAACCGGCTGCCGGCGAGCTTTTTCGTATCGGTTGCCTATAACTGCTGGGCTTACCGGCGCCAAGGCGTCCTGCTCGACAGCGCGAGCGGAGAGATTAAGGAATGGGTATACGAGCGAGGAAGCGAGCTTCCGATGGACAGCGCCGCGGAAGGTGAAGCGGCAGGAACTGCCGAAGAAGCGACAGAAGCTGCTGAAGCAGCTCCTGTGAAGAGCGAGAGCCGCCGCATCGTGCTGAACACGCCGATTTCCGAGGAGCAGATCCGCTCCCTGAAGGTAGGGGACGTCGTCGTTATCAACGGTGAGATGCACACGGGACGAGACGCGCTTCATAAATATTTGATGGACTATGATGCGCCGGTCGATCTGGACGGGGCGGTCATCTATCATTGCGGCCCGGTTATGCTGAAGGATGAGGAAGGCTGGCATGTCAAGGCGGCCGGACCGACGACGAGCATTCGCGAGGAGCCGTACCAAGGCGATATCATTAAGAAATTCGGCATCCGCGCCGTCATCGGCAAAGGCGGCATGGGTGCGAAGACACTGGCCGCGCTGCAGGAGCATGGCGCCGTCTATTTGAATGCGATTGGCGGAGCGGCTCAATATTATGCGGAATGCATGAAGCAAGTGAACGGAGTCGATTTCCTCGAATTCGGCATTCCGGAAGCGATGTGGCATCTCGATGTAGAAGGGTTCGCGGCGATCGTGACGATGGATGCGCATGGCAACAGCCTGCACGCGGACGTCGATCGCAGCTCGTTCGAGAAGCTGGCCCAGTTCAAGGACCCTGTCTTTGCATAAGCAATCATTCTTTAATCCCCGGTCGCGGACCGGGGATTTGTTTGTATGGCCCGGCCGGAATGACAATGGTCATCCGAAGGGAAGAATATCGGAGAACGCGGTTCCGTTCAGGGTTTACAAAACCTTTACATAAGACACTCTAGCCAAACGGCGCAACGGTCGGTAGGATGGAACATAGACCTACAACCTTGAGAATGAAGTGGAGAGATGCGCATGTCGCGGTTTCGCACCCGTTTGACTTTGATCTTTGTGCTGCTGATCGGGATATCCGTGACGGCAGCCGGCATTTATATGGCGTCCACCTTCAAGCACAATCATATCCGCCAGTTGGAGGAGAATATGTCCCGGGAAATTATGCTCATCGAGCAGACGCTTGCCTGGATCCAGCCGGAAAGCAGGGACGATATGGTTGCATATTACAGCGGCTGGGCGCGCAAGCTTCATGACAGCGCGGATGCCCGCGTTACCTTTATTCTGGCTGACGGGACGGTCGTCGGCGATTCCGATCATGAGGCTGCCGAGATGGACAATCACTTGGCGCGCGAGGAGATTATGAAGGCGGGGCAGGAAGGGATCGGCTCGAATATCCGTTATAGCGAGACGCTGGGGCAAAATATGCTCTATGTCGCCATGCCCGTGCATACGAACCATTTTGACGGGTATATACGTCTGGCGATGAGCCTGGCGCATGTCGAGAGCAGCGTGAGGGCGCTGTGGGCGTATTTGGCGCTAGGCCTGGCGGCATTATTCGTTATCGCAGGGATCGTCAGCTACCGGATTGCCTTCAATCTGACGCGTCCGATCGAGAATATGACCCGCGTCGCGATGCGCATCGCCCAGATGGACTACAAGGCGAGGGCCCAGGCTGCGGGGAAGGACGAGATCGGGCAGCTAGGGACAGCTATCAATGCGATGGCGGAGAGCCTCCAGGTGCAGATGTCGCAAATCCGCGAGAACGAGAGCCGGCTGCAGACGGTCATGGAGCATATGATCAATGCGATCGTGATGGTCGATGCGGAAGGCAAGGTTGCGCTGTTGAACCGGAAGGCCGAGCATATTCTCGGCATCCGAAGCAGGGAATGGCTCGGGCGTCCGTTCAGCGAAGTCAGGGCGCCGTATGAGATGCAGCAGATGATGGCCGAAGTCGAGGAGAAGAAGCAGCTGCGCCATGACGAGATGACGATTTATTATCCGGAGGAGCGTCTGCTGGATGTTACGGTCGTCCCGGCCTATTTCACCGATCAGGAATGGGCGGGCATTTTGCTGGTGATGCAGGATGTCTCGGAGATCCGGCGGCTGGAGCGAATGCGGACTGAATTCGTGGCGAATGTGTCCCATGAGCTCAAGACGCCGATTGCCGCAGTCAAGGGCTTCGCCGAGACGCTCCTGAATGGGGCGATGCATGATCCGGAGATCGCGAAGTCCTTCCTGCAGATTATTCAGGAGGAGAGCGAGCGTTTGAACCGGCTTATCGGCGACATTCTGGAATTGTCGAAAATCGAAGCGAAGCGGGCGGTGCTGCAATTTTCACCGGTGGAGCTCGGGACCTTCCTCGAGCATACGGTGGAGATGCTTCGCAAGGAAGCAGGCAGCAAGCGCATCGATGTCCGGCTGGATGCCGAGACGGATCTGTATGTCGAGGCGGATGAGGATCGGCTGCGCCAGATTATGCTCAACCTGCTCTCCAACGCGATTAACTATACGCCGGAGGGCGGACAGGTGAAGATAGGTGCTGTGGCGCTGCATGACCCGGACCAAGAGGAACGGATCAGGTTGATGATTACCGATACGGGCATCGGCATTCCGAAGAAGGATGTGCCGCGCATCTTCGAGCGCTTCTACCGGGTAGACAAGGCTCGCTCCCGCGTATCGGGAGGCACGGGGCTGGGGCTCTCCATCGTAAAGCATCTCGTCGATGCGCACAGAGGAACGATCCGGGTAGAGAGCGAGTTGGGCGTAGGCACCACCTTCACCATTGAGCTTCCCGTGCTTCAGGAGTGGTCGCCGGGCGGGTCAGAGCAATAAGCGCGGGTATCAACTTGCCATGCCCGCCCTGCCTCCGTGCCGCAGTGAAAAAAACGTCGCCGCGGCACGGGGAAGTATGTTACGATATGGTTGCGAGTTAAGCGTGAATCGGTAGAGGCACAAGGGATAGGAATTGACTTTCGGAGGATAATTATGTCTGAACGAAAAGTATTAGTCATCGAAGACGAACCGACATTGGCGCGGCTATTGTCATATAATCTGACCTTGGAAGGGTACGATACGACGGTGATCGACCACGGCTCCCAGGGGCTGCAGGTGGCGCTGCACCGCAAGTTCGACCTCATTATACTGGATATTATGCTGCCGGGCATGAACGGATTCGAGGTGCTGTCCAAGCTGAGACAAGCTGGTGTCCGCACGCCCGTCATCATTTTGACGGCGCGTAATGCGGAGGAAGAAGTCGTGCAGGGCTTGAAGTGCGGGGCGGACGACTACATTACGAAGCCGTTCGGCGTGGCAGAACTGCTCGCGCGCGTCGGCGCCGTGCTGCGCCGCGCATCGAGCGACGAGCCGATCGAGCAGGAAGATGCGGACGACAAAGTCATTGCGATTGGCGATCTGCGCATTTATCCGGAGAAGTATGAAGTGACGCTGCATCAGGAGCTGATCCCGCTGCGGCCGAAGGAATTCGAAGTATTGCTCTACCTCGTCCAGCGCCCGGGCATGGTCATTACCCGGGACGATCTGATGAATGCGGTATGGGGCTTCGATTACATCGGCGGACAGCGGACGGTCGATGTCCATGTCAGCTCGCTGCGCAAGAAGCTGGAGATGAACCAGCGCTCTGTCCAGATCGATTCCATTCGGGGCGTCGGTTACAAATTGGTCCATCATAAGAAGGCCCACCGCACCGACGAATAAGGCGCACAATCCATTTTCGACTGGGAGATGGATTCTTTTTTTGTCTGGATAAGGCAACGACGGCAGCCAGCTCCGAAGAGCAGGCTGCCGTCATGCGTTCTCTTCGCTAGCGCGACGCTTAATCCTCATATGGCTTCGCTAGGGCTCCCCACCAGAATACGGCCGCGATGGACAAGGCCGCGATAAGGAGCGGCGCCGCAAATATAAGAAAATTCGTCATGTCTGTACCTCCTTATCGTGGGGTCTTCTTGCCCTTGACATAGTTCGCGTCGAACAGGAACAAGCGCAGGAGCAAGAACAGCGACGGGATCAGGACGAGCAGGCCCAGGATAAATACGGCAATCAGAGCCGTCGCCATCGCCGGATTGGTGAAGCTGTCATAAATGTTGACGTACGGATACAGTACATACGGCAAATGGGACGCGCCGTAACCGAACCAGGCGAACCCGAACTGCAGCACGACGCAGAGGAAGGCCCAGCCGTAATTGCGGCGCTTCCAGACCAAGTAGACGGCGATCAGGAAGAACAGGAACGACAGGATGAACATCCAGGCGTTCGTAATCATATTGTTGAAGTGCTCCGCATTATGATCTTGAATCGCATAGAAGACGAAGAGGCTCGCCAAGATGGTCGGCGCCGACCAGAAGAGGGCGTACTTCCTGACAATCTCGAGCGCCCCGTTGTCCTCCGCCTTGGCAGCGTAGTAGGTCAGGAACATGGCCGAAATATAGAGCACGCTGACCAAGGCGAGGAAAATAACCGAATACGGATAAACATTGGTGAACAGCTTGCCGACATGGAAGGTCACCTTGCCCCCTTCCTCCGAAATATATCCGCCCTCCGAGATAGCCAACACGGTGGACAACGCAGCCGGAATTAGCCAGCCGCTCACCCCGTACAAAAACATATAAATCCGGTTGTTCTTGACCCCATAGTTGCTGAAGGCATAATAGGAGCCGCGGACAGCGAGCAGGATGACGGCGATACTGCCAGGCACGAGCAGGGCGGTGCCGTAATAATAGGCCGCATCCGGGAAAAATCCGACCAGGCCGATGTAGAAGAAGACGAGGAACACGTTCGTCACTTCCCATACTGGCGACAAGTAGCGTTCAATAATATTGTGAATGATATGCCGTTTGCCTGTAATCGTGCTGACATAGCTGAAGAACCCGGCGCCGAAATCAATCGACGCCACGATCAGGTAGCCGAACAGAAAAATCCACAGCACGGTCATCCCGAGCAGTTCGTAATTCATCGCTTCATGCCCCCTTCCATGCCGTTCGCCTCCAATTCCGCTTCGGCCGGATTGTGGCGGAACATGCTGCGCAGCACCTTGACGGCCGTAACGCTGAGTACCAGATAGAGAAGCGTGAACAGCACCAGCATCGTATCGACATGCTCGGACGTCGTCGCGCCTTCTTCGACGGTCATGATTTTCCACAGCACCCATGGCTGCCGTCCGACCTCCGCGAACATCCACCCTGATTCAATCGCCAGGAAGGCGAGCGGCGCTCCGGCCACGATCGCATACAGAAGCAGGCGGCTGATTGGCTTGCCGGTCTTGCGGCGGCGGTACTGCCAGACGACGTACCAGAGCGAGACGACGGTCAGGAAGATTCCGATGAACACCATCGAATCGAAGAAATAGTGTGTGGCCCGCAGCGGCGGCCGTTCATGCTCGGGCACCTCATTCAGCCCTTGGACGACGGTATCCGGCGTCCCTCCCGCCAAAATGCTCAGCGCAAACGGGATCTTGATCGCGAACTTCACTTCATTGTCCTTCGTCAAGATGCCGCCAAGAATCAGCTCCGCACTGTCCTTCGTCTCGAAGTGCCATTCCGCGGCAGCCAATTTCTCCGGCTGGTATTCATGCAAATATTTTCCGGACAGATCGCCGATGGCGGCCGAAGCGACTGCGAAGATAAGGGCGGACGTCATCGTCAGACGCAGCGCCTTCTTATAGTACACATGGCTGCGTCCGCGCAGCATCGAGACCGCGGCGATGGCCGCGAGCAGGAAGGCGCTGGTGACATACGCGGTCACGAGCACGTGGCTCACCCGCGTTGGCATCGATGGATTGAACATCGCCGCCAGCGGCTGGATGTTCGTCATCTGCCCGTTGACCCAGTCGAAGCCCTGCGGCGAATTCATGAATGAGTTCACGGTTGTGATGAAAAAGGCCGAGGCCGATGATCCGATCGCTACTGGAACAAGCAGCAAAAAGTGGTACATCCGGTTTTTGAAGCGATCCCATGTATATAAGTAAATGCCAAGAAATATCGCCTCCACGAAAAAGGCGAACGTCTCCATAAATAACGGGAGCGCGATCGCTTGCCCGGCGACCTTCATGAAGTTCGGCCACAGCAAGCTGAGCTGCAGCCCGATGGCGGTCCCGGTGACCACGCCGACAGCTACCGTTACGGTGAAGCCCCTGGCCCAACGGCGGGCCAGCAATAAATAATGCGGGTCATTGCGCTTAATGCCGATCCATTCCGCCAGGGCGATCAGGAGCGGCACTCCAACGCCGATGGTCGCGTAAATAATATGCACGAACAAGGTCAAGCCGGTCAAAATGCGGCTGAACAATACCGGGTCATACGAGTACATGTCCTCTTTCCCTCCTCAACAGAAATGCAATGCCGTATTTTCAGAACGTTGTGAACAGTCAACCTACCGCGTTAGAAAAAACGCCGTATGAACGAGAGGAGCATAATGATGCCCACTGCAAGGGAGACAACGATAAGCCACTTCTCTTGTTTTTGAATCCGGTTTGCCTGTTTATTGTCCGATTCCATCGACAGATACCCCTTTCGTTGTGCAATCTTCATAAAGCTGGAATGTTGTCTATGATCCATATCACAGACTTACCTATATCGTACTCAAATGGTGTGATAATTTTCACAACAATTGTGATAGAGCGATGAACAAGGTGTTACAAATGTTTGTCCGCATCAACTTCCGCGTTCGATTGCCTTTACAAACTCTTTACATAGCCTGGGCCAACCGTTTACATTCCCGTGCTACATTAGGACGAAAGATGCAGATTTACAATATTAACGCAAAGGGTGCTGCTATATGACGATGCCGATCTTATCTCTCATTAACCCGGGTTCTCCGCAGATCACACATCGTGGTGCTGTCTCGGAGTACGACGATTTGGTTCATGCCGCTCCGGCGATTGATCCGCGGACTCCGATCGAGGACGTCGAGGACATGTTCCTGTCCGATTCCTCGCTGCGCTGTCTTATTGTCGTGGACGGGGCGCGGCAGCCAATCGGGATCGTAATGCGCGAACGGTTCCATGAGCGGATGAGCAAGCGGTTCTCCCCTGCGCTCTATCATGAGAAGCCGGTCTCGCGGCTGACGGATCGGGACATGGCCTGCGCCGAATGGGGGACGGATGCGGCCCAACTGCTAGAACTGGCGGGGGCCCGCCCGGAGGAACGGATGTATGACAGCCTCATTATAACTAGCGGAGGGCAGTATGCCGGCGTGCTGTCTGCGAAGCAGCTGTCCGAGCTCTCTAATCGCGTGCGCCGCAATGCAGAGCGCAAGGAGAAGGCGGTTCTGCATTCGACGCTCCATGCGTTCGATTCGATCAAGGGCGAGACCGGATATGTCAGGCAGGCGGCTGCGGAAGGCAAGCTGCACGCGTCCGCAATGATGGACAAGACGCTGGCCGGGAAGACTTCGCTCGACGATGTGTCCTCCGCATTTCAGCAAGTATACGGGCAGGTGAACGATCAAGCGGCGGAAATGGAGCATCTGCGACAATATACCCAGGCTGTGGCCGATTCTATCGGCGTCATCCGCGGCTGGTCCGATTCGTGTCATATGCTGGCGCTGAACGCGTCGATTGAAGCGGCCCGCGCCGGCGAGCACGGGTTGGGCTTCCAGGTCGTCGCCACGGAGGTGCGCAAGCTGGCCATGCTGACCAAGGCGGCGACCGGCCAGATCGAAGAGACGCTGGCCCAGATGGTTCAAGCATTGAACCAGGCCGTGAAGACGGGGGAGCGCACCAGGGAGCAGGTCGTAATGACCGCATCGGGGGTAGAGGCGGCCTGCGGGCGCTTCGAACAGCTTCTGCAGGCGATCGCGCATAATCAGGAGCAGCTGGCACAGATTGATGCCTGCGCGCAGCGCATGGAGGAGCGGGCCCAGTCAGCGCATGCGGAATTGAGGCGAATGGCGGAACGGGATTGAAGACCGTACCCTGTGAAAAAACGTCGCTGGAGCACGGGAAAGTATGTTACGATAGGGTTCCGAGTGTACGAGTGAATCGGTTGCACTCATCGAAGACGCACTGTTATATAATCTGACCTTGGAAGGCAGGTTCGACAGTGATCGGCTGGACGAAATCGCTGAAGGTGACATCATGATGGAAAAAGATATTAGTCGTAAAATCAAATTGTTGAAGATTCTGGCTGAGGAAAAGAAGTGGTTTACTCTCTCTGAACTTGAACAAAAACTAGATTGTTCCAGTAAAACAATTCGAAAGGATATATCAGTTCTCAATGATTTATTGCCGCAAAACGCTTCTATCTATTCAAAAAAGGGAAAAGGGATCAGATTAGCCATACCCCAAGATCAGACCATATGTGAAGTCATATCTAATTTATCTAAAAAATCCCTAACTTTTTTGGTTCTTCAGAAGTTTTTGGAAGGAACTGCAACTACCATTACCTCTTTGTCCGAGAAATTATATCTTCCTGCCTCTTCAACGAATATAGTACTAAAAAGGGTTAGTGAATATATTGAAAAATTTGGTTTATCACTTGAGAAAAAACCTTTAGGAATCACAGGGGATGAGTTCCAAATCATCTTAATGTTTTCCGAACGCTATTTGGAGGCTTTTACGGAAGAAGAATGGCCGTTTACAGAGTATAGGAAAGAAGTGCTTCTAGGTTATATTTCTTATATCGAAAAAAAATTAGGTATTATATTTTCGACGAACGACAGAAGAAGATTCGTTTTTATCATGGCCATTCTTTTTATACGCAGGAAGCGAGGGCATAGGGTAAAATTTAATGAATGCATAATTAAAAATACAATTGAGACCCCGTATTATAAAGAAATATTTGAAAGGGGCATAGATGGAAAACGAGATGCCATTCATTTTTTGGCGGTTGAGGAGAAAGTACTATTAGTAATCATTGTGAAAATATCCAGATACGCAAGCGTGAATCAAGCTAACTTAAGGCGGGAAGAACTAAAACTGTATAAGGAAGGAAAAATACAAGCTTATACTTATATAAGTGATTTCATTCACATATTGGAAAGAGAAGTAAAGATTGATTTAGCAAGCGACGAAGATTTTGTGTATGGTATGGTTGATTACTGTAGACATACCTTTTATAAATTAATGTTTCTCCCGAAGATCATAATGCCGGAAAAGGAGACTTGCAAGTATATAAAGAAGACTTATAAAAAAACATTTTTGTCAGTGAAGAAAGCATATAACGAATGGGCGAAGAAACTGGAAATCTTAGATGTGCCTGATGAAGAAGCGGCCAAAGTAACGATGCGGATCGCGGCAACCGGGCGGCTCAAAAATATGAATAAGAAAAAAGTGCTGCTAGTTACAGGGGAAGAGAAAAGCTGGGAAATATACATGAAGAGCTGGATTAATAAAAAGTTCGACGGAAAACTAGAGATTATAGGCGAAGTGGATCGTAAAATGATTGAAGGCGATATAAAAAGCATGGACATTGACTTTATTATTACGACAATACCGCTTAATATTCATTTTCATTCCATTGTTCATGTATCCCCAATACTGCAAGAACGTGATTTCAATGAAATCGAAATATTTGTCAATCAAAACGGATAAACCGTCCTTTCTAGCCTTGCAGGGCTCCAACTGGTCACGCTGACGGGCAATTTGACAGAAAAAGACGCTTCCATTCCCCTTTGGCGCGGGGTTGGAGGCGTCTTTACATATGCGGCCTCTTATTGGCTCAATAGAGGCGAATGAACCTAGTCAAAAGCGTAATCCCGAATAGAGAATCAGTTTCGTCTTAGAGTCAGTGCTTGTTATTACGTACTCTTTTTTTTCTAAAAAAATCTTGCACTTCTTGGCATTGATTTCCCAATCCTTAATCAAGAAGGTTTTCTTTTTTTCTAAAAAAATCTTGCACTTTTTAATATCTATTTCCCAGTCGTTTATTATAATTTTTCCTAACTGGAAGTATAGGTCGACCACTTTATGGGGCCGCGTACTTAAAAAATCACTTTCTAAAATCACTCTAATATTTTCCCTATTTGAAATTTCTGATCTAAATTCTTGAACCGTTACTTCTTTCATAATTTCACCTAACTTCATTATTTAAAAATACAGTGTTGATCCGGTAAACAATATTGGGAATTTCTATGACACTATAGCATACTGCAGCAAGATGTGGCTTACTGCTTTTTTCTCTTATTAAGGGGATATTTTAATTTTTGATGGAAATAAACTATCTGCCTTTCAGGCAAATGATTGGCGGCCCCGTTGGAGGACGTTGCTGATAACAGCGGCCGCTCATGCCAGCTTTGAATTTTTACACTCCGTTAACATACTTCCAAATCAGGCTTAACAAACAAGCAGTAAGATTCAGATTGTAAGGCAGCAAGCGTAACTTATCAATCGGAAAATGAGAGAACCAATTCAAAGGAGTGAATTCACTTGAAAAAGTGGGGCAAACAGATCATGCTGCTTACTTTGGTGGCAGTCATGGCATTCACGCTGGCAGCCTGCGGCGGCAAAAAAGATGATACCTCGAACGCAAGCGCCGGCAATACGGGAACGGACTCAACGCAGACGAACACAGCTAACAATACGGAAAACCAAGGCAGCCAGGACAAATTGTCCGGCACGATTGAAATCGACGGTTCCAGCACAGTCTATCCGATGACAGAGGCGATTGCGGAAGAATTCGGCAAGGAGCATAGCGCGGTCCGCGTCTCCGTAGGAACGTCCGGCACCGGCGGCGGCTTCAAGCGGTTTGCCGCAGGCGAGACTGCCATCAGCAACGCTTCCCGCCCGATCAAGGACAAGGAAGCGGAAGATGCGAAGGCGAACGGCATCGAGTATTTGGAATTGACGGTTGCTTATGACGGCTTGTCCATCGTCGTGAACAAAGATAACTCCTGGGTCGACAAAATTACGCTCGACGAGCTGAAAAAAATCTATGAGCCGAACTCCAAAGTCAAGACGTGGGCAGATGTGCGGGAAGGCTGGCCGAACGAGGAGATCAAAATCTACTCTCCGGGCGCGGACCATGGAACGTTCGACTATTTTACGGAAGAGATTAACGGTAAGGCGCAAGAAAGCCGCAATGACGGCCAGATTACGTTCAGCGCCGATACGAACGCTATCGTGCAAGGCGTAGCCGGAGACAAAAATGCGATCGGCTACTTCGGATACTCTTTCTTCGAGGAAAATCAAGATAAGCTGAAGCTCGTACCTGTCGATAACGGAACGGCAACGGTAACTCCAACGCTCGATACGATTAAAGATGGGAGCTATTCCCCATTGTCCCGTCCGCTCCTTATCTACGTAAGCAAGAAGCAGATGGAGAAGCCGGAAGTGAAGGCTTATGTCGAGTACTACCTGACGACGGCAGGCAGCATTGCGGAAGAAGTCGGGTATGTGCCGCTGCCGCAAGAGAAATATGACGAGCAGTTGAACCAGTTGAAGTAATCGCCGGAATTCGTACGCAGCAGTCATACACGATGATGAACGTGTGATGTCTCTTATCCTCATGAATTAGGGACATCACATTTTCATAGCGTGATTGTTAACGAATTGTAAATGAAGCTAAAGTGAGGTTAAGCATATGCAGGCGAATGTCCCGCAACAAGAAGGGAAGCTGACGTTTCGTAACCGCAGAATGCATTTGTCGGATAAAATCGTGCCAGTCCTGCTGTTCCTATGCGCGGCCGTCTCCGTTCTGACGACAATAGGCATCGTCTATACGTTATTCTCTGAGACGTGGAGCTTCTTCTCCCACGTCAACATCGCCGACTTCCTGTTCGGCACCCGGTGGAGCCCGCTTATTGCACCGAAGTCGTTCGGCATTCTCCCGCTTATCGGCGGGACGCTGCTGGTGACGCTAATCGCATGTCTGGTTGCGATCCCGATCGGGTTGGCTAGCGCCATCTATCTGAGCGAGTACGCGCCAGATCGGGTCCGCAAGATCGTCAAGCCGATTCTGGAAGTGCTGGCTGGCGTGCCGACTATTGTATACGGCTATTTCGCCCTTACCTTCGTCACGCCGATCATCCGGGAGATCTTCCCGAGCACAGGCGTATTCAATGCGCTCAGCGCCGGACTCGTCGTCGGCATCATGATTATTCCGATGGTCTCCTCCTTGAGCGAGGACGCAATGACTGCGGTGCCGCGCAGCCTGCGCCACGGGGCCTATGCCCTTGGGGCAACGCGCTTCGAGGTGGCGCTCAAGATTGTCGTGCCTGCCGCGTTGTCAGGTATCGTCTCCTCCGCCGTACTCGCCTTCTCGCGGGCGATCGGCGAGACGATGATTGTGACGGTGGCCGCAGGGGCGACTCCGAACTTGACACTGAATCCGCTGGAGAGCATTCAGACGATGACCGCTTATATCGTGCAGGTCAGCCTAGGCGACACGCCGCATGGATCTATCGAGTACGGCACGATTTTCGCCGTCGGTATGACGTTGTTCATTATTACGTTTCTGCTTAATATATTGGCGCTTTGGGTTGCACGCCGGTTCAGGGAGGAGTATTGACAGATGGCGATGTTACAGGACGCGAACCGCAAGCAAATCAGCACCCGGCGGAAAATCGATTTTTGCCTTCACATTCTTTTTGTTATCGCGACATTGATTGGGATTGTGGCGCTGATGGCGCTGCTCGTGAACATTATGGTGGACGGCCTGTCCCGGCTCAACTTAGATTTGTTCACGAATTACCCGTCCCGCCGGCCTGCCGCCGCCGGGATGAAATCGGCAATTGTCGGATCCATATATATGGTGCTCATTATGGCGCCCATCTCATTCATCCTTGGCGTAGGAGCGGCCATTTATCTGGAAGAATACGCACAGAAGAACGCCCTTACCCGGTTCATTCAGCTGAATATCAGTACTTTGGCGGGCGTTCCGTCCATCGTATACGGGATTCTCGGGCTGACGATTTTCGTGCGCGGCATGTCGCTTGACCGCAGCCTGCTCTCAGGAGCGCTCACGATGACCTTGCTCGTGCTGCCGATTATTATCGTATCCTCCCAAGAGGCGATTC
This sequence comes from Paenibacillus thiaminolyticus, assembly GCF_007066085.1. Lineage (NCBI taxonomy): Bacteria > Bacillati > Bacillota > Bacilli > Caryophanales > Paenibacillaceae > Paenibacillus > Paenibacillus thiaminolyticus. Next base: position 1,883,104 of record NZ_CP041405.1, on the reverse strand, counting down.
GGGCTGTTCCGAAGATGCGGCGCGACGCTTCGTTCGCGCTCGGCGCGACCAAATGGCAGACGGTCTCCCGTTCGGTCATGCCATCAGCCATCTCCGGCATTCTGACCGGCGTCATCCTGGCATTGTCCCGGGCGATCGGCGAGACGGCCCCGCTGGTTATGATCGGCGCCTTGACGTTCGTCGCCTTTCTTCCGAACAGCATTTTGGATCAGTTCACCGTTATGCCGATCCAGATTTTCAACTGGGTATCGCGGCCGCAGCTGGCATTCCATGAATTGGCCGCAGCGGGCATCATCGTGCTGCTTGTACTGCTCATCCTGATGAACCTGTCAGCCGTGCTGCTGCGCAATAAATATCAGAAAAACAGATAAGGAGACGATCGTATGACGACGGCGGCGATAACGACGAATACGGCATCCGCGACGAATTTGAACACAATTATCAATATAGACAGCCTGAATTTGTACTACGGCACCTACCATGCGCTCAAGAATGTGACGATGACGATCCCTGAGAAGGCAGTCACCGCGTTCATCGGCCCTTCCGGCTGCGGCAAGTCGACGCTGCTGCGGACGCTGAACCGGATGAACGACATGATTGCCGGCACGCGTATTGAGGGGCGGGTAGAGATTGCCGGCACCAATATTTATAGCAATGAAGTCGATGTGGAGACGCTTCGCAAAAAAGTAGGAATGGTCTTCCAGCAGCCGAATCCTTTTCCGAAATCGATATATGACAATATTGCCTATGGCCCGCGGCTTCATGGCATTCGCAACAAGGCGAAGCTGGATGAGATCGTTGAGCAGAGCCTCCGTTCCGCCGTGCTGTGGGATGAAGTGAAGGATTATTTGAAGCGGTCGGCATTCAGTCTGTCCGGGGGGCAGCAGCAGCGCCTCTGTATCGCGCGCGCGTTGGCGGTGAACCCCGAGATTCTGCTGATGGATGAAGCGACATCCGCGCTGGATCCGATCTCGACGCTGAAGATCGAGGAACTGGTACAGGAACTGAAGCATCACTATACGATTGTCATGGTTACGCACAATATGCATCAAGCCGCCCGCGTGTCGGATCAGACCGTCTTTTTCCTCAATGGGGAAGTGGTTGAGTTCGATCAGACGGAGACGCTGTTCTCCAATCCGAGCGACAAGCGGACGGAAGATTATATTACGGGACGCTTCGGCTAAAAAGGAGAGGAAACCAGGATGATTAAGCGCAGGGAATTCGATCTGGGGTTGGATGAGCTCAGCCGCCTGCTCGAACAAATGGGCAGCCATGTGGAGCGCGCGCTGTTCGAATCGATAGAATCGTTGAAAACAATGGACGCGGAGCGCGCCCGGGCAATCATTAGCGAGGATCCGCATCTGAACCGGATGGAGGATACGATTATGGAGCTGGGATCGAAGCTGATTTTGACGCAGCAGCCGGTCGCCAAAGATCTGCGGCGCATCCTTGTCGCCTTCCGCATTTCCAGCGATCTGGAACGGATGGGCGATCTGTCCATCGATATCGCCAAGGTCGTGCTGCGGATAGAAGGTCAGACGCTGATGAAGCCGCTCATCGACCTGCCGCGCATGGCGGAGATTGTCCAGCACATGATTACCGATTCGATTCGGGCCTATGTGCAGGAAGATATCGATCTGGCCTACAAAATGGCGAAGGACGATGATCACGTCGACCAGCTGTACAGCCAAATATTCCGTGAACTGCTCAGCTACGTGCTCGAAAATCCGCATAACGCCTCTCAGGCGATGCTGCTCACCTTCGTCGGCCGCTATATCGAACGGATTGCGGACCATGCCACCAATATCGGCGAGTCGGTCGTCTACCTCGTCACCAATGAACGTCCTGATCTAAATAGTTGAATGGATACCCTCTTGCTGGAACCGTCCGGAGCAGAATCCGGGCGGTTTTCATATTTGCTCCGTCTTATGCTGAGAATCCCAGTTGATCCGGAAAAACGAAATGAATCCGTATCTGCTCTGTCCATGGTTTTGACTCTCCTTTTTACGCAGGAATACGCACAGAACCGGCTTCTGCATTGCCTTAAGCTGCCTATCCTTGGGGTCAGCCAAGCGAACCCTTTATCACATCTAGAGCGCCTTATACTCATTATCCCTTCGGCGCAGGAAGGCGAATCGCGAATCGAATACGTATCAGCCGCGCCTTACGCTTATTATCCCTTCGGCGCAGGAAGGCGAATCGAATACGTATCAGCCGCGCCTTACGCTTATTATCCCTTCAGCGCAGGAAGGCGAATCGAATACGTATCAGTGGCGCCTTATGCTCATTATCCCTTCGGCGCAGGAAGACGAACCGAATTCGTATCAGCCGTGCCTTATGCTCATTATCCCTTCGGCAGAGGAAGGCGAATCCAATACGTATCATTTGCGCCTTACGCTTATTATCCCTTCGGCGCAGGAAGGCGAATCGAATACGTATCAGCCGCGCCTTACGCTTATTATCCCTTCAGCGCAGGAAGGCGAACCGAACTCGTCTCAGCCGCGCCTTATGCTCATTATCCCTTCGACGCAGGAAACTGTGCCAGTTCGGATCTGTAACGGTCTTATGCCCGGTATCCCCATTCCGCAGGTTGCGTAGAGGGGAATAACTAGAACAGTAGACTTGTATCAATGGAGGAGTGTTATATGGGTGGTAATCGTTGCTTCTGACTCGTTGGGAGATTGATTATAAGGACGCTGACGGTTGTGCACCTGACTCATTGGGATATCGACTACAAGGGCGCTGATGGACCAATCTGACCCGCTGGGAGATGCAATTTATGTAAGTGAATTCCATTCGGCATCCGATCTTCGGGCCGCGTTCATATTCGATTTCCTATTCGGGTTCACGCTATGCTATCATGAAAACATGAGACGGGATTGAGGTGTTTATTAATGAAAGAAAAATGGATCGTAATCGACGGCAATAGCATTATTTACCGTGCTTTTTTTGCGATGCCACCATTGACGAACTCACAAGGATTGCATACCAACGCCGTATTCGGCTTTACGCAGATGCTGCTTCGCATTTTGGAGGAGGAGCAGCCGACTCATATGCTGGTCGCGTTTGACGCGGGCAAGGAGACGTTCCGCCACGGAGACTATCAGGACTATAAGGGAGGCCGGGAAAAAACGCCGCCTGAGCTGTCCGAGCAGTTCCCGCTGTTGAAGGAGCTGCTGACGGCGATGGGCATCGCCCATTTCGAGATGGCGGGCTACGAGGCGGATGACATCATCGGCACGATGACCCGTCAGGCGGATGAAGCGGGACAGCCGATGTTCGTCGTCACCGGGGACAAGGACATGCTTCAGCTTGCTTCCGGACATGTGTCCGTGCTGCTTACGCGCAAGGGCGTGACGGAGGTGGAGAAGTACACGCCGGCCGAGATAGAGGAGAAGTACGGCTTGAAGCCGGAACAGATTATCGATCTGAAAGGATTGATGGGAGACACCTCTGATAATATCCCGGGCGTTCCGGGAATTGGAGAGAAGACGGCACTGAAGCTGCTGCATCAGTATCCTAGCGTCGAGAGCGTGCTGGAGCATGTAGACGAGCTGAAGGGCAAGATGAAGGAGAATCTGGTCAATCATGCGGAAGATGCCCGGATGAGCAAGCGGCTGGCCACGATTTTCCGGGAGGTTCCGCTCGATCTGCCGCCGGAACAGATGAAGTTCGACGGCTTGCAAGCAGAGACGTTGCCGGCGCTCCGCAAGCTTGAGTTCAGATCTGTTATCGAGCGGCTTGAAAAAGCCGGTGTCGGCGGAGATGCCGAGCCTGCGGCCGTCGATGAATCGCTCACTGCGGAGCGTCTCCATGTCCGTATGGCCGGAGAAAGCGGATGGGACGGGCTGAATGAGATGCTCGCCGCCGCAGACGTGCTGATTGTGGAAGCCCATGGCGACAATCCGCATCAAGCTGAGCTCATCGGCCTGCTTGTCGGGACAGAGGAAGAGAGCTGGTATGTAACGGCAGATGAACTGCAGAGCAAAGAGGCGGCCGAACTGCGGACATGGCTGGGAGACGGGCAACGTCCAAAAAGCGGCTTCGATCTTCACTATAACGATCTGGTTCTTCATTGGGCGGGAGTTCCGCTGGAGGGCTCTGTCTTCGACGTCCATCTCGCAGCCTATCTCCTCAATCCGGAGGATGCTTCGGCTACGCTGCAGTCTGTCGCGGTGAAGTACGGGCTGCCGCCCTCTCCGGACAATGACGCCGTCTACGGCAAAGGCGCCAAGTTCAAGGTGCCGGAAAAGGCGGTTGTCGCAGAGCATGCGGCTCGCAAAGCGAAGCTCGTCCGGCTTCTGAAGCCGGTGATGGAGAAGGCGTTGCAAGAGCAGGAGATGAACCGGCTCTATTATGATCTGGAGCTGCCGCTCTCCAAGGTGCTGGCACAGATGGAGAAAACGGGCATTCGGGTGAACAAGCAAAGTCTTCACGATTTGGGAACGAACTTCAAGCAGCAGATCGAGGAGACGATGGCGCGCATTTATGATCTCGCCGGCACCGAGTTCAATATCGGTTCGCCGAAGCAGTTGGGCGAGATTCTGTTCGATAAGCTGGGCTTGCCGGTTGTTAAGAAGACAAAGACGGGATATTCGACCGATGCCGAGGTGCTGGAGAAGCTGGAGCCGTACCATGATATTATCCCCCTCATCTTGCTCTACCGGCAGATGACGAAGCTGCAGTCCACCTATATTGAAGGGCTGCTGAAGGAAGTGCGCGAGAGTACGGGCAAGGTTCATACTTATTACCGTCAGACCATTGCGGCGACGGGCCGCTTGAGCAGCCAGTATCCGAATCTTCAGAACATTCCGATCCGGCTTGAGGAAGGGCGGCAAATCCGTCAGGCGTTCGTGCCTTCGGAGCCGGGCTGGCATATTGTCGCGGCGGACTATTCCCAGATCGAGCTGCGCGTTCTGGCCCATATCTCTGGGGATGACAAGCTGAAGGAAGCGTTCATCCACGATATGGACATTCATACGAAGACCGCGATGGACGTATTCGGCGTCGCCGCCGATCAGGTGGATGCCAATATGCGCCGGCAGGCAAAGGCCGTCAACTTCGGTATCGTATACGGCATCAGCGACTACGGGTTGTCTCAGAACCTGCATATTACGCGCAAGGAAGCTGCCGCGTTCATCGATCAGTATTTCCATGTGTTCCGAGGCGTCCGTCAATATATGGATGATATCGTCAAGCAGGCTCGCAAGGACGGTTATGTCACGACGCTTCTCGAGCGCAGACGTTACCTCAAGGATATTAACGCATCGAACTACAATCTTCGTTCGTTCGCGGAACGGACGGCGATGAATACGCCGATCCAGGGCACCGCCGCCGATATTATCAAGCTGGCGATGGTCCAGATGGATGCCAAGCTGAAGGAACTGGGCTTGAAGAGCCGGATGCTGCTTCAGGTGCACGATGAATTGGTATTCGAGGTGCCGGAGGATGAAGTGGACACGATGAAGAAGCTGGTGCCGGAAGTGATGGAAGCGGCTTTGAAGCTCGATGTGCCGCTTCGGGCCGATGTCAGCTCTGGCGGCAATTGGTACGAAGCGAAGTAAATCAAGACCAGTGCTCCGCAGGAGGACAATATTCGGTATAATGGACAACGAGAGGTGATTGACATGCCGGAATTGCCGGAAGTGGAGACTGTCAAAAGGACATTAAATACGCTGGTGGCGGGAAAAACGATTGAGCGCGTGACCGTTACGCTCCCCCGCATCATCCAGCGTCCAGCGAATATAGAAGAGTTTTGCGACGCATTGAGCGGACATACGATCGAACAGGTAGAGCGGCGGGGCAAGTTCCTCCGCATTTTGCTGGACGGGCTTACGCTGGTGTCCCATCTGCGGATGGAAGGGCGCTATGGCGTGTTCCAGGCGGGGGAGCCGGTGGAGAAGCATACTCACGTTATCTTCCATCTGACGGATGGCAGCGAACTAAGGTATAAGGACGTGCGCCAGTTCGGCACGATGCATCTATTCCGGCGTGATGAGGAATGGAGCATGCCGCCGCTGCAGAAGCTGGGGGTGGAGCCGCTCTCGGAAGAGTTCACACCCGATGTGCTGACCGCTTTGCTGCGCAAGCGCCGCAGCTTCATTAAGCCGGTGCTTCTCAATCAGCATGTCGTGGTTGGCATCGGGAATATCTATGTGGATGAAGCATTGTTCCGGGCTGGCATTCATCCGCTGCGGCCGGCGGACGAGCTGACCGAAGCGGAATGCGTCCGCTTGCACGAAGCAATTGTGGCCACATTGACCGATGCGGTCGAGGCCGGAGGCTCCTCGATCAAATCGTATGTCAACGGTCAGGGCGAGATGGGCATGTTCCAGCATCAGCTTCAAATGTACGGTCGTCAGGGCGAGCCGTGCATCCGCTGCGGACAAATCATTGAAAAGAGCGTTGTTGGAGGCAGGGGCACGCATTACTGCCCGCGCTGCCAGAAGCATTCCCAAACGCGCTAATTAGCATTCACCCCTCTCCGCTTTTGCCCATATGATGGGGTATACCGGCGGGAAGCCTGCGCTGACGCGCGGGCCTGTTCTCGCCGAGCAGGGGAGGGAAATGTGATGCTAATGCAAGCAGCGTCCATGTTCGTCTTGGCTTTTGCGCTGAGCCTTGACAGCTTCGGAGTCGGAATAACTTACGGTCTGCGCCGTGTGCGTATCCCGATATTTTCGATCGTAATCATTTCGATATGCTCCGGAGTGTTCATCTGGCTGTCGATGCAGGCCGGAGGGCTCCTGGTAAGGTACGTATCTCCGGCTGCAGCGCAATGGACCGGCTCGATTATCCTGATTACGATCGGGGCTTGGGCAATCATTCAGCTGCTTCGCAAGAAGGAGGATGCATCGGAAGCGGGCCGAAGCCGGAGCGATGGTATGAAGCAGATTCCTCCCCAGGACCTGAAGGAATGGATTGGCCGGGCGGAATCGAAGCCGCTCATTCGCATCCAGCTGCGCCGTCTCGGATTAGTCATTCAAATATTGAAGACGCCCTCGGCTGCCGATATTGATCGCTCGGGAAGCATTAGCGCCGCCGAAGCGGCATGGCTCGGAGCTGCCTTGTCGCTTGATGCGTTCGGCGCAGGGATCGGGGCATCCTTGCTTGGCTATCCGTCGTTGCTGACGGCAATTGTGATCGCCTTATTTAGCGGCGCCTTTTTGCGGGCAGGCATGCATCTGGGAATGAAGTTCTCGCACCAGCGCTGGATTAAGAGAATATCATTCCTGCCAGGTTTGTTGTTAATGTTGATGGGGATGCTAAAATTGATATCTTAATGTAAGCAGGCAAATAAATGAGGTGAAGGCATGAACATCGGATTAACCGGCGGCATTGCGTCGGGGAAAAGCACCGTCTCCCGTCTGCTCGTGGAACGGGGCGCTCTGCTTGTTGATGCTGACCGGATTGCCAGGGAGATCGTGCTTCCTGGCAGTCCCGCGTTAGATCAGATCGCTGACCGGTTCGGAGCGGACATGCTGTTGCCGGACGGATCGCTTGATCGCAAGCGGCTTGGAAACGTTGTATTTTCCGATGCCGCCAAGCGGAAGGCGCTTGAGGAGATTACCCACCCCGCCATCCGGCAGGAGATGATGACGCAGATGCGCCGGCTTGAGGAGGAGCATCCGCAATCGCTAGTCGTGGTGGATGTGCCGCTGCTATACGAGTCCGGCTTGACTGATCGGTTCGAGGAGATCGTGGTCGTCTACGTCCCGCGAGCGATCCAATTGGAGCGCTTGATGCGGCGGGACGGCTTAACTGAAGCGGAAGCGTCCGAGCGGCTTCTCTCCCAGTGGGATATTGAGAAGAAGCGGGAACGGGCGGATTACGTCATCGACAACAGCAAGGGAATGGAAGAGACTCGGCAGCAGGTTGAACAGTTCTGGCTTCAGAAAGGCTTGCTATGAACCGAATCATGAATCTGATGCGGAAAAAACGTTTTTTGCTCGTCCTCTTTCTCGGGTTTCTATTTATCATATTCGTACAATCGCAATGGCTGGGCCGCTGGATGTATCCGATTCCATATGAGGATGAGATTCGGAAGCATGCGGGTAAGTACCAGATTGATCCGCTGCTCGTCGCGGCCATCATTCGGGTAGAGACGAATTACCAGGCTGGACAAGAGTCCAGGAAGGGCGCCATTGGAGTCATGCAGCTGATGCCGGAGACGGCCTCATGGGCGATGGATCAGCTCAAGCTTGATTCGCATTGGACGATGGAGGAATTGAAGTACGAGATTGATCCGAACATTCATATCGGAACCTGGTACTTGCAATCGCTGCATAAGCAGTTCAATGGGAACTGGATTGCGGCGATCGCTGCATACAACGCCGGTCCGGGCAATGTGAGCAAATGGCTCCGCAACAAGACGTGGGACGGACGGTTCGAGACCGTGAAGCAGCAGATTCCATATGGGGAAACGAAGCTGTACGTACAGCGCGTGATCCATTATTATGATAAGTATAAGGATGTCTATGGGATCAAATGAATAAGCATCGGACAAGCCGGGTTACCGGCTTGCTCCGATGCTCGCAATGCCTTATTTGAATTGACCTGCTAGTTGTTGCTCCGCGATTTGTACCAGGCGCTTCGTGATGTATCCCCCGATCGAGCCGGTGTCACGGGTTGCCATGTTGCCATAGTATCCGTCTTGCGGAATGGCAATGCCCAATTCTTGAGCGATCTCGAACTTCATTTGCTCGAGAGCTGCAGTTGCTTGAGGTACAACCAGGTTGTTGCTGGAACGGTTGTTTTGGCTCATATCTATTCACCTCCTTGCGGTTGGTAATTGTATTGTGTGCATTCTCGCTAAGTTCATTACAGGTAACGACTGGTATTTTCTATAACATCCGAGTTAGATCGGGAAGAAAGGAGGAACACCATTTGAAATGTCCTTTTTGTGCCCATCTTGGAACGAAAGTGCTGGATTCCCGGCCTGCGAATGATAATAAATCCATCCGGAGGAGAAGGGAGTGTGAGCTGTGCAGCCGCCGGTTCACGACCTTCGAAATGGTGGAGGAGACGCCGCTTATTGTCATTAAGAAGGATGGAAGCCGCGAGGAGTTCAGCCGCGACAAGATGCTGCGAGGCCTGATTCGGGCTTGTGAGAAAAGGCCGGTCTCGGTAGAACGGCTGGAGATGATAGCGTCCGAAGTGGAGAAGCAGCTCCGGAATACCGCTCATGCCGAAGTAGAGAGCCGCATTATCGGCGAGCGGGTGATGGAGCAATTGTATCCGGTCGATGAGGTGGCATATGTGCGATTTGCTTCCGTCTACCGCCAATTCAAGGATATCAATATGTTCATGAAGGAACTGACTCACTTGCTGTCCAAAAATTCATTAGGGGAGCACTCATGAAGAACCCGCATCTTAGAACCCTTGCGGGTTCTTTTGTGTAGACAAAACAAAAAGAACATCTTCATCCAGATGTTCTCGAGTGTAGCTATGATGGTGGAGCATAGCGGATTCGAACCGCTGACCTCTTCACTGCCAGTGAAGCGTTCTCCCCCTGAACTAATGCCCCGTTACCTGTTACATTATACCACCACATGTCTCGAATTGCAACAGGATTTATTTCATTTACTCAGCGAGCATGTCGGATAGATGGACTTGGCTGTCAATTTGTTCCGCGAAGCGGTTCAGACATAAGCAAATGAAGTCTTTTCTGCATACGGGACAAGGAATGGAGAGCAAGCGGCTGATGGTAATTGCTCCTTTGTTGTAGATGACGCGGCATTGAGTGCCATCCTGCAATTTCACTTTGACTTGATACAGGTTGTCTTCATCGTTGCGCTCAATTAACGTCTTTTCCTTTACAATCGGTTGGTAGTTCACGGGTAGGTCACCTGCTCCCTTTAGTTTTTTGCATTTTACATCTTAATGTCTTTTTATTGTCTTTGTCAATTTATTTGTGTACAGGACGCGAAATGTTTTTCTTTGCGGAATTTCCTTTTTTTTGTTGTAATAGAAAGAGAACGTTTCCATTGAGAGGTGAAGCTTGAATGGATCGGAATGTATATACGGAACCCCAGGAAAAGCCGAAGGCCATCATGCCTGATCCGGTGTGCTGGCCTACGCCCATGCCGTACCTCGTATCGACGACGGAAGGCGTGAGTCCAAGCTTTCAACGGCTCCATTGGCATCGCGAATTGGAGATTAATTATATCCGGGGCGGGACAGGATTTTGTGTGATCAATGGTATAAAGTATCAGCTTCAGGCGGGAGATATTATCCTCATCAATGGACAGGACCTGCATCGCGCCTTTGAGACGGATCATCTGGTCATTGACGTTCATATGTTCGATCCCGGGATGCTGGCCATGGAGATGCGTTATGACCATGACTTGCTTCGCCCGTTCCGGGAACAGGGCATACAGTTCACCAACCTGGTCAATCGGGACATGCCGGCATACGATGAATTGATCGCAATCCTCCTCAATATGAAGGAGGAGATGGAAGTGAGGGCTCCATCTTACGCATCCGTCATCCGAGCGCAATTGACCCGCTTTCTCGCCCTCGTCAACCGGCACGGCGCTCTCGCGGAAGGGGAGGCGGCGCCGGTGAAGCACCGAGGAATCCATGCGCTGAAGGAGCTTATTTTAACGATGGAGCTCAATCTGGCTTACCCGTGGACGCTGAAGGAATTAGCCGAGCTGACCCATTTGAGCCCGTCCCGGTTCAGCGCTTTGTTCCAGCAGGCGGTCGGCACGTCGCCGCTTGATTATCTTATCCAACTACGGCTGACCCAAGCGGTTCATTTATTGGAATCATCGGATGAGAAAATTATTGATATTGCATCAGAATGCGGCTTTCGCAACTTATCGAATTTCAATCGTCTGTTCCGGCAGCTATTCGGTGTGTCGCCCAGCGAGATCCGCAATCAGCGAACGAAGAAAAAACAGTAAGATCATATTAGTTTTCACGAGGTTAGTAGTAGTTAATGGGATAAAACAAATTGTAAGGTAGGGATATAGCACAGATGATGTATTCGCACGTGAAGGTGCGGAGGGGTGCATTTGCAGATGAATGGGAGAGAAACCGATGGGCATCTACTTAGGAGTCGACGCAGGAGGGAGCAAGACGCACGCCTTGCTGATCGATGCGGAAGGGAACGTGCTGGGCACCGGCCTATCCGGCAACGGGAATCATCAGATTGACCGTAATGGGGCCGCCCGCAATGTTCGTTCCGCCTGTGAAGCCGCGCTTGCTTCGGCCGGATTAAGGCATGAGGATGTGAACTTTGCCTACTTCGGCCTGGCTGGAGCGGATCGCGAACCGGATTATGTCATCCTGCGGCCGATGATTGCGGAGCTGGGCTTCGCCAGGCATGCGATTGTCTGCGACACGATGATCGGCATGCGTGCAGGTACGGATCGCCCGTATGGCGGCGTAATCATCAGCGGCACGGGCTTCAACAGCGCCGCGCGCAACCGCTACGGCGACGAATTGCAGTATGGAGGCTACGGACATCTGTTCGGCGACGGATTCGGCGCAGGGTCCAGCCTGGCGGTATTGGCGTTCCGCGCGGTCATTCGAGAGTGGGACGGGAGGGGGAAAGCGACAGGACTGACGCCGCTCATTCTGAAGGAAATGAATTACGGCAATGTCGAGGATATGTATACCGATGTGCTGGATAACGGAGTGTCCGTGCCGCGTGATCTGGTTAAATGCTTGTTCGAGGCCGCAGCCGAGGGCGATGCTGTCGCGCAGCGCATATTGGAGGAGGAGGGAACGGAGCTTGGCAATGCGGTCAATGCGCTGATTCGCCGGCTGAATATGACGGATGACGAATTCGATGTCGTCCTTATCGGCAGTGTGTTAATGCGGGGCAAAGGCTCTTACCTTCAAGATGCGGTGGCCCGGGAAGTGAGCAGGGTGGCGCCGAAGGCCCGCTGTGTCCGGCTGCAATCCGATCCGGTCGTCGGAGCGGTGCTGAGCGCGATGGATGAAGCAGGAGTTATCATCAGCCCGGAGCTGGACGCACGTTTGAAGGCATTCACTTTTCCCGGATAAGCTTCGATCATAAGTTAAAGCGATTTGCTTTTCAAAATGAAGGAGGTACCAATATGGGAGACAACAACGGGTTGAAGATTGCTGTCATTGGCGGAGGTTCTTCGTATACGCCGGAGATTGTGGAAGGATTCATTCGCAACTATGAGCAAATGCCAATCCGCGAATTGTGGCTGGTCGATATCGAACAAGGCAAGCATAAGCTTGATATAGTCGGCAAACTGGCGAAGCGCATGGTCCAAGAATCGGGATTCCCGATCGACGTGCATCTTACGCTGGATCGGGAGCGCGCGATTGAAGGCGCCGATTTCGTTACCACGCAAATGCGAGTCGGACTGCTGGAAGCCCGGAAGCGGGACGAGCATATTCCGATTCAGCATGGAGTCATCGGCCAGGAGACGACCGGACCGGGAGGGATGATGAAGGCGCTGCGCACTATTCCCGTTCTGCTTGAGATTTGCCGTGACATGGAGCGGCTGGCGCCGAACGCCTGGATGCTCAACTTCACGAACCCGGCAGGCATCGTAACGGAAGCGGTCGCGAAGCATAGCCGTGTCCGTTCGATCGGATTGTGCAACTCGCCGATCAACGTCAAGAAATTCCTTGCTGCGGAATATGGGGTATCCGAAGCCGAGGTTCTGCCGGAATTCGTCGGCATCAACCATCTTCATTGGGTCACTTCGGCTGCCGTCAAGGGAGAGGAGAAGCTTCCGGAGTTGTTGGCCGGAGGGAAAGCGTACAATGCGAAGAACGTGCCAACGACAGGCTGGGATCCGGAATTCCTCGTCTCATTGGGGGCGATTCCGACGTATTATTTGAAATATTACTATCAGAGGGATGAGATGTTCGAGGAGATGAAGGAATCGCTGGCGAAGAACGGAATGCGTGCCGACGTCGTCAGCCGCGTCGAGACCGAATTGTTCGAACTGTATAAGGACGAGTCGCTCCGGGAGAAGCCGAAGCAGTTGGAGCAGCGAGGCGGCGCTTATTACTCGGAAGCGGCGGTCAATCTGATGAATTCCATTTACAACGACAAACATGATATTCAGACGCTGAATGTGCTGAACGGCAATATTTACGACTTTCTCCCAGCCGACGCCAGCATCGAAGTCAATTGTGTCGTTACGAAGCAAGGCCCGATTCCGCTGCCGCCGCGCTGGATTCCGGAACATATCAAAGGTCTGCTGCACGCTGTGAAGACCTACGAGCAACTGACGATTGAAGCGGCAGTCACCGGAGATCGCGGAATTGCGCTGCAGGCGATGGTGCATCATCCGCTCGTCCCTTCCGTCCGCGTGGCTAAGGCGCTGCTGGATGAGATGCTGGAGGCGAATCGGGCGTATTTGCCGCACTTTTTCAAACAATAATCATATCTATAGCGATGCGGGCCGTGCCTTCGGATGGAGGGGGTCCGTATTTTTTTCGTCAGTATGGAACCCGTCCGTGGCGGGATGGACAAGACCTTGCATACGATATTGCATCACGTAACAAGAGGAGGTTGATCTTATGAGACAGCTTGCTCTGAACAGCTTAAGCGGGCTCCTTGGCGGAATCGTCGCTTTCCTGTTCGGCACATGGAGCCCGCTCTTATCGCTTCTCATTATCGCCATAGCCATTGATTATATCTCCGGCATCGCCGCTTCGCTGCGGGAAGGCAAGGGCTTGAGCAGCGAAAGAGGGTTCTGGGGCCTGACCCGCAAAGGGTTGATGCTGTTTATCGTCATTTTGGCACATCATATGGATACGGTCTTCGGCACCGTATGGATACGAGAAGGCGCCATCAGCTTCTACCTCGCGAACGAGCTTGTGTCCATTGTGGAAAATTACGGGCGCATCGGTCTTCCCCTGCCGCCGAAGCTTCGTAAATTGATCGCAACCCTCAAAAATAATGAGGAAAAACAATAAGGCTGTTCACGAAAATGTCAAGGAAGGTTCAGACTTTCCCATCGGATGAAATCGCGTAAATACGGCAAAAATAAGAGACAATTCTCTTTTTGTTCATTAATTCGTCACAAACTTCAAAAATGATTTGGAAAATTTCAAGATGGGGTTGAGAGATTCAGGAAAGATTTTGTAATATAAAAGGTGACGAATGTAACTGACAAAGGGGCGTATGACAGTTATGCAAAAATGGGCAATGTTCACATTGTTCAGCATCGCGTGCGTTTTCGCCATCGGATTGTTGCTCTTCAACATGCCGAAGGCTGAGCAAGAAGAAGCAGCTCCAGAAGGCGTTAAGCTTGTCAAGATCGTAGCGAGAAATGATTTTACGTTCGATCAGGCCGAATATAAGGTCAAGGCTGGAGAGAAAGTCCGCCTAAAGCTGGTGAATGAATCTGGTTTTCACGGTGCTGGCATTGAAGATTTCAAGATCGATCTGAAAGACGGTCAAATGGAGAAGGATTTTGTTTTCGACAAGCCGGGGAAATATGTAATTCACTGTTCGGTCATGTGTGGTACAGGTCATGATGATATGAAATCTTATTTGATCGTTGAATAGGCAAGTTTTTCAGGAAAAGGGGCTGATGGGCTCCTTTTTTTGTGGTTGCGAATCATGTCCAGCTTCGATATGCTGTCTGTGACAGTGTCTGACAGAGAAGGGAGAGGCTAGCGATGTACTATGTCAATACCGCACAGATCGAGGAACGGTTGAATATGGTTCCTCAAGTCGTGGAAGCCGTGAATGCGATTCGGAACGGATGGGATGGCAGCCTGACCGCTTCCTACGCGCAAGAACGGGCGCTCCATATCGCCATTGAGCTGATTACCGATGTAGGCAGTCTGCTGATCGACGGATTTATGATGAGGGATGCCAGCAGTTATGAAGACATCGTTGATATTTTATCGCAAGAGGGAGCCATACCGGAGCAACTGCATGACGGTCTGCTCGGCCTCGTTCGGCTGCGCAAATCACTCGTTCAGGATTACGCTGCATGGAAGAGAGGCGAGCTCCATCCCGCCCTGGCAGAGCTGCCGGAGCTGTTGCCGCCGTTCGCCGCAGGCGCTCGCCAGTTCATTGCCAAAGAAATGATCTAGTCTCGGTCGCCGGGATAAGATACAATGTTGTCGATACGAAGACAAGCCAAATAAAAGGTGGTTACTATTGAAACAGTCTGATTCGAAAATGTCGACCCGCCAACAGATGCTGATGCTGCTCAAGACCAACGGAGCGATGTCGGCTGCCCAACTGGCCATCGAACTGAACATGACCGAAATGGGCGTGCGCAGGCATCTGTATGCGCTGGAGGAAGAAGGACTGCTGGAGACCGAGATGGTGCGCCAGCCGATGGGCCGCCCGCTGCGTACATACCGGTTGTCGACCCAAGGGGATGAACAGTTCCCGAAGCAATACCATCAACTGATTCTGGACTTGCTGAAGGAGATGGAGGTCTGGCCGGAGGATGATGGAATCGGGAAGCTGTTCGAGAGCCGCAAGCAGTCGTTGCTCGCAAAATATGCTCCGCAGATGGGCCAATCCAGCCTGGATAAACGCGTCGAAGCTCTAGGGACCATTCAGGAGCATAATGGATATATGGTTGAGACGGAGCAGGAAGAGGATGGAAGCTGGCTGCTGCATGAATACAATTGCCCCATCGCGCAGGTGGCCCAACATTATAAGCAGCCTTGTGCTTGCGAGCTGGCGCTGTTCCGCGAACTGCTGGACGCGGATGTGACCCGCACCGAATGTATCGCGGAGCAGGGCCAGCGCTGCACATACCGGATTCGCAAGCGAATCTAGCCGCCGGGAGGGAACTCCCGGTTTTTTATTTCCCCTGGTGCAGGATGTGGGAGTCGCTGTCTGCCTTTTATGTCCGTTATCCCCCTGGCGGAGGATTGAGGATGCCCCTGTCTGCCTCTTCTGTTCGCTATCCCCCTGGCGGAGGATTGAGGATGCCCCTGTCTGCCTCATATGTTCACTATCCCCTTGCCGCAGGATGAGGATGCCCCTGTCTGCCTCATATGTTCACTATCCCCTTGGCGCAGGATGAAGATGTCCTTGTCTGCCTCTTATGTTCGCTATCCCCTTGGCCCAGGATGAGGATGTCCTTGTCTGTCTGTATTGGATGCTATCCCGTTGGTACAGGAGAGTTCCGTCCTGCCCACGTGCTATTTACTCCACAAGGCTTAAGGAAGGCAACTGAGTGGCGGGAATATTGACCATAAGGTCTCGAGGAAGGCAACTGAGTGGCGGAGATATTGACCATAAGGTCTCAAGGAAGGCAACTGAGTGGCGGGGATATTGACCATAAGGTCTCGAGGAAGGCAACAGAGCGGAAGGGATATTGACTATAAGGCACAAGGAAGGCCAACTTCGCGACGGGGATATTGGTCCTAAGGTCACAATTTCATTCAGAAAAATAGCAATTAATTTTTACGTGAAAAGTGTGTCAAGACAAACCCGATCTATCTATACTGTCATTACAACATGGGCATTTGCCCGGGTTGATGCTGGAGATTGGGAGGAGCCGCCATGATCGCTTGGAGCATTCTGCTTGCGGCCGTTGCTTGGACAGTTCTCTGCGGGGCCGGAGTGGCCGTGCTGCTTCGCTTGGGCCGGACGCTCGCTCGGGCAGAGGAGTGTGCCTATGAAGCGAAGCGGCTGATCCGCCGGCTGTCGGCTCTGTCGAGGAAGGCCGCGCGGACCGTTGAGGCTGCCGAGGAAGTCATCGGCGCTTTGAATGAGTGGAGCGGGGCGCTTCGCCAGACGGGAAGGCTGCTGGCGGATTGGGGACGTAAGGCCGAGCGGTGGTTCGGCCACAAGGGGCGACAGGCGGGCGCCTCACGGGACGATTCAGGTTCCCATTCCCGTCGATCCTCCGGCCAATGGCTGGAATGGGCTGCAGCGGGATGGGACGAATGGCAGCGGCGAAAGCCCCGGCACGGATCCCCGCCGGAATCCCGGCAACAGCATGAACCCGGAGCAGTGCCGACAGGAGGAGAGCAATAACATGGCAAACGGTAAGAAGAAGTTCTGGTTCGGGACGCTCGTCGGCGGTGTAGTTGGTTCGGTTGCGGCACTGCTCCTGGCACCCAAATCGGGCCGCGAGCTGCGCGCCGATATTGCGGAGGGTGCTCAGCAGTTGAATGAGAAGACACAGCGGTTGGCGAAGCAGATTGAAGAGCAAAAAGAAAATTTTCTGGCAACCGCGCGGGAGAAGACGGCCGGGCTTCAGCAACAATGGAGCCAATGGCGTCAGGCTGACGATGAAGCTGAGCTGACGGTGCTTGACGATACGGTGGATGTCGCACCCGAGGAGCCGGAGAAGGAGTTGGAAGTTACGCGCAGATAAGGTTATTGGCCTACCATATGAATCATAGCATCCCTGTTCTTCTTGGCATTCGTCAGGACGGAGCGGGGATGCTCCATTGCACGGAGCGCTTCCGGCGTGCTGCCGTCTCATGCGTTGTGTGAAAATGGAACGATAGTCGACTTGAACCTTGTCTGTATTGCTGTTAAGATCGAGGTACATTTTAGCTCTGCCGTACATATGGTATCACAGGTCAGTCAATCAAGAGACAAAGGAAGCGGTGTATCGTGCAACAAGCTATAGCAATGCTCGATTCGGGTGTGGGAGGTTTGACGGTCGTCAAAGAAGTCATGCGCCAGCTTCCACAGGAACAAATCATTTATTTCGGCGATACCGCTCGATCGCCTTACGGCCCCCGATCCTCGGAGGAAGTGAGATTGTTTACACGTCAAATCGTGGACTATCTTATTCAATTCCAGCCAAAGATGATCGTAATTGCCTGCAACACAGCGACGGCGGTCGCCTTGGAAGAGATTCGCGATTATGTTCCAGTTCCCGTCGTCGGTGTTATCTATCCGGGAGCCCGGGCCGCGCTATCGGCAACAAAGACGGGCTATATCGGCGTCATCGGCACGGACGGGACGATTCGGAGCGGTGCTTACGAGCAGGCGCTCAAGCGGTTATCTCCTCATGTGGATGCGGTCAGCAAGGCTTGCCCGACCTTCGTTCCTCTCGTCGAAAAAGGCTTGTTCCAATCCAGTGAAGCGCTGGGCGTCGTCCGGGAAGCGCTGGATCCACTGCGCTCTTTACCATTTGATACATTAATATTGGGATGCACGCACTATCCTTTTTTAACCGATGCGATTCAACTGGTCATGGGCCCGGAGGTTCAACTTATCAACTCGGCCGAAGAGACGGCAAGGGAAATCAGTACAATTTTGCATGACAAAGGTCAGCTCGCCCATAGTTTGGAGACGCCGGTTCATCAATTTTTTTGCAGTGGAGATCCGGAATTGTTCCAGAAGATCGCCCGCGCTTGGCTGGGTGAACAAATATGCGCCGTGCCCGTCGTGTGGCGAATGTCCCAAATCTTATAGCTATTATACGTTTTTCCTTATGCTGAAGTGCATGCCTTTCGCGATTGTCGCGGAGGGCATGCTTTTTTTTGGTATGTGCAGGTGTCCAGTCATGTCCGCTTCGTACGGGGCATATGCATCAATGAGGAAATGAAGGAGGGTGGAACGATGCATATTCCCTACACGGTACAGCCTAGAGATACCTACTTGCGCATTTGCGCCCGGCATGGGATTAATATGCCTGCGCTATTTGCTTGCAATCCACAGCTTGATCCCGACGAATATGCGCTTCCCGGGCATGTTCTCATGATACCGGCGCGTCCATACGGTACTTATGTTGTCCAGCCGAACGATACCTTGTGCCGGATTGCCGCCGGGCATGGTGTTCCGGAAGGGCTGCTGCGCTCTGTGAATTCATCCTTGACTCCGGACCGGCTAACGGCCGGGCAGAGGGTGTTTATCCCATACGTGTGTACAAATGAGACGCTTCGGAAAAAAGCGGAATATGGCCCTGCCCAACTGATGGGGGATCTTCAGCAATTAAGCCGCCGCTATTCATGCGTCCAAGTCGAGACGATCGGACATAGCGTCCTCGGCATGCCGATCCTGGCCGTCAGCATCGGACGAGGGCATGTGCCGATTCATGCGAATGGCGGTGTCCATGCGAATGAATGGATTACTTCGGCGCTGCTCATGCAGTTCATAGAAGATTATGCACGAGCGTGCCACAGCGGAAAAACATGGCTTGGCTGGGATGCACGGTCTGCCTTCGAGCGAACGGTGCTGAAAATCGTGCCTATGGTCAATCCGGACGGTATCGAATTGGCGCAGGAGGGCATCTCCCCGCGGCATCCGTTCTATTCCTCGGTGATGGAATGGAATCAGGGATCCCGGCGCTTTCAACGGTGGAAAGCGAACATCCGCGGCGTCGACCTGAACGATCAGTTCCCGGCCCATTGGGAGGAGGAGCGGGCCCGGCGCGGTATGCGTTCTCCAGGGCCGCTCAATTACGGTGGGGAGCATCCGCTCTCCGAGCCCGAGGCCGCCGCGCTCGCATCCTATACGGAACGGAATTCGTTCGAGCTGGTGCTGTCCTTCCATACGCAAGGGCAAGAAATTTACTGGAATTACCGTGATTACGAACCCCCCGAAGCGGTCACATGGGCGGAACGGTTCGAATCGGTGAGCGGTTACCGGGCAGTCAAGCTGTCGGGCAACGACGCCGGATACAAGGATTGGTTCATTCAGCGCTTCCGTAAGCCCGGGTTCACGGTCGAGGTCGGTCTCGGTGTCAGCCCGCTGCCATTACATGACTTCGACGGAATGTATAAGGAAGTGGCGGCGATATTGCGGGAATCATTGAACGGGCAGGTCCAGGAATAGACCGCCAGACCTCCTCAGGAGGGCTGTATGATGCGAGCCGGATGGCGCACACTAGGGGCAAGGAGGTGTGCGGATGGGCCGCAATCATATGTCCGCCAAGGCCGGAAGCAGGAATCCTGTCCGCCGGATCATCTTGCTTTTCCGAGCGGCTCCGCGGTTGTTGTTCTCGCCCCGGGTTCCGCTGAAGGAGAAAGGGATATTTGTCGGACTGGTCCTTTTGTATTGGGTAATGCCTGATGTGATGCCATTTATGCCGATCGACGATATCCTGTTCACGATGATTCTGATGCCATGGTTCTCCAAGCGGGTCATGAAATACGATCCCGTCCGCTAGAAGATTGTGGTCATACCGGTTGCTTCTGCAGGGCCATTCCCTTACAATAACTATAGCAACATCGGTCTTTCTTTTTACATCAAGACGAAGGGATTAAGATGGAGTGAGCAATCATGGCAAATGATATACGTATATGTGATAAATGCCGCCACATCAGCATGAAGTCGTTCCTGCCGAAGGTGAAGAAGCTGGATCCCGAGGCGGAAATTAAAATAGGCTGCAAGTCGTACTGCGGCCATTGCCTGAAGCGGGTATTTATTTTTGTTAACGGAAGATATGTAACGGCGCCGACGGAGGACGAGGCCATCGAGAAGGCGAAGGCTTTCCTGAAGGGATAGCTGTCGGTATAGAAAATGCTGTCGAGCACAACCTAACGTTGCTTATGATTAACACAGACGAAGGAGGCTTACAGCATGCCGAACAAGTATGACTCCAGCCTGCAGTCGCAGAATCCGATCTCCCAGGCCCAGAATGCGGTCAAGACCGCGCGCAATGCGGTATCTCAGGCGATGTCTCATCCGTCGGAGCAGTCCGTCGAGCAAGCCGAGCAATCGCTGGAGCATGCGGAACGGGCCGTCGAGCAGGCCGGACTGAGCTTGAACCAGCAGCCGGTGGAACTGGCAGAAGCGATGCTCGAGGAGCAGCAGAACCGGTTAAGCTCTCTCCTCGATAGCGAGCAGTGGGGAAATCGTGAAGAATGAAGTTGCGCTATTTTTTTATGAAAATAATGCCGGAATCCCAGACAATCGTCTGGGATTTTTTTTGTGCATACTACATGCTATCAAGAGCAACAACCAAGGGGTGGGGATATGGTATTTGGAATATCGGTCGTTATCATCCTGGTCATTGTCCTGTGGGGCTTGCTGTCCCCGGGAAGCATGGCGCAGCAATCGGAAGCGGCGCTCTCCTTCACGACAGAGCGGTTCGGCTGGTTCTACCTGATAACGGCCCTGATCGTGCTGTTGTTCTGTCTCGTGCTGGCCTTCGGTAAGCATGGGCATATTCGTCTCGGTCGAGACGATGACGAACCGGAATATTCGAATCTGACCTGGTTCGCAATGCTGTTCAGTGCGGGAATGGGGATTGGGCTCGTATTCTGGGGAGTCGCCGAGCCGCTCAGCCATTATATGAACCCGCCCGCCGCCGCGGGAATGACGCCGGATGCGGCACGCGAAGCGATGCGCTATTCCTTCTTCCATTGGGGCCTTCATCCATGGGGGATTTATTCGCTCGTGTCACTCGCTCTCGCTTATTTCACCTTCCGCCAACAACATAAAGGACTGATAAGCCATACGTTCTATCCGTTGCTCGGAGAACGCGTGGACGGTTCCATTGGCAAAGTGATTGACGTTTTGGCCATTATCGCCACTACCTTCGGTGTCGCGACGTCGCTTGGTCTCGGCGTGATGCAGATTAACGGCGGACTGCAGCATACGCTGGGAATTCCATCGAACATCACTGTTCAAATCATTATTATTATCGTAGTTACTATATTGTTCCTGACTTCGGCCATTACCGGCCTGGACAAGGGGATACGCATATTAAGCAATACGAATCTGCTGATTGCGCTCGGTCTCCTCATCTTCACGCTGCTTCTCGGACCGACCTCCTTCATCATTGATACGTTCACGACGACGTTAGGCGGCTACTTGCAAAACATTATCCAGATGAGTCTTCGCCTGTCGCCATTCACCGAAAATTCCTGGATTGCGAGATGGACCCTGTTCTACTGGGCGTGGTGGATTACGTGGGCGCCGTTCGTCGGTTTGTTCATTGCCCGCATATCCAGGGGGAGAACGATTAAGGAGTTCATTCTTGGGACATTGCTGCTGCCAAGCGGCTTCAGCTTCCTTTGGTTCTCCGTATTCGGGGCGACGGGGCTTCATTTGGAAATGTTCGAAGGCATAAATCTCGCCCAGGCGGTGCAGCAGGATATAACGTCCGCCTTGTTCGTGACGCTCGACGCCCTGCCCGCCGGCTATGTGCTCGGGGTGTTGGCCACGCTGCTCATCGTGATGTTCTTCATTACGTCGGCCGATTCTGCTACCTTCGTGCTCGGCATGATGTCGTCTGACGGCAACCCGAATCCGAGCATTCCGATCAAGCTCACCTGGGGAATCTTCCAGTCGCTGATCGCCATCGTCCTCCTTCTGAGCGGCGGACTGAATGCGCTTCAGACGGCGTCCATCCTGACGGCGCTGCCGTTCGCGGTCGTCCTGCTCGGCATGTGCGCGTCTCTCGCCAAGGCGCTGCGCCGCGAAGAGTACGATCGGCGCCTGAAGGAGAAGAAGCGGCGCCGGAAGCTGGACGAGCTGCTGCAGGAGCGGTAGCGCAGATGAAGGGGGACAGGCGAGGCGGCGCAGAAGGCGGCAGGTGAACGGATGGCGGGCACCCGGGAAGAGATACGCAGACAGCCGCTGTCAACGGGGACAGCGGCTGATGTCACGGTTGCGAATGAGAAGATTGGCGGAACCGCTTAATCAGGTTATTCGTAATCACTTGGTCCGAGACGGTCAAGCGGCGCTTCGCTTCGGCCTCGTACGGCTGGCAGCGGGCGACGTCCGTCTTCTCTCGCCCCGCGTAATCGAAGCAGGTGCCGTGCTCGAACAATCCGTCGGCCGAAGGGACATAGAAAATGCTCCCGTCCGTGTACGAGCCGTTCCGCAATACGACGAGCCGCCGATCCGGCAGCAGCAGATTATGGCCCATCATATAGGCGTCGGCCGCATCGATTCCGAGCCAGTGCAGCAGCGTCGGGGCGACGTCCAATTGGCCCGCGACCGAATCAAACGTCCCGGCCTGCGCCCCATTAGGGAGATGGATGAAGAGCGGGACCTGATTCTTCATTTCCAGCATATCCAGCTTGCTGACTGGATGGCCGAGAAGCCTGGAGAGAGGCTCCGTCTCTCCGATTGAGTTGTCATGATCTCCGTAGAATACCCAGATTGTCTTGTCCCACAGCCCGCGCTGCTTCAGATCGGCGATCATTTCTCCAACCGCTTCGTCAACGTAATGCATCGACTGCAAATAATCGCCGAACATCGTATCCGTATATGGGCCGACGTCGAGCTTCTGCACTGATGTCGGCAGCTTGTACGGATGGTGGCTTGCCAGCGTAATTAAGAAGCTGTAGAATGGCTGCGTCTCGGGAGACATTCGTTCGACCGATTGGCGGAAAAAGGATTTGTCTCCGACGGTCCATCCGACAGGCTCATCAAGAACATAATCTTTTTTGCTCATGAAAAAGTCGTAGCCCATATTTTGATACATAATATAACGGTTCCAGAACCCGGCGTCATAAGCATGGAACGCTCCGGTGCGATAGCCTTCCGCGCGGAGCATGGCCGGCAGCGTGTCATAGGTCTGGCCGGGGTAGCGGATGAAGACGGAGCCGGCCGGCAGTGGATGAAGCCCGGCGTTCACCCCGAAATCGGCATCTGAGGTTCGGCCTTGACCCGTCTGATGGAAGAACCGGGTGAAATAAAGACTCTCCTTGCGAAGCGCATTCAGGTTGGGCGTTATCTCCTGCCCGTTCACCTTTGCACCGATGACGAAATTTTCGAACGCTTCAGCCTGCACAATAATGACATTGCTGCCGGCATACCGCCCGAAAGAGGACGCAGGGCCCTGCCGATCGGTGCGATGGGCGGCGAACCACGCTTCCGCGTCCTTGATCTCGGCTTCGGAGAGAGAGGCCCCTCCCATCAGATTTTCCTTCACGTACCGGTACACATCAAAGCCGTGAAAGCCCAGCAAGCCCGTAATATTATAAACGGAGGCGCTCCACCAGACCGAACTGAACAGCCCTTTCGCCCATGTACTGGTCGCTTGCTTCACCGGCACGGCTACCAACACGGTGCCGACGACGATGGCAAGCAGGCCGGCCGCTGCCCGCTGCAGCATGCGTCCCCGGTTCTTCCGGCCGGACAAGATGGAGCGCTGATAGCGGTATTCCCGGGACCGAATGCGGGCATGCCCGATCGTGAGTGGAATGAGGATGAGCCAATCCAGGAACAGCCGCACATCCTTGCCGTGAATAAGCGAAGCGATGCTCTCTCCGAGCGAGCTGACCTGCGCGGCTTGAAGCAGGACGGGAATCGTGATGAAGTCCTGAAAATAGCGGAAATAGATCAAATCGGCAAAAATGAGCACCGTCAGTGCAAAGTTAAGCAGCAACAAGAGCAACGGGCGCCATCGTTCCTTCGCCCAGAACGTCCAGCTGCCGGCAATCAGCAGCGATCCGAGGGCGACCAGGTAGTCGTCCCGGTTCATGGCCATATTCGGGATCGCCAGCGTGCGATTGAAATAGATCAGCTTCCCCATCATCGCCGTGAGGAAGAAGACGAAGCTGAGCCATCCGAACAGGGCGGCCGCCGAACTTTTCCTGCCGGTGGAATCAGGCCGGGCTTGACGAATTGGATTCATTGCGTGTACCTTCCTTGACTTGTAATCGTACCTCCCATCTTATCAGATTTTCATAAAATGTTAAAAATAAAAGAACACCGCCTGCCGCTGTAGGGCAGATGGTGTTCGATTGGGCGTAATTATGATTCGGAAGGCGATGCCGGCGCCTTGCTGCGAGGAGGAAGCGGACCGAAATATTGATACAGCTGGCATTCGATATTGCCGTTGAACAGCTTGCGGCGCTTGTCCGCCGGGCGGCCGAAGTAATGCTCGAACTGGCGGCTCGGGCTGATCGCGAAGAACGACCAGGTCGGCAGCGTCTTCGCCATGAAGCCAAAATCTCTCACCATCCGCTCGACTTCATCCTTCTCGTTCAACCGTTCGCCGTATGGCGGATTCGTCACGAGGCACCCGTAGTCTCCTTCCGGCTTCGCCTTGCTCGCAGGACAGACGCGGAACTCGATCTCGCGGGCGAAGCCGGCGCTCTTCGCTGCCGCTTGCGCCAGGCGAATCGCTTCGGGATCGATATCCGATCCGGTCAACTGGAGCTCCGTGTCGTCACGGACCGCGTCGAACGCTTCCTCTCGCGCTTGTTCCCATGCCTGTTCGCCGATGATGCTCCATGTCTCCGCAGAGAAGGAGCGCCGGAGCCCGGGAGCGACATTCCAGCCGATCATCGCCGCTTCAATCAACAGGGTTCCCGAGCCGCAGAACGGATCATACAGCGGACGCTGCGGATTCCAGCGGGTCAGCATTATGATGGCGGCCGCCATCGTTTCTTTAAGCGGTGCGGCTCCGGTCAGCTTGCGATAGCCTCGCTTATGTAAGCCGGGTCCGGTCGTGTCCAGCGTAATCGTTGCCATGTCGTTCAGCAGGGAGACCTCGATCCGGTACAGCGGACCGGTCTCTTCGAACCAGTCGTTATGGTACCGCTGCTTCATTCGCTCCACGACTGCCTTTTTCACGATGCCCTGGCAGGCGGGGACGCTGGAGAGCTGGGATTTATGAGAACGCCCGTCAACCGGAAATTCGCCGTGCATCGGGATCCAGTCCGGCCATGGTATGGCTTTGGTGCCCTCGAACAGCTCCTCGAAGGTTCGCGCGCGGAACTCGCCCATCTTGACGAGCACCCGATCCGCGGTCCGGAGCCACAGATTGGCCCGGCACACGTCGACAGGCCCTCCGGAGAACAGCACGCGGCCGTTCTCCACCCGCGTATCCTCGTATCCAAGCTGCTTCAATTCGCGCGCGACGACAGCCTCCAGGCCCATCGGGGCGGTCGCGATTAACGTCCAAGGTCGGTTCATTCGATAACAACACTCCGTTCTACTTGTCTCACTTGTACTTGTATGGCATTCATCATATCATAAAATGCAAGGAGGATGGAAAATGTCGAGTGAAGCAGTAGAATCTTATTTGGAACAATTATTTCCGGCCGATCCGGCCATGGAGCGAATCAAGGAGCGCATCCGGGCTCAGGGCATACGGGATATATCCGTGCCGGAGGGGTACGGGCGCCTGTTGACGATGCTGGCCCGCCTGGCGCATGCGAAGGATGCGCTGGAGATCGGCGCGCTGGGCGGCTACAGCGGCTATTGCATATTGCGGGGACTGGAACCGGGAGGGCGGCTTGTCTCTCTGGAGCTGCGTCAAGATTACGCCGATCTGGCGAAGCGCAATCTCACCGAAGCCGGCTTCGGCGAGCAGGTGGAGTACAGAGTGGGCGAGGCGCTTCATTCTCTTGCGGAGCTGGAGCGGGAAGGAGCCCGCTATGATCTGTTCTTCATTGACGCGGACAAGGAAAATTACCCGGCCTATCTCGAATACGCAATCCGGCTGGCGAGACCGGGGGCTCTAATCGCCGGAGACAACCTCATGCTCCGCGGCAGAACGCTCAATCCGGACAAGCAGGGCCCGTCCGTGCAGGCGATGCGCGCCTTCAATGCCGCGATCGCGCAAGATGAACGATTGCTCAGCACGCTGCTTCCGGCCTATGACGGTCTGGCGCTTGCTATTGTGAAATAAGACTCCAGCTTAAAAATATGTGGAAGCAGGGGCTTTATACCGTTGCTATGCTATAATGAATGACAGCAATCGAAAGAGAAGGATGGATTAGAACGGATGACACAGCAAGAACAATGGACTTCGAGGCTCGGCTTCGTGCTTGCCTCAGCCGGATCGGCCATCGGACTGGGGGCGATCTGGAAGTTCCCGAATGTCGTCGCTACCAGCGGTGGCGGCGCTTTTTTTCTTATATTTATTATCTTCACCTTCGGCATCGGCCTGCCGCTGCTGCTGGCCGAATTCATGATCGGCCGCAATACGGGCAAGGAAGCGGTATCCGCCTACCGTGAGTTGGCGCCGGGGAGCAAGTGGCACGGTGTCGGCTATTTGGGTATGGCGACGTGCTCTGTGCTGCTGTCATTTTACAGCGTGGTCGGCGGGTGGATTGTGCTCTATTTCCTCAAGGCCCTGACCGGTTCGCTGCTGCAGGATGGACGCAACTATGGAGAGCTCTTCGAATCGACTGCCGCCAACCCTTGGGCGGCTGTGCTAGCGCAGGCACTGTTCCTGCTCATCACGATCGTTATCGTGGCCCGGGGAGTGAAGGGGGGCATTGAAAAGGCAAACCGCATTATGATGCCGGGTTTGTTCATTCTGTTCCTCGTCCTGATCGTGCGGTCGCTCACTTTGCCTGGGATGAGCGAAGGACTCGTCTATTTTCTGAAGCCGGACTTCGGCCAACTGACGCCGCAGGCGCTCCTGTATGCGCTCGGCCAGTCCTTCTTCTGCCTAAGTGTGGGCGGCTCCTGCATGGTGACCTACAGCTCCTATTTGAAAAAAGGGGAACCTCTCGGGAAGCCGGCCCTGTCCGTCGTTGGCTTGAACGTGCTGACCTCGTTCATGGCGGGCATTGCGATTTTCCCCGCTTTGTTCGCGCTTGGCATGAAGCCGCAGGAAGGCGCCGGGCTCCTGTTCATTACGCTGCCGGCCGTCTTCGAGCAGCTTCCGTTCGGCCGCCTGTTCATCGTGCTGTTCCTGGCGCTCTTCTTATTCGCGACGCTGACATCGGCGTTCTCACTGTTGGAAATCGTCGTGGCCGCATTCACCAAGAACAAGGCGGAGCAACGCGCGCGCATGTGCTGGCTGGTCGGCGGCGTAATTTTCGCCATGGGCGTTCCATCGGCTCTTTCCTTCGGCGTGGGCAGCCATCTGCAGTGGCTGGGGCGCAATATATTCGATTGGGCCGACTTCGCGGTTACGAACGTCATGCTTCCGCTTGGCGTACTGCTGATCTCTTTATTCGTCGGCTTCCGGTATCCGCGGCGGCGCCTGCAGGAGGAATGGGACACGCTCGGCAGCCGCTGGCACAAAGGCTTGGCCGTGTACGTCTTCATGCTCCGCTACCTTTTGCCGCTCATCGTCCTTATCGTGTTTTTGCACGGAATGAAGTGGCTACCGGTGTAATAGGCAGCATTCGCACACAGATTGACAACAGGAGGCAGTAATGACAACTCGAGAGCAGTGGACTTCAAAACTCGGATTTATATTGGCCTCAGCCGGATCTGCGATCGGACTGGGGGCCATTTGGAAATTCCCCAATGTCGTCGCGACGAGCGGCGGGGGCGCATTTTTTCTTATTTTTCTGCTATTTACGCTGGGCATCGGACTGCCTCTGCTCCTGGCGGAGTTCGCTATCGGGCGCAGTACAGGCCGGGGAGCCGTATCCGCTTACCAGGATATAGCGCCGCGTTCGAAATGGCACTGGATCGGATACTTGGGCATCGGAACCTGCTTCCTGCTCTTGTCCTACTACAGCGTCGTTGGCGGCTGGATCGTGCTTTATGTAGGGCGCGGTATTGTCGGCGGCTTGCTATCGAGCGGCCAGGATTACGATGCGCTGTTCGCGGAGACGGTAGCCAATCCGTGGTACGCGGTCGCAGCGCAATTCGTCTTCATGCTGATTACGATCGCGGTGGTCGCGCGCGGAATCAAGGGGGGGATCGAACGGGCAAGCCGCATCATGATGCCGGGCTTGTTCGTCTTATTCCTTGTCCTTATCATCCGTTCCCTGACCCTTCCCGGGATGGGCGAAGGCCTTCGTTATTTTCTTCAGCCTGATTTCAGCAAGCTGACGGGACAAGCTGTGCTGTATGCGTTGGGTCAGTCGTTCTTCTGTCTCAGCGTCGGGGTATCCGTCATGGTGACCTACAGTTCCTACTTGAGCCGCCAGGAATCGCTGCTCAAATCGTCGGTCTCTGTCGTCGGCCTGAACGTCCTGACCTCGCTGATGGCGGGGCTTGCGATCTTCCCGGCCATATTTGCGCTGGGCATGAAGCCGCAGGAAGGCCCGGGACTGCTGTTCGGCACCTTGCCGGCCTTGTTTGAAAAGCTGCCGTTCGGCGGTCTTTTCATCGTGTTATTTTTGGCGTTGTTCCTATTCGCGGCCTTAACCTCGGCCTTCTCCATGCTGGAGATTTTGGTCTCGGGATTGTCCAACAACGACCAACAGCGCTCCCGGTTGAGCTGGCTGTTCGGAATCCTTATCTTCATCGTCGGCATCCCGTCCGCCTTGTCATTCGGTGTCTGGTCGGATGCGCGCATCTTCGGCCTGTCTCTCTTCGACGCGGCCGACTTCGCCGTGACGAATGTGCTCATGCCCTTCGGTGCGCTGCTCATTGCCTTGTTCGTCGGCTACCGCTTCCCGCGGAAGCGGCTGTACGAGGAATTCGCGACCGAGGCGGCATGGTGGCGCAAAGGTCTGGCGTTGTATATCATATTGCTGCGCTATGTCATTCCGGTTGTTATCGCCATCGTGTTCCTTCACGTGCTTGGCCTGTTGAAGCTGTAGGACGCCAATGAGGAGATGATGGGGCATCATCGCCTTCTGGAGGCATCGTTGCCTCCTGGGGCTTGGACATGTGGAGGAAATTGCTGCTATTTTACAGGAATTTCGGCTCAATGAGTCCACATCCCGAGAAATTGCTGCACAGCTACATCATTTTAGGCCCTTTTGAGCTAAGTCGAAGAGAAACGGGTGAAATTGCTGCAGTTTTGCAGGATTCCCTTTCTGGTGAAGTGGTCCATATCGAATTGCTGTATCTGTGCAGGATTTCGCCTACCGAATAAGCGCGTCCAGAGAAACTGTGCAGTTTTCAGGCCGTTGGAAACCCCTTTTGCTAGTCTCCGTCTGACGGAATGGGATAATGATGCAACGGAGGCGGAGGTGTCCTATTTAAGCAGCCCCTTCATCCGGTCTTGGCTGATCGGAGGAGGGGCTGTTGTTGGGTACCGCTATAGCTAGCTTCTTTGTGTTGATGATGTACATATTTTTTAGCGGGTATTTCCCGTCTGCGTATTTGCGCGAACCGGATTCGAAGAGCACATAGAGACTGCTTCCCTTCAGAGAGATGCCTTCGGACATTGGAGGCATTTTCAAGGAGCTGACCTGCTTGCCCGAGGCTCCCCGCGTATATACGAGCAGGGTGCTGTCATTGTTGCGGCCGCAGGATTGACTGTAAAAGACGCGGTTCTTCGTCAGGGCCATCCCTTGCACTCGATCAGGCGTCGTCCATGTATAAGTTGCCTTTGGGTTGGCCGGCAGCTCTCCTTTGCCGTTTAGCTTATAGCCTCTCGCTTTGCCCTGCGGTCCCGGCTTGCACATGCTTTGGCCGATATCTTGGCCATCCATATACTCACCCACCCACAACACCCCGTCCGAATAGGAGGCATAGGAGGCTTTATGGCCAAGAGCGTATTTTTTCATGACGACATTGCTATAATCCTTTTTGCCGGAGACCGTGCTAACGGGAATTTGGTATACACTTCTGCCGGACGCGATCCATACGTATTTGGCGCTGGCTGCAACGCCCCCGACATGTCCGGTATGCTTTTTGTCGGCGCTCTCGTACAGGTAGAGCGTCTTTATCCGCTTTTTGGTCTTCGTGTCGGTAATCGAGAGGGCGCTTGCCTGACTGCTGGATTTCCCCGAATAATGCGAGACGATGACCCAATTTTTCCCCGGCACGACCGCCAGTCCCTGAGGCACCCATTCATTTTTGGCGTTTAACCCCGGAATGACCGGACCTACGGCCGACACTTTGACGAATTCCGGATAACTCGGCTTAGCCTCCGCCTCTGCCGGCCCCAGCACAGCCGCCGCGGTCCAGAGCAAGACGAAGCACAGCATGGCCGTCAAGGTACGCGGTGTCCATTGATTTACCATGTTTTACATTCCCCCCTTTCATTGGATATATACGCACGAAAGCGGAGATCCAAACAGGGAGACGCCGCTGATAATTTTTTTGAATCGAATCCACAGCGGCGATAAATAAAATAAAGAAAGCCGCCTGCCGTAACGCCCCGACGATGTCGTCAGGTAACGCCGGCTGATGGCGGCTCTATTCATACTGTAGCGGATGAAATGCTTTTCAGATCAAGCCCTTTTGCAAAAAATAATATGGTTGTTCTGTCAGCCACGTTGTTAAGCAAGGCGACATGGCCTGCTGAAGGCATTACGTATGCCGGTGAGTCGTTCTTTTTCTCCCATATAAGGAGTAACGGGCCCATGCCGTGTTGACGAGCAGCAAAATGCCGGAAATGATAAAAATGCCTTGAATGCCGATAATTCCGGACATCGCTCCGCCGAAGACGGGGCCGATCATATTGCCGAGCGCGAGTGTGCTCGTATTGAAGCTGTAGGCGCGGCTCTCCATGCCGTCAGGCGTATATTTCCGTATCAGCGCATTGACGGATGGGAGCAGGCCGCCCATAAATATTCCGAGCAGGAAGCGGACGACGAGCAGCTGCCACACGGTGCCGACGAAGGCCTGCGGAATCAAGGTTAGCGCAGCGCCGATTAGACATACGGTCAATATCCGGTGGGAGCCGTACTGGTCGCTCATTTTCCCCAGTATCGGGGAACAGATCATGTTGGACACGCCGGTGACTGCGGTGACGAGCCCGGCGAGAAACGCCAGATTTTGCGTCGAGCCATGAAGGTCCTGCACATATAGCGGAAGCAGCGACATTGGGCTAAGCATGGCGAATTGCAGCAGAAAGGTTACCGCGAACAGAGACAGCAGCTGCGGAATGCCAGATAGCTGTTTGAAGCCGGCGAGAACCGAGATTTGCGGCTCTTCCGCCGCTTTCTCGCGGTCGAACGGCTCCTTCACCATGAACAGCGTCAGCATTGTGGCCAGGAACAGCAGTGTTCCGGTAATATAGAAAATCGGCCGATAGCCGACCCAGTCCGCTAGCCCTCCGCCGATAAGCGGCCCGAGAATTGTCCCTGCGACGACGCCGGACTGCAGTATGCCCATAGCGAAGCCGGTCCGTTCCCGCGGCGTTGTCGACGATACAAGTGCAACTGCGGCAGGGTTGAAGCCCGAGATCGTCCCATTCAGGAGACGAAGCAGCAGCAGATGCACTGGCGTCTGCGCGAAGCCCATCAACACCGTCACGATCGCCATACCTAAGCCGGAACGGATAATCATGACTTTGCGGCCGTACTTATCCGCGAACTTCCCCCAGATTGGCTGAAAAATAAATGAGGTCAAAAAATTCGCCGCAAAGATAAGTCCCGTCCAAATTGCAATTTGATGCGGATCGCTCAATCCGATATCATGCTGCAAATACAGCGCCAAGAACGGCGTAACCATGGTCATGCCCGACATGACCAGAAATGATCCGAACCAGAGAATAATCAGATTCAGTTTCCATTGCTGCATAAGATGTTCACCACTTTCTGTCACGGTCCGTACAATGTTCAGCAACGGGTATTATTATACCATACATATATATATCAATTGTCATATGAAAGCAGGGATATGATTGCACCTGGCAGCAAGTCAGAATAGGTTATGCAAATTTTGGTCATTTCATAGTTTTGTGCGGGCAAATTGTCGAAAAATCATCATATGCGAACGTTTTTTGTCAACAGATTGTCATAGCTACCCGGAACGGCGAGGTTGTGAGAAGCATAGAAAAGGGGCATAATGGAAGCGTTAGCTATAAAAAAGTGCGTGTCCAAAACGGACAATTTGTCTATATGCACAATACCGTCAAAGCGGGGTATATGAATGACTTATAATGATCGTTTTCTGAAAGCGTGTCGACAGGAACAAGTAGACCGTGTGCCGGTATGGTACATGCGGCAGGCCGGGCGTTATGATCCCGACTATCGCAAGATTAAAGAGAAATACAGTCTGCTTGAAATATGCCGCCAGCCGGAGCTGGCCGCCGAAGTGACGATGATGCCTGTCCGCAAGCTAGGCGTGGATGCAGCTATTCTCTATTCCGATATTATGAATCCGGTCGCTTCGATGGGCATCGATTTCGATATCGTGGCCAATGTGGGGCCGGTCATTCACAATCCGATACGAAGCGCTGCTGATGTCGAGCGCCTGACACCGGTCGATCCGGAAGGCGATCTGGGCCATATTCTGGAGACGATTCGCATCCTTGACAGGGAGTTGAAGGTTCCGCTCATTACGTTCGCGGGCTCACCGTTCACGATTGCGAGCTATTTGATCGAAGGCCGTCCTTCTAAAAATTATATCCTTACAAAGACGATGATGTATGAGACTCCGGAAGTATGGCATGCCTTGATGGATAAGCTGGGAGACATGGTGATCGCCTATGTGCGTTCCCAAGTGGCGAACGGGGCCAAAGCGTTCCAATTGTTCGACAGCTGGGTTGGCTCCTTGTCTCCGCGCGATTTCGAACGGTACGTGCTGCCGACGATGACGCGTATTTTTGCGGAGTTGTCCGAGTTGGACGTACCGAAAATATATTTCCCGGGCGTCAGCTCCGGCGAATTGCTTCCGACTCTCCATGAGCTGAAGGCGGATGTGATTGGCTTGGACTGGCGGGTGTCCGTAACGGAAGGACGCCGCCGGCTGAACGGCCGGTTCGCGGTGCAGGGCAATCTGGACCCTTATGTGTTGACCGGGCCGATGAGCGTCATCGAACGGGAAGCCGCCCATATCGTAGAGTTGGGAATTCAGGAGCCGGGCTACATTTTCAATCTCGGCCACGGGCTGTTCCCGGAAGCTTCGCTGGACAAATTGCAGCGGCTGACCGAGTTCGTGCATGAATATTCCAGCCGATTGCTGGCGAAGAAATAAGAAACAGGATGTAACGCGAGAACGAGTCGGAATGGAGGAACAGCGAGTGTCCAAGCGTAAAATCGGCGTGCTGGTGATGTCCTACGGAACACCCCGCAGCCTCGAAGAAATCGAGCCTTATTACACGCATATCCGGCGGGGCAATCCGCCTTCCGAGGAGCAGTTGAAGGAACTGACGGACCGGTATGAAGCGATTGTCGGGGGCGTGTTCCCGCTGCGGGAGCATACGAACCGCCAAGTTGAAGCGCTGCAGGAGACGCTGAACCGCCGTACCGAAGGCACGGGAGTTCAGTATGTGTGCTACCAAGGCTTGAAGCATGCGCAGCCGTATATTGAGGACGGCGTCGCGGCGATGGCCGTTGATGGTATCAAGGAAGCCGTGTCCGTCGTACTGGCCCCGCATTATTCCGCGATGAGCGTCGGCGGCTATAATTCGCGGGCGAAGGAAGCGGCGGCCAAGCACGGGATCGAGCTTCGCTGCGTCAACAGCTACCATCTGCATCCCGAGCTGCTGGATGCGTTGACCGAGCGGGTGAATGAGCAGCTGGACGCCTTCGCCGCCGAAGGGGCGGAGCGGGATGAGATCCAGGTGCTGTTCAGCGCACACAGCCTGCCAGCGCGCATCCTGGAGATGAATGATCCGTATGTGGATGAATTGAACGCGACATCGGCCGCGATAGCCGAGCGCTGCGGACTGAAGGAAGGGCAGTGGAGATTCACCTGGCAAAGCGCGGGCCGGACGGCAACGCCTTGGCTGGGGCCGGATATTTTGGACACGCTCGCCGCGGTTCAGCAGGAAGGCATCCGCTGGGTGCTGTCGGCGCCGATCGGATTCGTATCCGATCATCTGGAAGTGCTGTATGATCTCGATATCGAGGCGGTTCAGGAGGCCGAAGGCCTGGGCATCCGCTTCAAGCGGACTCGTATGCTGAACGATGATCCGAAGTATATGGCGACATTGGCCGACGTTACGATGAAGGCGATGTCGGAAGCGAGTAACTAGAAAGAAGGTAACAACATGAAAGCTCTGCGGAAACTTGTCGTTATCGGTGGCGGAATTACGGGATTGAGCGCGGCGTTCTATGCGCTGAAGCAGGCGGATGAAGAGGGGCAGCCCATCTCCGTTACCATCATAGAGCAATCGGACCGTCTCGGCGGGAAGATACAGACCCTGCGGAAGGAAGGGTGTGTCATTGAGAAAGGCCCGGACTCCTTCCTCGCCCGGAAGCTGCCGATGATCGATTTGGCGCGCGACCTCGGAATGGATTCTGAATTGGTCGCCACGAATCCGCATGCCAAAAAAACATATATATTGCGCCGGGGCAAGCTGTACCGGATGCCGCCCGGCCTCGTGCTGGGCATCCCGACGGAGCTGGGGCCGTTCGCGAAGACAGGGCTCATCTCCCCGTGGGGGAAGCTGCGCGCGGCTATGGATCTGTTCATCAAGCCGCATCCGGCGGATGAAGATGAATCCGTTGGCGCGTTCCTGGACAGACGGCTCGGACGCGAAGTGACGGAGCATATTGCCGAGCCGCTGCTTGCCGGCATTTATGCCGGAGATTTGCAGGCGCTGAGCCTGCAGGCCACCTTCCCGCAGTTCGCGCAGGTGGAGCGGAAGCACGGTGGCCTGATACGCGGAATGAAGGCGAGCCGCCAAGCAGGCCAATCGGTACCGGGGCTGCCGGATGTCGCCAAAGGAACGATGTTCCTGACATTCCGCAACGGCTTGACCTCGCTCGTCGAACGGCTGGAGGAGACGCTGCGGGACCGGGCCGAATTGTGCCTTGGCATCGGCGCGGAAGGATTCGAGAAGCGGGAGGACGGAACGTATCTGGTGCGCTTGAGCGATGGGAGCAGGCTGCAGGCGGATGCCGTCATCGTGACGACGCCTTCGTATCATG
Source organism: Paenibacillus thiaminolyticus (assembly GCF_007066085.1). Classification (NCBI taxonomy): domain Bacteria; kingdom Bacillati; phylum Bacillota; class Bacilli; order Caryophanales; family Paenibacillaceae; genus Paenibacillus; species Paenibacillus thiaminolyticus. The sequence continues at coordinate 1,847,617 of NZ_CP041405.1, read as the reverse complement.
CGGCATCCTTGCTCGAGGAGCATGTCGATGCGAGCGCCTTGCAGGCGATCCGTCATGTATCCGTCGCGAATGTCGTCAGCGTGTTCGATCGCAAGCAGGTCAATAATCAGTTCGACGGCACAGGGTTCGTCATCTCGCGCCGGGAAGGCCGGGCGATTACGGCCTGCACGTGGACCTCGGTGAAGTGGCCGCATACGAGCCGCGGGGACAAGCTTATTATCCGCTGCTACATTGGCCGGGCCGGTGACGAGGAACGGGTGGACTGGCCGGACGAGGCGCTCAAGCGGACGGTGCGCAGCGAGCTGCGGGAGCTGCTTGATATCGATATCGACCCGGAGTTCGTCGAGATTACGCGCCTTCGCCACTCGATGCCCCAGTATCCGGTCGGCCATGTGCAGGCGATCCGCTCGCTGAGGGACGAGGTGGGGCGCACGCTCCCAGGCGTGTTCCTGGCAGGACAGCCGTACGAAGGGGTCGGCATGCCCGATTGCGTTCGCAGCGGCCGCGATGCGGCGGAAGCCGCGGTTAGCGCGATGCAGGCCATGAGTACGGAGCCAGAGGCGCCAGCCGAGGATGCCGCTACTGGAACGGCGGGGTAACCGGATCTGCCGAATTAGCGGGAACGTGATAGATTGTAAAAGAGAAGCCGCGCGGAAGCGCGGCTTTTTGGCGTGGTTATGGAGCCAGGATCCGCTTCGGGCTGAGGCAGGTCTGGGGTGGGGCAAGGATATCGGCTGAATCGCACGCGGGAGGGCCGTGCGCAGTTAAGCAGATTGCTGAGAGCGATCCTGACGGCCGTCTGAGGGAGTCCGGTTGCGTTATCTGGGCTTCATGGGGTCCGATTGGAAAAAAAGGGCGGGAACGCGTTATAATGAGACATATTTGCAAAAATCGAGCGGAAGGAGCGGAACATTGAGACAATCGCGGAAGGAACCCGAAGGGCGCGTGCGAAGGAGACGGCGCCGCCCGCTGCTTGTCCTGAATATCGTGCTGGCGGCCATCGTCGCCGGAACGGTATACGCCGGTTGGCAGCAGGGATGGCTGCCCGGCGAACCGGCGGAAGGGCCGCGGCCGCCGGCGGCCTCCTCCGGAGGGGAAGCGGCAGCGCCGGAGAAGCCGGCGAGCGGGCTGCCCGGCCAAGAGGCGGATGGGCCAGACGGTTCATCCCCCGGCGATGCCGACGGCCAAGAGGCGGGAACGGGTACGGAGCATCCCGATCAAGATGCGTCTCTTCCGGGGAGCGGGCCAGAGGAGGAGCCGCGCGTCCGCCTCGCCTTCGCCGGCGACGTGATGACGGCGGGACGCGTGGAGGGTGTCGTGAAGGAGTATGGGTACGACTTTCCTTTTGTGCACGCCAAGCGTTGGTTCCAGGAAGCGGATATCGCCGCGGTCAATCTGGAGACGCCGCTGACCGTGCGGGGAGTCCCGGCGCAGGACAAGGAATTCGTCTACAAGTCATCGCCGCGCACGGCACAGGCGATGAGCGATGCGGGCATTGACCTCGTCAACCTGGCCAACAACCATTCGATGGATCAAGGGGAAGAGGGGCTGCTGGATACGTTCGCCGCGTTAAGGGACGTTCATCTTCCTTATATCGGAGCGGGGCATGATGCAGAGGAAGCCTTCACTCCGGTTCTGCTCGAGAGCCAGGGCATCAAGCTCGCTTTCCTCGGGTTCACGCGCGTCGTTCCGGAAGTAAGCTGGTATGCAGGCAAGAACAAGCCGGGGCTGGCGACAACCTATGACGGGATGAAGGAGAAGGCGGCGGAAGCGGTCGCGATGGCGAAGGAGCAGGCGGATCTTGTTGTGGTCATTGCGCATTGGGGCACGGAGAAGGTGGACTTCCCGGAGGACTACCAACGTGAGCTCGCTCGCCTGTATATTGATGCGGGCGCCGACCTGATCGTGGGAGGACATCCGCACGTCCTGCAAGGCCTGGAGCAGTACAAGGGCAAATGGATTGCATATAGTCTGGGGAACTTTATTTTTACGCGGGCCGTCCAGCCCGTGACATGGGAGACCGCCATTTTGCAGGCGGAATGCACGAAGCAGGGCCAATGCGAGCTGGCCGTCATTCCGTTCTATACCGAACTGGGGCAGGCCGTTCCGCTAGAAGGGGAAGCGGGACAGGCGGTGCTGCAGCGCGTGGAGAGCATATCGGAACAGGTATCCATCGACGCGGAGGGACGCGTGACGCATATGAAGAAGTGAGCCGCCGGATGGCCGGCTATCCATAGATCCTGGGGGAGAGATGAAGGATGAGCAATCATAGAGGAATGATGAGCGACGGGCGCCAGGTGCGCAATGTATATTGCATCGGGCGGAACTATCGGCTGCATGCGGCTGAATTGGGCAATGCGGTTCCCGAGCAGCCGATGGTGTTCTTGAAGCCTTCCCATGCGGTGATAACGATGGAGACGGATACGATGCTGCCGCTCCCGCTCGACCGCGGGGCGGTCCATCATGAGGTGGAGCTGGTGCTTCGCATCGGACGCCGGGTCAAGCCGGGCATGACGGCTGCGGAAGCAGTCGACGCCTTTGGCCTCGGCATTGATTTTACGCTGCGCGACGTACAGGACATCCTGAAGCAGAAGGGCCATCCGTGGCTGGCGGCCAAGGGCGTGCTGAACTCGGCCCCGGTCACCCGTGTTCTGCCTTTTCCGGGCACGGAGACGCTGGAACGGACGATCTTCGCGATGCATAACAACGGCCGCCTCGTGCAGGAGGGGCGTGCGGAGGAGATGCTGTTCTCCCTCGATACGCTGATCGAATATACGGCCCGCCATTATGGGCTCGGAGAAGGGGATCTCCTCTTCACGGGAACGCCGGCAGGGGTAGGCCCGGTACAGGCGGGGGATCGCTTGGAATTAAGCTGGGACGGAGAACTCCTGGGCTCCTGCGTCATCGCGGCGCAGATTTGACCGGCGGGCTAGGAGTAGGAGGAATTCGATTGATACAGGAAGCTATCGGATGGCATACGAGCTGGGGTCCCTGGATTATCGGGCTGCTGGGAAGTCTGCTGGTGGCCGGGGCCGCATGGTGGAAGAAGTCGTTAACCGGATCCGGCGCCGCGGCGGCCATTGTGATGGGGACGATCTATTGCGGCAGCGGCGGGCTGATCTGGTTCGGATTGCTGCTTACTTTTTTTGTGACGTCGACGCTATGGTCCAAGTGGAAGAAGAGAGCGAAGGGGCGCTTCGAGGATAATTATGAAAAGACAGGGACCCGGGATGCAGGCCAGGTCTTCGCCAATGGAGGCTTGGGCCTGATCCTCTGTCTTGCCTATATTATCGCGCCCCATCCCGCTTGGGTCGCCCTCTTCGTCGGGGCGATGGCCTCGGTGAACGCCGATACATGGGCGACCGAGATCGGCAGTCTGAGCCGCCGCCCGCCGCGATCGATCGTGACCGGCCGAGTCGTTCCCCCGGGAACGTCCGGCGGTGTATCCCTGCTTGGCACGACGGCGTCGGCGGCGGGAGCCTTCGTTATCGGAGTGGCCGCAGCCGTCTTCCTGCTGCTCGATCCGCTGCAGACCGGGCCGGAGACGTCCTTCCGCGCCCTGTTCGTTCTGCTGCTCGCCGGGACGCTGGGGGGCTTGGCCGGGGCGCTGCTCGACTCCCTGCTGGGCGCGACCCTGCAGGCAGGCTACTGCTGCCCGCAGTGCGATGCGGACACGGAACGGACCTCGCATTGCGGAAATGCGACGAAGCTCGTGCGCGGCTACCGCTGGCTCACTAACGATCGGGTGAATCTGCTCTGTTCCTGCGCCGGCGCGGCCGTCTCCTGTCTCATCTGGTTGCTGGCCGGAGGCTAAGCCGTCACATGGCACACGGGAGTCAAATCGACAACTTGCCGATCTCGTGATATATTCGTATCAGCAGCCGGGATTGCAGGGCTTGCGTCAGATTGGAAGGAGGTGTGCCGATGAGTTACGGGCAAAGCGACAAACTGCATCTGATCTTGGATGCGGCCTATGAGCTTTTCGGTGCCAATGGCTTCTATGAGACGAAGATGTCGGATATTGCCGAGAAAGCCGGCATTGCCAAAGGAACGATTTATATTTATTTCAAAAGCAAAGAAGAATTGTTCACGGCCATGTCGGTCCGTGATTTTGAACAATATTTGCGCGAGCTCGATTACGGCTTGAGCCAGGCCGGTTCGCTGGAGGACGGGCTGCGCTTCGCTGCGGATCATCATCTGCGCTATTATTTCAGACGGAGACAGTATACGAATCTGTTCTTCAAGTCGCCGAACAAAGATCCCGATATGATGCAGGCGCTGTGCAAGTTCATGCAACGCTACATCGAGGCGATGGCAGGCCTGATGCGGCGCTTCGAGCTGCCCGAGCCGGTGCTTCATGCGAAGTCGTATACGGGGATGCTGGACATGATGAAGATGGACATGCTGTTCTCCTCTGAGTTCACCGAGCAAGATATGGAGCAGCGCATCCGCTTCGTCGCTGATTTGTTCATTCACGGCTGCCCGGCAGCGGGAACCGCTTGACCGGGTGTGAAGGAAGGGGAAGGATCCGCGAGGGAAGAGAGTGCGCCGAATCGGTAGAAGTAGTGGAAGCGGTGGAAGCTGCCGCGGTGCCTATCTTCTCACTGGATTGAGATTAAAGCGGAAAGCGGGACAGCGGCAAGGAGATTACAGCGAGATTATGGGGGAGAACCGGCGGTTCTCCCCTTTGGCTGTGGTATGCGGGGCATGCCGAATCGCAGGGCAAGCAGATAGGACGTGAATGGGGGAACGCAAGATGCACATCATGACGATTGAAGAGCTGGGCAAAAGCTATGGCGATAAAATACTGTTCCGGGACGTATCCTTCGGCATTGAGGAAGGGGATCGGTTCGGCATTATCGGCGTCAACGGGACGGGGAAATCGACCTTCCTGCGGACAATAGCGGGCTGGGAGCAGCCTGAGCAGGGAAAAGTGCTGGCCGGCAGCCAGATTACAATCCGCTTCGTGCCGCAGGAGCCGGAATTCGATCCGGAGGCGACCATTCTGGATCAGGTGTTGGGCGGAGATGCTCCCGACATGACGGCGGTGCGCGTATATACGGAAGCGCTGGAACGGGCCGCCCAACGGCCGGACGATGAAGCGGCGCAGGCGGCCTTCATCCGGGCGACCGATGATATGGATCGGCTGCAGGCCTGGCAGCTGGAGAGCGAGGCGAAGTCAATTCTATCACGGCTTGGGCTGGATCAATTCGGTGCCAAGATGGGGGAGCTGTCCGGCGGCCAGCGCAAGCGCGTCGCCCTTGCGGCGGCGCTCATCCATCCGTCGGATCTGCTTCTGCTTGACGAGCCGACGAACCATATCGACAACGACACGGTCACTTGGCTGGAGACGATGCTGCAGAAGCGAAGCGGCGCGCTGCTGATGATTACGCATGACCGCTATTTCCTGGATCGGGTAGCGAACCGGATCGTGGAGCTGGATCGGGGACGGGCGTTCTTCTATGAAGCCAATTATTCGCGTTTCCTGGAGCTCAAGGCAGACCGTGAAGCGCGGGATGCGGCGTCGGAGGACAAGCGTCAGAACCTGCTCCGCCAGGAGCTAGCCTGGATCCGGCGCGGCGCAAGAGCGCGGACGACGAAGCAGAAGGCCCGGATCGAGCGCTTCGAGGCGCTGCAGAGGCAGGAAGGGCCGGGACAGAACGGGCAAGTGGATATCTCGGCAGCCTCCGCCCGCCTCGGGAAAAAAATTATGGAGCTGGACGAAGTCGAGGCCCGGCTGGCGGATCGGCCGCTGTTCCAGGGACTGAGCTATATCGCCGTGCCGGAGGACCGCATCGGCATTATCGGCCCGAACGGAAGCGGGAAGTCGACGCTGCTGCGCATCATAGCCGGCGAGCGCGAGCCTGACGGCGGTTCGATCGTGCTCGGGCCAACCGTTCGCATCGGCTTCTTCACCCAGGAGCATGCGGAGATGGACGAGTCGATGCGGGTAATCGAATATATCCGCGAAGCGGCCGAGACGGTTCGCACCGCAGACGGCAATTCGATTACGGCGGCGCAAATGCTGGAACGGTTCCTGTTCGAGCCTGCGATGCAGTGGGCCGTAATCGGTAAGCTGTCCGGGGGCGAGAAGCGTCGCTTACAGCTGCTTCGTATGCTGATGGAAGCGCCGAATGTGCTGCTGCTCGATGAGCCGACGAACGATCTGGATGTGCAGACGCTTGCCGTGCTGGAAGATTATTTGGACGAATTCCCGGGCGTCGTCATCGCGGTTTCTCATGATCGCTATTTCCTGGATCGGGTGGCTGAACGGATCTGGTCGTTCGAAGAGGGCGCTATCCGTCAGCATGTCGGGAACTATAGCGAGTATATGGAATGGACATCACGGCACGGGAAGGAGGCCGACGAGCCGAAGCCGAAGGCGCAGACGCCGGCGGAAGGGGCCTCGTCTGGCAGATCGGAACGGCCGGACCGGAAGCCGAGATTAAAAATGTCTTACAAGGAAGAACGCGAATATGAGCGGATTGAAGACGACATCATGGAGGCGGAGGAGCGCATTGAGCAGATCCAGCGGGATATGGAGCTGGCCTTCAGCGATTCTGCGCGGCTGCAGGAATTGATGAAGGAAGAGAGCGAGGCCCAGCAGCGGCTTGAAGCGCTGATGGAGCGGTGGACTTATTTGAGCGAGCTGGCGGAACAGATCGAGGCGGAGAAGCAGAAATAAGGGGAGGCAGACCTTTTCCCCTTTGTTTCCGAACAAAACGCCCTAGGGACGGCCGGCAGCGGCTTATGCCCGGAAGCTTGACCAGGGTTGTGTCGGGATGAATCGGGATGTGTCCGGATGCTTCCAAGGTGAGGACCTTGCTCACGGAACAGGCTGTTACAAAGCACCACCCGGTGTGTATATACTTATAGATTCGTTAAGCGGGAGGTCCTGTGTATTGGAATCGACGCATTCGTATCCCGGATCCGAAGAGTTGTATCCGAGCAAGCGCAAAATGATTCCTATCCTGCTCGGCTCGGCGCTGTTCGTCGCGGCAGGGATATTCCTCATGAATGCCGAGGAAGGCTTTGCGGTCGCGGTAGGGGCCATCTGCGTCTGCTTCTTCGCCGTAACGCTCGCCTATTCCCTGTGGCGCATTCTCGCACCGCGCCCTTCCCTTATCCTGCATGAGCAGGGGTTCGTGGATAATGCCTCGCTCAGCAGCGCAGGCGAGGTGAGATGGGAGGAAGTGACTGATATTATCGTCTATCCATTCATGAGTCAACGCTTCATCGGCATCAAGGTCGAGAAGCCTGAGCGAGTGCTGGCCCATCTTCCATCCTGGAAGCGTGCGCTTCTTCGCGCTAATCGCGGCATGGTCGAGTCGACGGTGAATCTTCCCGTCGCGGCGTTCTCGGACCCGCTGGACGACGTGGCCCGGAAGCTGCTCGAACGGTGGGAGCAGTACAAGCGGGCCCAGGGTCGGGCATAGAAGGCAGCCGAAGTCCCCTGTGCGGATACAGGGGGCCGAATCATGGCACGCATATTAGAAAACAGACCGAGCGGGTGATGCGCTCGGTCTGTTGCTGTTGGCAAAAGAATTGCGGACGATTGGACTGGGGTTCCTTTTCTATTCTCCGTCTCCGCTCAGCCGGACGACGGCCCGGCCGGAAATGCCGCCTTCTCTCATGGTCCGCACATAAGCCGGCACGTCTTCCAGGCCGAGCTCCTGCACCCAGCCAGCGAAGTGAACGGCATCGCGCCAATCGGAGGCCATGCGGCTCCACAGCTTCAATCGCAGCTCATGCGGCGCATAGACGGAGTCGATGCCGTACAGCGTGATGCCCCGCAGGATGAATGGGAAGACGCTCGCGGGCCAATCTCCGCCCGCCGTCATGCCCGTGGCGGCCACCGCGCCGCCATACTTCGTGGAAGCGACTGCGGCGGCCAGGATGCCGCCTCCGCAGACGTCCACGACGCCGGCCCAGCGCTGCTTGTCCAGCGCGCGCGGGCGTTCCGGCCGCCAGTCGTCGCGAGATACGACGCTGGCGGCTCCGAGCTGCCGGAGCGCATCGCTTAGCCCCGGCTTGCCGCTGGCTGCGACGACCTCGCAGCCAAGCTGCGCCAGCATGGCGATCGCCAGCGAGCCAACGCCGCCGCTGGCGCCGGTGACGAGCACCGGTCCGTCGCCAGGGCGCAGGCCGTGCCGCTCCAGGCGCTCGACGGCCATTGCCGCCGTCAGCCCGGCCGTGCCGAAGGCCATCGCATCGCGCAGGCTGAGCGCTTCCGGCACCGGCACGATCCAATCGCCGGGAACGCGCGCATATTCGCTCAATCCGCCGAAATGCGACACGCCGAGCTCATATCCGGTGACGAGGACGCGTTGTCCCGGCGTGAAGCGCGGATCATCGCTGGCGGCGACGATGCCGGACAGATCGATGCCCGGTACGAACGGGTAGGTCTTGACGATATGCCCGTCCGCCGAGCAGGCGAGGGCATCCTTGAAGTTGACGCCCGAATAGGCGACGCGTATCGTTACGGCGCCCTCCGGCAGATCGGCAAGCGTCCGCTCGCGCACGGCGGTGTAGACATTGCCGTCCGCGGTCTGGTCGACGACCAGGGCAGAGAATTGTTCTTTCATCCCAATTCCTCCTTCATGAAGCTTACTTTTGTCCCAACTGGGGTACTCACGACGGTCGGCAGCGCTCGCGAACAGGCGGGCACTGCTGACTAAAGACAGGGGAGAGCGCCCGCCTCCCGGCAGCGTCCGTCCCCTGTCTTCTCCTTATGCTTCGGTAATATACGCGGCAGCGAGCCGGGCCGTGTTCAACACGGCCTTCAAATGCGTGCGCTCCATCGCATGGGACGCATGGACGCCCGGACCGATGAGCGCGGCGCGAATATTATTGCCGCCGCGCAGCGCCGCGGATGCGTCCGAACCGTAGTGCGGATAGACGTCAACGGCGTAATCGATGCCTTCCCGTTCAGCCAATGCAATCAGCCGGCCCGTCATCATGTAATCGTAAGGGCCGGACGAATCTTTGGCGCAGATCGAGACGTCGGTTTCCTTGCAAGCCAGATCATCGCCGATGCACCCCATGTCGATGGCGATCATTTCGGTTATTTCCTGGGGAATATATGAAGCGCCATGGCCAATTTCTTCATAATTGGTAATAAAGATGACGGTGTCATGGTGAGGCTGCCAGCCTGTGCGCTTCATGCTCTCCAGCATGCCGAACAGGGCGGAGACGCTCGCTTTGTCATCCAGATGGCGGGATTTGATATAGCCGTTCGGAAGCCGTAACGGGCGGGCGTCGAACGATACGTAATCCCCGGTTCGGATGCCGAGCTGCTCCGTATCCTGCTTCGAGTGAACCGGCTCGTCGATGCGAACGATCATGTTCGCTTCCTCGCGGCGGTAGTCGCGGGCATCCGAGTATACGTGCACAGACGGATGATTGCTCATGATCGTGCCCGTATAGACTTTGCCGCTGCGGGTATGAATTTGGCAGTATTCATTCTCCATCGACTGCATCATGAATCCGCCTACGGAAGTGAGGCGGAGCGTGCCGTCGCTATGAACCGAACGGACCATAGCGCCCAGCGTATCGACGTGAGCAGACAAGCCGATGACCTTGCCGCTGTCTCGGTTCGAGCCGGGAACGCGAATCACGCCGCAGCCTTTGCGCGTCAGTTCGAAGGAGTACCCGAGCTGCGTGGCTTCCACTTCAATTCGCTTCATGACATGATGGGTGTAGCCCGTCGGAGACGGAGTATTCAGCAGCTCCATTAGCACAGAGGCGACATAGTTCTCATCAATGTCAGCGCGCAGCGGCTGGGATGACAGGGAGTGTGGTTGATTCATCGTACGAATTCCTCCTCAATATTGGAAAATAAGCCGGAACGGCTTGCCGAAGGCAAGCCGCTATGCCAAATCTTCTTGATTTCGCCTCTCGGCGGTAAGTCCTTGAACCTCCTCGTTGGCCGGCGGGAGCGGCATTTCCTCTTCCGCTGCTTCAGCCTCCGGCGCCAGTTGGGCAAGCTGCTGCTCCAACTGTTGAATTTTCTTCTGCGATCGGTACTGCAAATAGATGCTATAGGAGCCGACAATGATGGCGCCCAGCAGCGTGCAACCGAGAATCAATAAGATGAGCGGCACTTCGAAGGTGCCGAACAACAGATTGACTTGTACCGGATTCACGTTGATTACGGCGAAGATGGCGGTAATCAAAGCGAAGATAAGCCCTGCTATCAAGGACCATTGAATGCGCATCAGGCATCCTCCTCATGATTTCTATGTATCTACCTTCCAGTATAATATTCGACTCCTTCCGTCACAAGCTGATTTCTCACTTGCTCCCGGCTCCTTGGATCGAACGGCTTCCGCCATCTTCGGCAAGGTAGTCGAGCTGGCAGGCGCAAAGAAATGGCGGATTCGCCAAAGGGAACCCGCCATTCATCCTGTTCATTTTTCCGCAGCCATCTTTTCCATTTCTTCAATCAGCGATTCCAGCAGGCTCATGCCTTCCTCGATTGGCGTAGGCGCGGACATGTCGACACCGGCTTTTTGGAGAATGTTGATCGAATAATCGCTTCCGCCGCTCTTCAGGAAGCCGAGGTAGCGGTCAACCGCCGGCTGGCCTTCATCGAGAATCTGCTTCGCGAAGCTTTGCGCCGCCGAGAAGCCGGTTGCGTATTTGTACACATAGAAGCTCGTATAGAAATGCGGAATGCGAGCCCATTCCATCTCGATGTCTTGATCGACAACCATATCGTCACCATAATACTTTTTGTTAAGATCATAGTAGATTTCGCACAGGAGCTGCGGGGTCAGCGCCTCGCCCTTCTCGGCATGCTCGTGGATAAGCAATTCGAACTCGGCGAACATCGTCTGACGGAACACCGTCGTGCGGAATTGATCGATATAGTAGGCGAGCAGATACATTTTTTCTTTCTTGTCGTTCGTCTTCTTCAGCATGTAGTCCATTAGCAGCGCCTCGTTCAGCGTCGATGCCACTTCCGCAAGGAAGATCGTGTACTGCGCGTCGCGGTAAGGCAGATTGTTGTCCGAGTAATACGAATGCAGCGCGTGGCCCATCTCATGGGTCAGCGTGAACATGCTGTTCAGATTGTCTTTATGATTCAAAAGCACGTACGGGTGGGTGCCGTAAGCGCCCCAGCTGTATGCGCCGGTACGCTTGCCCTCGTTCTCGTACACGTCGATCCAGCTGCTGTCGAAGCCTTCCTGAAGCGCGGCCAGATAATTCTCGCCGAGCGGCTTCAAGCTCTCCTTGACAATCTTCTTTGCTTCGTCGAACGTAATGTCCATGTCGAACTCTTCGACCACCGGCGCGAACAGATCGTACATATGAAGCTCGTCGACCTGAAGCAGCTGCTTGCGCAGCTTCATGTAACGGTGCATGAGCGGTAAATGCTTATGAATCGTATTGATCAGATTGGTGTATACCTCTTTCGGAATATTGTCACCGAACAGGTACATTTCCAGGGCGGACGGATATTTGCGCGCCCGTGCGTAGAACAAGTTTTTGGTTACGTTGGCGCTTAGCGTCGCTGCAATCGTGTTACGCTGCTTGCGGTATGTAGAGTAGACGCCTTCAAAAGCAGCCCGGCGCACGTCACTGTTGCGGCTCTCCAGGAATTGGACGTAACGGCCATGCGTCAACTCCACTTCCTCGCCCTTTTCGTTTTTGATTTTCGGAAATTTCATGTCCGCATTGTTCAGCATGCTGTAAATCGTCTCCGGCGCCTTCGACATATTGCCGACCTGTGCGAGCAGCGCTTCTTCGCCTTTACTCAGCACGTGGGCCTTCTGGCGCTTCATCTCGACGAGCGTGAAGCGATATGCGGACAGGGAAGGATCGGCAATCAAGCGATCCAACTCCTCGTCGGACAAGGACAGAACCTCCGGCGTAATGAAGGAGAGCGCTTCACTGACCTTCACGGACAGCTGCTTCGCTTTTTCGGACAGCGCCTGATAGACCGGATCGGCGGTATCCTCGTGATGGCTCATGTTGGCGTACACATATAAACGTTCTGTATGTAGGGAAATATCGTCTTCCAGCTCAAAGCATGCCTTGAGCGCGGCGGCTTCATTCAGCTTGCCGTGGTACTGCTTCATTTTCTCGACCAATTGAAGCACAAGTTCATATTCTTTATCCCATTCAGCCCGGGAGCCGAACAGGTCTTGCAGCTTCCAGCGGTGTTCCTGCGGAACTTCCGAGCGTTTCATTAATTGCTGCATATGTATCCTCCTCTTAAATGGTTGTTGCGTTTTGGACGGATTCGCTGAGTTCGCAGCTGTACGGGCCATCGTCTCCTGACGGGAAATGGCGGAAGCCGGAACCAACGTCGAACCCAATACTGAGATGACGGTGAGCATAATAAGGAAGCGTTGCCGATTCATCTGAACCCCCCTGAATTATTCCGGATTCATACTTGTCGTTACTGTTCACAATGTCTAACCTGACTTGATGAACATACTTCCATAGTATGGCCGGCAGAGGGAGAGTCTAACACGTTCTTCCGGATGCCGCTGGGTCTATGTGCCGGCGGTCCAGAAGGAATAGACAACCAGGAAAAAGGCAAAGACAAGGAACAGGAGCGCCGCAATAGCCATCGGGCGGCGAAGGGCAGGCGGCACACTATCCTTTTTCCATACAAGTATCGCTCCGAGCGAGAATGCCAAAATGATGAAAATAATATTGGTAGACGAATTCATAAGCGACCTGCCTTCTTCGAACTGATATAATACCGTGGACGCGAAGCAAGCTTAGACTTGCTTGAACGCATCCATAATGCTCTGCCAATCTTCTTCCTTGCCTGCGTAGTTTTCCTTCGGGAAACGCTGCTCTGCCCACTGCATCAGTGCAGGACGGCTAAGGAAGTTGTGGCACTCTTCTCCCCATTGATCGGATATCTCGCGCAATACGATATGACGGCCCTGCACTTCGACCGTCAACATGTTCCATTTGTCATGCTTGTAGATGACATGCTTTTTCATCATTGTGAAAACCTCATTTCTGCGTTGCCGGGACAGGGCTTGCATTCAGCGCCTGCCTTCGTGTCGCATCCTTGTAACGATCATGATAACCCAGGCCGTGAGCGAAAATCAAATTGAATTGGCAAAAAAAAGTTGCGTTCCACATACGCCTCCAGTATAATTACATTATTCACCTGTAAGGGTGGATTATGTGAGGAGGTTTTGAATTTGAAAGGTACTGTAAAATGGTTCAACGCAGAAAAAGGCTACGGATTCATTCAAGTGGAAGACGGTGACGATGTATTCGTGCACTACTCCGCAATCCAAGGCGATGGATTCAAGAGCTTGGATGAAGGCCAAGCGGTAGAATTCGAAATTTCCGAAGGAAACCGTGGTCCACAAGCTGCTAATGTCATTAAATTATAATGAAATGCCCACGACGGGCCCTTCATTTATAAATAGTGTACAATAGCACGACCCAACAGTCCTGACCTCTCTGGTCAGGGCTGTTTTTTTGAACGGGTTGATGAGCAGGGAAGGCGGTTGGGGTTCGGCCTGTCCGAAGCGATACCTTACTTTCTAGTTAGAGCGCAGTGCCATATATTTTTATCCAGCTGGTCAGACGCTTCTGCGGCTGCATGATGCCTTCGCAATTCCACATGTTCACTATCCCCGTCATGAAGCTTCCGCAACGCCTTACGCATGATATCCCTGTGGCTCATGAAGCTGTTCAGTATCCGGTCGATCGGGGAAACCTCTGCGGTTCCTTATGTTCACTATTCCCGTCGTTCATGGAAGTCTTCGTAGGTCCTTATGTTGATTATCCCTGTCGATCAGGGAAGCGTCCGCGATTCCTTATATTCGATATCCCTGCCGTTCATGCTGCCTCCGTAATGCCTTACGCTCAATATCCCCAGCAGTCATGATTGCCTCTTCGTCCTTACCTCACTTCTCAACTTGCAATAACACCTAACTTAATTGAAGAAGTCAATTTATACCCTTGTATGTAAGAAACATGAATTTTCAAGACCAAGCATAAACAGTTTCTTGCAGTATTCTGAATCACTGCGATACCGTGCATAAGGAGCGTGGAAGTAAGGTTATAAGTTGCTCTCCTGCGTTACAGGGATACACTTAATAAGCCCGTAGCTGAGCGGATTATTCGACCTCCTGCGCGACGGGGATATCATTCATAAGCAGCGCGGAAGTAAGGCTAACAGTTGGACTCCTGCGTTGAAGGGATACGGAATGTAAGCCCATTACTCTGTAAATTTTTCGACCTCCTGCGTTACAGGGATAGCGCTTATAGGAGACAGGGGAGCACCAGGACTCACTGAAACTTTCTGCGCGACGGGGAACTGGTATTAAGGACTCGGAGCTATCAGTTCTTCAAAATCACGCATCATTCAAGGTTTTTCTATGTGCCGGAGCACGTAAAGCGTGTGTTCCGGGAACGACGAGCCAGGGGAAGGGAGGAACAGAACGCAGGCATTTATCGTCTAAGCCGGCGCTAGCCGATTGTTGCAACTGAGCTATGGGTCCGGCGGACGCATAAGGAACGGAGCCGCGGTTATCGGCCCCGTTCCTGTATCAGTTATTCCGCGTCCTGAAGGGAAGCGACCCGGCGGGCTAGCGCATCCGGTGTGATTGCGTCCCGGCTGAATGGGACGAGC